>NZ_CP016180.1:1200000-1800000 GCF_013377295.1 Pasteurella skyensis | reverse complement strand
CATTACCTTCTATTGCAGTCTCTTTGGTTGAAAAAAATGACTCTACTTATCTTGTATCAGGTGAACATCATTTTGAAACAGCGGCTAAAGTTGTTCTCGATTTACTTCAAAAAATAGAAATAGATCTTCTGCCAAATAAACAAATTCTGAATGTAAATGTGCCAAATGTCCCTTATTCAAAGTTAGCTGGTATTGAAATTACTCGCTGTGGGAATCGTCTTGCAGATGCAAAAATCATTAAAGAGAAAGATCCAAGAGATGCGACTGTTTATTGGATTGGACCAAGTGGTACACCTATTGATGAGGGCGAAGGCACAGACTTTTTTGCAGTTAAACAAAATAAAGTGTCCATTACACCGATTCAAGCAGATATGACTGCTCATCAATCTATTGCAGGTTTAAAAGAAAAATTTTAAATGAAATTATTTGGCACGGTTTATGACAAGGTAATGGAGTGGTCATCACACCGCTTAGCGTGGTTATGGTTAAGTTTTATCAGCTTTATTGAGGCGATATTTTTCCCTATTCCACCTGATGTAATGCTTATTCCAATGTCGATGAGTAAGCCGAAATTGGCGACTCGTTATGCTATTTATACGACTATCGCATCAGTACTAGGTGGTGCAATAGGATATAGCATTGGTTATTTTGCTTTTGATTGGGTAAAAGACATTATTATAACTTGGGGCTATCAAACTAAATTTGAACAAACCATTACTTGGTTTGAACAATGGGGTGTTTTTGTGGTCTTTCTAGCAGGGTTCTCGCCAATTCCCTACAAAATATTTACGATTTGTGCTGGCGTAATGCAAATGTTATTCTTACCTTTTGTATTAACTGCCACAATATCTCGTTTCCTGCGTTTTTTGCTTGTAGCAAAATTATCTGCTTGGGGAGGAGAAAAATATGCAAATAAAATCCGTAAATCGATTGAAATTATTGGCTGGTCAGTTGTATTATTAGCAGTGATAGCTTATTTTCTCTATCAATTTTTTAAATAAATAGCAAGGAGAGACATAATGAAAAAATTATTTTTACTATTTCCAATGACGGCATTAACTTTAGCTGGCTGTTCAACATATAGCCCAGCAATGGAAGATGAAGATGTATTGCCACCGCCACCACCAGCAATTGAAACGACCAATGTGGGTTGGCAAAATACTGAAACTACAGTGTATACTCCTACTCAAGTTGAGAGTCCAATCTATCAAGAGGAAACAACACCAGCGACCTCAGTATCACAAAACACTCAAACTATTACCATTCCTAGAGATGCAGAAGGTCGTCCTGATTATAGTCAAATGACGAAAGGTTCTTATACTGGTAGTACTTATACAGTACAAAAAGGTGATACTCTATTTTTGATTTCTTATTTATCAGGACAAGATGTGAATACACTTGCACGTTTAAACAATTTAAATCAAACATATAGTTTAACAATTGGACAAGTGCTAAAACTTCGATAGTAAGTTTATTTAATAGAGATTGATATGATGAAAAAAACATTTTTACTGCTTCCTCTAGGGGCGGTGGTCTTAGCTTCTTGTAGCTCTCAGCGAGCGGCACCTGTTGGGTATGCTTCTAATGCAGATCTTTTTCCAGGCACTACTCGTCCTGTGAATCGTGCTGGAAAAGCAGGTTACCAGCATAATGCAAATATTCAAAAAACAAGAATGCCAACTTCAATGAATACCGCACCAAGAGCAGGGGCAAGTTCAGTGGTACCAGCAGTTCAACCAAAAGGAAATTCTGTTGTAAATACCAATGTTGCGCCTACAGTGACACAGCAACAGGTAGTTACAAATGTAACGCCAAAGACAATGGAAAAGCCAACTGTCGCAGAGGGAGCGATAAATATTCCTCGGGATGATGCGACTCATAAACCTATTTACAGTGAAATTGATAAAGGATTTTATGACAAAAACGTTTATACGGTTCGTCAAGGCGATACAATGTTCTTGATTGCCTATATTGCAGGTAAAGATGTCAGAGAGATTGCTGCGTTAAATGGTTTGGAAGAACCTTATCCATTAAAAATTGGACAAAAAATAAAACTAACAGGTAGTTATCCTAAAAAAGTTGTGAAGCAACAAGTGGTGAAACAGAAAATTGTTAAACCAAAAGTGATAACTAAAACTGTTGTTACAAAACCTAAACAAGTAGTCGTTAAGGCACAAGGAGAAATTGCAGATAAAGCGATTTCTACTGCAAAAACGGTTTCTAAAGTCACCTACAAAGCGACTAGAAATGGAACAGCATATGGTTCAGATGGTACGGTCAGAGGCCCTGTAAAAGCCACAACCAGCACAGAAAGAATGACAACTAAAGCAGTGAGAATGGCTGATTCGTCGTTAAAATGGAACTGGCCAACAGCAGGGCGTGTTGTATCTCGTTTTTCATCAGCAGATGGTGGAAACAAAGGTATTGATATTAAAGGTTCTAAGGGACAAGCTGTAAAAGCGACAGCGAGCGGTCGAATTGTATATGCAGGTAATGCTCTGCAAGGCTATGGTAATTTAATTATTATTAAGCACAATGATAATTATCTCAGTGCTTATGCTCACAATGATGAAATTTTAGTTGAAGAGCAAGACACCGTAAAAATTGGACAGCGTATTGCAACAATGGGTAATACAGGTACTAACACTACCAAATTACACTTTGAAATTCGTTATAAAGGTAAATCGGTTAATCCAATGGATTACTTACCTAGACGTTAATTTGCAAATTTTTGATAAGATCTTACCGCTTGCACTTTCTAGTGTTAGCGGTATTTTCATATTAGCGAATCATAAAAACTTAAGGATTAAAAAATGAATTTAGCCTATCTAAATGGTGAACCCAAACAAGCGGGTCGATTAAAAGCAGAATTTGCAGATTTTATTGTGAGAGAAGAATTGGGTTACGATCTTGCTAATGAAGGAGAATTTGTTGCGGTTAAAGTGCGTAAAACCAATGCCAACACCTTATTTGTAGGGGAAAAATTAGCAAAGTTTGCGGGTATTTCTGCAAAAAATATGAGTTATGCTGGCTTAAAAGATCGCAATGCCATCACAGAACAATGGTTTTGTTTACACTTAGCAGGTAAGGAAACACCAGATTTTAGCCAGTTTTCAGAAGAAGGTGTCGAGATTTTAGAGGTGACTCGCCATAATCGTAAAATTCGAGTAGGGGCGTTAGTGGGTAACCATTTTAAGCTTTTATTAAGAGATGTAAAACAAACGGATGATTTAGAACAACGCTTAACACAAATTCAAGCGGTTGGATTTCCTAACTATTTTACCGAACAACGCTTCGGACGAGATGGCAATAATTTAATTCAAGCTCAACGTTGGGCGAATGGTGAAATTAAGGTGAAAGATCGTAAAAAACGCAGTTTTTATCTTTCAGCCGCACGTAGTGATATATTCAATCAAGTGGTTTCAGCCCGTATTCAAGAAAACCTTATATCACGAGTTGTAAATAATGATTTACTACAACTTGCAGGCTCAAATAGTTTCTTTCAAGCGACAGAAAACGAGTTAACAGAATTACAACAACGTTTAACGGATAATGATTTATTGCTGACTGCTCCACTGTTCGGGGAAGATTCCTTAGACAAATCAGCCCCACAACCTGAGCAACAAATTATTGCACAACACCAATCTTTTATTGAATTGATGAAAGAGGTAAGAATGAAAGCTTCTCGCCGAGCAATGTTGTGTAAACCACAAAATTTTGAATGGCTATTTATTGATGAAGGACTAAAATTAAACTTCTTTTTAGAATCAGGGAGTTATGCAACTGCGTTAGTGAGAGAGTTGGTAGTGGTTGAGTAACAAATAATATTAAAGGAAGGATAGCAATGGATTCTTTTTTAATTATGATTAAAGATACTTTATTAAATGCACCATTTTGTCTTAATCATAGAAATGTAATCAATAAAATACCTGCATTAAAAAACTATGCTTGTTTTGCTATTCAAGCATATAGATGGTTTTTTCGTTGCGGTTTTTCTCTTTATTTAATGGTAATGTTCATTGATACGTCAAGTGATGATTTTGGTGGTTTAGTTAACACCTTATTTTCTTTTGTATTAGCCTTTTATATTTTTGCGATTGTTTTTGCCCAAGCAAGTATATTTATTATTTTAAATTTCTTGATTGGGTTAGTGGTAGGATTTAGGACAAAAGCAGTTTATTTATTGGCGTTGATTGTATCAGTTATCAGTGTTGTGATTTGGTGGCAGTGTTATCGTTGCGATGAATATGGCTGTTCATTATTAAGACGAGACATTGGCTGGACGTTATCTCTATTTTTTATTCCTTTAATTTCTGCTACGCTATATCATCTTGTATTCAAAATAGAAGAAACAGATTGGCAACCAAAGTACAGACGCTTTTTTATTATTGAAAGTTGTATTATTTTTATTGTACCTTTGAGTGGCGTTGATAATTTGGATATGCTGCCATTTTTTGTATTTTTTAGTATGCTTACGGCAGGGAGCAGAACCCTAACTTTTTACTGTGTCTATCGTAGTTTTTGTAGAGCAAAACAATATTTACCTTTGATTTTAATTATTTGTGCAATGGTAAATGCGAGTGCGATTGCAGGTAATATATTTAATTTTGAAATTTTTAATATTTTTTACATTTTGGGTGTTATTTTATTTTCATTATTTGAGATACTGATTGTATCTGTTGATGATAAAAAAATACGTTTTATAAACAAAAGAGGATAAAATGAACAATAA
This sequence comes from Pasteurella skyensis, assembly GCF_013377295.1. Lineage (NCBI taxonomy): Bacteria > Pseudomonadati > Pseudomonadota > Gammaproteobacteria > Pasteurellales > Pasteurellaceae > Phocoenobacter > Phocoenobacter skyensis. The sequence continues at coordinate 1,795,268 of NZ_CP016180.1, read as the reverse complement.
ATTTAAACTTATCGGATTTGATTTAGATGGCACATTAGTGAATAGTCTGCCAGATTTAACCTTATCATTAAATTCTGTTTTTGCAGAAGTTGGATTACCACCAGCACCAGAGGAAACTGTGCTTACGTGGATCGGTAAAGGGGCAGATGTTTTATTTCAAAAAGGCTTAGAATGGTCAGGCAAGGCGGAGCAATTTAATGCTGAACAAATCGCACAACTTAAACAACGTTTTGATTATTTTTATGGTGAAAATGTGTGTAATAAAAGCGTATTATTTCCAAATGTAAAATCCACCTTAGAGACATTGCACCAAAAAGGCTATATTTTAGCAGTAGTAACCAATAAACCAACTAAGCACGTACAACCTGTATTAAAGGCGTTTGGAATAGATCATCTATTTTCAGAAACCTTAGGTGGGCAATCGCTACCTTTGGTTAAACCACATCCAGCACCATTATTTTATTTATTCGGTAAATTTGGATGCTATCCAAATGAAGTGTTATTTGTGGGGGATTCTAAAAATGATATTTTGGCGGCAAAAGTTGCTGGGTGTAAAAGTGTTGGTTTAACCTATGGTTACAATTACAATATCCCTATCAGTGAATCAGAACCTGATTTTGTGTGTGAAGACTTTGCAGAAATCTTAAAAATTGCATAAAATGATCTTGTAGGGGCATATTCTATAAGTCCAAATAATATAAAATACAGGAAGAAATAGGAAATTCAAATGACAACAAAAAAACCAATCGTATTTAGTGGTGTTCAACCATCAGGTGAGCTTACATTAGGAAATTATTTGGGGGCGTTACGTCAGTGGGTAAAAATGCAAGATGACTATGATTGTTTATATTGTATTGTGGATCTACACGCGATTACAGTTCGCCAAGATCCAGAAGCGTTACGTAAAGCCACTTTAGATGTTTTAGCCCTTTATCTTGCTTGTGGTATTGATCCTGAAAAAAGCACCATTTTTATTCAATCTCAGGTGCCTGAACATACCCAATTAGCGTGGACGTTAAATTGTTACACCTATTTTGGTGAAATGAACCGAATGACCCAATTTAAAGATAAATCAGCACGTTATGAAGAAAACGTGAATGTGGGGTTATTTACTTATCCTATTTTAATGGCATCAGATATTCTGTTATATCAAACCAACCAAGTGCCAGTGGGCGACGATCAACGTCAGCATTTAGAAATTACACGAGATATTGCCGATCGATTTAATGCCATTTATGGTGAAAAAGATACAGAGGGCAATGTCACTAAAGGGATTTTTGAAGTGCCAGAAGTCTTTATTGCAAAGCAAGGTGCAAGGGTAATGTCATTACTTGAACCAACCAAAAAAATGTCGAAATCGGATGATAACCGTAAAAATGTGATTGGCTTATTAGAAGATCCAAAAGCCGTAGCCAAAAAAATCAAACGTGCAATGACAGATGGTGATGAGCCACCAGTAGTGCGTTATGACGTGAAAAATAAAGCAGGGGTGTCTAACTTATTAGATATTTTATCGGCAATTACAGGTAAAACTATTGCACAGCTGGAAGAAGAGTTTGAAGGCAAAATGTATGGTCATTTAAAAACAGCGGTGGCTGATGAGGTTTCTACATTGCTGACTGATTTACAAGAGCGTTTCCATCATTTCCGTAATAATGAAGCATTATTAGAGCAAATCTATCGTGATGGTGCAAAAAAAGCGAGAGCAAAAGCACAACAAACCTTAAAAGAGGTGTATCAAGCGGTAGGATTTGTTGCATAATTTGCAAATTTTTATAAGTAAGTGACCGCTTATTAACCTATAACTTGGAATCATGAATGACAGAAAAAATAATCAGTGCCAAAGTGCAATTTGTAACCATTAGTGACGATGAAAGTGGGCAACGAATTGATAATTTCTTACTCGCAAAACTTAAAGGTGTACCGAAAAGTTTAATTTATCGTATTGTTCGCAAAGGCGAAGTGCGAGTAAATAAGGGACGAGTAAAACCTGAATATAAGCTACAGGCTGATGATGTGGTTCGCATTCCACCTGTGCGAGTATCTGAAAAAAACACTGCACCGATTTCAACAAAACTCAATAAAGTGGCGGAATTAGAAAGCCATATTTTATATGAAGATGAAGTACTAATCGTGGTTAATAAACCGTCAGGCATTGCGGTTCACGGTGGCAGTGGATTAAGTTTTGGGCTGATTGAAGCATTGCGAGCATTACGTCCACAAGCTCGTTTTTTGGAATTAGTCCACCGTATTGATCGTGATACATCAGGGATTTTATTAGTTGCCAAAAAACGCTCTGCGTTACGTAACTTACACGAACAGTTACGCGTTAAAACCGTGAAAAAAGACTATCTCGCCTTAGTGCGTGGGCAGTGGCAATCCCACGTAAAAGCCGTTAAAGCATCGTTAAAAAAGAATGAATTAGCCAGTGGCGAACGTATTGTGCGAGTCAGTGAAGAGGGTAAGCCATCGGATACTCGTTTTAGTATTGAAGAGCGTTATCAAAATGCAACTTTAGTGAAAGCCTCGCCAGTCACAGGACGCACTCATCAAATTCGAGTACATACTCAATATGCAGGACATCCTATTGCGTTAGACAGTAAATATGGCGACGCAGAATTTGATCAAAAAATGAAAAGTTTTGGGCTAAATCGTCTGTTTTTACACGCCTATTCAATTCGCTTTACCCACCCAAGAACCGAAGAAGAAATGGTGATTACCGCTCCACTTGATAGCAACTTAAAAGCAATTTTAAAAAGGCTTAGAGATGAAAATTAGTTACAAAAATTATCAAAAATGTGACCGCTTATTAGATTTAACTAATCCGAATATTATGGGGATTTTAAATTTTACCCCTGATTCATTCTCGGATAGCGGACGTTTTTTCTCGTTAGACAAAGCCCTTTTTCAAGTGGAAAAAATGCTTAATGAAGGAGCTGACATTATTGATATTGGCGGAGAGTCTACTCGCCCTAATGCTGAAATTATTAGCGAACAACAAGAGCTAGAACGTGTCGTTCCCTTAGTAGAAGCGGTTCGATCACGCTTTGATTGTTTAATTTCAGTGGATACCTCAAAAGCGGAAGTAATGAAAGAGTCGGCAAAAATGGGAATGGATATTATCAATGATATTCGTGCTTTAACCTTGCCTAATGCGTTGGACACCGCCGCTGAGGTAGGTTTGCCTGTTTGCCTAATGCATATGCAAGGCACACCTCAAACAATGCAACAAGCCCCTGAATATGATGATGTTATTGAAGAAGTAGCGACTTTTTTGAATCAACGAGCCTTTGCTTGTGTAACAGCAGGTATTCCTCCACAGCATATTATTTTAGATGTTGGTTTTGGTTTTGGTAAAACTGTTGAGCATAATTATCAATTATTAAAACATCTGCACATTTTTGCTGAATCTGGTTATCCAATTCTGGCAGGGCTTTCTCGTAAATCTATGATTGGGGCAGTGCTGGATAAACCTGTTGAAGAGCGTTTGGTTGGTAGTGTTGCAGGGGCATTATTGTGTGTACAAAATGGTGCTAAAATTGTACGTGTTCACGATGTAAAAGAAACAGCGGATGCGTTAAAGATTTGGAATGTGATGCAGGAAGTTGATTAAAGCAACAAAAATAAAATAGAGACAGGATGATTTTCCTGTCTCTATAATGAAGCGGTTACATTGCATTAAAAATTTGCAATTTTGCTTTGTCTCTAAATTTATAGCCAGAATAGATAAGCAACACTGGCAATAATAAAGATACACATAATATTTAACCAGAAACCAATTTTCAGCATTTCACGCTGTTTGATAACTCCTGTTCCAAATACAATGGCATTTGGCGGAGTGGCGACTGGCAACATAAATGCACAAGACGCACCTAAACCGATAATTAATGATAGCCCTACAACTGGCATATTTAATGCCTGTGCAATAGAAATAAAGAGCGGTACTAATAATGCGGCACTGGCGGTATTGGAAGCTACCTCAGTTAAGAAAATAATGAAAGCAGCAACAAGTAATCCAACTAAGAAGAAATGCCCGCCTTCCATCATAAATACCACACCATCAGCCAATACTTTACTTGCCCCAGTTTTACCTAAAACAGAACTTAATGTGATACCACCCCCAAAGAGCATTAATACGCCCCACTCGGTATTTTTTTGAATCTGCTCCCAAGTTGTGACTCGAGTAATACAAACCAATACTGCGGCAAAAAGTGCCACCATTCCATCAAATTTAGCAATTTTTCCTTCAATACCCAATAATCCTGAAAGTAATGGATTAAGATAACGACCAAATACCCAACATAGTGCAATCGCAACAAAAATAACTAAAATGGTAATACGTTGACGGTTTAATTTGATTTCTTCAAATTGGTGTTCAAAGGTCTTATTTAAATTTGGTTTTAATAACACATAAAGCACGCCCACCATTAATGGAAGTAACATTACTACCATTGGTAAGCCGTAGCCCATCCACTCAGAGAAAGACATTTTTAATTGAGAAACCACGATTGCATTTGGAGGACTACCCACAGGTGTTCCCATTCCTCCAATACTGGCACTATAGGCGATACCAAGCAATACAAAAACATAAGTACTATGATTTTGCTCTTTATCCATTTGGCTTAAAATACCCATTGCAAGAGGTAACATCATTGCCGTTGTTGCAGTATTACTGATCCACATTGAAAGAAAAGCCGTTACACCAAATAAGTATAAAACCGCAATCAATAAATTACCTCGTGCTAAGGTCATAATTTTATTGGCAATTAAGCGATCCAATTTTTGAATATGTAACGCAGTGGCCAATGCAAAACCCCCAAAGAAGAGGAAAATGGTTGGAGATGCAAAGCTTGCTAATGCTGCTTTTGACTGGACAACACCTAAGCCCACTGCCATTATAGGCACGAGTAAGGCTGTTACTGTTACGTGTAACGCTTCTGTTAGCCATAACACCGCAATAAAAGCCAATAGTGCTAACCCTTTATTCTCTGCTGCAGAAAATGGTAAAAAATTTAAAAGTGCAAAAAATAGTACAATATCTACTAATAAAATAATCGTATTTCGCCAAGACCTTGTAGTCTCAAAATGTAATTGTGTTTTAGGCATATAATTCCCCCCTTAAGATAAAAATGCATTACCAATATTAGTAAAAATTAGTTTAAATTAAAATGAGTTTGTTGCAAAAATGTGACGTCTGTCTAATTATTGTTTTATTTTTATTCCTAAATTATTAAATTTATTAAAATATTGCAAAATACAATCTATCATATTTTGATAAAATTTATAAAAAAACCCTTGAAACAATGACTATAATCCCCATTTACTTAATACCCAAGCGGTCACATTATTTTAATTTTTTGCAAAATTTTTCAAATATCAATTTAAGAGGATAACAATGAGTACTAATCAAGAAACTCGTGGCTTTCAGTCAGAAGTCAAACAACTACTACAATTAATGATTCACTCACTTTATTCAAATAAAGAAATATTTTTACGTGAGTTAATTTCAAACGCTTCGGACGCAGCGGATAAACTGCGTTTCAAAGCCCTTTCAGATACGTCACTTTATGAAAATGACGGCGAATTGCGTGTGCGTGTTAGCGTTGATGAAACTTTAAATACCATCACAATCAGCGATAACGGAATCGGTATGAGCCGTGAGCAAGTGATCGAACACTTAGGGACAATCGCAAAATCAGGTACTAAAGAATTTTTAAATTCACTCGGCACAGACCAAGCCAAAGATAGCCAACTTATCGGACAATTTGGGGTTGGGTTCTATTCTGCCTTTATCGTGGCAGATAAAGTGACCGTAAAAACTCGTGCTGCAGGCTTAACTGCTGAGCAAGGGGTGATTTGGGAATCGGCGGGCGAAGGCGATTACACCGTTGCAGATTTAGAAAAAGCAACACGTGGAACAGAAGTCATTTTACATCTACGTGAAGAAGAAAAAGAATTTTTAAACGAGTGGCGTTTGCGTAGCATTATCAGTAAATATTCAGATCACATCGGTTTACCTGTTGAAATTCAAGCCAAAGATTTTGACGATGAAGGCAATGAAAAAGGCACAAAATGGGAAAAAATCAACAAAGCCCAAGCCTTATGGGCACGAGCAAAAAGTGATGTTTCTGATGAAGAATATAAAGAATTTTACAAACATATCAGCCACGATTTTGCCGAGCCTTTAACGTGGTCACACAACAAAGTGGAAGGAAAACAAGAATATACTAGCTTGCTTTACGTACCTTCAAAAGCACCTTTTGACCTATTTCAACGAGATCAAAAACACGGCTTAAAACTTTATGTACAACGTGTCTTTATTATGGACGATGCCGAAGTCTTTATGCCAAATTACTTACGTTTTATGCGTGGTTTACTGGATTCTAACGACTTACCATTAAACGTGTCTCGTGAAATTTTACAAGATAATAAAACGACCTCCGCATTGCGTAATGCTTTAACAAAACGCACCTTGCAAATGCTTTCAAAATTAGCGAAAGACGATAAAGAGCAATATCAAACATTCTGGAATGAATTTGGTTTAGTGTTAAAAGAAGGCGTGGGCGAAGATCAAGCAAATAAAGAAAAAGTGGCGGAATTATTACGTTTCACTTCAACCCATTCAGACAGCAGCGTGCAAAATATCTCGCTTGCTGACTATATCGAGCGAATGAAAGAAGGACAAAAAGCGATTTACTTCTTAACTGCCGACAGCTACCAAGCGGCGAAAAACAGCCCACACTTAGAGCTATTTAACAAAAAAGGCATTGAAGTGTTACTGCTTTCCGATCGCATTGATGAATGGTTAATCAGCTACTTAACCGAGTTCCAAGACAAGCCATTACAAAGCATTACCAAATCTGATTTAGACTTAGGCGACTTAGCAGATAAAGAAGACGAAGCACAACAAAAAGCCCAACAAGAAGAGTTTGGTTCATTCTTAGAAAGAGCAAAAACCTACTTAGGCGATCGTGTAAAAGATGTGGTATTAACGCACCGCTTAACAGATACACCTGCGGTTGTTTCTACAACTTCAGATGAAATGAGTACCCAAATGGCAAAATTATTTGCTGCAATGGGACAACAAGCTCCTGAAGTAAAATATACTTTTGAGCTAAATCCTGACCATCAAATGGTGAAACATATTGCAGACATTGCCGACGAAACGCAATTTAATGAATGGATTGAGTTATTATTAGAGCAAGCCCTGTTTGCAGAACAAGGCACATTAGAAGATCCAACTTCATTTATTAAACGAATGAATAAATTGTTAAGTGTTTAATTTATAAGGATTTTCGTAGGGGCGGCATTAGCAAACGTAGTTTGCGTATATCCGCCCGTTATCGCTCCTGTTCTTTACTCAAGAATATTAACGGGAGGATATTCCATTCGCTTACGCTCATTAAATCCTCCCCTACAAAAAATAAATATAATTCAATAGGTTGTAAATTTTTGTTCGTGATAATAAACTCGTTTCGCTCAAAAAATATTTTTATCACTGAAAAATCTGCAAAATTTAGGCAATCTGTATAGTGGGAAATAAGTTAGATTTTCAATTTAAAAACCTTACTGGGATATATTTATACTATAGTAAATTAAATATAGAATAAGACTACCATATATGATTATTATCGCTCCCTAATCTTGTCGAAGGGGCTGTCGTTTAAGACGCACTTATGCTTCGACAAGCTCAGCAACCGTGCTTCAATAAATATTTAGTTCTCATTTTAATTTACTGTAAAACAAGCGATCACTTTCTTTCAAAAATTTGCAAAAAATTGGGAGAAAGTGGCCGCTTTGTTGTATTTTTTGGTACACTGAGACTCCTATAATTATCTTTTAATAAGGATTGGGATATGTTTACTAAGATCAAACACAATTATAAAAACTACTTATCTTTTAAAGAAAAGAATAAAGTCACACCCTTAAGTAAAATTTCTATTTTTTTACTTTTTATCTTAGATATTTTTGTGTTCGCTTCTCTTAATTTAGGTATGAACTTTCAAACGGAAGTGATTAATAATCCTTATACAAAATATTCTTATGAGTGTCGAGATTTAGTGAAAAATCCGACAGAAGTACAAGACTATAGGTCTGATATCTATTTATCTCATTCCAACAGAAATAATTATTATAATAAATACGAAAATATTAAAGCAACGGAATTAGATGCGAGATGTAAAAAAATAAATACTTATCTCAAAGAGATATCAGAAGATAAACTTATTTTAGATATTGTTCAAAAGATTAAACAAAATAAGGGAATACTGAATGAGATTGAAGAAAGATTAAGTTATATTCGAGATAACTATAATACGGCTCTTTTTGAAAAAATAGCCAATCAACAAGGCAGTATTTTAGAAATAGATTTGAATACAAAAAATGCCAAAGTAAAGTATGATAAGCTAAAAAAAGAGCAAGAGGTGACAGACAATATTTTACAAACGCATTTACAAATGTTTAAAGAAAATAAACGAGTGAATGAGTTATATAATTATGTCACTACAACTAAAGAAATTATTACTGATTATGAAAGTGAGAAAAAATTTTATTATATAAAACAATCTGTTATAAGTGTGTTATTTTTACTTCCGTTACTTCTCTTCTTTGCTTATAGAATGAAAGTAAATAACAATAGAAATAATTATAATAGATATATTATTACTAAAAATTTATTTATTGTGACATTAATTCCTTTTACTATTGAAAGTATGAGAATGGTGTGGAGCCTTATCCCTCACACTTTCTTTCAGAAATTGATTGAATTGTTATACAGTTTAAATATACCTTTTGTTGCTTATTATATTCTCATTGCTTTATTTGTGGTTATCCTTACTTTTGTGATAATTAAGGTTCAAAATAGAGTCAATCTCGCGAAGAAAGACAAGAAAAATCCACTCTATGTGATTAAATCATTCAATAAAAATAAGTGTATTTATTGCTCCAATAAAGTAGATTATATTACTATGAATTATTGCTCTTACTGTGGTAATCAGTTAAAAGAAACTTGTATTTCTTGTAACCAACTGACGTTCAAGGGGCTTAATTATTGTGTAAGTTGTGGAGAAGCGAGTACAGAAGAGTAGATTTTATTTTTAATATATTCGATGAACAGTATAAGCGGTCACTTTCTTTCAAAAATTTGCAAAAAATTAAAAGAAAGTGACCGCTATTATTTGTAATCTTGTTCAAAATTCCGCAAAATAAGCCTAATTCTCCATAAAAAGATTTTAACAATGACAATAGAACTACTTCGCTGTAACAATATCAGCAAAGATTATCAAGAAGGTAATCAAAAAACACAGGTATTAAATAATATTTCTTTCTCAATGAATTCAGAAGAGTTGGTTGCCATTGTAGGCAGTTCAGGCTCAGGGAAAAGTACTTTATTGCATATACTGGGCGGTCTTGACCAACCAAGTGTGGGAGAAGTGTTTATCAAACAGCAATCCTTGCAGAAATTAACAAGTAATAAATTGGCGCACTTACGTAACCAATACTTAGGTTTTGTATATCAATTTCATCATTTAATGGCAGATTTTAGTGCGATTGAAAATGTAATGATGCCAATGTTGATCGGTAAGCAGAATAAAACAGAAGCGAAGGATCGAGCTGAAAAGATGTTACAAGCAGTGGGGCTTGCACATCGTTTAAATAATCGACCATCCGCCCTTTCAGGAGGGGAGCGTCAAAGGGTTGCTATTGCAAGGGCGTTAGTTAATAACCCTGCGTTAGTACTCGCTGATGAGCCTACGGGGAATTTAGATCGCAAAACAACGGAAAGTATTTTTGAACTTATTAAACAGTTAAACGAAGAACAGCATATTGCTTTTTTATTAGTCACTCACGATCTTAATCTTGCTGCTAAACTGTCTCGCCGTTTGTGTATGCAGGATGGTATCCTGAAAGAGGAAGGATAATGAATACGCCCTTTTTTATCAGTTGGCGGTATCAACGCACACAACAAAAAAATCGTCTTGTGTCATTAATTGCGCTGTTTTCTAGTATTGGTATTGCATTAGGTGTGGCGGTGTTGATTGTTGGATTAAGTGCAATGAATGGCTTTGAAAAAGAGCTAAACCAACGGGTTTTATCTGTTGTTCCTCATGCAGAATTGACGTCTTACCAAAATGGACAACTTCAACCTATTGAGAAAGGCGATGAATTAGAAAATTTGGTAAAAAATGATCCTAATGTGACCGCTACCTTACCTTTTGTTAGCTTTACAGCCCTTATTGAAAAGGGTGTAAAACTGAAAATTGTGCAGGTCAAAGGTATTTCAGCAGAAAAGCAACAAAAAGCCAGTGCGTTACATCAGTTTATCGATCAGTCTGAATGGCAAGCTTTTAAAAAAGAAGGTGGGCTTATTTTGGGTGCGGGTATTGCTCGTGGTTTAGGGGTTCAAAAAGGTGATGATGTTACTTTGTTGCTACCTGAAACAAAAGGTGGTACTCAGTTAAAGCAACCGCAACGTTTTAATTTAACCGTAACAGGAATTTTACGTTTGGAAGGGCAACTCGATCACAGCTATGCACTGCTTCCTATTGAAACTGCACAACAATTTTTAGGGTATCAGCCACAACAATATTCTGGTATTGAATTTTCTGTTAAAGCCCCTTTTAATATTCAAAAGTTACGACTACCACAACTTCATCAATTCCCTCAGCCTCTTTATCAACAAACGTGGATCGATAAATTTGGGTATATGTATAACGATATCCATCTTATTCGTACTATTATGTATATCGCAATGGTATTAGTGATCGGCGTGGCGTGTTTTAATATTATTTCCACCCTTGTAATGACGGTAAAAGATAAACAGGGCGATATTGCGATTCAGCGTACTTTAGGGGCGAATAATCGATTTATTCAACAAATTTTCTTATGGTATGGGTTAATTTCAGGAATGAAAGGAGCGGTTGCTGGGATAATTTTAGGCTGTATTGTTTCTCTTAATTTGACGAGTATTATCAAAGGGATAGAAAGCTTAGTTGGGATACACTTTTTATCAGACGGTATTTATTTTATAAACTTTTTACCAAGTGAGTTACATTTATTGGATATAGTTTGGGTGTTGCTTGCAACCATTATTTTAAGCCTAATTGCCAGCTTATACCCTGCCATTAGAGCATCAAAATTACAGCCAGCGAAGGTGTTGAGTGGGCATTGATATTATTTTTATATCTATGTTTGTTCATATAAATAAATCAGTCAGTCATACTTTTAGGCATGATTGACCGGTTCAGTACATCATAGTTACCCACTTGTTTGTATAAAAATAATCATAAAGAAAAATAATATTCTTTAATCTTGTTAGCCATTAATTTTCGTCTTTTTATTAAGAAATCATTGAAATTTTCAGCTGTCATCTCTCTAATTTCATGGGGAATACAATTTGTTTTTAAGTTTTCTAATAATTCTTTTTCTGTTGAAACTCCACTAATTTGAATACTATTATCAATTAATGTTAAATATTCTTTGGGTGGTTTGTTTCCAATCTTTACATTTATTTCTGATTGCGTTAGTGCATAATTTGCAATTTGGTTATATTCTCCTCTACTATTAATGCCATTTTTCTTTAAATAGTCTTTTGGAAAAATATGATGAATATCCCCACGTAAAGAAATTAGTTCATTAACAGAAATATCTTTTGATAAAAAACCTTTATCATTAAATTTTACTTGTGATGCTAAATATACATTAAAATATGGGCTACTTGCTACGGAAGTATTTAAACTTTGAGGTAAAGATGAATTCCAATAGGCGTCAGAAAGGTCAGCGTCTTCTCTTTCTTTAAGAATTTGTGGAAATGGTTTTTCTGAGATTTGTTTTATATCAAAGTCAAATAAGCTTTCGGAAGAGCCAGAATAGCGTCCTGTTAAAATTGAATACACGAACCAACGTTTTACATAGCTCTCTATGTCAGCTGAATTTATATGTAATTCTTTTAATTTTAGATAAAGAATGTAAGCAAAATTGATTGAGTTTTGTGATCGAATAAGTTTTGGAGATATAAATCCAGCTGATTTTATAATCATTAAAAAACGTTTGAAGTTATTTTCGTTAATAAAATTTTCAACACCTGTTTTTAGGCTTTCAAATGATGTCTTAGCAATATTATATTCAAAAGTACGAGTTTCAAAATTTCGACCAGATAGTAGACTTACCAAGTCTGATAATCTTCCTCTATTAAATTGTGATGTAAATGCGACTCTAATTAAATCATTATAATCAGGATTATATAAATCTTCATTTTCAGATTTTAACCATTGCATTTTTTTACAATAATTGGTTCGGTAGAAATTAGGGTCATTGTCCACAATATGTTGATAAAATTCTGGTTTGATAGCTAAATGACAGAAATAATCAATAGCTTTTCTTAATTCATTTCCCCCATGATCAGTATCAGCTGCAATTTTACTCATTGCAAAATCTGCTTGACTTAACACAACCCCTTTTGAATTTATACGAATAAATATTTCTGTCACAGTTTCGATATCTAAATCATGAGCAAGTTCAATGAAACCAATCTGTTTTTTAGGAATATTAATAAGGTTTGCAAAAGCTTTTTGAACTTGTTTTTTATCTACTTCAGGATTGAGTTCAAAATATTTGTCTGCAATTTCAAATAAGTCTCCGTTTATGGCTTTGGAAATATCATGTATCCAAGTTTTATCTTTCAAAATTGCTGGGTTTTGTACTTCAAATCGTTCTTCAATAGGATTAAAAGATATTTTAATTTTTACTTTGTTATAATTTTTATTAATTACATATTGATCGAGTATAGTTGTAGTTAATGCTGTAATTCTTTGTTGACCATCAATTAATACTTTCTTCCCCTCGCTTAAGCTACCATCTTTTAATCTTATATTAGGGTTTCTCCATGCAATAATGTAGCCAATTGGATAACCTTTATATAGGCTATCCATCAAATCTCTAACTTTAGCACTATTCCAAACAAATGGTCGTTGGATTTCAGGGATTGCAATTTCATTTGATTTTACCCATGATAAAACAGTTTCTATTAGATATTGGTTTACTGAATATTTTTGCATCTATTTTCCTTATTTGAATATATATTTAAATTAAACCACCACTTGCACCAAAGCAGACACATCAGCAGGAAATTGCTTATTTTCGACCATTTTAACCATATCATTGTGGCTATATTTCGTTCTGTTATATAGTACAACAATGCTTTTATCATTAGGTTGTAAAAAGTGTGTTTCGCCAAATTCCGTGTAGCGTGTTGCTCCAATGCTAATAATGGTCTGAGCTGGGTAGTTTGCTTGCTTTAACAGATTTGCAATATTGTTCATTGGATCTTCATCAGGCTGATTATTCATTCTATCTATTATCCAGTCTAATAACTGCTGATGAAAATAGCTGTAGCCAATGGTTGGGCTATCTATGCCATATTCCGTTAGTACGTCATCACGTTGATGAAAACAGGCGATATTATAATTATCTAAATTGCTACCTTGTTTAAATTTATCCAGTTTAATCCAATTTTGAGAAATCCCTTTTGAGTTCGCTCCCCAATTTTTCTTTTCACAAATTTTATGCGCATTTGGGCGACGAATAGAGCAGTCGTTATAAGCAGCAAAGTGAGAGGGAATAATGTCTACAACTTTGTTATTCACGTAAACCAAATCACAAATTAAGGCAACTTCAGGTTCAATTTGGAGATTATCCGCATCCGTTAGGTGTGGAAAAGTTAAACTGTCGCTTGAGAGGGGATAGGTCGCAAGAAATTGTTCCGTTGGAGATAATGTGGCACTCGGAACATAAAAAGGAAAAATCGCTTTAGGTTGAATTGCATTTTCAGTTTTGACGTTTAAAAAGTCGGTGGCTTCACCCGCTTGCTCCAAATGACCCGCAAAATTACCTGCGACACCTAGTCCAATAAAATGGTTGTTTTGCATCATAGAATTATTCTCCCTATTTGTATTTAATGGTAGTGATCGTAACTCGGATAGTAATGAAAATCCAGATTTTTGTGATTGAAATAATCTCGTTTATTTGAGCGGTAGGCAATGTTTTTTATTCACAATAGATTGCTTTTTATTCTATCCTATACAATACTTGTTATACTTGTTTTGCAGAGACTCATTTTAAGAGAGATACAAATATGAATATATTATTGGCGTTATTGCCTATTTTAGGCGCTTTAGTTGTTGGTTACTTATTGGGGAAAGTCCTTCCCAATTCGATTAATAATAAATTAATAAAAGGTATTGCTCCGTTGGTTTGGGGTATGCTTTTTCTACTCGGTTTTGAATTTGGTGAGATTATTTTCTCTGCAAAAGCGATTGGAAAGGTTTTGACAGGTGCTATTGTTTTTTCTAGTTTAACAACCTTGATTCCAATGTTTCTTTTATTTGTGATATTGAGACCGAAAGCCCCAAAGATAGTGAGTCAACATAAAAAGCTAGATTGGAGAGCGGCATTACCTGCCATAAAAGAATCGAGTATTGCGTTATCAATGGTTTTCTTTGGTGCGATACTTTTTGTATTACAAAATAAGATGGGCTATGCACTTCGTTTATTTAGTAGTGGCGATTTATTATTGCTATTAATTTTATTGGTAGGGGTTGATTTTACTCAGGTGCAGTTAAGCAGAGAGTGGTTTTCTCGTGAAATTTTGATTGTACCTTTTATTGTTGTGATTGGTTCATTACTGGGGGCATTGCCAGCCGCTTGGTTAACGAATGAAGCGTTATCAACCTCCTTTGCACTTTCAACTGGATTTGGTTGGTTTACGTTATCGAGTGTACTTGTGGGTGAGGCTTACGGACATCAATATGGCACAATGGCATTATTGACAGATTTATTCCGTGAGTTGTTTGCAATTGTCGTTCTGTATGCAGTTGGTGAAAAATATCCTAAGGTGGGTATTGGGGCTGCGGCGGCAACGGCTTTAGATTCAACCTTGCCAATTGTTAAGCAAACGTGTTCATCAAAGCACATACCTTTGGCTTTGGTAAGTGGTTTTTTATTAACGGCATTAGCGCCTTTTTTTATTACAATATTCTTGCCTTAAAAAAGATTAATTGTAAAGGATTGTAAATTACATTGCCTTATAAATGATAATTGTTATCATTAAACCACTTAAAAAAATAATAGGTAATCACTCCAACTCTTTTGCACCTTATTCCCCCCACAAAATAAGGTGCTTTTTTTTCACTTTTTTTTAAATTCTCATTATGATACTCTAATTCCATATTTTATTCGTACTATTAAGGAAAGAGAATGTCCCTATCTATTGAAACTCAATTAGCAGAATTAAAACGTGGTGTAGAAGATATCTACTCCGAAAATGATTTAATTGAAAAATTAAAAGAAAATCGTCCATTACGCATTAAATTGGGGGCTGATCCAACCGCACCAGATATCCATTTAGGGCATACGGTCGTGTTAAATAAATTACGTCAATTTCAGCAGTTAGGTCACGAAGTGTATTTCTTAATTGGGGATTTCACGGGTATGGTTGGCGATCCATCAGGTAAAAATACAACTCGTCCACCTTTAACCAAAGAAGATGTGTTACGCAATGCGGAAACCTATAAATCTCAAATTTTTAAAATTTTAGATCCACAAAAAACCAAAGTGGTGTTTAACTCAGATTGGTTAAATCAATTAGGAACAGAAGGAATGATTCGCCTTGCGTCTAACTATACCGTTGCTCGTATGTTAGAACGTGATGATTTCAAAAAACGTATCACAAATAACCTCTCAATTGCTATTCACGAATTTATGTACCCATTATTAACAGGTTATGATTCAATAGCTTTAGAAGCAGACGTGGAATTAGGTGGAACAGATCAAACTTTCAATTTATTAGTAGGACGTGAATTACAAAAATCATATGGTCAAAAACCTCAGGTTGCAATGACGTTACCGTTGCTTGAAGGCTTAGACGGCGAGAAAAAAATGTCTAAATCATTAGGTAACTACATCGGTGTTTCTGACACGCCAAGCGAGATGTTTGGTAAAGTGATGTCAATTTCTGATGAGTTGATGTGGCGTTGGTACGACTTACTTTCATTCCGTTCATTAGACGAAATTGCAAAATTTAAAGAGGAAGTGACCGCTGGTCGCAATCCTCGTGATGTAAAAATTCTGTTAGCCAAAGAAATTATTGCTCGTTTCCATTCAGACGCTGACGCTGATGCGGCGGAACAAGAGTTTATCAACCGTTTCCAAAAAGGAGCAATGCCTGATGAAATGCCTGAATTTACCTTTGAAGGCGAAATGGGATTAGCTTCATTATTGAAAGAGGCGGGATTATCACCATCCACTTCAGAAGCAATGCGTTCTGTAAAAGGTGGCGGTGTGCGAATTGATGGCGAGAAAGTGGAAGATCCTCGCTTAACCATTCAAACTGGCACAACGGCTGTTTACCAAGTGGGTAAACGTAAATTCGCACGTGTAACCGTAAAATAAGCGGTCACATTTGTTCAATTTTTTGCAATATTAACCCCGTAGAGACGTAGCATTATGTTACGTCTCTACAATATTTATGTGTGTAATATAAATGATAGATTTCCGTCCTTTTTACCAACAATTAGCAACCAGTTCTCTTGCTCACTGGTTAGAAACTTTACCTTTACAAATGAAGCAGTGGCAAACCCAAGCACACGGTGATTTTGATAAATGGGAAAATGCTCTTAAACATTTACCTGTAAAAACCGCTTCAATCAATTTAAAGGATAAAGTGGAAGCCATTGAAAGTGAACCTTTTTTATCACAAGGGGAAAAACAGCGTTTTATCCATAATTTAAAATTACTCAAACCGTGGCGAAAAGGTCCTTATCATTTATATGATGTACATATCGATTGTGAATGGCGTTCAGATTTTAAATGGGATCGAGTCTTGCCTCATTTATCACCATTGCAAAATCGTACTATTTTAGATGTTGGCTGTGGCAGTGGCTATCATATGTGGCGAATGGTTGGCGAAGGGGCAAAATTGGTAGTCGGGATCGATCCAACAGACTTATTTTTATGCCAATTTGAAGCAGTGCGTAAGCTATTAAATAATAACCGTCAGGCTCATTTGATTCCGATGGGAATTGAAGAAATGCAACCACTGAAAGCTTTTGATACGGTATTTTCAATGGGAGTGCTTTATCATCGCAAATCACCTTTTGACCATTTTTTGCAGCTTAAAAACCAGTTACGTAAAGGGGGCGAGTTAGTACTTGAAACCTTAGTGATTGATGGTGGTGTAAACGATGTACTGGTACCGAGTGATCGCTACGCCAAAATGCGAAATGTCTATTTTATCCCTTCTGTACCAGCCTTGATTAGTTGGTTAGAAAAGGCAGGATTTAAAAATATACGCTGTGTTGATGAGGCTATGACGACTATTGAGGAACAACGTCGTACAGAATGGATTGAAACTGAGTCTCTCAAGGATTTTTTAGATCCTCAAGATCATTCCAAAACGATTGAAGGCTATCCTGCACCTAAGCGAGCAGTCATTATTGCAAATAGTTAGTATAAAGTGACCGCTATTAATGCTGTAATAGTGTTAATATTTGCTGATATTCAGCAGATTGATTCAGTAAAATTGTTGCCGCTTTTTTTAAATTATTGACCTCTGCTGTGGGTAAATAGAGCGAGGTACTGATATTTAATACATCATCCCTTAATTGAGAAGGTGGCAGATCTTTTAAATTCAAACTTGCAAAATGAATTTTGATGGTGTTTTTGGATTTTTTATTCCATTCATCGATCATATTTCTAAAACTTAATAGCGTATTGTGGCTATTGTTATCAATAGGCACTTTAATGACTGAGTTCACAATATCAACAGTACTGGGTATATCAGCAGATTTATCTACTTCATTTGATATCTGATTTTGAGCATTGATATTAATGACAATGATATTTTTTAAATGGGTTTGTTTTAAACGGTATTCAATCCCTTTTTCACCTAATAAATCATAAAGATCCAGTAAGCTACGTAAACCTAAATTATCCGTCAGTCCACCATCTACAAGATGAATAAAAGGTCTTTGTTGACTATTTTTATAAGGATCTATTTTAGATTTTAATATCGATTTATTTTTTAAGTGGCCGCCAAAATTAACCAACTGAGCAGAGGGATTATAGTGGCAATTACCGCCGTTATTGTTAAAAGTTAAAGGTGTAAAGATTAAAGGAACAGAACTGGATGCCGCAACTGCTTTGGCAATTTCCACTTTTTCTAAATTTAAACACAAATGATCGAAGTCTTCTTGTGTAAAGTTAATACGTTGTCCTATATTCATATCTGTAGCACTAATAACGGCAAAAGGACCTTTACGATAATGCAGTAAATCATTAAAGGTTTTGCCTTTGAAAAGGGCTAAATTTAATTGTTCCTTAAGTAAATCACCACGTCCAAATTGAGGAGAGCTTAGGCGCCACATATTTGAAAATGAGAAAACACGATTTACAATTTCCTTTTGGAAATTACGACTTAGAAATTTATTTTCAAACTTTGGAATAACATCTTTGCCTTCTAATGCAAAGTAGCTAGCCAGTACGGCACCACCAGATACACCATAGACGAGATCAATATTTTCCAATAAAGTATCACCTTTAGCGGTAGGATGTATTGGGGTTTTTGCAAATTGTTCTAAGACGCCATAACCCAATGAAGCCGCCCGATTTCCGCCACCTGAGAACATTAAAATAATCAGATTTTTACGTGTCTTATTTTTTGATAATACATCATAAACACGATAACCACTATTGATGTCCACTTGTTTGATGGTTTCAATGGGTTGGTATTTAATTGAACTACAAGCAGAAAGCAAGGAGACTGCAAATAGGGTTAACAGGGTTGCACGTTTCATAATATTGATATGATTCCTAAGCTAAAAATATAATAAATGATTAGACACTTTAAAGTGTAAAATGTTGTAAATATTTACTAACATCTTACCGCTTCATTTTAAAAGATCAAATTATTGCGTATCTTTTTTCTTTAAACTTTTTAGGCAAACTAAGGTTAATGCGATTATTCCTGAGGAGATTACATTGACGATAATATGTCCATATTGCATTAAATTTTGCATAAACATTAATCGTATTCCTAATATGCCGATAGTCAATATAATAAAGGCAAACCAAAATTCTAAAGATGGCTGGGTATATGATGATTTCGTGACTTTCATCATTAATAAATAACACAACATAAACAACGCTCCGCTAATGGTACTAAGGTGTTGTAGGAATTTGAAAATAGGTATATTTGAATGTCCTAGCATTTGGTCTAATGCGAAGTAATGTACAAAAAATGCATATTGATGTGTAAATGAATCCCATAATATATGTGAATAAGCACCAATGACAATAGAGATACTGACTATAATCCAATGATTTTTTAAATATAACAATCCATCCTCATTTTTAAACTGTGACAATCGATATTGAATAAATCGAGGGGAGTTTTCTAATAAAGGTTTTTTTATAATACGGTGAAAAATAATAAATAAAATTATACCTAGAGGTAAATTAAACCAAAGGGCACCAAGTAAAGTATGGCTGTATTCACTGTACATTCGCATTCTCAGAAAATACTCAAAGTCAGGTGTTAAGCTCCCAATAATTAATGCGGTGAGTGAGACCCATTTACCAAAAATAGGTTTTAACGGTAAAACAATGGCAGGGTGTGAAAAGGTAAATGGCATTGGGCGTTGTATTGGTTAAGGAGTTTATGTCAACAGTATAACAAAGAAAAAAGATAACAGATAAAAAATGTAAGATAAAATGAGTAAATTTTTATGATGATCGTACCGCTTCAAGAGAAGAGGCAGGGGTGTTCTTTGTGGAAAAATACAGGATAATAAATTTAATACTATTTACAAAAGTAGTAACTTATGACACCCTTGTGACATTCTTTTAGTTATTAATGAACAGGTTAATTTTTATGCAAATAATTATGTCTCTTTTACAAATTGTGGTGAGTTTTTTTAGTTTTGTTTTAATTTTACGGACTTGGTTCGAGTTTTGTCGAGTAGATCCTCGTTTACCTATTTCACAATCGCTTATTCGACTTACTCAACCTTTAGTCAATCCTGTGAGTAAAGTTATTCCAAATGTACGTAATATCAATATAGCAGCGATTTTGATTGCAATCGTTATTAGTGCGGTATTTTATTTTTTTATGACGGGCTTGTTCACAACAGCTGTGCTGATTGGTGTGTTAAGTGCGATAAAAATATTTGGACAGATTCTATTTTTTACGACGCTAATTAGAGCATTAATGAGCTGGATTTCGCAAGGTAACCATCCATTAGATTATACTGTGGCGCAAATTACCGAACCAGTTTTAGGATTGATTCGTCGTTTTCTTCCAAAAACAGGAATGCTTGATTTTTCTGTAATGGTATTAGCCTTTATTTTATTAGCATTAAATCAATTTTTGTACAGCAATTTAGGTGCGCTTTGGGCTATTGCATAAGTAAGGAAAATAACAAAACAAGTGGTAAGATTATGGAAAAAATTTGCAAAATCGAGTGGAAACTATCCACTTAATGGAAAATTCCACTAATTTTGTAAAAAAAAGGTTGATTAGATTTATAAAATCAGTATGATACTCCCTCGTTGAGTATCGATGGGGCATTAGCTCAGTTGGTAGAGCAGCGGACTTTTAATCCGTTTGTCGAAGGTTCGAATCCTTCATGCCCCACCACTTTACTGCAACTTTTTTGATGGGTCATTAGCTCAGTTGGTAGAGCAGTGGACTTTTAATCCATTGGTCGAAGGTTCGAATCCTTCATGACCCACCATTTACATTCCCTTTTGGGGCATTAGCTCAGTTGGTAGAGCAGCGGACTTTTAATCCGTTTGTCGAAGGTTCGAATCCTTCATGCCCCACCATTTATTTTTCTAATACATTCTTCCAAATTTATAAAAAATGATCAAAGTTGTAATTTTTGGTATAGTGACTGTAATTTCATTATTAGTTAATTTTCATTATGTTTAAAAAATTGTGTTTTATTCTTCTGTTAGTAATATTGACATTGTGTGCTGGAACTTATCATTATTTCCAAGTGATTGGTGCTCCAATTAACAAAACAGAACCGTTATTTGTCGTTAAAAAAGGAATGACGAGTAAACAGCTATCCTCTGCACTTATTCAAAACGGCGTTGTAGAGTCATCACCACTATTACCTTATATTATTCGTTTTAATCCTAAATTTAAGTATTTTAAAGCAGGGGTATATAGCTTAAAAAATATCAATACATTAACAGATTTATTGGTACATCTTAATAATGGTGCAGAAATACAGTTGAGTTTAAGTTTGATTGAAGGGAAAAGCTTTCAAGTGTGGCGACAAAAAATTGAGCAAGCGCCTTATTTATCTCACACTCTAAAAGATAAATCAGAAGCAGAGATTGCGAAATTATTAGGGATTCCTCATCAAAAATTGGAAGGGTGGTTTGCACCTAATACTTATCATTATGCTCCTCATTCTACGGATCTTGCACTTTTAAAACGTATTTATCAACAACAGCAGCAAATTTTAGAGCAGGCGTGGCAAAGTAGAGATAAAAAGTTGCCCCTTCGTTCTCCTTATGAAATGTTAATATTGGCTTCTATTGTTGAAAAAGAGACAGGAAAAGCAGCTGAGCGTCCTCAAGTGGCGTCTGTGTTTATCAATAGATTACGTTTAAAAATGAAATTACAAACGGATCCCACAGTGATTTATGGAATGGGAGATAAATATCAAGGTAATATTCGTAAGAAAGATTTACGTCAGGCAACGGCTTATAATACCTATGTCATAGATGGTTTGCCTCCAACACCTATTGCAATGCCAAGTGAATCAGCAATTAATGCAGTGGCTCATCCTGATAATACCCCTTATTTATATTTTGTTGCAGATGGAAGTGGTGGGCATAAGTTTAGTCGTACTCTTAAAGAACATAATCGAGCTGTAAGAAAATATGTAAAATGGCTCAGATCACAAAAAGGAAAATAAATGAAAGCGAAAGGAAAATTTATTGTTATAGAGGGATTAGAAGGGGCAGGAAAAAGTAATGCCCAAAATATTGTGATGGAGATATTACACGCACACCATATTGACTTTATTACGACTCGTGAACCTGGTGGTACACCTATTGCAGAAGCATTACGTACCCTTTGGAAAAAAGGCGTGGATGGTGAGCATACAACGGATAAGGCAGAATTATTGATGCTTTATGCGTCAAGAACGCAGTTAGTGGAAACTATTATTCAACCCGCTTTAGAGAAAGGCGTATGGGTAATAGGTGATCGTCATAATATGTCGACACAAGCTTATCAAGGTGGTGGACGTGGTTTAAGTGAGGTGTTGCTAGATCAAATCAAAACAGCAATTTTAGGTGATTTTGAACCTGCTCTAACCCTTTATTTAGATTTAGATCCTAAAGTAGGGTTGGAGCGAGCGAAAGGGCGAGGAGAATTAGATAGGATAGAACAGCAGCATATTGACTTTTTTCATCGCACCAGAGAACGCTATTTAGCCCTAGTAGCGCAAAATCCTAAAGCAATCAAAATCAATGCAGAACAAGATTTAGAGAGTGTTTCTAATGATATTAGACAGGCGATCGAAAACTGGTTGTCTCATTCTTAATATATTGCTCGTTTTACTATCACGATATGCTTGGTTTGTAGAATATCGTGATAGTGCGAAAAGTCTATATGGTGAAACGTTTACGTAAACCGACATCATATAATTCAGAATCTGCTTTTTTCAATAAGGTTGCTTTTTGTTTATGATCTAAGGTATATACAAGTTGATTGTTTAATGCACCGTATAATTTGAACAATAGCGTTTCTGCGACATCTATCCCTTTTTCTATCAGCCTAACAAAAACTTTCACAGCACCTAACTTGTATAATTGATGCACTGTTTTCACTCCATTTCTATATAATAACCGTTCTAGGTTAATATTCATATTAGGCAGATGACGGATGAGTTTTGGTTCTACAGCATTCTGTTTGGCAAGATTGAGTTCTTCTACTAAAGTGAGTAACCAATTATTCTTTTGGGAAAGTTGCTCCCATTTGTCTTCAGGAAATAAATAAAAATCTCCCATTAAGACTGAACGCAGATCAAGGAAGTTAGAAAGGTTATCTTTTTTACTGAAATTATTGGGAATTTTAAGAAAAAACTGGTTATTTTTATATAATCCAAACATTGTGTCATCTTTAAATAAACCGTAGTATGAAAAATAGGTTTTGACTATTAGTGAACCCACAAAAGGTTTTAAAAAACCTCTAATTTTTATAGTGTTATTTTGAACTTTATTCACTATTAACTCCTGTAGTACGTTTAAAAAATAAATATTAGCGATGAAAGTTAAATGTACTTTCAAAGCAGTACTATAAAATGAAAGGGGAGTAGGGATCAGTGTTTTAAGGAAGTTTTTCGATCTGGATCGCAAAACTGATATTATCCTATTGAAAAAAAGAGTGAATAATATTTAGACAACTGGTAGGAGGAGTAGAGACAGTCTGGGTAAAGGAATGAAGAAGACTTAAATTTTAGCGTTGATGAGCGCCACAAGGAGTTTAATATGGTCATCATTAGCGTTTAGAGCAGGAATATAGCGGTATGATTCTCCTCCATTTTTGCAAAAAATGTCTCGATTTTCATTTGTAATTTCCTCTAAGGTTTCGAGGCAATCAGATGAAAACCCTGGACAAATTATTGCAATATTTTTGATGCCTTGTTTAGGATAGAGGCTTAACACTTTATCCGTGTAAGGTTTTAACCACTCTTCTTTCCCAAAACGAGATTGAAAAGCCAGTGAAAATTGAGCTTGGGTTAAATTTAACTTTGATGCAACTAAAGATGTGGTCTCTTGACAGTGTTGAGGGTAAAAATCTCCCTCAAGTTCATAACGTTTGGGAATGCCGTGAAAAGAAAAAAGTAAGTGCTCTTTCTCATCTAATTGAATAGAATTGACCAATGCTTCTATATATAAAGGATGATCGTGATAACTATGAATAAATTCAAAAGGGACGATCTTTTTGTGCACCTTTAACGCCTGTGCGAAAGCATCAAAGACAGGAGCGGTCGTTGTGCTACTGTACTGTGGATAAAGAGGAAGTACGATAAGTTTTTTTATATTTTGTTGAAGTAAATTATTCACTGCATTTTTTATGGATGGATTACCATAGGTCATTGCCAATTCTACAATCACATTTTGATTTTGTGATATAAAGTAGTCTTGAATTTTTTGTTGTTGCTGATAGGAAATCGCTAAAAGAGGAGAACCTTGATCTGTCCATATCTCTTGATACAGTTTTGCAATTTTAGGGGATCTTCTTGGTATCACAATACCATTTAAAATAGCTAGCCATTGTAATCTTGGTAGATCTATCACTCGTGGGTCACTTAAAAATTGTTGTAAATAACGTTTCATTGCAGAAACGGTTGGCGCATCTGGTGTGCCTAAATTTACTAATAAAACACCAATTTTTGTTTGAGTCATTAAAATTTCCCACTTTAGCTAAATAATAATAGAAATTATGGCATATTTTGGGTAGAATCCTCCATTATTTTTTGAAAAAATTAAGCCGTTTATGAAAAAATGGATCGTTATTGCAATGCTAGCCGTCGTTAGCTTAACCGCTTGCGGTGTAAAAGGGGCTTTGTACTTCCCAACTGAACAGAGTGAACAGCAAACCAAAT
Source organism: Pasteurella skyensis (assembly GCF_013377295.1). Classification (NCBI taxonomy): domain Bacteria; kingdom Pseudomonadati; phylum Pseudomonadota; class Gammaproteobacteria; order Pasteurellales; family Pasteurellaceae; genus Phocoenobacter; species Phocoenobacter skyensis. Next base: position 1,770,585 of record NZ_CP016180.1, on the reverse strand, counting down.
AGACTAAGCGATACGATGTTGTCACTTTTTTACCAAAATCACACTTTAACTTGTTGGTTATCTGTTTGATGAGTGAGTTTATTTTTTTAAGAAAAGTAGCGGATTCACCATAAATGATGATCAGCTTCACTCCCTTTAAAAAGAAGAATTTGCAAATCTTTGGCAATAAAAGTTGTTGTGACCTTATAAAACGTTATTTTTGTTAAAAAAGAATGAGTCAAAATGTGTTTTTTAACAAAACATTAACATACATAGCCCTATTTAGTTAATATCCTTTCTCGTTTCTTAAATTCATTTTGAATCAATGATAGTAAAGTATTATAATTCAACAAATCTTATAAACTTTCAAATTTTAGTTGAATTATGATGATGAACTCTCCTACAGAAATGGCAAAAATTGCACAAGATGGTGCAGTGTATAAAGCATTAAAAAAACCGTTATATGCTTTTATTTCTGCAATATTAGCAGGGGCTTTTATTGCAATTGCTTTTGTGTTTTATACTACAGTGAAAACAGGTGCGGGCAATATGCCGTGGGGAATTGCTAACCTTATTGGCGGTATAGTATTCTCTCTTGGTTTGATGCTTGTTGTGGTGTTTGGTACCGATCTTTTTACGTCCACTACACTGACTATTATTGCCAAAGCCAGCGGCAAAATTTCCCTTACTCAAATGCTTAAAAACTGGGGTGTTGTTTATTTTGGTAACTTTGTTGGTGGACTCGTGATTGTTGCGTTGATGTGGTTTGCAGGACAATATATGGCAGATCACGGGCAATGGGGATTAACTATTTTAAAAGTCTCACAGCATAAATTACATCATACTTGGGTAGAGGCGTTTAGTCTTGGTATTATGTGTAATGTGATGGTGTGTGCAGGAGTATGGATGTCCTATGCAGGTAAAAGTTTAACTGACCGTACTCTTATCTTAATTTTACCTATCGCGATGTTTGTTGCATCTGGTTTTGAACACTGTGTGGCAAATATGTTTATGGTTCCAATGGGAATTTTAATTCAACACTGTGCAAGCCCTGAATTTTGGAGTGCAATTAGTATTGATCCTGCACAATTTGCAGATTTAACAATTGGACATTTTATTAATAGCAACCTTATTCCAGTAACATTAGGAAATATTGTAGGCGGATCATTCTTTATCGGTTTGGTTCAATGGTTTTTATATATTCGAAAACACTAAATTTCAAATTAATAAGCGGGTAGATTTAGAACAAATTTTGCAAATTTTTTATAAAATGTAACCGCTTCAATTTTAACTTATCTTTAATAGAGAGGATTTTAACAATGGCTCAGATTACAGAAACTCAACAACAAGCGTGGCAAGGTTTTGCGGCTGGTGAGTGGCAAGAAAACGTAAATGTGCGTGATTTTATTCAAAAAAACTATACACCTTATGAAGGTGATGAATCTTTCTTAGCGGATGCAACAGAAGCAACAACAACGCTATGGGCAAAAGTAATGGAAGGCATCAAAGAAGAGAACCGTACTCACGAACCTCTTGATTTTGATACTGATATTCCTTCAACTATTACTTCACACCCAGCAGGTTATATTGAGAAAGATTTAGAGCAAATCGTAGGTTTACAAACGGATGCTCCATTAAAACGTGCCATTATTCCATTCGGTGGAATTAAAATGGTAGAAGGATCTTGTAAAGTTTATGGTCGTGAATTAGATCCACAAGTGAAAAAAATCTTTACTGAATACCGTAAAACTCACAATCAAGGGGTATTTGATGTTTATACTCCAGATATTCTACGTTGTCGTAAATCAGGTGTAATTACTGGTCTTCCAGATGCTTACGGTCGTGGTCGTATTATCGGTGACTACCGTCGTGTTGCATTATATGGTATTGATTTCTTAATGGCGGATAAATTTGCACAATTTACTTCATTACAAGAGCGCTTAGAAAGTGGTGAAGATTTAGAAGCAACTATCCGTTTACGTGAAGAAATTGCTGATCAGCATAAAGCATTAGCACAAATTAAACAAATGGCTGCAACTTATGGCTACGATATTTCAGGTCCAGCTAAAACCGCAAAAGAAGCAATCCAATGGTTATACTTCGGTTATCTTGCGGCGGTTAAATCACAAAATGGTGCGGCAATGTCATTCGGTCGTACTTCAACATTCTTAGATATTTATATCGAACGTGATTTAAAAGCAGGTATTATTACAGAACAACAAGCTCAAGAGTTAATGGATCACTTAGTAATGAAATTACGTATGGTTCGTTTCTTACGTACACCTGAATATGATCAATTATTCTCTGGTGACCCAATGTGGGCAACAGAAACTTTCGCTGGTATGGGCTTAGACGGTCGTACATTAGTAACGAAAAACAGCTTCCGTATGTTACATACTTTATACACAATGGGTCCATCACCAGAGCCAAACTTAACTATTCTTTGGTCTGAAAAATTACCAAAAGCATTTAAAGAGTATTGTGCAAAAGTGTCAATCGATACTTCTTCAGTTCAATATGAAAATGATGATTTAATGCGTTCAGACTTTAACAGTGATGACTATGCGATTGCGTGTTGTGTAAGTCCAATGGTTGTAGGTAAACAAATGCAATTCTTTGGCGCACGTGCAAACTTAGCGAAAACAATGCTTTATGCAATCAATGGTGGTATTGATGAAAAATCAAAAATGCAAGTTGGTCCTAAATTTGAACGCATTACTTCTGATGTATTAGACTTTGATGAAGTAATGAACCGTATGGATGAGTTTATGGATTGGTTAGCAAAACAATACGTCACTGCATTAAACATCATTCACTATATGCATGATAAATACAGCTATGAAGCGTCTTTAATGGCATTACACGATCGTGATGTATATCGTACAATGGCGTGTGGTATTGCAGGACTTTCAGTGGCGGCTGACTCGCTTTCAGCAATCAAATACGCAAAAGTTAAACCAATTCGTGATGAAGACGGTATCGCAGTAGACTTTGAAATCGAAGGTGAATACCCACAATTTGGTAACAACGATTCACGTGTAGATGACTTTGCTTGTGACTTAGTTGAACGTTTTATGAAGAAAATTCAAAAACTTAAAACTTATCGTAATGCTGTACCAACTCAGTCAGTATTAACGATCACATCTAACGTGGTTTATGGTAAGAAAACTGGTAATACCCCAGATGGTCGTCGTTCTGGTGCACCATTTGGCCCAGGTGCTAACCCAATGCATGGACGTGATCAAAAAGGTGCAGTGGCATCATTAACCTCTGTGGCAAAATTACCATTTGCTTATGCGAAAGACGGTATTTCATACACATTCTCTATCGTACCAAATGCGTTAGGTAAAGATGATGATTCACAAAAACGTAATCTTGCAGGTCTAATGGACGGTTACTTCCACCACGAAGCTAGTGTTGAAGGTGGTCAGCACTTAAACGTAAACGTAATGAACCGTGAAATGTTATTAGATGCAATGGAAAATCCTGAAAAATACCCACAATTAACGATTCGTGTATCAGGTTATGCTGTACGTTTTAACTCTTTAACTAAAGAGCAACAACAAGACGTTATTACTCGTACATTTACACAATCTATGTAATTAAATAGTACGAAGTAAGTTGAAATAAATAAAATCCCCAAACAATCTAGTTTGGGGATTTTTTATTAAAACCTCTTTTTTGTTATACTTAGAGCGTATTTAATAATCAATTAGATAAATGGTATTTTGTTAGTTATAATGTATAAGACTATTTTTTCAACAATTGATCATAATGAAGACTTCTTTTTTTCCTACGTTAGATATTGTTATACCTTGCTATCAAGCAAGTGGTACATTGGAAAGAGCTGTTACTAGCTGTTTACAACAAAATAATTATCAGCATATTATTTTAGTTGATGATGGTTCAACAGATAATACTTGGCAAATAATGCAAAGACTAAAAGCAGAGCATTCCCACATTATTACCTTAAAAATGCCAGAGAATAGCGGTGTAGCTTGTGCTAGAAATTGGGGGACATTGCATAGCCAAGCAGAGTTAGTTGCCTTTTTAGATGCTGATGATGCTTATCAGAAAGGAGCATTAGACTCTATCGCAGAGGTATTTCATCATTTACCAGAGTTGAGCTTAATTCGATTAAAATTTATACCTATTAATTTATCTCCTTTATTTTCAGAACATCCTAATTTTCCAATAGCTTGGGAAACGTTACAAATGACTGGTGCAGGAAATACAATTTTTAGTCGAAATACTTTATTGGCTTGTGGTGGTTTCCCTCAAGATGAATTATTTAAACGCTTAGGTGGTGAAGACGGTGCATTAGGTATTGCATTTGAAAAAACAGCAATGATAGGCACATTATTTGAAGAAAAATACCAAGGTGTTCAACTCTATTGTCGAGAAGGAATGCACGCAGAAAGATTATTACGTGCAGTACTGTTTGATGAACATTATCCCCTTATCAATGAGGATGCTATTATTTATGCTAATAATGTAACAAATGTAATTGTAAAACGTTTAAAACAATGCCAAATAGCATTACAAAGTAAAATAAAGGGAAGAACGTCAATTTCTATTACGTACGGTAAACCAAACAAATAAAATTCTGAAGATTTTGCACAATATGGCAGTTTTTATTATCTGAAAGTTGATATTGAGGAGAGGGCTTTGATGTATTTGAAAGTCTTAGTTTCATTATGTTGTAGCTATCTGACTAAAAATATTAACCAGATAGCTTGTTAAAAATGACTTAATCTCTAAAATTCTCAAACTGAAAAGGTTGTCCTAACTCGGCACCTTTTACAAGTTGAATCGCTTTTTGTAAATCATCACGGGATTTCCCTGTCACTCGAACTTGTTCACCCTGTATTTGGGTTTGCACTTTTAATTTTGCGTCTTTAATTAATTTAATAATTTTTTTCGCCATTTCCTTTTCAATCCCTTGCTTCAGAGTGACTTCCTTGCTGTACATTTTGCCGCTGTGTTCATAGTCATCAGGAATTTCTAATGATGAAGGTTCAATGTTACGTTTAATCATTGCATTGCGTAAAATATCAAGTAACTGTTCTACTTGGAAATCTGATTCAGTGGTCACTTTAATACTCTCTTTCCCTTCATTGAGTTCAATCGTCGCAGTAACATTACGAAAATCCCAACGGTTAGTTAATTCACGATTGGCATTTTCTACAGCGTTACGTACTTCGTGCATAGTAATTTCAGATACAATATCAAAAGATGGCATTTTATTTTCCTTCCATTTATAAAGATGATTGATTAAATAAGTGCTTTGCATTTAATAATAATGCAATGGCGGTTAAGTCCCCAAAGTTTACCACAAATTGTGCCTGTTCTTGAACCTTTGGTTTAGCGTGTAATGCAATACCTAAACTGGCAGTGTTGAGCATTGGTAAATCATTTGCACCATCACCTACTGCAGTCCATTGAGTTGGTGGAATATTAAATTCTTGTGCAAGACGTTGTAGGGTTTCTGCTTTATATTGAGCATCCACCACTTTACCTAATACTTTACCTGTTAATTTTCCATTTTGTATTTCAAGCTGATTAGAAACGGCATCATCAAGCTGGTATTTCTGTTTTAAGTAATCCGCAAAATAATCAAAGCCCCCAGAGGCAATAGCGATTTTCCAATGAGCTTGTTTTAATGTGCTGATCAGGGTTTCAAAACCATCCATAAGCGGTAACATTTGGCGAACTTTTTGCAAAATTTCTTCTGACGCATTTTCTAATGTAGCCACCCTTTGACGTAAACTTTGTTCAAAATCTAACTCGCCTCGCATTGCACTTGCGGTAATTGAAGAGACTAATTCCCCTGTACCAGCCAGTTTGGCAATTTCATCGATACATTCTATTTTGATGGCAGTGGAATCCATATCCATTACCAGTAATCCTTGTTGTGCTAAAGTTGGTGTAATATCTAGTGAACTAATATCACATTTAATTTGTGTCGCAAGTTGTTGTGAGGAAGCGGTAAGGTTTGCATTAAAAAATGCAATTTTATATTCTAAATACTCACATTGTTTAAGTAGTCTTAAATTAGCTTGTTGTTCAAATTGTTTTATAGCTTTAGCGCTTAAGTTTTTTGAATAAATAAAGATAATATTTTGCATAATAGCCCGTATTTTGGTTTTAAGTTTAATTGTTGTTTTATAATGATTGAAATTCACTCTTTAGAGAGTATAATAACGGAGTTTTATTATTTTATAAAGTCAATCAAAGAGGAATTAAATGGCTAAAGAAGATTGCATCGAAATGCAGGGTACGATTTTAGAAACCTTACCAAATACGATGTTTCGTGTTGAATTAGAAAATGGACACATTGTGACCGCTCATATTTCTGGTAAGATGCGTAAAAATTATATTCGTATTTTAACAGGTGATAAAGTTACCGTTGAAATGACTCCATACGATTTGAAAAAAGGTCGTATTACTTTCCGTGCAAGATAATCTATTCTAAATAGAAGAAACGGAAGCGAATTGCTTCCGTTTTTGATCTCTCACTTTCAATTTTGGAATAAAAAATGGATACAGTAGAATTTCATCAACGGGTTGAACAGACTTGGCACACCATTGAAGAGCAGCTGGAAGAGCAAGACTGTGACGTAGATTTTGAAATACACGGCGCAGTGATGGAAATTATATTTGCGGATGACTCACGCATTGTGATTAATAAACAAGAAGCAATGTCGGAACTTTGGTTGGCCAGTCAGTTGGGTGGCTTTCATTTCAAATATCAAAATAATGATTGGGTTGATCGTGATGGTTTAACCCTTTGGCATTATCTTGAGCAAGCAGTGGCAAAACACGGCGAAACAGTTTCTTTCCAATAATGGCAGATACATCTATTACCAAAGCCAAAAATATTTTACATAATGTTTTTGGCTACCAATCTTTTAGAACAGGGCAACAAGAAGTTATTGAGGCAGTATTATCTAATAAAGATTGTTTGGTTATTATTACTACAGGTGGTGGAAAGTCCCTGTGTTATCAAGTACCTGCATTATGTTTAGAGGGTATCACATTAGTGATTTCACCTTTAATTTCATTGATGAAAGATCAGGTAGATCAACTTTTAACAGATGGCATTGAAGCGGCTTACCTTAACTCAACTCAAGGCTTTGAAGAACAACAACAAGTTGAACAAAAAGCAATATCTGGAAGATTAAAATTACTTTATATTTCTCCAGAAAAAGTGATGACCAATAATTTTTATCACTTTATTTCTCATTGTAAAATTAATTTAATTGCCGTTGATGAAGCACACTGTATTTCACAGTGGGGACACGATTTTCGCCCTGAATATACCTTGCTGGGTGGTTTGCGAAAAACCTTTCCAAATATACCGCTTATGGCACTTACCGCAACGGCTGATCCAGCCACTCGTGCCGATATTATTACTAATTTACAGCTTAACGATCCTCATACTTATTTAGGAAGTTTTGATCGCCCTAATATTCGTTATACTATTCAAGAAAAATTTAAACCACTTAACCAGTTAACAAAGTTTTTAGATAAACAGCAGGGAAAGAGTGGTATTGTTTATTGTGGTAGTCGTAAGAAAGTAGAGAGCATTACGGAAAAATTAGCTTCTCGTGGCATTAAGGTAATGGGTTATCACGCTGGAATGTCAGTGCTTGAACGATCTACAGTACAAAATGCTTTTCAGCGAGATGATATTCAAGTGGTGGTGGCAACGGTTGCCTTTGGAATGGGGATTAATAAATCGAATGTGCGTTTTGTGGTACATTTTGATTTACCTCGTAGTATAGAGTCTTACTATCAAGAAACTGGGCGTGCAGGACGTGATGATTTACCCGCAGAGGCAATGCTATTTTACGATCCTGCAGATTATGGTTGGCTACAAAAAATCTTATTAGAAAAGCCTGAAAATGAACAGCGTAAGATTGAACAACATAAACTGAATACGATTAAAGACTTTGCTGAATCGCAAACCTGTCGACGTTTAGTGTTACTCAACTATTTTGGGGAATTACGTCAAGAACCTTGTAAAAACTGTGATATTTGTTTAGACCCACCTAAAAAATACGATGGTTTAGTGGATGCTCAAAAAGTGATGTCCGCAATTTATCGAACAGGTCAAGTATTTGGATTGCATCATATTGTTGGCGTATTACGAGGCTTGAATAATCAGAAAATTAAAGATCATAACCACGATAAGCTTTCGGTATTCGGCATTGGTAAAGAAAAAAATCAAGAATACTGGATCAGCGTCATTCGTCAGCTTATTCATTTAGGGTTAATTCAACAAAATATAATGGAGCATTCTTCATTACAATTAACTCAAAATGCACGTCCGTTTTTACGAGGTGAAGAGTCTCTTGAACTTGCAATGCCTCGCTTAGGTATTTCAAGTAGTACTATACTGTCAACGAAAGCAGCTAGCCGTCGTTATGATAAAGATCTGTTTGCCCGTTTACGTTTTTTACGTAAACAAATTGCCGATAAAGAAAATATTCCCCCTTATATTGTGTTTAACGATGCCACTTTACAAGAGATGGCAGAATTTACGCCTCAAACCCCTAATGAAATGTTAGCCATAAATGGGGTTGGAGAACGTAAATTAGAACGTTTTGGTGATGCTTTTATTCAACTAATTAAAGATCATTTAGAGCATCACGTTTGATTTTTTTCACACAATGCTAAAGTTGCTTCAATCAACTTTAATGCAATGGTTCCTTTTGGAGGTAATTGAGGTAATGGTTTATTATAATCAAACCACCTTGCATCAAAAATTTCCTCTTCTTGTAAGGTAATTTCGCCACTTTCATAATCCGCTAAAAAACCTAACATTAAGGAATCTGGAAACGCCCAAGGTTGGCTACCAAAATAACGGATATTTTTAATTTTTATTCCTGTTTCTTCAAACACTTCACGCTCAACCGTTTGCTCTAAGGTTTCTCCTGTTTCTACAAAACCTGCTAAATTGGTATAAATTGTGCCTTTATGACGAAAATGGTTTGCCAATAAGATTTGATTATTTCGCCTTATGGCAACAATAATAGAAGGGCTGATTTTAGGATAAACACGGCTACCACAAGCATCACAGTGTAATGCCATTTCATCACTTGCTTTATAAAAAGGTTCTCCACAGCTACCACAAAAACGATTTTTTGCAAAAAAATGATTTAAACTGACCGCTTTGTTTAATAAATAAAAATGCTGTTCTGGTTGAAACAGCTGTGACCGAAGAGTAACAAAATCATCATTTACTTCATTCTCTTGTGTAGGAATAAGCCATACTGAAAAACCATTGTATTGGGCAATCTCTATTCCTTGTTTTCCGTTTAGGCCACAGGATTGAGTTGTTCCAAAAGGTATTTCATTATTGGGTAAATAAAGTTGCGATTGGTAAACTTGTAACCAATAACATTGTTGATTTTGAGGTAATAATTTCATCTAACAATCCTTAATATCAGCAAATTTTGCATTTGTGAGTTGTGCTAAATCTTGTGGAATAAGCTCAATATCCAGCCCTCGTTTTCCACCTGAAACAAAAATAGTATTAAATTGCTGTGCTGAGCTATCAATAATGGTGGCTAGGCGTTTCTTTTGCCCTAATGGACTAATGCCTCCCAGCAAATAACCCGTCGTTTTTTGTGCGATGGTTTTATCCGCCATTTCCACTTTTTTGATTGCTAATGATTGTGCCACTTTCTTTAAATTAAGAGAGGAGGAGACAGGAACAATCATTACCGCTAATTTTTTCTGATCACCATTTTGAGCCACTAATAATGTTTTAAAGACTTGTTGTGGATTAAGTCCTAATTTATCTACGACTTCTTGTCCAAAGTCAGATGTATTAGGATCGTGATCATAAGGATGAAGCGTAAAGGGTATTTTATTCTTTTTAAGTAAATTGATGGCTGGTGTCATTGTTTTATTATCCTTAGAAATTGAATGAAGCGGTATGATTTTAATACTTTTTTGCAAAAAAGGTAAATTTTTAATTCAATCGTATCGCTTATTTTTATAATCAAATGTAGAATGAACTTTTATTATGAAACCTAATTATTTTAAAGAGAAGTATAATGTCAGATATTCAATTAGCGATTGTCAGTGATTTTCACACCGCTGAAAAATTATTGGAGTCACTAGAAAAAACTAGCCTTAGTTTTGATAAAGTTTGTGCCGTTGAGTTAGAACCATTTAATGAAGAGCAGGCGCTACGTTTTCATCATTCCAGCCTTGAACAGCTTAAATTAGCGGAAGTAAATTGGTCGCAGTTTAGTTATGTCCTTTTTGCAGGTAAGCCAAATAATGCCGAACTGTTAGCTGAAATGGCGCAAGCGGGTTGTGTGGTGCTGGATTTATATGGTTTAACGGCGTTAATTAGCGATGTGCCTGTTATTGTGCCTAGCGTGAATGATGAAGATTTAGTTAATTTACGTGAGCGTAATATTGTGGCATTAGCGAATCCTCAAATTAGCCAGTTGGCTTTAGCCTTAAAACCATTAAGGGATCAGCCGATTCAACAGGTTTTTGTGACTTCGCTACTTTCAAGTGCATATTTTGGTGAGAAAAAAGTACAACAATTAGCAGGACAAACGGCTCAATTATTAAATGGTGTTCCGTTAGATAGTGATATGTCACGAGTGGCTTTTGATACGGTACCAAGTAATGTGCAAGATGATGAGGCAATGTTACCTTTTTCTAAAGCTTTTGTATTACAACTTGCAAAAATTATGCCAAATCTTACCGCTTGTACCACTTTTCATAGTGTTCAAGTACCATTATTTTATGGTGCATCACAAATGGTTACGGTACAATCTGAATTTCCACTTGATGCAGTCGAATTAAGCGAGCAGTGGAAACAACAATCTTGGCTTACTTTTAATGAAGATGCTGTTATTACACCAGTAAAAAATGGTGAAGATGAAGAGATCAATACACTTCAAATCAGTCAATTAATTAGTAAAGATGAAAATGCCATTCAATTTTGGAGTGTCAACGATGAACAACGTTTTAGTGTGGCATTTTTAGGCATTCAATTATTAGAGCGAGTGTTAAAATATTAAGTTGTAATCACTACATCTTGAATCGTTTTTTCTATTATAGTAAATTAAATTGAAATGAGAACTAAATGTTTATTGAAGCACGGTTGCTGAGCTTGTTGAAGCATAAGTGCATCTTAAACGATAGCCCCTTCGACAGGCTCAGGGAGCGAGAATAATCATCTTATTCTATATTTAATTTACTATATTATCAAAGAGATAAAAAATAAAATCCAAACACCTTGTATAATTTGTAATACACTGTGTTTGGATTTTTAAGTTTTTTTACGCTTTATCGTCTTCTGCCATACTTACGGCTGTAGTGAAGAGTACATCTGTTGATGAATTAAGAGCGGTTTCAGCAGAATCTTGAATCACACCAATGATAAAGCCTACACCAATCACTTGTGCTGAAATATCAGCTGGAATATCAAATAAGCTACACGCGAGAGGGATAAGTAATAATGATCCTCCTGCAACACCTGAAGCACCACAAGCACAAACAGAAGCAACAAGGCTGAGTAGTAAGGCAGTACTAAAATCTGGTGTAATGCCTTGTGTATAAGCTGCTGCTAAAGTCAATACTGTTACTGTGATTGCAGCACCAGCCATATTAATAGTTGCACCAAGTGGAATAGAGACTGAATAAATACTTTCTTTTACGCCTAAACGTTTTGCAAGTCCCATATTTACTGGAATATTAGCGGCTGAACTACGAGTAAAGAAAGCGGTAATACCACTTTCACGTAAACAAGTGAAGACTAATGGATATGGATTACGGCGAATTTTCCAAAATACTAATAATGGGTTTAAAGCAAAAGCAACAATACCCATTGCGCCAAGTAATACGGCTAATAATTGAATGTAACCAAGGAATGCATCTGCACCATTCGTTGCGATAGTGTCTGCTACTAAACCAAAGATACCAATTGGCGCTAATGCAATAACAACACGAACCACAAATGATACAGCTTCTGATAAATCAACTAAGAATGTTTTAGTGCTTTGTGAAGCGTGGCGTAGTGGAATACCTAATCCGATAGCCCAAGCTAAAATACCGATGAAATTACCACTGGTTAAAGCATTAAATGGGTTATCAACCACATTAAAGATCAAGGTTTTTAGAATTTCGCCTACACCTTCTGGTGGCGCTAGGTTACTTGGACTTGCCACTAACTCTAGTTGAGTTGGAAATAGGAAACTTAATGTTACAGCAGTTAATGATGCTAAAAAAGTTCCTAATAAGTAAAGTACGATAACGGGTTTTAAATGGCTATCTGAACCTATATTTTTATTTGCAATAGCAGAAAGGACTAATACAAATACTAGGATTGGCGCGATAGATCTTAATGAGCGTACAAAGAATTGACCTAAAACACCGACATCTGTTGCTAAAGATGGACTGATAATGGCTAAAAGTACACCTAACACCAGACCAATAGCAATGCGCAATACTAGGTTGCCACCAAGTAATTTGGATGATATTGAATTACTCATAAATTTTTTATTCTCCCTGTAAATAAGTTAAGTTTGAAATAGAATGTTGTGTATTAAAATTTTTTACATTAATAAAATGTTAAACCTTTAGGATAGCGAAAAATAAAGAAAAATGGAATGGGGAGATAGTCTTTTTTTATAAAATAGTTAGATAAATGATATGGTTAAGTGAAAATTTGGGGGGGGGAAGAAAAAGAAAGAACCCGAAGTGCCGTTACTAGAGTAGTCCTGAACCATACGGTTCAAGGGAGTCTGTATAACCATCTTTAGGCTTCTCGAATGAACGAGCTTGCACACCAACAGCGAAAACTGGACTCAAAGAGTTTTAGATATCGGCTCAGGGACGTAACTAGCGCGCGTACACCTCAGGCATAAGTAAGATACTAACGGAATTTGAATAATATTCCTAGTCTTTATTGGATTAAATTATCAGTTTTTAGACATTTTACTCAATATTTAATCTAGATTTGAGTGGTGTTTTTAATTTTTCCAACGAAGCGTCTAATTTTTCTACACATAAAGCAAGTGTTTTTTGACTCTCTTCATTTTTTTGTTTTTCTTGGTCTAATTCAAATTGAAGATTTAATGCAATAATGGTTAACACTTTTTCAAGTTGCAGAATTTTAGATTGATCCTTTAATGAAGAGACTCTATCTTCTAATAGTGACGCTGATTTTAATAACGCATCTTGTTGATCTTCTGGGCAATATAATCGGATTATTTGCCCTAAAATTTGAATTTCAATATTATTCTTTGGCATAAGCCCTCACTTAATTCCAAATTTTTTGCTATTATGCCATTCTTTGAGTAAATAATAAATTATATGATATGGCAATTGTACAATTAAAAGAGTTTAAACAATTAATCAGTGAATTACAAATTGATTACAGTGTTGCAGAGTTTCACGGTTTTTTAAGTGGATTGGTCGTGGGTGGTATTCAAGATGAGTCTTGGAAAACACTTACTTATCAGATGACGAATGATGGGCATAGCTTCTCACAAATTCCGTTGCAAAAATTAGTGGAAGTTTATGCACAATTAACGCAAGGATTTAAGCACTCTGATACCTTTTTTTCATTGTGGTTACCTTCTGATAAAAAGGATGTATTTGCAATCGCAGACAGTATTGCAGAGTGGACAGGGCATTTTCTGTTAGGATTAGGATTAGCGCAACCACAGCTTCAAAAAGAAATTAATGAAGTGGGAGAAGCCATTGATGATCTTAATGAAATTTCTAAATTAGGTTATGATGAACAGGATAATCCTACAGAATTGTTAGAGGCAACAGAGGAAATAATTGAGTATTTAAGAGTAGTTTCACTCTTTTTATATAACCATTTTGTTTTATCGGTAAAACATACGGATAAAAAACAATTACATTAAATAAAATAAGTGGGTTGATTTTTGCAAATTTTTATAAAAATGTGACCGCTTAAAATAGGGAAAAAAATATGACAACAAAACATTGTAAATTATTAATTTTAGGATCTGGGCCAGCTGGCTATACTGCTGCTATTTATGCAGCACGTGCAAATTTAAACCCTGTGTTAGTGACAGGTTTACAACAAGGTGGACAGCTTACCACTACAGATGAAATAGAAAACTGGCCAGGGGAGTTTGAGCAGATTACTGGTACAGAGTTAATGAATAAAATGCTTTCACACGCTGAAAAATTTAATACCGAAGTGGTGTTTGATTATATTCATACTGTTGATTTATCAAAACGACCTTTTACTTTACAAGGGGATTCTCATACTTTCACTTGTGATGCTCTTATTATTGCGACAGGAGCATCAGCAAAATATTTAGGTTTAGAGTCAGAGGAAGCTTTTAAAGGGCGTGGTGTGTCTGCTTGTGCAACCTGTGATGGTTTTTTCTATCGTGGTAAACCTGTTGCCGTTGTAGGTGGTGGTAATGCGGCTGTAGAAGAAGCACTATATTTATCTAACCTTGCTTCTGAGGTACATTTAATTCATCGCCGTGATAGTTTTCGCAGTGAGAAAATTTTAGTGGATCGTTTAATGAAACGTGTTGAAGAGGGTAAAATTATTTTACATACGGATCGTACCCTTGAAGAAGTGTTAGGCGATGATATGGGGGTAACAGGTGTAAAAATTCAATCGACTAAAGAGCGTTTACAAGAAGAATTAACCGTTGATGGTGTTTTTATTGCAATTGGTCATACGCCAAATACACAAATATTTGAAGATCAATTAACGTTAAATAATGGGTATATTATTGTAAACTCAGGTTTAAATGGTAATGCGACAGCAACCAGTGTAGAAGGGGTTTTTGCTGCGGGTGATGTAATGGATCATCAATATCGTCAAGCCATTACTTCTGCTGGAACGGGCTGTATGGCAGCGCTTGATGCAGAAAGATTTTTAGATGCACAAGATACTAAATAACGATTTATCAGCAACAAGGAAAAACAATGAGAAACCCTATTCATAAACGTATTGAACGTTTTGAAACGTGGCAGTATTTAGTGTTTATGCTCTGTATTTGTGAGCGGATGTTACCTAATTTCCAACTATTTTGTGAGGTGAGTAAGCGGTCAGATGATGCGAAGATTTTGCAAAATATTTTAAATTTAGTTTGGGAGCATCTAACAATCAAAAGTGCAAAAATTAATTTTGAAAATCAACTGGAAAAGTTAGAAGAGATTATTCCTGATCCTAATGAATTTGAGTTTTATGGTGTCTTTCCAGCGGAAGATGCGTGTAGAGCGGTTGCAGAAATGCTACATAGTCTTATTGGTGGGGAATATCTTGAGCAGTCTATTATGGTAAGCCAAATCTCTCTTTCTACTGTTGTGATGTATTTAGAGATGCAAGAGGATCGAGAATTAAATGAGCAAGAATTAAAAAATTCACCTGAGATTGAAGAAGAATTAGATGTGCAATGGTGGATCTATCGTGAGTTAAATCAGTGTGAAAAACATGATGTCGCATTGATACTGAGCCTGAAGAATCAGCTTCGAAGCAGTGGAATTAGCAATATTGGGTTAAAATATAACCAGTAAACACGATATTTATCACATTTTTAGCATTATTTGCTTTGCTTATTTCTTCGTTTCTATTATCCTAAGCACTGCATTTATGCAGAAAATATTATCTCTTATCTTGAGAGACTCAGATTTCATTTTAAAATACATTGAAGAGGATACACAAATGAATAAAAGTGAATTGATCGATGCTATCGCTAAAGGTTCAGATTTAAATAAAAAACAAGCTAAAGCAGCCTTAGAAGCAACTTTAGATGCTATTTCTGGTAGCCTAAAAAAAGGTGAGCCAGTACAACTTATTGGTTTTGGTACTTTTAAAGTAAATCATCGTAAAGCACGCACCGGTCGTAATCCTAAAACTAAAGAAGCAATCCAAATTGCAGCAGCTAATGTACCAGCATTTACAGCAGGTAAAGCATTAAAAGCTTTAGTAAAATAATTACAACTAATTATTAAAAATAATTAAGCCTAAAGACAGTATTATTGTTTTTAGGTTTTTTTATATCCTTTTCTTATTTCATATAAAAAATTTTTGCTATCCAGTATTCTGAAAAGTCGTTATTATTTAGAGTATGTTATATAGTCGATTAAATTAAAAAAATGTTTATTGAAGCACGGTTGCTGAGCTTGTCGAAGCATAAGTGCGTATTAAACGACAGCCCCTTCGACAAGCTCAGGGAGCGATAATAATCATATATGATAGTCCTATTCTATATTTAACTTACTTATACAATGGAGTTAATAATGAAAATTTATGATGATAATTCACTCACCATCGGCAATACCCCTTTAATTCGTTTAAAGCACTTTGGTTATAATGGCAATATACTGGTTAAGGTTGAGTCACGAAATCCGAGTTTTAGTGTGAAATGTCGTATTGGAGCAAATATGGTATGGCAGGCTGAAAAAGACGGTATATTAACTTCAGATAAAGAAATTATTGATGCAACCAGTGGGAATACAGGTATTGCACTGGCTTATGTTGCCGCAGCAAGAGGGTATAAATTAACGTTAACAATGCCCGAAACAATGAGTCTTGAGCGTAAACGATTATTACGAGGGTTGGGAGTAAATTTAATCTTAACTGATGGTTCAACAGGAATGAAAGGGGCAATAACAAAAGCGGAAGAAATTTTAGCTCGCAATCCTGCACATTATGTAATGTTAAGACAATTTGATAATCCTGCTAACCCCGATATTCACCAAAAAACAACCGCCCCTGAAATTTGGGATGCCACACAAGGCAATGTTGATGTGATTGTAGCTGGCGTAGGAACAGGTGGCACAATTACTGGCATTTCTCGTTATTTCAAACAAGATAAACACAAACAGATTATAAGTGTTGCTGTTGAGCCAAAAGAATCCCCAGTCATTACACAAACTTTAAATCATCAAGAAATTAAACCTGCTCCGCATAAAATTCAAGGCATTGGTGCAGGGTTTATTCCTAAAAATTTAGATTTAACATTCATTGATCGAGTGGAGCAAGTAGACAGTGAAACTGCGATTGAAACTGCGCGTCAATTAATGGCAAAGGAAGGTCTATTGGTAGGTATTTCATCAGGTGCAGCGGTTGCTGTAGCGGAGCGTTTAGCAAAACTACCCGAATTTAAGGATAAGATAATAGTTGCTATTCTTCCTTCTGCTTCTGAGCGTTATTTAAGTACACCTCTTTTTGATGACGTGGATATTTAATTCAACAAAAAAGAAAGAGAGACAGAATATATTCTGTCTCTCTCGTGTCAATTAAATAATAATTATGCTGTAACTAATTTTGCTAATTCTTTATCAATGTAATATAGACCTTTACTGTCTTGACCTAATAAATTCAATTTATCTAAAATACCGCCAAATAAGGTTTCTTCTTCGTGCTGTTCGCTCACATACCATTGCAAGAAGTTAAATGATGCAAAATCTTTTTCTGCTAAGGTAATCTCTACTAATTCGTTGATTTTTTTAGTAATTAGTTTTTCGTGTTCAAAAGTAAGTTCTAATACTTCTTTCAATGATGAAAATTCTGATTTAGGTGCTTCAATTTCAGCAATGGTCGTATATGCCCCTGTTTCATTCAAGTAAGTAAATAGCTTTCTCATATGTACCATTTCTTCTGTTGCGTGTTCACGTAAGAAAATAGCCGCACCCTCATAACCTTTATTTGTACACCACGCACTCATCTGAAGATATAAATTTGATGAATAAAGCTCCAAGTTTAACTGTTCATTTAACATTGTAATAATTTTATTTGATAACATATTTTTTTCCTCTTTGTAAATGGATTAATGGTTTGCACCGAGTGTTGCTAATTCACGATCAATTAAGTAAAGACCTAATTTATCACCACCAATCATATTAAATTTATCGACAATACCATTGAATAAAGTTTCTTCTTCGTGCTGCTCACTTACATACCACTGTAAGAAATTGAATGCAGAATTATCTTTACTATCAAAAGTCACCTCGACTAATTCATTAATTTTACTCGTAACAAATTTTTCGTGTTCTAACGTAATTTCAAAGATTTGTTGTAATGATTCAAACTCGGTACGAGGTGCTTCAATTGTACCTAGCAATGGTAAACCACCCGTTTCGCTCACATAATCAAAAAGTTTTTGCATATGCTCAAGTTCTTCATCCGCATGACGTAATAAAAATTCAGCCGCTCCTTCATATCCGTGATAAGCACACCACGAACTCATTTGTAAGTAAATATTTGAAGATGCAAATTCTAAATTTATTTGCTCGTTTAATTTGTTGATAATTGATTGTTTTAACATTTTGGTTTCTCCATTTGTTCTATTCAATAGGTTGTAACATTGAATACATTGTAAACCAAATTCTCAATAACATCCACATTGTTGATAATCAAATAAGAACCATTATTACCTAACCCTTTGATTTATTACAATAAATGCAATCTATTCGCATTAGTATATGTTGATATATAAAGCATAAAGATAGGAAATAAAAGGCTTCAAACGAATAAAGGTTATCCTTAAAAAGACATTTTTGATAGGTTTTGATTATTGATTTAATAGTTAAATATAATGTAAATAATATTTTAAGAAGAAAACAAGCGGTATGATTTTGTCTATTTTTTGTAAAATTTTATAATTACTCCATTGATAGTAACGCAAGTTATTATATAATGAGTAACTAAATTATGACCAACAGGATTTATATTTTGAATAATAAATTTGATAAACAACTACAAAATATGCGAACGATGATCAATGAAAGTAATAAATATGCACCCGTTGATGAAATTGTGCTATCTCGATTAATGCTACATACCAATCAACTTTTTTTGGATAATCGTAATCGTTTATTAAAAGAATTTGGTTTAAACCATACGCAATTTTTAGCACTGGTCATTATTTATTACCAACCCAATCAGGAAATTCAGCCCTCTAAATTAAGTGCAATATTAGGTTCTTCTCGAACCAATATTACTCGTATTTCAGATGAGTTGGAGAAAAAAGATTGGCTATTTCGTCAATTGATAAAAGAAGATCGCCGCGCTTTCTCACTAAAATTAACAGAGTTAGGTAATCAATTTATGGCGGATTTTTTACCTAATCAATGGAAACTGATCAGTGAAACATTTTCTATTTTAAATGAACAAGAGCGGTCAGATTTAATGAAAATTTTGCAAAAATTGGCTATGCATATTGAAAATCAAGCAAAAGAGTAAGGATAAAAAAGATGTCAGAAACAGGATCAGATTTATCAAAGAAAAAGCAAAGAACAAAAACATTTAGTCTGTTCTTTGGGCTATTGTTTATTATCATCGTTATTGTTTCAATATGTTGGTTGTTCCTTTTTAAAGGCTATGAAACCACTGATGACGCTTATGTAGTCGGTAATCAAGTGATGATCACCCCTAAAGTCGCAGGTAATGTAGTACAAATTAATGTTGAAAATATGGATTTTGTACACAAAGGTGATGTTTTAGTGGTATTGGATAACAGTGATAAAGAACTGGCGTTAAAACAGGCAGAAACTGCATTGGCAAGTGCAGTACGCAATATTCAGCAACTCAACTACAGTGTAAAACAATTACAAGAAACGGTGAAAGGCAAACAAATCGCCCTTGCTCAAGCTAAAAGTGATTTGGCTCGTCGCCAAAAATTAGCCAAAACCCATTCTATCGATCAAGAAAGCGTACAACACGCTAAAGATAAAATGACAATGGCGTATGCGAATTTACAACTTGCCAAACTACAACTAGCCTCAAGCAAAGCCTTGTTACAACAAATGCCTTTAATCGAACAGCCAACTATTCAAAATGCTATCGCTTCTGTTAAACAGGCGTGGTTAAAATTAAAACGTACTCAAATTCTAAGCCCTGTGGAAGGATATGTTGCAAAACGCAATGTACAACTTGGAGCAAGTGTGGGAACAAACTCGCCATTAATGGCAATTATTCCGCCATATCAATTTTGGATTGATGCAAATTTTAAAGAAACACAATTAAAAAATATACGAATTGGACAGCCAGTTAAAATCACTGTTGATATGTATGGTGATGATGTTAAGTTTGACGGAAAAGTCACAGGTATTGCACTTGGTACTGGCAGTGCTTTTTCTCTATTGCCCGCTCAAAATGCCACTGGAAACTGGATTAAAATCACCCAGCGAGTGCCTGTAAGAATTGAATTAGATCCAAAACAGTTAGAAAAATATCCTCTGAGAATGGGCTTATCTGCCAGCGTAAAAATAGAGGTAACAAACAAAGATGGGGACGTATTATTGCAACAAAAACGTTCAACACCTCTTTATACAACAGATGCACTTGAATACGAGCAATCTGAAATTGAACAACGTATTTCACATATTATTAAACAGAATATAAATGAACACTAGTATGCTAAAAGGCGTAACATTAGTTATCCTCACCTTTGCATTAGGGTTTGCCACTTTTATGCAGGTGTTAGATTCTACTATTGCTAATGTGGCTATTCCCACTATTGTGGGTGATTTGGGTTCTTCAAGTTCACAAGGCACGTGGATCATCACCTCTTTTGGGGTCTCAAATGCTATTTCTATTCCGATTACAGGTTGGCTTGCAAAACGAGTGGGGGAAGTGAAATTATTTTTAATTTCGGTGTCACTTTTTACCCTTGCCTCTTGGTTATGCGGAATGTCAAACAGCTTAGAAATGCTATTAGTTTTTCGTGTTTTTCAAGGGCTGGTTTCAGGTCCATTAATTCCACTTTCTCAAAGTTTATTACTTAATAATTATCCCCCTGAAAAAAAATCAATGGCATTGGCGTTTTGGTCTATGATTTTAGTGATTGCCCCTGTTTTAGGTCCTATTTTAGGTGGTTGGATTAGTGATAATTTTCACTGGGGTTGGATTTTCTTTATCAATGTTCCTATTGGTATTTTTGTTGTTTTGACCTCAAAAACACTGCTTGCGAATAGGGAAACCAAAATTGTTCAGCAACCACTAGATACCATTGGTTTGGTGTTATTAGTGTTGGGTGTTAGTTGTTTTCAGTTAATGTTAGATCAAGGCAGAGAACAAGATTGGTTTAATTCAAATTTAATTATTTTATTAGCCGTTCTAGCGGTTACATTCTTTATTATTTTTGCAATTTGGGAATTTACCGAAAGCAATCCAATTATTGATATTACCCTATTTCGCTCACGTAATTTCACCATCGGCTGTTTAACCACCTGTATGGCGTATTTGCTCTATATTGGCTCAGTGGTACTTATGCCCATTTTACTGCAAACCGTCTATGGCTACTCCGCCACTTGGGCAGGTCTTGCCGCCTCTCCAATTGGACTATTACCTATTTTAGTCACCCCAATTATTGGAAAATTTGGTTATAAAATTGATATTCGCTACTTGGTGACATTTAGCTTTATTATGTACTCTTTTACATTTGGCTGGCGAGCCTTAACCTTTCAACCTGAAATGGATTTCAGCAATGTGGCATTTCCTCAATTTGTACAAGGTTTAGCCGTAGCCTGCTTTTTTATCTCACTCACCACCATCACCCTTTCAGGCTTACCCGCTGAAAAAATAGCCTCTGCCACCAGTTTATTTAATTTTCTGAGAACGCTAGCAGGCTCAATAGGAACCTCTATCAATATCACAATGTGGTATAACCGAGAAGCCCTACATCACGAACGTTTTGTTGAAGCAATCACACCCTACACCCCAAATGCACAGCAATACTATCAACAAATGGCTGAAATTGGGCTTAATGAAACAGCCGCCTCAGGGCAACTTTCAAGGGAAATTACTAAACAAGGATTAATTATTGCCGCCAATGAAGTCTTTTGGTTATCTGCGGTTATTTTCTTAGGATTAACCGTAATTATTTGGTTTGCAAAACCACCGTTTAGTTATAGAAGGTAATGTTGGGGAATTATAGCGGTACGATATTTATACTTTTTTGCAAGTTGGCAGATTTATTTCATAACTTCTACTTTCCATGATAAGGTATATAAAAATAAAAATTCATAAAAAGTTCTTTAAGTTTAGGAGAACCTCCTAAATACTGTACTTTTATAGTATATTCACCTGGTTCAAAATATTCAGATATTAAACTCACAGTTCTACCAAAACCTGCGACATTGCTTTCTGGGTTCTTAATTACTTTATTAACAATAATTTTACTTGTTTGTTTATTTATTATAAGGATATCTAGTTTTATATCTAATGGAGCTCGACGATAAGAACCATACTCTAAAAAATAACTACGCAATTTTTCATCATCTCCTTTTGCAGTAGAGCCCGTCCTTTTTGTAGCATAATACTCATTTAAATATACATCTAAAGCTAAAGTATGTTGATAATGAGATTTCTTTTTAACTTTAACATCAAAAGTAAAAACATCGCCTATTTTAGTAGGATTAAATATTCTATCTTTAGGAACTTCTCGAGGTAAGTTAATAGCAATCCAATACAGAATTGATAATAATATAGGAATAGCGAGCAATACTTTTAAAAGTAAATTGCATAATTTTCTTTTACTTTTCATTTTTTACCAAAGCTCCAATTTATTAATCTTTATCTGATAAAATGTATTGTTTAATTATAGCGGTACGATATTTATACTTTTTTGCAAGGTTTTTACGGATGAGAAATGTATCATTACTCATAGAGAATACTTCTATTCAGTTATAAACTATTTAAAATAGCTTGTTAACACTTTATTTATTAACAATAAATTACTACCATCATTTTTACATTCAACATCATTAAATCCTAATCCTATGTATGTTTTATAACGCCCCGTAATATAGGTAGAATGAAGTATGACTATATCGGTTTTAGTATCATAATATAGCCAATAACTTTCATTAAATAAATTATTTGCATTATCTGTATTTACATATTTAGCCAAAGAAATTTTAGGATTAAAACGCAATAACCGATATTTAGATCCTCTAAACATTATATATTTAAGATAACCTTT
Source organism: Pasteurella skyensis (assembly GCF_013377295.1). NCBI lineage: Bacteria > Pseudomonadati > Pseudomonadota > Gammaproteobacteria > Pasteurellales > Pasteurellaceae > Phocoenobacter > Phocoenobacter skyensis. Next base: position 1,747,639 of record NZ_CP016180.1, on the reverse strand, counting down.
GATTTGATTACCACTACTATTAAAGTCTTCCTCTGTTGGAGAATACCAAGAGTCATTAATTTCTTTTAATGTGATTTTTGAAAAATCTAGATCTGGTCTACTTGACCGCCATTGTTCTTTAGAAAGATAAATTTCTACTCCTTTATCTCCTAACATTGCACACCTAATAGGAGTTGTAATTTCTGCTATGATCCACTCAAAACAAAATGGTAAAATACAAAGACTGCTAATAGTAAGAATTATTATACATTTTGGTGATACTTTCACTTTTGTTCTCCATTCGTTATTTATAGCGGTTAGATATTTATATTTTTTTGCAAAGTTTTTTAACTGAGTAGAGGCTATTAAGAAACGCTTATGCTTCGACAGGCTCAGCAACCGCTATCTTTTGATCCCTGAGCTTGTCGAAGGGTTTTTTTAATTGTATCTTGATACTTTCTAGTATTTAACGATTTAAGAAAGTTAATATATATTGTGTATATCTAAACGTTTAAACTGACTAAGCTGGAGGTTTATTATAAAAATCAACCAATTTACGATCTAATATCTCTGCTGTAAATTTACTATCTATAATCCAAATCTTACAAACATCAGTTGCTCTGCATACATCAGAGCTTTTTGAATCTCTCTTATGAATCTTTTTCTATTTTTACCATATAATAACTAACCATTTATATTTCATAAACAACCTCACTTTTATAATTAACTCACTAATTTGAAAATAGATAATATTACATATTCAATAATTGCAAAAAGTAATGCGGCAAAAAATAATGGGCATAAAAATAGAGCTAAAAACATTACAAAAATTGATATAACACCACCACTGAAATAAATTCTAGTACTATACCCTACTGTGTTCATAGCCATCATTAAATATATAATTCCTAAAGTATGAGAAAACACATAAACGACAACCCCTTGTAAAAAAGCTTTAGATGAAGAAAATTTTTCTCTATAGAAATCTCTATTTATTAAATAGAATATAAAAGTTAAGGGAAAGAATAAAAGATATCCTACAATAAAATAGGTTAATATTGATTTTGTTCTTAATGGATCTGTTGCTACTTTCTCAAAAAGTTCAAAAGATGGAGGAGTAAAACTTAAAGGAATATATTGAGAAAAATCTATCTTTAAAATAAAAATACTAATAAAAAAGAAAAGTATATAAAGGATCAGTAGGAATAATACAACTTTTCCAAAAATTCGATTATAGGGTAAATTATTTTGTTCAATTATATCAAGTTCTTCTTTCATTTTTACCCCAAATATAATTATTATAGCGGTTAGATATTTATACTTTTTTACAAATTTTTAGTTTTGAGAATGGATACTGGCAAATATAATATTTTAAGTTTTTTTATTTATCAATAGGGATTGTAAGGTTTTTTTAATGTAAAAAGAGTAGAGGTTACAAAAATAAAAATCATATTAACTTATTGTTTTAGAATAATTTATTAGTTTTTTATAAGGTGGTATTAAGAGGTGATAGCGGTATGATCTAATCAAAAATTTGCAAATTTCGATCAACATCGTACCGCTTGATTTTGTAAATTATTTCAATCCTGCTTCAAAACGTAAAATATCGGCTTTGTCAGTTTTTTCCCAAGGGAAATGCTCACGTCCAAAGTGTCCGTAAGCGGCAGTTTCACGGTAAATGGGTTTAATTAGATCTAACATTTGAATTAAGCCGTAAGGACGTAAATCAAAATGCTGACGCACTAAGCGAACTAACACTTCATTACTTACTTTACCTGTTCCAAAGGTTTCTACCATTATTGAGGTTGGATCTGCGACACCTATTGCATAAGAAAGCTGAATTTCACAACGATCTGCTAAACCAGCGGCTACAATATTTTTCGCCACATAACGAGCGGCATAAGCAGCACTGCGATCAACTTTTGATGGATCTTTACCAGAGAATGCACCGCCACCGTGACGAGCCGCACCACCGTAAGTATCAACAATAATTTTACGTCCTGTTAAGCCACAGTCACCCATTGGACCGCCAATAACAAAACGCCCTGTTGGATTAATAAAATATTTGGTATCTTTACTTAACCATTCACTTGGCAAAATAGGTTTGATAATTTCTTCCATTACCCCTTCGTGAAGATCTTTTTGAGAAACGGTGTCTGAGTGCTGAGTTGAAAGTACTACGGCATCAATGCCTTTAATTTTGTTATCTTCATAAATAAAGGTTATTTGGCTTTTTGCATCAGGACGTAACCAATTTAATTTACCACTTTTACGTACTTCTGCTTGTTTTTGCATTAATAAGTGAGCATAGGTAATTGGTGCTGGCATTAATACGTCAGTTTCATTGGTCGCATAGCCAAACATAATGCCTTGATCCCCCGCGCCTTGTTCAAAAGGATCAGTTCTATCAACACCTTGATTAATATCAGGAGATTGTTTACCAATTGCATTTAATACAGCACAAGAATGGGCATCAAAGCCCATATCAGAATGAGTATACCCAATATCGCAAATCACTTCTCGAGTTAGACTTTCAATATCGACCCAAGCCGTTGTGGTAATTTCACCGCCCACTAATGCCATACCTGTCTTTACATAAGTTTCACAAGCTACACGTGCTTTTGGATCTTGTTTTAATATTTCATCTAAAACTGCATCAGAGATTTGATCTGCAATTTTATCAGGGTGTCCTTCTGAAACAGATTCTGAAGTAAATAAATTTATCGCCATTAAGTTATTCCTTAGTTTTTCCTTAATATCAAGTAGGTTTACAAAATACCTAAGCGGTAACATTTTGCAAAATTTTTACAATATCTTACCGCTTATTTATAATTGTTCAGAGGTTTAAACATCTAGACGTCTATAATATATTTTTTAAGTAAAAATCGCAAATTATTTTTGAACACAACAGAGGAGTGTAGATTTTTATATAATTTTCACATAAGATAGGTTGTTTGGTTATTTGTAAAGCAATTGTTTAGCAGGTATCCTCAATACGATATTCTCACCTTTGGAGGTTCTATGAAACTAAGTTCAAAATTTTCTTTAATTGCTGCAACACTGTTGTTTACAGGTGTTGTTCAGGCAAAAGATAAAACATTTTTTTATTGTATAGATAAAGCACCAAAAGGTTTTAGCCCTATATTATTGATAGACGGTAAAACTTATAATGCAACATCTCAACAAATTTATAATCGTTTAATCGAATTTAAACGAGGAACAACGGATATTGAACCTGCTTTGGCGGAGAGCTGGGATATTAGTGATGATGGTTTAACCTATATTTTTCATTTACGTAAAGGGGTGAAGTTCCATTCGAGTAAACTCTTTAAACCAAGTCGTGACTTTAATGCTGATGATGTCATTTTTTCATTTCAACGTATGTTAGATGAAAATCATCCTTTCCATAATGTGTCAAATGGTACTTATCCTTACTTCAAAGGAATGGGTTTTCATAAGTTATTAAAATCAGTTAAAAAATTAGATGATAATACAGTTGAAATTCAATTAAGTAAGCCTGATGCGACTTTCTTAGCGAGTTTGGGAATGGATTTTACATCGATTCATTCTGCAGAGTATGCCGATAAAATGATGAAAGCAGGCAAGCCTGAAACCATTGATAAATTGCCTATTGGTACAGGGCCTTTTGTATTTGCAGGGTATAAAAAAGATCAAAAAATTCGTTATTTTGCGAATAAAGAATATTGGAAAGGGAAGGCTGATTTTGATCGTTTGATTATTGATATCGTTCCAGATGCGACTACGCGTTATGCAAAATTGATTAAACAAGAGTGTGATCTTATTGAATTTCCAAATCAAAATGATCTGAAAAAAATGGAGCAAAATCCTGATTTAAAATTATTAAGATACAAAGGAATGAATGTATCTTATATTGCGTTTAACAGTGAAAGTCCTATTTTGAGCAATCTTAAAGTTCGTCAGGCGTTAAATTATGCGGTAGACAGAAAAGCGATTATTGACATTGTTTATAAAGGTTTTGGCGTTCAAGCAAAAAATCCATTAGCACCGACAGTTTGGGGTTATAACGATGACATTGAGCCGTATAAGCAAGATCTTGCCAAAGCTAAGCAATTACTGGCAGAAGCAGGTTATCCTGATGGCTTTACAATGAAATTGTTAATGAATGATCAGAAAAAAGGGGCGTCATTGCCAGAACCAGGTAAGTTAGCGACATTAATTCAGTCTGACTGGGAGAAAATTGGGGTCAAAGTAGAGTTAATGAATGAAGTGCTTAAATATAGACAACGTGCGAGATTAGGTAATTTTGATGCAGTCATATCGGGTTGGTCTGGTGATAATGGTGATCCAGATAATTTCTTATCACCTCTTTTAAGTTGTGAGAGTATTGGTATTAATAACTATGGACATTTCTGTAATAAAGAATATGATGCGTTATTAACTAAGGCTAAAAGTACATCAAATAAAGAAGAGAGAGCAAAACTTTATAAACAAGCTCAAGTTATTGTTAGACAACAAATGCCTTGGGTAACCGTTGCTCACTCGACCATTGTTGTGCCAACAAGTAAGCGAGTGGTAGGCTATAAAACCAGTCCATTCGGTTATGTTTATTTATATGGTACTAAACTAGCAGATAAATAATAGTTTCATTATCAATGAGATGAAATATGAATACAGTATTTGTATTTCATCTCATTTCTTTTATTGTGACTTAATTGCGTCCTTTTCCATTTTCAATTTTTATTACTTCATCAAACAGATCTCGCACTTCATCAAGTTGATGGGTTACCATTAATAAGGTGATATTGTGCTGTTCACATAATTCTGCAACCAATTTTTGCAACTCTTGACGACGTGGTAGATCGAGGGCAGAGAAAGGTTCATCCAGTAATAAAATGGGTTTGTGTTGTAATAGTGTTCTGGCAAGTGCGACACGTTGTTTTTGTCCCCCTGAAAGGCTATTGCAACGACGTTCAAGTAATTCGGTTATGCCCATTTGAGAGGCAATGGTATTGACTTTTTGTTGTTGTGTTGGTGTCAGTTTTAAGCGAGGAACTAAACCTAATCCAATATTTTGTGATACGGTTAAATGGGGGAAAATATTGTTATCTTGAAATAGCATTGCAACAGGACGTTGTGCAACGGTTGTATTAAAGTAATTTTCTCCATTGAGCCATAATTCTCCAGTGCTAGCTTGTTCAAAGCCTGCAATTAAATTGAGTAGCGTACTTTTTCCTGCTCCACTTTCTCCTACAATGGCAATTTTTTGCCCTTTGGCAATGTTTAATTTGAATTGCATTGGCATTTGTAGATAATTGAATTTAAGGTTGAGCTTGATCATTTGTGGTTCTCTGTTGATTTTATAAAGGTATCTTGCCTAATACATAAAAAAGGCAATAAAGCACTTAGCATTAAAATTAACGCTGTTACTGCTGCATCTTCTGTATGATAACTGCCTAGTTGCTGGTAAAGCAAGTAGGGGAGTGAGCTAAAGTCTGGGCTACCAAAAAAAGCAATCACTGAAAAACTCCCTAAACTGGCAGACATAGCAAAGGAGAATGCATTAGTAAGTGGTTTAATGAGGTAGGGTTTTTCTACTATTTTCCAACGGTTAAAGCCAGTTAAATTCAAGCTACGAGCCAGTTTATCGTGGCGAACAAATGCGTAATACATTGGTGAAAAAATTAAGCGATAAATATAGGGTAACAGCACTAATCCATTACATATGCCGACAATAAGGAGTAATTGTAACATAGAAAGTTCCACTTCCATAAAGAGTAAAAATAATCCGACTGCCAGTAGAAACACCGGTAAAATAAGAGGGTAAGTGGTCACTCCAGAGAGAATACTTTGGGGTATTTTTTTGTGTAAAAAAGCGAGTTGGCGACTTTCTAATGCAATGATATAGGTAATTGAAATAACACTCACAGAGGCAATTAAACTAATGGCAATGGAATAGCTAAATGCAATCCAAAGAGAAGGGTTTAGCAATCTATGCATAAAATGAGAGACTGAAATGCCTTCCCATATTACATTTATAAGCGGTACGATGATCGCAAAAATTTGCAAAAATAGTATGCTTTGTAAAAAATATTTAGACCAACCAATAGGGGTAGGTTTCCAGAAGGGTATCTGTGCGCCTTTTATTTTTGAATGGAAGGCATATTTGGTTGAAATATCCATTGCAATTTGGAGGAATAATCCAATGAAAATCTGTATGCCAATTAAAATAATTGCTTTTGCAAAATCAAACTCAAAAGTGACCGCTTGATAAATGGCCACTTCTAAGGTGCTATATTTAGGGCTTCCTCCTAGCATTAATACGATAGGGAAACTGGTAAAACAAAGCAGAAAAACATTGGTAAAAGCGTAGGGTAGAATACCTTTTAAAGTGGGTAACTCTATTATTTTAAAATAGTGCCAGTTTTTTAATCCCAACTGTGCGGCCAGTTTATGCTGATTGGGCGAAATTAAGCTTAATCCTTCCATCGTGTATTTTGCGACTAATGGAATGTTTAAGAAAAGATGTGCAATCAAGATTCCAGTTAATCCATATAGCGAAAAAGACCATTCTATTCCTAACCAGTGACAAAGTTGTGATAACCAACCTGAATTTCCCCACACGCCAATAATGGCAAAAATAACCACTAGGGATGGCAGTGACCATACGAAAGTCACAAGTTTATAGAGCAGTGGTTTTGTTTTAAAATCTAAATAGAAAAAAGCACGCCCTAGTAACACACCAAGTAGCGTTGAAAGTAGCGTTGACAGAGTGGCTTGCCATAAACTGTATTTAACAATACGTAAGCTCTCTGATATATTCCAAAAAGTAGTTTGATTGGCATACGAGATTAGCGCATACAGACTTACGCCATATAAAGATATAATCAGTATATAGAGCAACCAAGCTGTGTATTTTGTGAGGTAACGTAACATAATTTAAAAATGTAAAATAAAACGGTTTGATCTTAACAGTTTTTTGTAGAATTATCTTAAAATGATACTGAAATTTTATTTTTGAGTATTACAAAATAGATACTTTTGATACAAAATATCTATTAAATTTGATTTAATTAAATAAAAATTCATTTTTTTGAATGTTTTTTTTATTGATTTGTAGTAAAGTTACAGAGATTTTGAAAGAAGAATCAAAAAACAAATTTTATTACTGTAGAAATTAAGAGGATTAATTTATGTATTCAAAAGATGTAGAGATCATTGCACCAAACGGCTTACACACGCGTCCAGCGGCTGAGTTTGTTAAAGCAGCAAAAGGGTTTACTTCAAGTATTACTGTAACGGTAGATGGTAAAAGTGCAAGCGCAAAAAGTTTGTTTAAATTACAAACTCTAGGCTTAACACAAGGAACTGTTATTTCAATCTCTGCAGAAGGGGAAGATGAACAGAAAGCTGTAGATTTTTTAGTGGATTTAATCCCTACTTTAGAGTAATTTTTCTACCACAAAACAACTTTCTTGCTACAGAAAGTTGTTTTGTTATATTCGTTATATAAAACAAGGATACATTATGATTTCTGGTATCACTGCCTCTCCAGGCGTAGTATTTGGTAAAGCGCTTGTCTTAAAAGAAGAACCTATTGTTCTTAATACTCATAAAATTTTACCTACCCAAGTTGAAGCGGAAAAAGCAAAGTTTTTTGAAGGTCGTGAAAAAGCAGCGGCTCAATTAACTGCGATAAAAGAAAAAGCAAGACGTACACTTGGCGAAGAAAAAGAAGCTATTTTTGAAGGTCATTTAATGATCTTAGAAGATGAAGAGCTTGAAGAAGAAATTTTAGCTTATATGGAAGAAAATCTTGTTACAGCGGATGTTGCAACAAGTAAAGTGATAAATATGCAAGTTTCAATGCTCGCTGATCTTGATGATGAATATTTAAAAGAGCGTGCGGGTGATATGAGTGATATTGGTAACCGTTTGTTACGCAATATTTTGGGTATGACAATTGTTGATTTAGGTGATATTCAAGAAGAAGTTATCCTTGTAGCTTATGATTTAACGCCATCAGAAACGGCGCAGTTAAACCTTGATAAAGTATTGGGTTTCATTACTGATATTGGCGGTCGTACTTCTCATACTTCCATTATGGCTCGTTCATTAGAATTACCAGCTATTGTGGGAACAAACAATATTACTTCTCTCGTTAATAGTGGAGATATGTTAATTCTTGATGCAGAAAATAATGCGGTGCATATTAATCCTGAAAAAGAGTTAATAGAACAATTTAAAGCATTAAAAGCGAAAGTTGAACAAGAAAAAGTAGAATTAGCAAAATTAAAAGATTTACCAGCAGAGACCCTAGACGGTCATCATATTGAAGTGGCATCAAATATTGGAACAATTCGTGATGTTGATGGTGCGTTACGTAACGGTTCCGAGGCTATTGGTTTATATCGTACAGAATTTTTATTTATGGATCGTTCTGCTCTTCCAACAGAAGAAGAGCAATTTGAAGCCTATAAAGAAATTGTACAAGCAATGGATGGTAAACGTGTTATTTTACGTACAATGGATATTGGTGGTGATAAAGAATTACCTTATATGGACTTCCCTAAAGAAATGAATCCATTTTTAGGCTGGCGTGCTGTTCGTATAGGTTTGACTGATGAATATAGCCATATTTTAAAAGATCAATTACGAGCAGTATTACGTGCTTCAGCATTTGGGAAACTTGCAGTAATGTTCCCAATGGTTATTTCAGTAGAAGAAATTCGTATGTTGAAAGGCTTAATTGAAGAGTTTAAAGCTGAATTACGTACTGAGAATGTGGCTTTTGATGAAAACCTTGAAATTGGTGTAATGGTTGAAACGCCATCTGCGGCAATCAATGCTCGTCATTTAGCGAAAGAAGTGGATTTCTTTAGTATTGGAACCAATGACTTAACCCAGTATCTCTTAGCAGTGGATCGTGGAAATGAATATATCGCTCATCTTTATAATCCATTAGCCCCGTCAGTTTTAAATGTAATCAAGCAAATTATTGATGCGTCACATAAAGAAGGTAAGTGGACAGGTATGTGTGGTGAGCTTGCTGGAGATGAACGTGCTGCAGCATTATTACTTGGTATGGGATTAGATGAATTTAGTATGAGTGCAATTTCAGTTCCTCGTATTAAAAAATTGGTACGTAATATGAATTATGCAGAGGCAAAAATATTAGCCGATAAAGCATTAGCTTGTCCAACAGCCCAAGAGATTGAACAACTAGTGGATAGTTTTTACGAAAAATTAAACTAAATACTTACAAATGGTCTATTTTTGTATAGAATATACTTAGTTTTTATATTTTAGATATTATTAAGTCCCAACATACAGGAGATTATTATGGGTTTTTTAGATAAGTTATTTGGTTCAAAAAAAACAGAAGCCAAAGAAGTAAAAATTTATGCACCACTTACTGGTGAAATCGTCAGTCTTGAAGATGTGCCTGATGTGGTTTTCTCTGAAAAAATAGTCGGTGACGGTGTTGCAGTTCGTCCAACAGGGGATACGTTAGTTGCACCAGTAAACGGTACCATTGGTAAAATTTTTGAAACTAATCACGCATTCTCTATTGAATCAGAAGATGGTGTTGAGTTGTTTGTCCATTTTGGTGTAGATACTGTTGAGTTAAAAAGTGAAGGTTTTACTCGTATTGCAGCGGAAGGTCAAAAAGTGAAAGTAGGTGATCCTATTATTAAATTTGATTTAGCACTACTTGAAGAAAAAGCAAAATCAGTATTAACACCAGTTGTGATTTCAAATATGGATGAAATCAGCAATTTAGTGAAAAAATCAGGTGATGTCGTTGAAGGTAAAACAGTTGTTTTAACGTTAACTAAATAATTTACCGATTATTTTAGGATAAACAAACCACGGTAAATACCGTGGTTTTTGTGTTTTAATCAGTAGGAGATAAAATGAATTACCAATCTTATCCAGCTCCAAGTTATTTACAAAAATTAAAAATTGCAGTGCATTATATATTGCCACAGCTTGCTTTAACCCAAGTTGCAGGTTGGTTTGCAGAAAAAAAATGGGGAGTGGTCACTCATACGATTATTAATGTATTTGCGAAATTTTATAAAGTGAATTTATCAGAAGCAGAAAAAGAAAAACCACAAGATTACGCTTCTTTTAACGAATTTTTTATTCGTCCACTGAAAGCAAATGCCCGCCCTATCGTTGAACAGAAAAACGCTCTTTGTTTCCCAGCTGACGGTAAAGTAAGCCAATTAGGGCAGATTAAAGATAATCAATTACTTCAAGCAAAAGGGCATAATTTTACGTTAGAAACCTTACTTGCGAATGATGATGAATTAGTTGAAAAATTCCGAAATGGACAATTTATTACCACCTATTTATCACCAACAGATTACCATCGTGTACATATGCCTTGTGACGGTGTATTACGTAAAATGATTTATGTACCGGGTGAGCTTTTTTCTGTTAATCCATTTTTAGCAAACCATATCCCTGATTTATTTGCTCGTAACGAACGTGTCATTTGTGAATTTGATACTGAATTTGGTTCAATGGTACAAATTTTGGTGGGAGCGACCATTACGGCGAGTATGAGTACCGTTTGGGCAGGTGTAATTAATCCACCTCGTTCAAAAGAGGTAAAAGTATGGGAATATTCAGCAGAAAGTGAAGAGGCTATTTCATTGAAAAAAGGACAAGAAATGGGTGCTTTCCGTTTAGGGTCTACGGTGATCAACTTATTCCCACAAAGTAAAATTGAATTAGATAGTTCACTTGTTGAAGGAAGTGGAACAAAAATGGGTGAGAAGCTCGGTATTCAATTATAATTTTACTGACAAGCGGTGGGATAATATAAATTTTTTGCAAAATTTATTGAAAATCATACCGCTTGTTTTAGATTTTTTTCACTATTAACTGGTTTGATGTCTTTTTATTTCATCACAAAATGACATTAGTTATTTTATAATAGCCAGTGAAATCAATAAGTAACAAAGGATATAAAATGACAAATTTTGCAATGATTTTTCCAGGTCAAGGTTCACAATCAATCGGTATGTTAAGTGAACTTGCAACTCAATTCCCAATCGTAGAAGAAACATTTAAAGAAGCGTCCCAAGTGTTAGGTTACGATTTATGGGATCTTGTTCAAAATGGTTCTGCAGAACAATTAAATGAAACCCATCGCACTCAACCCGCACTGTTAACGAGTTCTGTGGCGATTTATCGTGTATGGCAACAACAATATCCAGATTTGAAACCAAGTGTAATGGCAGGACATAGTTTAGGGGAATATTCCGCTTTAGTGTGTGCGGGCGTTATTCCTTTTCAAGATGCAGTAAAATTAGTGGAATTACGTGGTCAATTTATGCAACAAGCCGTGCCAGCAGGTACTGGGGCAATGTATGCAATTATTGGTTTAGATAATGAAACGATTATTAAAGCTTGTGAGCAGGCTCAAAGTCAAGCAAATGCAGGTGAAGTGGTATCTGCGGTAAACTTTAATTCTGTTGGACAAGTGGTGATTGCAGGTTCTAAAGATGCAGTAGAAAAAGCGGCTGAATTATGTAAAGAAGCAGGGGCAAAACGCACGTTACCTTTAGCCGTAAGCGTGCCCTCACATTGTGCATTGATGAAACCAGCAGCAGATAAACTGGCAGAAGAATTAGTTAAAATTGAATTTTCAGCTCCGCAAATTCCCGTTATCAATAATGTAAATGTGGCGGTTGAAACTAATGTGGCGAGTATTCGTTTAGCGTTAATTGAACAACTTTACAGTCCTGTTCGTTGGACGGAAACTGTGGAAAAAATGGCAGAGCAAGGTGTGGGAACACTTTATGAAATTGGTGCTGGCAAAGTATTGACAGGTTTAACCAAACGTATTGTGAAAACCTTAAATGCTCAAGCTGTGAATGATATTGCTTCATTAGAAGCAGTTAAAAAATAAGGAAATTAAAATGACAAAAAAAATTGCATTAGTCACAGGCGCGACTCGTGGTATTGGGCGAGCAATTGCACAAGAATTAGTGACCAAAGGGCATTTTGTTATTGGTACTGCTACTTCTGAAAATGGGGCAAAGACTATTTCTAACTATTTAGGTGAAAATGGTCAGGGTTTAGTATTAAATGTGGCTGATGAAACCTCTATTGAAACCGTGTTAAAACAAATTAAAACTGAATTTGGTGATATTGATGTATTAGTCAATAATGCAGGTATCACGCGTGATAATCTGTTGATGCGAATGAAAGAGGATGAGTGGTTTGATATTATGCAAACAAACTTAACGTCGGTATTCCGTTTATCAAAAGCTGTATTGCGAGCAATGATGAAAAAACGTTTTGGACGTATTATTACTATTGGTTCGGTAGTTGGTTCAATGGGAAATCCAGGTCAAACTAACTATTGTGCAGCAAAAGCAGGTTTAGTAGGTTTTTCAAAATCTTTAGCTAAAGAAGTGGCGGCTCGTGGCATTACGGTAAACGTCGTTGCACCGGGTTTTATTGCGACAGATATGACCGAAGAGCTAAATGAAGATCAGAAAAATGCTATTTTAAGCCAAATCCCAGCAGGTCAATTAGGGCAAGCAGAGGATATTGCTAAAGCGGTGGCGTTTTTGGCTTCTGAAGATGCCGCTTACATTACAGGGGAAACCTTGAATGTTAACGGTGGTTTATATATGAGCTAATAGATTTAGCATTGTAGGGGAGGATTGAATGGGCAACGCGAATGGAATATCCTCCCGTTAATTTATTCATAACAGTTCGGGAGCATATACGCAAACAAGTTTGCTAATACTCCCCTACATTTTGATTATACAATTTTTTTATAAAACAAAATGCTTCTTCAATTTCAAAAAAAATTACATAAACTTACCACACCATCACAGAAGCTACTCGTAGCATTAAGTGGCGGTGTGGATTCTGTTGTTTTGTTAGACTTGCTTTGCAAAACGCATTGTAAAACAAAATTGAGAGCCATTTATATACATCACGGTTTAAGCAAAAATGCAGATGATTGGGCAGACTTTTGTCAGCAATTTTGTGAGCAAAGACACATTGAATGTATTATTAAAAGAGTGATTTTTGATCCTACTAAAAATATTGAAAATAGTGCAAGAAAAGCACGTTATCAGGCATTTAGAGAAACTATTTTAAGTGATGAAATGCTAGTAACGGCACACCACTTAGATGACCAAGCGGAAACTTTTTTTCTTGCGTTAAAGCGTGGCAATGGTTTAAAAGGATTATCTGCAATGCAAGACATTAGCCATTCACATGGCTTTACACTATTGCGTCCATTACTTGCATTTTCTAAACACGATCTTACCGCTTATGCAAAACAAAATCAGTTAAATTGGGTTGAAGATGAAAGTAATTTTAATACTAATTATGATCGCAATTTTTTGCGCCAAGAAGTGTTGCCATTATTAAACCAACGCTGGAAGCAATTTCCTAAAATGGTTTCTCGTAGTGCAAAACATTGCGAAAATCAGCAATTATTGTTAGAAGAATTATTAAATGATGAATTATATAAAATTGCAAATTTTGCAAAAAAATCATTAAATGTGACCGCTTTCCCTCAATTCTCAATATTGAAACAACAACAATTATTGCGTTTATGGTTAGAAAAATGCAATGTTACAATGCCAAGTGTGGTTCAGTTGGAACAATTGATGAATTTTATTGATATTCCAGCAGATAAAAATCCACAATTAAAATTAGGGAAGCATATTGTTCGTCGTTATCAATCACAGCTTTTTGTTACTGATGAAGTGATAGCTATTTCTCCTTTTTCTGTAAACCTTTCTCTCAATCAAAATATCATATTACCTCATAGCTCTGCAGAGGTTACCCATTTAGGTGATCATCTTTTTTGCAAATTTTCACAACAAAGTAACCGCTTCAAATTACCTATAGAACTTATTAATCAAACATTAGAAATTAGATTAGGTTGTGTTGGGAAAGTAAAATTACATAATAAATCACAACGTGAAGAGATGAAAAAAATTTGGCAACAAAATCAAATTCCTACGTGGTTACGTTCTCAAACGCCAGTGGTATTTTTTGAAGATCAGTATGTGATGGTGTTGAAACAAGACTAATGTTGGTTGATTTGTGTGCAAAGTGCGTAATTGTTTACATTAAATTGGATTTAATGACAGAATAGTGTTGATCCTCGTTTATTTTTCACTACAATGGGGGTTTTATTAAAATTATTATAGTGGAGCAAACACAATGAATTCTCAGGATTTACAATCAATTGCACAAGAGTTTGGGCTACCCGTTTTTGTGTATGATGCGCATAAAATCACATCACAATATCAGCGATTAACAAGTGCATTCTCGAATGTGTCAAAATTAAAAATACACTATGCTGTGAAAGCACTTTCTAATATTTCGGTTTTAGCGCTACTTAAAAAATTAGGTAGTTGTGTTGATACTGTCTCCATTGGAGAGGTGCAAATGGCACTTAAAGCTGGTTTTGAACCTCATCAAATTATATTTACACCAAATGGCGTTTCACTGTTAGAAATTGAAACAGTTGCTGAGTATGGTGTGCAGATCAATATTGATAATTTAAGTACTCTTGAAGAATTTGGCGAAAAACATCCTGAAATTCCTGTTTGCGTTCGTATTAATCCACATATTATGGCTGGAGGAAACTCTAATATTTCTGTTGGTCATATTGATTCAAAGTTTGGTATTAGTATTCATCAGCTGCCTCTTATTTTACGTATTGTAGAAAATACAGGAATGGATATTAATGGCATACATATGCATACAGGTTCAGATATTTTAGATATTGAGGTTTTTTTACAAGCAGCTGAAATTTTATTTGATACCGCAATACAATTCCCCGATTTAGAATTTATTGATTTTGGTAGTGGTTTTAAAGTTCCGTATAAAAAAGATGATATTGAAACAGATATTGAGCTTTTAGGGGAAGAGCTTGGGGCTAGATTTAATAAGTTTTGTGCTGAATATGGACGAGAGTTAACCCTTGCGTTTGAACCTGGTAAGTTTTTGGTGAGTGAATCTGGGTATTTCTTAGCACAGGTAAATACAATTAAACAAACAACGTCTACGGTTTTTGCACAAATTGATAGTGGTTTTAACCACCTAATGCGTCCAATGCTTTATGGTGCATATCATCATATAACCAATATTTCGAACATAGATGGTAAGTTAAGATTTTATTCAGTCGTTGGCTATATTTGTGAGTCAGATACTTTTGCTTCTAATCGTCGTATTGCAGAAATTAAACAAGGAGATATTTTGTGTTTCCACAATGCGGGTGCATATTGTTTTATGATGTCTAATAATTATAACTCACGTTTACGCCCAGCAGAGGTTTTATGGCACAATGGTAAAGCTCATCTTATTCGTGAACAGGAAACCTTTGAAGATTTGATTGCACATCAGAAATTAGTAGAACTAGATGTTTAATTGATCTGCTATGTTTAGAACAAAAAATGCACTGAGTGATGATTATGTCCTCAGTGCATTTTTTATAGTACGATTTTAATAAGAATAATCTCTCAAATATTCGAACTGGATCACAAAATTAAGATAGTTTTAGTGATAAAATTATGGGGATATTAAGGTCTTGTTTAATTAATCATAAAAAAGGATAAACAAATATGAATAATAAATTACGTCAAGCAGCTCTTGATTTTCACGAGTTTCCAATTCCTGGAAAAATTGAAGTTACCCCAACTAAATCTCTTGCTACTCAAAGGGATCTTGCTCTTGCTTACTCTCCAGGTGTTGCAGAGCCTTGTTTAGAAATTGAAAAAGATCCGCTAACAGCTTATAAATATACGGCAAAAGGAAATTTAGTTGCAGTAATTTCTAATGGTACAGCGGTATTAGGTTTAGGTAATATCGGTGCATTGGCTGGTAAGCCTGTAATGGAAGGAAAAGGCGTATTATTCAAAAAATTTGCAGGGATTGATGTTTTTGATATTGAAGTGGCAGAACGTGATCCTGAAAAATTTGTAGATATTGTGGCAGCCTTAGAACCGACTTTTGGGGGAATTAACCTTGAAGATATAAAAGCACCAGAATGCTTTTATATTGAACAAAAACTACGTGAGCGTTTAAATATTCCAGTATTCCACGATGATCAACACGGTACAGCAATTATCAGTGCTGCAGCAGTAATTAATGCATTACGTATTGTAGACAAAAAAATTGAAGATGTGCGTTTAGTTGCTTCTGGTGCTGGGGCTGCGTCGATTGCCTGTTTAAATCTATTAGTTTCACTGGGGATGAAACGTGAAAATATCACGGTGTGTGATTCAAAAGGTGTGATTTATAAAGATCGTGATGATCGTATGGATGATACCAAAAAACATTATGCGATTGAAGATAACGGTTGGCGAACATTAGCAGATGCGATTCCAAATGCTGATGTGTTCTTGGGCTGTTCCGCGGCAGGAGCGTTGAAACCTGAAATGGTTAAACAAATGGCTGCACACCCTCTTATTTTAGCCCTTGCTAACCCTAATCCTGAAATTACGCCACCTGAAGCAAAAGCGGTACGCCCTGATGCAATTGTGTGTACAGGTCGTTCTGATTATCCGAACCAAGTTAATAATGTACTTTGCTTTCCATTTATTTTCCGTGGTGCATTAGATGTTGGGGCAACAGCGATTAATGAAGAGATGAAACGTGCTGCGGTTTATGCGATTGCGGATTTAGCTCTTGCTGAGCAAAGTGATGTGGTTGCTTCTGCTTATGGCGATGAGGCGGTGACCTTTGGGGCAGAATATATTATTCCTCGTCCATTTGATCCTCGTTTGATCACTCGCATTGCGCCTGCTGTTGCAAAAGCAGCAATGGATTCAGGTGTAGCGACTCGTCCTATTGAAGATTGGGATGCTTATAAAGAGAAATTATCGCAATTCGTGTATAAAACCAATCTCTTTATGAAACCAATTTTCAATAAAGCCAAAGCGAATACAAAACGTATTATTTTAGCTGAGGGTGAGGAAACCAAAGCCTTACAAGCCACACAGGAAATTGTCTCAATGAGGCTTGCTTATCCTGTGTTAATTGGTCGTGAAACCGTGATTTTAGAAAAAATCAAAAAATTAGGTTTACACTTAAAAATGGGACAAGATTTTGAACTTATTAATAATGAAAATAATAGCCACTATGAAGAGTGTTGGAAGCATTATTATAATAAGATGAAACGTAAAGGAATTACACCTGCTATTGCGAAAAGGGTAATGATTTCAAATACCACTGTGATTGCTTCAACACTGGTGGACTTAGGTTATGCTGATGGCTTGGTTTGTGGTTTATTTGGTTCATATAGTAAACATTTAGCTTCAATAAAAGAGGTATTAGGGCTCAAAGAAGGGGTTAAAGCACCTGCAGCATTGAACAGTTTAGTCTTGTCTTCAGGAAATGTATTTTTAACTGATACTTATGTTAATGCTAATCCAACAGCAGAAGAGTTGTCTGAAATTGCATTAATGGCAGCAGATGAGGTGCGTCGTTTTGGTATGGAGCCAAAAGTTGCCCTTATTTCGCATTCTAATTATGGATCTTCTGATCAGCTAGGTGCACCAAAAATGCGTCAAGCCTTAGAGTTAGTCAATCGTGCTGACCCTTCATTAATGATTGATGGTGAAATGCACGGTGATATTGCTTTATCAGAAGATCTGCGTAAAAATCTTATGCCAGATAGTCCACTTACAGGGTCAGCAAATTTACTTGTGATGCCAAATTTGGAAGCGGCTCGTATTAGTTATAACCTTTTAAGAGGAACAACAACAGCGGTAACTGTTGGTCCAATCTTAATGGGAATTAACAAATCTGCTCATATTTTAAATCCTTTATCTTCTGTACGCCGAATTATTAATATGGTGGCGTACGCAGCGGTAAAAGCGTAGATAGTAAAGGATAATCGCAATTTAAACTAAAATATGCTAAATTAAATGCCATTCTTTCATTAAATAGAATGGCATTTTTTTATGATTGCTCAAGCTATATTAGTTTCTGTGGGTGCAATGTTTGGCGCTTTATCTCGCTGGCAAATTGGAGTTTGGCTACAACCGATTTTTAGTCATTTTCATTTTGGTACATTTATCGCTAATATTTTAGGGTGTTTTTTAATCGGAATTGCGCTCGGATTGAATTTACACGATTCCCATAAATTACTTTTTATTACTGGATTTTTAGGTAGTTTTACGACATTTTCAACTTTTTCAGCAGAAATCAGTATTAAAATTTTGGAAGATAAATGGTTACACGCTATTAATACTTTAGGGCTACATTTAGTCTGTGGTATTGTCGCAACAGTGTTTGGATTGTGGTTGAGTAAGACAATAAGCGGTTAGATTTGCATAAAATTTTGCAAAATTAGCTAAAATCGTTTAACAATTTGATCTATATTCGATAAATCTTCTAAGAAAATGCTATAATTCCGACGTTTTTATTTTTAAATTATTAAGAGGAAATTACAATGTCAGTAACTAAAATGACAGATCTAGACCTTGCTGGTAAACGTTTGTTTATCCGTGCAGATTTGAATGTGCCAGTTAAAGATGGCAAAGTAACATCAGATGCACGTATTCGTGCCACACTTCCAACATTAAAATTAGCCTTAGAAAAAGGGGCTAAAGTAATGGTAACTTCTCACTTAGGTCGTCCAACAGAAGGCGAAGTAGAAGAGAAGTTCTCTCTACAACCTGTGGTTGATTACTTAAATGATGTATTAGATGTACCTGTTCGTTTAGAAAAAGATTATTTAAACGGAGTTGATGTTAAAGAAAATGAAATCGTTGTTTTAGAAAATGTACGCTTTAACAAAGGTGAGAAGAAAAATGATCCTGAATTAGGTAAAAAATATGCCGCACTTTGTGATGTATTTGTAATGGACGCATTCGGTACAGCACACCGTGCACAAGGTTCTACTTATGGTGTTGCTGAATATGCACCAGCAGCTTGTGCAGGTCCATTATTAGCAGCTGAATTAGATGCATTAGGTAAAGCATTAAAAGAACCAGCTCGTCCAATGGTTGCAATCGTTGGTGGTTCAAAAGTGTCGACTAAATTAGAAGTGTTAAATTCACTTTCTCAAATTGCGGATCAAATTATTGTTGGTGGTGGTATTGCGAATACCTTTATTGCTGCAGCAGGTCATAATGTGGGTAAATCTCTTTACGAAGAAGATTTAATTCCAGTTGCTAAAAAACTAGCAGAAACAACGGATATCCCTGTTCCAGTTGATGTTCGCGTAGGAACAGAGTTCTCTGAAACAGCACCAGCAACTGAAAAATCAGTTATTGAAGTGACAGATGAAGAATCTATTTTTGATATTGGTGATAAATCAGCGGAGCAATTAGCCGAAATTATCAAAAATGCAAAAACAATTCTATGGAATGGTCCTGTTGGTGTATTTGAATTCCCTAATTTTCGTAAAGGAACAGAGATTGTCTCTCAGGCAATTGCAGATAGTGAAGGCTTCTCTATCGCAGGTGGTGGTGATACCTTAGCTGCTATTGATTTATTTGGGATTAAAGATAAAATTTCATATATCTCAACAGGTGGTGGTGCATTCTTAGAATTTGTTGAAGGTAAAGTGTTACCAGCAGTCGAAATCTTAGAGAAACGAGCAAACGGTTAATCAAACACAACACCTCTCCGAGTAAATATTGGAGAGATAAATAAATTTAAAAAATTTTTAAACACAGAGGAAATATAAAAAATGGCTAAATTATTAGACATCGTAAAACCAGGCGTAGTAACAGGTGATGACGTACAAAAAGTTTTCGCTTATGCAAAAGAACATAATTTTGCAATCCCAGCGGTAAACTGCGTGGGTTCAGATTCTGTTAATACAGTTTTAGAAACAGCTGCTCGTGTAAAATCACCAGTAATTGTTCAATTCTCAAACGGTGGTTCATCTTTCTACGCAGGTAAAGGAATCAAACCAACAAGTGGTCAACGTCCTGATGTTCTAGGTGCAATTGCTGGAGCAAAACATGTTCATACTTTAGCTGAAGAATACGGTGTACCAGTCATTTTACATACAGACCACTGTGCAAAAAAATTACTTCCTTGGATTGATGGTTTGTTGGATGCAGGTGAAAAACATTTTGCTGAAACAGGTAAACCATTATTTTCATCACATATGATTGATCTTTCAGAAGAACCAATGACAGAAAATATGGCGATTTGTCGTGAATACCTTGCTCGTATGGACAAAATGGGAATGACTCTTGAAATTGAAATTGGTATCACTGGTGGAGAAGAAGATGGTGTAGATAATTCAGATGTTGATGAATCAGAGTTATATACAAAACCATCAGAAGTACTTTATGTTTATGATCAACTAAGTGAAATTAGTCCACGTTTCACCATTGCTGCGGCATTTGGTAACGTACACGGTGTTTACAAACCAGGTAACGTAAAATTAAAACCAAGTATCTTAGGTGAATCACAAAAATTCGTTTCAGCTGAGCGTAATCTTCCTGAAAAATCATTAGATTTCGTTTTCCACGGTGGTTCAGGTTCTTCTCGTGAAGAAATCCGTGAAGCAATCGGCTACGGTGCAATTAAAATGAATATCGATACAGATACACAATGGGCAGCTTGGGATGGTATCTTAGGTTTCTATAAAGCAAACGAAGCTTACCTTCAAGCTCAATTAGGTAACCCAGAAGGCCCTGATTCACCAAACAAAAAATACTATGACCCACGTGTTTGGTTACGTAAAATGGAAGAATCTATGTCTAAACGTTTAGAGCAATCTTTTGAAGACTTAAATTGTGTAAACGTATTATAATTTGCAAATTTTAAGTAAAATCAGACCGCTTGTTTAAGCGGTCTTTGTTTAGTTTTCGTTGCTCTTAAGAGGTAAAAATGACATCTTTACTTGAAGTAAGAAGCCTTAATAAATGTTTCATTGAACGTGTAGGTCTGTTTCGTAACCAAAAAATATATGCAGTAAATGATATTTCATTTAGCCTTGAGCGTGGTGAAACGTTAACTATTATTGGTGAAAATGGTTCAGGAAAATCTACACTTGCTAAAATGATTGCAGGAGTTGTTGAACCAACATCTGGAGAAATACGTTTTTTAGGTAAAACACTTTCTTTTGGAGATTATAAATTTCGAGCTAAGCATATTCGAATGATGTTTCAAGATCCGAGTAATGCATTTGATCCGAATTATAACATTGGACAAGTGTTAGATTCACCTTTAAAGATAGCAACAGATCTTGATGAGAGTATTCGTAATCAAAAAATATTTGAAACATTAGAACTAGTTGGAATGTATCCTGAAAATGCCTTAATTCCAATAGGAGAAGCATCAAATAATCAAAAACAACGTGTTGCTTTTGCCAGAGCATTAATTTTAGAACCTGATATTATGGTAATTGATGATACCTTAAGCACCTTAGATTTCTCATTAAGGATTCAATTAATCAATTTAATGTTAAGCCTCCAGCAAAAAACAGGGATGTCTTATGTTTATATTGGGCAACATTTGGGTATTGCTAAGCATATTTCTGATAAATTATTAGTAATGCAACAAGGAAAAATGATTGAGTATGGTAATACGAAAGATATTTTACTGAATCCTCAAACATCTTTTACTTCACGCTTAATAGAAAGCCAGTTTGGTAAAAAGCTGACAGAAGAGTCTTGGTTAGATTAGAGAATAAAATTAAACCAAATAATTTAGAATATTTTATTCTCTAAGAAAATTAATTTAAATTTGGTTTATGTTAAGTGCTTTTTCCATTGAATAAGAGTACTGTTTATATCCTGCTGGGAAAATATTGCACTACCAGAAACAACCCAATCTATATCTAATTTGAATAATTCTTCTGCTAATGCTAAATTCATTGAGCCATCAACAGAAATAAGTTTATTTGTCCTTTTTTTCCCTAGTTTGTCTAATAATAATTGGATTCTATCTATTACAAAACCTGTTTCTGCCTTAGCTTTTGTTCTAGGATCTAAAGTTAAAACTTGGATTACATCAACTTGACTCAAATAGGGCGTAATTAACTCTAAATCTGTATTTGGACAGATACTAATACCACACAAAATATTGGGATGTTCTTTATTCAACCATTGATAAATGTTTGTTAGATTTTCATCCGTTTCTACTTGTAGGGTAATAATATTTGCACCTAATTTTGCACATTCCTTAGTTACAGTAAATTGATCTTTTACCATTAAGTGTACATCTTTTAAAAAACGAGAATTGAAAGGTTTTATTACTGTTGCACCAAAAGTAAACATTGGTGAAAATTGCCCATCTGCAATATCAAAATGCAATAATTTTAAATTATGTTGTAACAATATATTTAGAGTATCACGAAAATTCAGCCAATCAGATGCCATAATTCCTACACTAATTGACTGATTTTTTAGCTCATTAATTAATGTTGATTTATTCATTAGAAAGATTCTCAGGCATTACCCATTCAAAAATTTTTTTACTTCTTGACCCCGTCATTATGCTTTCTAGTTCTTGAACACAGCGGTGATAATGCGGTGTTTTTCTATGTTCTTCTAGTGCATTTTGATCTTTATATACTTCATAAGCATAGAAACGGGTTCTGATTTCAGTATCTCTTAATACATCAAAACGTAGATTACCCTCTTCTTGTCTTGTACCTACTTGGTTACGTTCAAAGACTTCCAAAAACTCTTCTTCTTTGTCTTCTTTTATATTGATTTCAACTAGCATAGCAAACATATAAAGGCTCCTTATTTAAAATAGTACGGTAAAAATTTCTTTTTACCGTACAAATTGTTATGCATTTTTTGCATCTAAGTAAAGTTGATAGGCTTTTTCAGCTGTTTCACCACAATGAACAACTGCATTAACTGCTTTTAACATTGCAATTGGTGCATCTGATTGGAATATATTACGTCCCATATCAACACCTAAAGCCCCCTGATCAATTGCTTTGTAACACATTTCTAATGCTTCTAGCTCAGGTAATTTCTTACCTCCAGCAATGACAATTGGTACAGGACAGCCAGCAACAACACGTTCAAAACCTTTATCTACATAGTAAGTTTTGATTATATTTGCGCCCATCTCTGCGGCAATACGTGTAGCAAGTGAGAAATAGCGTTGATCACGAACCATATCTTTTCCTACACCAGTTACTGCCATTGTTGGCATTCCATAGCGGTTACCTTGATCAATCAATTGAATAATGTTTTTAATTGATTGATGTTCATATTCAGAGCCAATATAAACTTGTGCTGCCATTACTGATGCATTTAAGCGAAGAGCATCTTCAATTGAAACCGCAACAGCTTCATTAGATAATTCAGTTAAAATTGAATTAGCACCTGATGCTCGTAATGCGATAGGTTTTCTAACATCAGATGGCACAACACTACGAAGAATACCTCGAGTACACATTAAAACATCAGTATATTCAAATAATGGTGCTATATTTAAATCTATACGCTCTAAACCTGTTGTTGGACCTTGGAAGTAACCATGATCGAAAGCAAGCATAATAGTTTTACCTGTCTTAGGATTAAATATATTTGCTAAACGAGATTGCATTCCCCAATCTAAAGCTCCTGATCCTTTAAGATAAAAAGCTTTGTTTTGTTGTGGTCTATCTAACCCAAAATCTTTACCGTCTCTGATATCATCTAAATCAGCCATTTAATTACTCCTATATATTAGAAATCGTAGTTATCAATATTATCTTTAGTAAAGACTACACGCTCAGGTAATAAAACAATACCGTTACCTTTTGCTTCATATTTATAGCCTTGAACTTTATTTGGTGAAACTTCAACAGTACCAATTTCTGGAATATCAACTTTTTCACCTACATTAAGTGTTTTTCCTTTTAACAATGCATTGGCAACAGCCACAGAAATTTTTCCTTGTTTTACCACATCCCATAAACCAAATTGTTTTACTGTGCCTCGTTTAATATAAGGACGCATAACATTTGGGGTACTGAAACCAACGATGGTTACATCTTTAACTTTTAGGTTTTCAGCTGCTTGAGCTGCAGCAGGAAGAGCGTTTGCATCAGGTGCAATAATTGCATCTAAATCAGGATAGGCTTTTAAAATACCTTCTGCTGTTTGTAATGACTTAATTGCATCATTGTATCCAAATTGTGTTGTTACAATTTCCCACTCTGGGTGTTCTTTAGCAATTTTGGCTTTTGCTGCTTTAACCCATTGATTTTGGTCTGTTACTGTTGGGCTAGAGTAGAAGAATGCAACTTTTGCTTTAGGTTTACTAATTTGGCTAGAAGCCATATCAACAAGCATTGATCCAAGTTGATCAGGTGTTCCTTGATTTATATAATGGCTACGACATTCTGGTTTTACATCCGAATCCCAAGTTAGAATTTTTACTCCTCTTTTCATTGCACGTTTAAGCGTAGAGCAAAGTCCTTCAGGAGATACTGCTGAAACAACAATGGCATTATAACCTTGGTTTACAAAGTTATTTATTAACTGAACTTGATTAGATACGCTTGGTTCAGTTGGACCATCATAAGTAACATCTACACCTAAGGTTTTTCCCATATCAGTAGCTCCTTGCCCGCCACTCGTAAAGAAACCTACGCCAACAAGTTTTGGAATAAATGCTATTTTATCCGTTGCTTGTGCAGTTGTGATAGCAGATAAACCTAACGCAATTGCGAGTGCTGTTGCTTTAAATTGATTTTTCATAATAATACTCCTATTGAGATAATGAGTTATTTACAGGTGTTGTAAATTCTATTTTTCGTTTAATCCACTGTGAAATAGCATCATAATGTAAGCTAATGGATTTTCCGATTAATACGACAATAAGTAGAGCGCCAGATAGGGCACTTGATATTTCATTTGGTATTCCAACCATTTGTAATCCTTGTTGCAAATATCCAATTAAAAGAGCTGCAATCGCTGTACCTATAATTGAACCAGAACCACCATAAATATTTGCACCTCCTAAAACAACGGCTGTTAATACTGGCATTAATAAGGAGCTACCAATATCAGAACGAGCAGAACCGAAATAAGAAACAAGTAAAATGGCAACAAATGCAGCAATTAAACCAATTAACGAATAAATGATTAAGAGTGTTCTATTAACGGGAACAGCACTATAACGTGCAGCTCTTTCACTTTGACCAATTAAGAAAATACTACGGCCAATAGTTGTTTTATGCATTAACAACCAAAAAATAATGGTCATAATTAAGAAATAGATGATAGAACTTGGAATTCCCATAATATCTTTATTAGCAAAATCGAGTAAACTATCAGGAAAACCACCAATTCCTTCATAGCCTGTTGCTCCAGCAAATCCAGAAAGTAATAAGGCGCCACCACCAAATAAATACATCGTACCCAGTGTAATAACAAGTGGATTGACTTTGGTATAAATAATCAAGCCTGCATTCACCAAACCACAGCATATTCCGATAATAAAAGTAAGGGGAATAGCAAACATAAGTGGAAGACCTGCTTTAAATAAAACACCAAGAGAAATAGCACAAAGACCCACTGTTGAACCAAAAGATATATCCATTCCTCCACTTACAATAACCATTGTTAATGGTAAAGCTATCATTCCGATATAGATAAAATCACTTGTACTATAAAGCAATATATTAATATCTAACATTCTAGGATTAATTAAGCCAAATCCTAATATTTCAATAATAACCAAGCAAAATAATGCTATTTCCCAACTATAATTTTTTATTTTTAACATCGTTGTTCTCCTTTGCTGGTTGTTAGTCATCTTTTAAAAATCTAGCATAGCGTTGTAGTTTTAAATTTTTAGTAATCATTACTCTTATTCGTCCATCAAAGACTAATACAGCAAGTAAAACTAAGCCTGCAACAAAATTATTCCAATAAGCAGGAACTTTAAGTAACACTAAAATACTATCTATTTGAATCAGAAAGTAAGCACCAAGTACTGCTCCAACAATATTACCAGCACCACCTAACAAGCTAATTCCACCTAAAACACAAGCTGCTATCGCTTTCATTTCTAAACCATTACCTGTTGAATTTGGCACAAAACCAATTTGTGATGTAAAAATAATACCGGCAATAGCTGCCATAAATCCATTGATAGCAAAGGCAGTGATTCTCACTTTATTAACTTTTACTCCCAGTTGTAAAGCACCTTGTAAGTTATCTCCTACCGCATAGAAATTTCGACCAAATTGTGTTTTTGTGAGTAAAAAATAGATTAATATAATTAAACCAATTAAAATCCAGCCAATAGGAGAAATATTTAAAAACAAAGGATCAGATAATAATTTGAGATTTTGAGGTAAACCTTCAATCCACTTGCCTCCAGTAATCAATAGCATAATACCTTTGTACAAACCCAGTGTTCCTAAGGTCGCAACAATTGCAGGAATTCTTAAAATAGCTACCAATATTCCATTTAATAATCCAGCAAAAAGACCACAAATTAATGTAATAATAAAAGCACTTGGTAAGTTGTATCCTGAATTAAGCAAACTACCTACGACAACAGCACATAACCCCATTGTAGAACCAACAGATACATCAATATTACGAGTTAATATTACAAAGGTCGCACCAATAGCGAGTAAAATAACAATCTGAGCTGAATTAAAGATCATTGCTAATGTTTGAATTTGAAATCCATTTCCCCAAGCACTTAGTATTAAAAATAATAACCCAATAGCTGCTAAAATGGTTAATTCTCGATTATCTTGAATAAATTTCCACATTATTACTTTTCTCCTATGCTTGAGTATCACCAAAAGCTATTTGCATTATGTTATTAGTATTTATTTCTGCACCAACTAAAGAATGGCTAATATTTCCATCATGCATTACCAAAACTCGATCTGACATTTGTTCAACTTCTTCTAAATCTGATGATATAAACAGAATAGCGACATTCTGTTTTGCTATACTTTTAATTAATTGATAAATATCCGCTCTTGCACTTACATCTACACCTCTTGTTGGTTCATCTACAATCAGTAATGCAGGATTAGCTTCTAAGCATTTAGCAATCAGTATTTTTTGTTGATTACCCCCAGAGAGTGTCCTTACAGGTTGTTGACTACTAGAAAATTTAATTCCTATTGCTCTATGATAACGTTCTAAAATAGCTCTTTCTTTTTTTGAATCTACCCAAAATCCCATATTGCTATAGGTTAATCCACAGGTATTCCAAGTAAGAGGAGCATCTAAATATAAACCTGATGCTTGTCGATCTTCTGGTAAATATACAATTCCTTTTTGTAATCTTTCTTTAATATTTAAAGTACCAATTTCTTGATTATCAAATAAAATTTCTCCTGATTTTTTATTACGTAATCCATATAAGGTTTCCGCAAGCTCTGTTCTTCCTGCACCAACAACACCTGCTAAACCAAGAATTTCACCAGGATAAATTTTAAAAGAAACATTCTTAAACCCTTCTCCAGTAAGATTATTTACTTGTAAAATAGGCTCCTCTCTAGATTTAATACGATTGTGCCCTGGTAATTCCAGCCAAAGTTTTTGATTATCGGTTAGTTGTGTATTTTTAGATTTTGGGGTAATTGCTTTTATAATATCGTCTTTATCAAGTTCATTCGTTTGTCCTGTTAAAGCAATATAACCATCTCTCATTACACTTACTCTATGCGATATTTGCCATACCTCAGGTAATTTATGAGAAATAAAAACAATTCCAACACCTTTTGTTAATAATGATCTTATTTGTTTAAATAAATTGTCTGTTTCTGCGGGTGTTAAGGAGGCGGTTGGCTCATCTAAAATTAATATTGAGGCATCTCGCATTAACCCTCTCATAATTTCAACAAGTTGCTGATCTGCGACATCTAAAGAACCCGCTTGCATTTCAAGATTTAAATGGCAATTTAATTCATTTAGTAATGTTGTTAATTTTTTATCTATTTCATCATTTTTATGTAAAGCAAATAGAATATTTTCTTTTACTGTTAGATTTGGGAAGAGCAAAGGTTCTTGAGGGACTAAATAAATACCAAGAGAATGTGCTTTATTTGGTGATAAATTCGTTTGTATTCTTCCATTTATTTTTAATGTTCCTGTATCTTGAGGCTGAATACCTGCAATAATTTTCATTAAAGTTGATTTACCTGCTCCATTACCACCTAATAGAGCATGTACCTCTCCTGCGTATAATGAAAAGTTAATTTCTTTAAGTACTTCTACCCCAGAAAAAGATTTGCTGATATTATATGCGTCTAGTAAACACTTTTTTTCTAAAACTTGAGATTGCATTTTATGCCTACCTTACAGACTGAACAAAAGTATTTTTAATGTATCATTTTTTCAGGATAATAAAAGGAATAAATTTAATTTTCTGAGATGTAGATCACACTTTTAGCTAAAATCATTTATTTTTATTAGATTTTGTGATCTATGTCACGATTTTTAAACTTTTTAAAATGAACAATTGATAAGTTTTTAAAACAAATGAATAATGTATTTAATCAACTAAAGAATAAAATATGATAGACAAAAAACAAGAATATAATGAAATAATGCAAGTAATGACAGAAGAAGAATTAGTCGCACGTATTGCTTGGTTTTATTATCACGACAATCTTACACAAGGTGATATAGGTAATCGATTAGGATTATCTAGACTTAAAGTTTCTCGATTATTAGAAAAAGGACGTCAGCAAGGCATAATAAAAGTACAGATTAATTCTCGATTTACGGGTTGCTTAGAATTAGAAAAATCATTACAACAATATTTTAATTTAAAGTATATAAGGGTTTTACCTGCATTAGAAATACATGAAACAAACGAGCGTTTAGGTGTTGGAGCTGCTCAAATGCTAATGTCATTGCTGAAACCAAATCAACTTTTATCAATTGGTTTTGGTGAGACAATAATGCAAACAATTAAATATTGTAATGAATTTATTACTGATAATGGTATTAAATTAGTAACATTATCTGGTGGTGTGGGTCCTTATATGAATGGAATTGGACAATTAGATGGTTCTTGCTCTGTAAGTATAATACCCGCTCCTCTTAGAGCATCATCAATTGAAGCAGCAAAACTCTTTAAGAAAGAGTCCTGTGTTAGAGATATTATGTTAGCTGCTTGTGGTGCTAATGTTGCAATCGTTGGAATTGGAGCAACGCAACAAAGAGGGCAAGCAACACTATTACGTACGGGTTACATTACTGAAGAAAAGCAACAAATAATTCGCCAACAAGGCGCTGTTGGAGATATTTTGGGTTATTTTATGCAAGCAGATGGAAGGATACAACCAGATATGCCATTGCATGAAGAGCTTATAAGTGTTTCTTTAGATAACCTAAAAAAAATACCTAACGTAATAGGTATCGCAGGTGGGGAAAATAAAGTTGAAGCTATTTTAAGTGCATTATATGGTGGACATATCAATTCGTTGGTAACGGAAGAAAAAACTGCAAGAATGATACTTGCTCAGCTAGTTTAGCTGTATAAGTTGATTGTTATTTCGCACTATTTCTTCCGATAAACAAAGGAGAAAATAATGAATAAACAATCAACTTATCTTATGGCATTAGATGCTGGAACAGGTAGTGTGAGAGCTGTTGTTTTTGATACAGAAGGAAATCAAATTTCAGTTGCACAAAAAGAATGGACACACTTATCAGATCCGAATATTCCTGGTTCAATGGAATTTGATCTTGAGAAAAATTGGAAATTAACTTGTGATTGTATAAAGCAAGTTTTACAAGAACCCCAAATTAAGCCTGAGCAAATAGTTGCAATATCAACTTGTTCAATGAGAGAAGGTATTGTACTTTATGATAAGCACAATAAACCAATCTGGGCTTGTGGTTGTGTTGATGCAAGAGCAACACAAGAGGTTGTTGATCTTAAAAAATTATGTGACTCCTCTTTCGAAGAAAAGATGTATAGCATCTCAGGACAAACATTAGCATTAAGTGCTATTCCTCGTTTATTGTGGTTATCTCGCCATCGTGATGATATTTATCAAGAAATTAGCTCAGTGACAATGATCAGTGACTGGTTAGGTTTTATGCTAAGTGGTGAATTAGCTGTTGAACCCTCTAATGCAGGTACAACAGGAATACTAGATTTACAAACTCGCCAATGGTCTACTGAATTATTAGATTTAGCTGGATTAAATAGTAATATTCTTCCCCAAGTTAAAGAAACAGGGGAGATTCTAGGTAAAGTAACATCAGAAATCGCAGAGATTACAGGTTTAAAACAAGGAACCCCTGTCGTTGTTGGTGGTGGAGATGTACAACTTGGTTGTGTTGGTCTTGGTATTGTAGAACCATCACAAGCTGCTGTTATTGGAGGTACATTCTGGCAACAAGTTGTAAATCTACCAAATCCTGTTACAGATCCTCAAATGAACGTAAGAGTTAATCCACACGTTATTTCTAATTTAGTCCAAGCTGAATCTATTAGTTTCTTTACTGGATTAACAATGCGGTGGTTTAGAGATGCTTTTTGTGAAGAAGAAAAATTATTGGCTCAAAAATTAGGTACAGATGCTTATTCATTACTAGAGAAAATGGCTGAAAGAGTGCCTGTTGGTGCAAATGATGTTATCCCTATTTTTTCCGATGCAATGCACTTTAAATCTTGGTATCACGCAGCTCCCTCATTTATCAATCTTTCTATTGATCCAGAGAAATGTAACAAACAAGTATTATTTAGAGCTTTAGAAGAAAATGCGGCGATTGTATCTTCTTGTAATCTTGATCAAGTAGAAAAATTTTCAGGAGTAAAATTAACATCAATCGTATTTGCTGGAGGGGGCTCAAAAGGACAACTATGGAGTCAAATTTTAGCTGATGTGACTGGTTTAACAGTTAATATTCCAGTAGTTAAAGAATCAACAGCATTAGGTTGTGCAGTCGCTGCTGGTGTTGGAATCGGTATTTACTCTTCTTTTGCTGAGGCGGGACGAAAATTAGTAAAATTTGAGAGAGTACATCATCCTAATCCAGATAACCATAAATTGTATCAATCACATAAAAGAAAATGGATTGATGTTTATCATAAACAATTACAACTAGTTGATGATGGTTTAACAACATCTTTATGGAAAGCTCCTGGAGTATAAATATTTTATTTGGCGATGCTATATTTGCACCCTAAAAAGAGTTAGGGTGCAATCACTTATTTTAAGCGTGCTTTAATAAAAAGTAATGGTGGTCGATGTAGTAGATCTTTGAATTCATTATGCCATTGAGGTTGCTCTGTTAACATTGGTTCTTCGATTTTTTCAATTTCAAATCCTGTTATAATAAGTTGATTTAAAATTGTTGCCATAGTGCGATGATAAGTTTTAAATGGCTGTTTAAACCAATTGCGTTCTCTTTCTCCTTCATCTCTATAGTGATTTAATCGATAAGCAATTTGTTGTTTTTTATTATTTTTTTCCCAACGTTCACCATTTTTATGTGCTGTTACAATCGGGTGCTCTTGTGAAAAAATGAGAATGCCTTTTGGTGTTAATTTTTCCTTTATATTAAGTAAGAGAGCAGAGAAATCTTCAATATAATGAAAGGCAAAAGAGCTTGTGATAATATCAAAATTACTTTCTTGAATTTTATCTAACTCTTCCATTGGTAAACAATGTAGGGAATAAGCGGTAGGATTTATCCTATTTTTTGCAAAATTTTGTGCAGCTTGATTAAGCATTGATTGTGATAAATCTAAACCAGACACATACTCGGCACCTTGTTGAAGATAATAGTATAAATGTTCTCCCGTACCACAACCTAAATCTAATATTCGTTTATTTTTAAGATTGAGTAAAAGTGAAAACATAGTGGGCTTTTCAATGATTTCATTCAAACTAATAGGGTTAGTTCTTAATTGTTGATAGCGTTCAAAGAAAGCTGGTGTATCGTAAATACTTGTTTTCATTATTAATAAATTATTTAAATGAAAAAGCGAGTTTTTATACTCGCTTTATCGTGATTAAAATAGTTCTTTTGTTGGAGTACCCGTTCCTGAACCTGATTGTCGATTCGGATCCGTTACTGGGATTTGATAACCTTGTTCAATAATATATTTATTTTTAGGTTCTGTGCCTTTAATAAAATATTCGGTTAAGTCTTCACCGAGTAAACCATATTGTGCATCAATCCCTACCTTAATAATATTAGGTGGTATAATCTCTGTTTGTTGTGGTTTATCAGAAAGTGCTACTTTCATATATTGGATCCAAGCAGGAAGAGCAGTTTTTGCACCTGATTCACCTCTTCCTAGTTCTTTACTATCATCAGAAGATACATAGACTGTTGTCACAATGTTTGATCCAAATCCAGCATACCAAGCCACTTTAGAGTTATTGGTTGTTCCTGTTTTTCCACCAATATCTTGACGTGGTAGTTGTTGTGCGATTCGCCAACTGGTTCCTCTCCAATCTTGACCTTTTTCTCCAAATGCAGCAGAGTGTAAGGCACTGCGCATTAGAAAAGCGAGTTCTCCACTAATCACTCGAGGAGCGTAACGAGTGGTTTGATCTGTTTCAGAAGAGGTTGCCATTAAGCTTGGATCTTCTTTTTTGACACTTGCTTGAATGTGTAAATCAGGCGTATCACTACTGATATTATCAGATGTCACATTTTCGTCCTCTTCTTCTTCCTCTACGAAATCAAAATAGGTGGGTTCCGCATAAAGAACAGGAATATCATTACAAGAAATACAGGCTATACGAGGGTTTGCTTTATAAAGTTCATTACCGTCAGCATCTTCAATACGACTAATAATAAAAGGATCGATAAGATAGCCACCATTATCAAATACAGCATAACCACGAGCCATTTCTAGTGGTGTAAAAGAAGCTGCGCCAAGGGCTAAGGCTTCCGTTGCTTTGTATTGCTCACGATTAAACCCAAAGCGTTGTAAATAGTCAGCAATGTAATCGATGCCAGCCATTTTAACGGTTCTGACCATCATCACATTTTTTGATTTGCCTAAGCCAACTCGCAAACGTAATTTACCTTCGTAGATATTAGGTGAGTTTTTAGGCTGCCAAGGTTCTTGTCCAGCTTTACGAATTGTAATCGGTGCATCATTTAATGTGGTAGCAAGGCTTAATCCTTTATTCATTGCTGCGGTATAAATAAATGGTTTAATAGATGAACCAACTTGTACCATTGATTGAGTGACACGGTTAAAGTTACTTTGTGCAAAACTAAATCCTCCCACAGCAGCTTCAATTGCACCATTGTGACTATCTAAAGAAACTAACGCAGAATTCATTTGTGGAATTTGACCCAATTCCCATTCTATTTCACCTTGTCTATTTTTTATATTACGAACCCAAATTTGCTGTCCAACTTTTAATACATCTTGTACAGATTTTGGGTGTTTACCTTTGGCGTTCTTATTAATAAATTTTCTTGCCCATTTCATCCCTGATAGGAATAAATCCACTTCTTCACCATCAGCTAATAATAGATGAGCTTTATTTTTAGCGACATTTAATACAGCAGCTGAAGTAAAAGGTTCTGATAGTGGTAATTTACTTAAATGATCAATAATATCTTCTTCATTCCAAGCCTTATCTTCTGCTTCCCATAGAGTTGTTGCTCCTCGCCAACCATGACGTCTATCGTATCGAATTAAGTTTTCTCGAAGCGCTTTTTGGGCTTCAAATTGATCTTTAGATAATACAGTAGAAAAGACTTTAAATCCTTTGGTGTAAGCGACTTCTTCTCCGTAACGTTTTACCATTTCTTTACGAACCATTTCGGTAACGTATTCGGCACGAAAATCTAACGTGGTTTTATGAAATTTAGAAACGATAGGTTCTAGTTTGGCTTTTTCATATTGTTCTTGAGTAATTTTTTTTACTTGTAACATTCTCCATAACACGGTATTACGGCGGTTTGTAGCGCGTTTGATGGAATAAATAGGATTCATTGTTGAAGGTGCTTTTGGCAATCCTGCAATCATTGCCATTTCTGATAAACTGAGTTGATCTAAGTCTTTGCCAAAATAAGTTTGTGCCGCTGTTGCAATTCCGTAAGAACGATAACCTAAATAAATTTTGTTTAGATAGAGTTCTAAAATTTCATCTTTCGTCATTACCTTTTCAATTTCTGTTGCAAGAATTAACTCTCTTAATTTTCGAATTAATCTACGTTCAGGTGTTAAAAAGATATTTCTTGCTAGCTGTTGTGTGATAGTACTTGCGCCTTGTTTAGAACCGCCTTTTATGTAGCTGTAAGCGGCACGTGCAATACCTTTTAAGTCATATCCATTATGTTCATAGAAACGAGTATCTTCTGTGGCAATAAAGGCATCAATAAGTGGTTGTGGCACATCAGAAAGTTTAACTGGAATACGGCGCTCTTCTCCTACCTCGCCAATCAATTTACCATCAGCCGTATAAATTTGCATAGGTTGTTGAAGCTCTATACTTTTTAAAGAGGCAACATCAGGAAGGTCAGATTTTAAGTGAACATATAAAATACCCGCTCCAATAGCAGAAAAAATAATGAGAGAGAGTAAAGTACTTAATATTATTTTTGTGATCTTCATCGAGAAAAAACCTTTTAGTAAATGACTAATGGATAACTTAGACACAATAATAGTGCATATTTTAATTTTGCAATCATAACCTAAAATGCTAAAAAAGGGAAAAAGAGATGTTGTTTAGAGGGAATTTATACAATGAGCAAGTTGGAATAAGTCAAGATTCGCATAATTTTTGTGTTGTGGTAGTGAAAAATCAGCATATTCAAACGCAATGGTTTCAAAAAGAAAAAACATCATTGTTAGATATTTCAGTGGCATTACAAGATAAAAAGTCAAATATTTGCAAAATTCAAGCTATAAGTGACCGCTTTATTTGGCGAAAATATCTTTTTTTTCCTGATCATTATAGTAATGAGATGATTTATCGCCAAATTATAGCGCTCTTAAAAAAGGAATTACCTATACCATTAGAGGATATTTATTTTGATTATCAAATAATGTTGCAACAATCTGAAAATGTTTTTCGAGTACTAGTTTACGCTTTAAAAAAGAGTGATTCTATTCTTATGAATGATAAGAAATTTGTTGTATTAGACAGTGAATATTATTGTTATCAAAGGGGTATTCACTATTTAGCAGAATTGCCTTTAGAAGAGAGTTGTAGAGAACAGGGTTATTTTTTTAAAGATCGTATATTGCAGTTTAAACAAGCGGAGTTTTGCCAAACACCTATCACTAAAGCTTCCCAAATAACACATTGTAAGCGGGTACTTACATTAGAAAAAATGCAAAATTTAGAAGAAATAGAAGGGAGTGAGATTGTTGAAGTAACACTGTCTGAGAATCAACAAATTGTGGATCCTTATTTATATGTGATTGCATTAGGAGCGAGTTTATGGAATGGCAAGGGATTAACTTAACGAATTATCACCAAGAGCAATGGTTGAAAGCGATTAAATTACGCTTTATTCAATATCTTATTGTCACACTTTTTTTTATCTTGGATGCAACAATATTGTATTGGTCTAGTAATAGTGTTTATTCTCAATATGTAGGGTACCAAACAAAGAATAGTCAAATTAACAAAGAGATCAGTAATCAAAAAATGAGATTAGCAAGAATTAAATTAAGGCAACAAAGGAAAATAGAGGCTATTAATTCTCAGAATATAGAAAAATTTCTTAATGAAATTAAACAGATACCTATTAATGGCATTATAAATGAAATTAATATTAAGCATAATATAACGGATTATTTTTTATTATCTGGGCAGTTAGATAATCAGCAGAGTTTTGAAATGGTGACGCAATATTTAAGCCATTTAAAAAACATTACTTTTAGTGTGGATATGTTACAAACAAACAGTGATTATCAGTTGGATTTTGTCATTAAAATAAGTCGAGTGAAGTAATGAAGTGGTTAAGATCTTATTATTTACAACCTAAAAGTTATATTTATCTGTTTATTAATTATTTGCTGAAACATCCGTATGTGGTTGGGCTATTCATTGGATGTGTTATTTTAAGTTATCCAGCATATGATTTTTTCAATAAGTATACGATTAGAAATACAGAAAGAACGTTAAATAACAGATTGATACTTAATAAAGCCCAATTGGATAAGCAATTAAAGACACTAAATGTTTTAGTTGAAAGTAATGATATTGATCCATTGGCAGTGAATAAAAAAATTAAAGAAATATTGATTACCAGTAATATGAATATTGAAAGTGTGTTATGGGATAAAGAGAGTAATGTGATTGATGTGGTGTTTCACCAAACATTTGAGAACGTTTATGATGTTATTAAGCATATAAATCAAATAAACCACATTTCTTTTAATGAAATAAGTCTCATTAAATTAAAGAGAAATAATTTTATTCAATGTATTTTAAGTTTATCTATTTTGGAAAAGGAATAAAATGAAAAAAATAGTGCTGTTGTTATTTGGGTTTTATAGTACTTGTCTTGTGGCAGATCCTTTTTACAAGGATGTGACATCAAATGAAACAGTGCGAATAGATGAAGAAAATGATCAACATATAATACCTATAAACGAAGATCTACCGATTAAAAATATTCATTTAAACTATGCACGAGCTGTGGATATAGTAGAAACCTTAACAAAAGGGCATGGTTCGTTATTAGATGGAGGTTATATCCATTTTGATAAACAAACAAATACGCTTATTTTAAAAGGTGATAAAAGTTTACTTGCTAAATTGACAACTCTCATTCATCAATTAGATAAACCAATCAAACAAGTAGCGATAGAAGCAAGGATTGTGACAATTAGCAGTGAAAATTTACAAGAATTAGGTGTTCGATGGGGAATGTTTAGTCCTACAGAAAGTGCGAGTAAATTTGCAGGGCGTTTAGAGGGGAATGGATTTTCAACAAATAATTTGAATGTTAATTTCCCCGTTCTTGGAAATGCAGCATCTGCAGTTGTGCAAATTGCCAGCTTTAGTAATCGTCTTTTAGATTTAGAACTCACTGCATTAGAGCAAGAAAATAGCATTGAAATTATTGCTAGTCCTAGTTTAATTACAACGAATGAACATAAAGCGAGTATCAAACAGGGAACAGAAATTGCCTATCCTCAACATAATGAAAAAGGGGATATAACAGATGTTGAATTTCGAGATGCGGTCTTAGGTTTGGAAGTGATTCCTCATTTCTCTAAAAATAATCAAATTTTGTTAGATTTACTAGTGACTCAAAATTCGCCGAATACCACTGGTGCAAGTAGTCAGCAATGGGTAACTATTGATAAACAAGAGATTAAAACACAAGTGTTGGCTCGTCATGGTGAAACTATTGTTTTAGGTGGAATTTTTCAAAATAGTATTTCTAAAGAAAAAGAAGGCGTGCCTATTTTAGGTAGTTTACCGTTTTTAAAGTATTTATTTAGTCATACCAAAGATAAGGTAGTTAAACGAGAGTTAGTGATTTTTGTGACACCACATATAATTAACCCTCAGTAATAAAATTATGATAAAATTTGCTATCTTTTGATCTTGTTGCTAAAAAGCATACAGCAAGCGGTAAGATCTTTAACAAATTTTGCAAAATTATATTTTATAGAGGTTATATGAAAGTTTCTCCACGTCGTCGAGCTCGTGAATGTGCGGTTCAAGCACTGTATTCTTGGTTTATATCTAAAAACTCAATTGAAGAAGTTGAAGTTTCGTTTATGACTGATCAAGATATGAAGGGCGTTGATGTTCCATATTTCCGTAAATTATTACTGGGAACTGTTGAACATATCACAGAGGTTGATGAAGCTTTTCAACCTTATTTAGATCGTAGTCAAGATGATCTTGATCCTATTGAGTATTCAATTTTACGAGTAGCAAGCTATGAATTAAAATTCCAACTGGATGTACCTTATAAAGTGGTCATCAATGAAGCGATTGAAGTTGCCAAAGTATTTGGCTCTGATGATAGCCATAAATATGTAAACGGCATTTTAGATAAATTAGCGCCTGCTCTAGGACGTAAATAAGAGTATAAAAAAATGAATGAATTTGATGTAATTAAGCAATATTTTACTCGCCAGAAAGCAGAGCAATCTGCCGTATTGTCCATTGGTGATGATTGTGCGGTCATTGAATTAGAACCACAACAACAGTTAGCGATTACCACGGATACTTTGGTTGCTGGAACACATTTTCTTCCTGATATCTCGCCTTATGATTTAGCCTATAAATCTGTTGCTGTCAATTTAAGCGATTTGGCGGCAATGGGGGCAATGCCTAAATGGATTTCGTTGGCTTTAACCTTACCGAAAGTTGATGATTACTGGCTGACTGAATTTAGCAGAGGGTTATTTGCTATTTTAGATCATTATAATGTGGAATTAATTGGCGGTGATACCACTAAGGGAGCATTATCTATTACTATTACGGCTCAAGGGGTATTAGAAAAAGGGGCTGGATTATATCGTCATAAAGCCCAGATTGATGATTTGGTTTTTGTATCAGGTACACTTGGTGATAGTAAAGCAGGTTTAGCACTGTTATTTAATCAAACTAAAAATGAAACAGAGCAACAACAATACTTATTACAACGTCATTTAAACCCTACACCTAGGATAGAACTAGGTTTGTTACTTAATCAATATTCGCAATGTGCCATTGATATTTCAGATGGACTGTTGGCAGATTTAGGGCATATTTTAGAGCGCAGTCAATGTGGGGCAGAACTGAATTTGCAAGATTTACCTCTCTCATTACAGCTTGTAAATGAATATCCACGACTAGCAGAAACTTTTGCTTTAACTGGAGGGGAAGACTATGAACTTTGCTTTACCATTGCTCCTGATAAGGTAGAGGCTTTTAAGCAAGCCATTGCTCACTTAGATATAAAATGTAGTTGTATTGGTAAAATCACCCAATCTGGCTTAACCTTATTAAGAGAGGGCAAAGAGGAACAGCTTCCTGTACAAGCAGGGTTTGACCATTTTTTATAAATTAAAATGTAATACAATAATGAAACCTATTAATCTTAAAAATCCTATTCATTTACTTGCCTTTGGTTTTGGCTCTGGTCTAATCAAACCAGCCCCTGGTACTTGGGGAACATTAGGTGGTATGGTTTTTGCAATTTTTTTATGGGATCTTACCGCTTCATCACTCTTTTTTATGATACTTACTGTGATTTCTTTTATTTCAGGTTGCTATATCTGTGAAAAAACCAGTCAAGATTTAGGTGTTCACGATGATGGGCGTATTGTATGGGATGAAATTGTTGCTATATTTTTAATTTTTGCTTTTTTACCTCAGTATGATTATACCTTTTATGGACTTACGTTTATTGTATTCCGCTTTTTTGATATTGTTAAACCCTATCCTATAAAACAGTTTGATCAAACACTAAAAGGCGGTTTAGGAATTATGGTTGATGATATTTTGGCGGCTGTTTATTCTCTAGTGACACTTTATATTCTCCATTTTGTATTACTTTCCCTATAAAAAAACACCACAAAAATTGTTGTTAATTTTTGTGGTGTTATTTAACATATCTTTAATTCAAATTAGCGATTAACTGCTTCGATTAATTTATTATAAGTATCCATTACTTTATAAGGACTTCCGTTTACCATCCAACCAGAACTTGGGTTTAATTGCATTTTTTCGCCAGTAGAATAAGGTTTTTTATCTCTTACTCGACGCATACGTTCTTTAAGTGCTTTACGATAGTTATCAATCGTCATAGGTAAAGTCGCATAGCGAGCCATTTCTACAGATGTATCCGCTTTGATTTGCTCAATTAATTTATCAGCACTGTCTTCATAAGCACTTATCAATGATTTTGCTTTTTCTACATCAAATTGCTCTTTAGATAAAAGGTTAACCGCTGGTTTTGCTTCTATCATCGTTGAAAGCATCCAATAATTAAATTTTTTGCCATAGTTTTTTTCTATTTCTACCAACTGGGCTTTCATTGCATTATTATTAACTTCTTCTAGCTGTTTAGAAAGTTCATCGTGAGCTTTAAGAAAATTTTCCATAGCGGTAGCTAATGGCTTATGCATTTTTTTACCTTTGGCAAAATTGTCATCTTTATAGTTTTCACGATCATAATAACGATTTGCTTCATTAATTTTTTCATTTAAAGCCAATGTTGCTTTTAAATAATTATCTGCCGCTTGATCTAACTCTTCTTGTTTAGGCTCCACTGCAACGGCTACTGGTATATTTTCTTTACAGTCTTTGATAACGTGATCATGTAAAGTATAAAGTCCATAAACAATTCTTTCTTTACCCGTTGGACCTTTTTTCATATCTTTAACCCAGCTTTCATAACGATTTATGCTGTCGATAGCTCGACCTGAAATTCCGTTATAACATTTAATATAGGCATTGGTCTTTACTGATAGGTCTTGAGAGAATGCTTGAGACGACATTGCTACTGTAACAATTACGATGGTTTTGAATAATGTTTTCATTTTTTATCCTTTTCAGATTTAAACTATTTAACAATAGCTACAATAGCTACAATAGCTACAATAGCTACAATAGCTACAATAGCTACAATAGCTACAATAGCTACAATAGCTACAATAGCTACAATAGCTACAATCTTGTAGCTAATTTCCATTAGTTTTTGTAACAAAAATTATACTACTGTCTAACATTCTAGTATAAATTTTCATATAAAACAAATATGCAGTGGAGACTGTCAGAGGTCTTTCTTTACGATAATACTATTTTTAGTATTATGATAAAAATAGTATTTGAGAATACTTAGATTGTAATATATGCTTTAACAAACTTAGATTTTTTGATAGGAAAATTGATATGCTATTAACCCTTTTCTTTGTACAGCTAGCAGGATTAGTAAGCCCAGGTCCTGATTTTTTCTATATTAGTCGTCGAGCGGCGAGTAGTAATAGTCGTAATGCCATATTTGCGGCAATTGGTATCTCCTTAGGGGTGGCTTTTTGGGCAATTGTGGTTATTTTTGGCTTAGGACTTTTGGTCAAGGATGTGCCTTTTTTGAACTACCTTATTATGATTTTAGGGGGAAGTTTCTTAGGTTATACGGGTTTTAAAATGGTAAGGGTCAAAGAAAATGCTCAATTTGATGAAAGAGCTTTTACTGAAAAAACATCTGCAAAAAAAGAAATTTTAGATGGATTTATGATTAATCTTGCTAATGCAAAAGCGGTGGTTTTTTTTAGTAGTATATTATCTGGTTATACTGCACAACTTGTTAATATTGAAGATTATTTTTCAGTATTAGCCATTTTGTTTTTTAGTACTTTAATCTATTTTTCCCTCGTTGCACTATTATTCTCTCGTCAAGTTATTTGTAAATTTTATGCAAAATATAACCGCTATATTGATAATGGATCAGGGTTAGTTTTCCTATTTTTTGGGTTGAATTTGATTTATAACGGATTGCTGTTTTTTGTTTAGGTGTAATACTTAATGCTCTTTTTCTCTCCCAAACCAAAACAGCATTGCTAAACCAAGCCAAGTAATGATGCCTAAGGCAATAAAATAGTGTAGATTTTCAAGTACGGTGCCACCGAGTTGATTCAAACTCACCCCTGCTTGAATGACAGAGGTACTTGGGAAGATCCAACGTAGATATTGTAATACTGTTGGCAATAAGTCTGCTGGCCACGAGAAACCACTCATAAAATACATTGGTAATGCAGAAAAGACGAGAATTTGCATTGTACGTTCACGGTCTTTGATAAGTAGTCCTAATAAACAGCCCAAAGTTGCAACACAAGGAGAAAATAGAGCAATGAGAAGTAAATTTCCGATTGGATTTGCGCCTGATGGGTATCCCCAGAAGCTAAACATACTGCCTGTGTAGCCTAAGCAAATAATGTAATGAATTAAGCTAATCGTGGTTAAACGCCCTAGCCATTGAGTTGCGGTTGCATAAGCGTTGTGTTTTTCATACCAAGTACTTACTAACATTGCACAAGCAATCAATAACGTTTGTTGTAAAATCAACCATGCAACGGCTGGTACGACATAACTTCCATAACCTTCTGTTTGGTTATAAAGAGGCTGAATTTGTAATGGTACAGGTTCTCTGATAGCGGTCACTTTTTGATAACTTTTTGCAAAAGGTAATAATTTTTTAATTTCCACTCCTGCGGATA
The DNA here is from genome assembly GCF_013377295.1 of Pasteurella skyensis. Taxonomy (NCBI): domain Bacteria; kingdom Pseudomonadati; phylum Pseudomonadota; class Gammaproteobacteria; order Pasteurellales; family Pasteurellaceae; genus Phocoenobacter; species Phocoenobacter skyensis. Next base: position 1,705,609 of record NZ_CP016180.1, on the reverse strand, counting down.
AAGTGAGTACTGCACTTGCCATTGATTGTTGTGCGTATTTACTGGCAAGAACATAGCTTCCATTACCTATCATATTGACGGTTGCTGGTTTCCCTAAAATTACATTGCGTTGTAAATTTTCAGGAATAACCATTAATGCCAGTATTTTATCTTCAAGTAATAGCTGTTTGGCTTGTCTTTCATTGCTAACAACTTCTGCGGTTACTGTTGGCGTTGCTGTAATCATTCGGATCATTTTACGAGATAAACTATCGTGAGCATTATCGACAATAGCAACAGGAACATTACGAACGATCTCTGTGCTATAAGGTAGTGGATAATATAATCCATAAATAACAGGGGCGATAATTAACAGTAATAATACGCCTGCATCAGTAAAAATACTTTTAAAGGTCTCTTTTATTGCTGTAAAAAAGGTATTCATTATCTCATTCCCCAACGGTGCTTACGTTTCAATGCGATAGTTGTAAATAGTGTTCCTAATATCATTAGTATGATAAGTGCAATGATAAAATTATAGCTGGTTGATAATCCTAAATGCCAACTTTGTTGAGTTTGGATTTGAGCAATTTGTGATTGTAAATAGTGAGTAAGCGGTAACATTGTTGCAATAATTTGCGCAGCTTTAGGCATTGCCACTAATGGATAGGTTACACCTGAAAATGCAAATGCAGGAGCAGTGATAATCCCCGCATTAGATAAACCCATTCGGTTAGACATTGCCATTGCCGTTAAGACGATGCCAAGCCATAAAGAAATAATCATTAATAACCAGCCATTCAATATAGTGATACATAAATTGGCAAGGGGAGGAGAATTATGCCAAGTCACCAGTACAATTGAAATGGTCATCCAACCACAAAATATTAATGAATGCCAAAATAGCTTTCCCATTAAAGCAACAAAGAGGGCTAACACACGAGGAACTTGCTCACTGTCGTATTTGGATACACCAGCAAACCACCAACCAAGTGTGCTATGACGTAATTCTCTCCCTATCACGCCTACTCCGACTACTGTGGCTAAAATATGTAACAAAGCAGGAATAATGGTACTTGCCAAAAACTGTTGATAATTAAGAGATTGATTAAATGCCATTTTGACATTGGGTTTAATCGGAATCAGAGCATCAAGAGCCTGCTGTTTCGTCATTCCCATTTTGGTGCGTAGACGTAGTTCAATTCCTGCTGAGAAAGTCCTTATGGCACTACCAACACCAGATTGAATGATTCCTGAATGAGTTCCGTATTGAGCATTAACTACAAGGGTAACTGGACTTGGTTGGAGTTGATGGATACGATGAGAAAAATTCTCAGGAATAATTATAGAGGCATAAACCTGTGTCTCTCGTAAAGCGTGTTGCATTTCTTGAGCATCTCGAAAATGTTTAACTACAGCAACATTAGGAGATGCGTTGACCATTGAAATTAATTTTCTGGATAATGTGGTATTTTCTTTATCAATGACACCAATGGGTAAATTACGTACTTGTGAGGCTGAGAAGGTATACCAAATTAAGCCAATAGTTAGTGCTGGTAGTAAAACCAGCAATACTCGCTCTACACGGTGACGTTGAATAATCCGCCATTCCCACACCGCACTACGTACGAAGATACGCCATAAACTCAACATTGATTATTCGCCTCTTGGTAACTCAACTAACACACTCATACCTGGACGCATTTTTTCGATCGGCTTTTCAGGGTGTGATTTTACTAAGAAGGTCCGCATATCAAAACCTTGATCGGTACGAGTTGGTCTCCATGTTGCAAAATCGGGTAAAACAGAACTTGCATAGACTTTAAAGGTTACCTTTAAATTATCCAGTGCAGGAATAACCCCTTCAAAAGTTTGGTTAATCGCAAAATGTTTAAGGTAATCTTCACGGACATTTAACTCTAAACGTTGATCTTGTAAATTCACAACTGTGACAACAGGTACACCTTTGGCAATAATCTCACCTACATTTGGCACAATTTCTGCAACTTCACCATCAACAGGGCTTTTCAATTGAGTTTCATCTTTTGCCACTAAGGCTTCATCAAATACAGCTTGACCTTGACGAGCTTTAGCTTTTGCAGCTGAAATATCTTCTTTTCTTGCACCTTCTTGTGCCATTTCATATTGTGCTTTTGCGATCTCGTATAATTTTTGTGAACTGAGGTATTTTGCTTTTACTTCATCCGCTTTTTGTTGGCTCAATAGTCCTTCTTTTGCTAATGTTTTCACCCTTTTCCACGTTTTTTTCATTACATCCAAACCCGCTTTTGCACGTTGCATTTGCTTAAAAGCCATTTCTTTTTCTTGGGTTCTTGCTCCTGATTCTGCTTTATTTGCTACCGAAGAGGCTGCATCTCGAACTGCTTCAGCTTGAGCAACTTTGGCGGCAATCTCAGGGCTATCAAAATGTAAAATTGGTGAGCCTTTTGTGATTTTATCGCCTTCTTGAATATAAATTTTATCAATACGTCCAGATATTTTACTGGCAATATTTACCTCGTGGGCTTCCATTTGCCCCTGTAATACTACAGGTTCAGGCTCAGAGACCTTTAAATATCCACAAATAATGAAGACAATAACAAGACCTAATATAACTAATCCTAGAATAGGTTTCAGTGCTTTTTTAGTGTTTTCTTTCATTGTATTCTCACTTTATTTTAATGCTTTAAACTTGTTGGAATATAATCTACAAAAGTATGTAGATTTCCCGTTGATTCTAATAATTCTGCTAATGCTATCACATACTGATAAGCCACATTAGCACGTTCAGTTTGAATTTTAACTAATTTTGCTTGTGCATCATTTAATTCAATAACTGTATTGATACCCTCTTTAAAACCAGCTCGATGTAGTTGAAGTACTTGTTGTGCTAATTTTTCTTCTTTTGCAAGAGAGTAGTAGCGTTGTCGAGTGTCATCAACCGCAAGCCAGTTTTTTTCTACTAATAAATTAATGTCTTTTTCGACTTGACGATAAATAGCGTCAATTTGGGTCAATGTCATTTTGGCGGCTTGTTGCATTTTGCTTCTATCTACAGAATTGTGTAAGGTCCAACTTGCATTGATACCAACGACCCAGTTATGATCCTTATTAAGTTGATAAGTACCAAAAGCGGCAATATTTGGTTTCCAAGCAGCATTACTTAATTGCTCCATTGCTTTTGCTTGTTTTCTTTTAGCTTTAATTTGGGCAAATATTGGGTAATGTGCCTGTGCTTTTGTTTGGAATGCAGATAGCGGTGCTAATTTGTGTTTTTTTACAAATAATGTTGTTGCTGTACTAATATTTTTACCTTGTAACAATGAATCTAATGCTCGCTGTGCAAGGCGTAAATTATCTTTGGCTTTATCTAATTGAAATTCAGCATCAGAGAGTGCTGCGGTTGCTTGCAAACGCTGTACTTTTGAAATCATCCCTAGTTGTTGCATACGTATTGCAGAATGATTATGTCCTTTAACTGATTTTAAGGCAACTTCTCGTACTTTAACCACTCGTTCTGCTAATTGCACTTGAAAATAACGTTTAATTAAGGTTTTTAGTAGTTCTTCTTTAGTTGTGACAATTTCAGTTGCATTTGAATCGGCTCGCCCCTGTGCAAATTCTTGAATAGCATCGATACGCCCCCCTGTATAAAGTGGTAATAATGCGATTATACTGGCTTTGGAAAAAGTATCTTGCTTTTGTAAGTGAAGATTGGAAGGAATTTGAGATAATCCTGCTCCACCTTTTTTCAATATTGGCGCTAGTTCAGGTATTTTTTTGATTAAATTACCTATATCACTACTGTGTGACAATAACGAACCATAATTCTGCAAACGATCTTTTAGTGTAGCTGTATTAATATCTGTTTCTATATTATAACGTCCAGTCATACCACTTACTCTGATTAAGGGTTTGTGTAAATCTAGAGCATCTGCTTGTAGTTGACTGGCTTGCCAACCTGCTTGAGCCGCTAACAGTTTATCTGAATGATTTAATACATAATCAACAGCTTGCTGAAAATTAACAGGTTTTGATACGTCTAATGGTGTTGGTGTGGAATCTACTTTCTCATTAATTAACACTGAAGAGTGAGCTGTAGGTGTATCTAATGCTTGTGTTTTTGGTTGCATTTGAGAATGATGGCACCCAACTAATATAAAAATTCCCATTAACGGTAAATATTTTTTTGTATAGATTGTTAGCATTTATACCTCATATAAAATATTTTTTTATAATTATAACAAAATTAATGCGTTAAAGTGGTATTTCTTCAAATAAAATATAATGTTTAAATGGCTTATTATGTCTATTTTAAATGTTCTAAAGCATATTGATAAAGGGTATTTTTTTTGTAGCCAAAAATATCTGCCACGATAGATGCCGATTTTTTAAGAGGTAGCTCTTTGGTTAACAATGTGAGTGCTTTAACGGCTTGAGGAGAGATATCGTCCTGTGGTTTTGTTGATTTTCCTTCTATAATAAGAACAATCTCGCCTTTAGTTCGATTATTTTCAGCTTTTAACCATTCAATAAGTTGTGGCAAGGTGTCGCCATAAATAGTTTCCCACGTTTTAGTCAGTTCTCGAGCGATAACCACATAACGATCATCATTCCAAATTTTGAGCATATCATCAAGCGTATCTAAAATACGATGAGTAGATTCATAAAAAATTAATGTTCGAGTTTCATCTTTAAGGGCTTCAAGTTGATCACAACGAGCTTTTGTTTTGGCAGGTAAAAAACCTTCAAAACTAAATCTATTTGAAGCAATACCAGCAACACTTAAAGCAGTAATAGCGGCACAAGCACCCGGTATAGGAATAACTTGAATACCATTTTGTTTACATTCACGGACAAGATGAAAACCAGGGTCGCTAATAAGAGGAGTACCAGCATCTGAGATAAGTGCAATATTTAAACCTTTTTGTAATTTTTCAACTAACAGTGTCGCTTTTTGTTGCTCATTATGATCATGTAATGCGAAAAAAGGTTTTTTTATTCCATAGTGACTAAGCAGTAATCCGCTATGGCGAGTATCTTCAGCAGCAACAAGATCAACTTGCTCTAAGGTTGTAATGGCTCGATGAGTAATATCATTGAGATTTCCAATTGGAGTCGCAACAATATATAATTTACCCAATTGTTGATGATTATGATCGTTTTTCATTTGCTTTTCACTCATTAGCTAAGTAATATCTTCCGTAAGGTTATTATAAAGGAATTTTATATGTTAAATACTATTCTAGTACAAAAACGTACATTAAAACAGAAAATGAGAACAATACTTTTACCAATAGTAATGTCTCTATTTTTATCTGCGTGTACGACAGGGCTCAGTCTGTTTACAAATGAAGTGACAGAATCGTTAAGAAATGAAGCTTATTCAAGTTCCGAATTTTATGTCAATAAACTTACTTTAAGTTTAGATCCAGAAAGCAGAAAGAGTTATCGCTTACTTGCTATTCGTCAATTGCTTGCTGAAAATAAAATAGTCGAAGCGAAAAATATGCTTGCAGAGCTTTCTCCAACATTAAATGAGATACAACAAATTGAATATCAATTAGTCACTGCAAAATTAATGATAATGGAAAATAAAAAAGTTCAAGCTGATCAAGCATTGAAGTTATTACCTTTATCTCAGCTTAGTCGTGTTCAAATGAAGCGTTATTACAAAATTCTCGTTAAAATAGCTGAAAAAAATAAAAATATTGTAGAGGCTGTAAGAACAAGTATTTTACTTGATGGATATTTGGTTGATACTAAAGAACATCAATTAAATAATAATAATATTTGGGCGCTATTAAGACGTGCTAATAAGGGTATGTTATCAGCAACCAGAGCAAAAGCGGGTGAAACAACACTTGCAGGCTGGTTATCACTTATTCAACTCTACAATGATAATCTTTCCACGCCAGAAACATTAGTGCAAGCTATTAATAGTTGGAAAGCTTTGTATCCGAGTCATAGTGCTGCAATATTATTACCAACAGAATTAAAAGCAATTACCTCTTTTCAACAAACACAATTTAATCATATTGCACTTTTATTACCTTTAAGTGGTGATTTGAAGTTTTTAGGAGAAATTATCCAGCAAGGATTTGATGATGCTAGAGGAATGAATGAACTTGTTAGTGTTAATATCTTAGATACGAACAGTGAATCACTAAACTTAATTATTCAAAACGCAAAAGTATCTGGTGCTCAAGCAGTTATTGGCCCATTGTTGAAATCTAAGGTAGATGAAATGCTACATAATACGAATATAGATGGATTAAGTATTCTAGCATTAAATGCAACCAATAATTCAAGAGCAAGAGCTAAAGTTTGTTATTATGGTTTATCTCCTGAAGCAGAAGCATATTCAGCTGCAGATAAAATGCGTCAAGATGGTGTGACTCAAGCGCTTGTTATTGCTCCAAATGGTGATTTTGGAATGCGTTCAGCGAATGCATTTGCCGCTCGATGGAGAAAGGTTACTAATACTGATGCGGATGTAAGATATTATGATCAAGCGATTGATATTGTCACTAATTTACAAAATATTGAGTATGTAGAAGGACAATCAATCTATTTCTTAGGAAATGCAGATCAACTATTAGAAGCTAAAGAGGCTTTAGATAGTTCAGAGTTTGCCAATAAATTCACGATTTATACCTCTTCACGTAGTCATTCACCTAATAGTAATGCCGATTTTTATACCACAATGGAAGGTGTAAAATTTAGTGAAATTCCATTACTTTCAGATAGATCTTCTGAACAGTATAAAATGGCGAGTAAAGTGGCTAAGAGTGATTTTTCAATGATGCGCTTATATGCAATGGGGGCAGATGCTTGGACATTAATCAATAATTTTAATGAGCTTCGCCAAATTCCAGGTTTTACGATTTCTGGACTGACGGGAGAACTAAAAGCAGGGGTGAATTGTCATATTGAGCGTAATATGAAATGGCTCAAATATAGTGGCAGTAGTGTAATTTCAGACGATTAAAATGCGTAAACAAGGAACTGTGTTTGAAGACAAAGCCCGTATTTTTCTAGAGGAAAACGGGCTAGAACTTGTTGCTACCAATCAAACATTCAAATGTGGAGAGCTTGATTTAGTAATGAAACAAGGCTCAACGACTGTTTTTGTAGAAGTAAGACAACGTAAAAATGCAAATTTTGGTAGTGCTGTTGAAAGTATAGGTTATACTAAACAGAAAAAATGGTTAGCTGCAGCGAATTTGTGGTTAGCACAACAGGGGCTAAGTCTTGATAATGCAGATTGTCGTTTTGATGTTGTTGCTTTTGAAGGACAAAATGATCCCATTTGGATTCAAAATTTTTTAGATTAAAATAAAAAATTGCAAATTTCTTACATAAACTAACCGCTTAAATTTAATTATGTTACAAAAAATTCAAGACCGATTTTCAGAAAGTATCCAAATTCAAATTGCATCCTCTGAATTGCTGCCAACAGTGATTCATCAAGCGGCAAGTCGAATTGTGGAGTGCTTATTAAGAGGTAATAAAGTCATTGTATGTGGTTCTGGTCGTTCCTATGGAAATGCTCAACTCTTAGTAAGTCATTTATCTCATCGCTATGAACTAGCTCGCCCTAGCTTTTCTGCGGTTTTATTAAGTTTTGAAGGTATTTTAGCGACAGTATCAGCACAAGATAATGAAATTGCTCTTCTGTATAAGAAAAAGCTACAAGCAGTTGCGACAGAAGGAGATATATTAGTAGCCTTTTCACCTTTTGGAAACGAAGAGCTGGTATTAAATGCAATTTATAGTGCAGTAAATGAAAATTTAGGTATCATTGCATTTACGAGTAGTCATAATAATCATACATCAGGATTATTGGCCAAAACGGATACTGAAATAGTGATTCCATCTAATAATGAAATGCGTATTATAGAAGGGCATTTGTTTGGTTTAAATTTGATGTGTGAAGCGATTGATGCTTTACTCTTTTCTTAACTATAATTTTATAAGGAATATTATAATGTTTAATTCTATTTTTAAAAAACTTGGCATAATTACACTATTTTCATTTAGTTTATTATCATTGCAAGGTTGTATAACGGCAGCGGTTGTAGGTACTGTAGCTGTTGCAACTAAAGTAGCGACAGATCCTCGTACTGCTGGGACACAGCTTGATGATGAAACACTAGAAGAAAAAATTAGCCTTCGTCTTGGTAAAGATGCTCAACTTAAAGAAGAAGCTCGAATCGTTGTTGTTTCTTATGAAGGAAAAGTATTATTAGCAGGGCAAACAATGAATGCTGTTGCAGCTCAAACTGCTCAAAATATTACTGCAGGTGTAGAAGGTGTGAATGCTGTTTATAACGAAATGCGTATCGCAAAAAAAATTGGTGCAGGACAAATGGCAACAGATGCTTGGATTACCACTCAAGTGAAAACACAATTGCTTGCAAATAAATTTATAAAAAGCTCTAACGTTAAGGTTTTCACTGAAAATGGTGAAGTTTTCTTAATGGGTAATGTGAGTACTCAACAAGCTAAATTAGTCATTCAAATTGCTCGTCATACTAAAGGTGTAAGAAAAGTAATCACTGCTTTTCATTATATTAAATAATCAAAATGATAGAAGCAGATAGAATTATTAGTGCCTCTTCTAAACCAGAAGAAGAGGCCATTGATCGTGCGATTCGACCAAAGTTATTAGCTGACTATGTTGGGCAACCTACGGTTCGAGAGCAGATGGAAATTTTTATCCAAGCCGCTAAAATGCGTCAAGATGCCCTCGATCATCTATTGATATTTGGACCTCCGGGGTTGGGAAAAACTACCCTTGCTAATATTATTGCTAATGAAATGGGCGTGAATATTCGTACCACTTCAGGACCAGTACTTGAAAAAGCAGGGGATTTGGCGGCAATGCTCACTAACCTTGAGCCTTATGATGTCCTTTTTATTGATGAAATTCACCGTCTCTCCCCAATGATTGAAGAGATATTGTATCCTGCAATGGAAGATTATCAGTTGGATATAATGATTGGTGAAGGACCTGCTGCTCGCTCAATTAAGTTAGATCTCCCTCCTTTTACATTAGTTGGAGCAACTACTAGAGCTGGTTCTCTTACTTCGCCATTACGAGATCGTTTTGGTATTGTGCAACGTTTAGAATTTTATTCTGTAGAAGATCTAACTTCCATTGTTACACGAAGTGCCAATTGCTTAAATTTAGCCTTGTCTAATGAGGCTGCAATTGAAATTGCTCGCCGTTCACGAGGTACACCTCGAATTGCAAACCGCTTATTACGTCGAGTACGAGATTTTGCAGATGTTAAAAATAGCGGTGTGATTTCTAAAGAAATTTCCCAACAAGCTCTTAAAATGCTGGATGTCGATCCAAAAGGGTTTGATTTTATGGATAGAAAATTATTACTTGCTGTGATTGAACGCTTTGATGGAGGACCTGTTGGGCTAGACAATTTAGCCGCAGCCATTGGCGAAGAGCGAGATACCATTGAAGATGTATTAGAACCTTATCTTATTCAACAAGGCTTTTTACAACGCACCCCAAGAGGACGTATCGCAACATCAAGAACCTACTCTCATTTTGGTTTTAGTGAAAATTAATGAGTAAAAAGTTATGCAAAAATCTGATTTTTTAACATTAACAGATATAGAAAAATGTAAAGCGGTGTTGAAAGTTTGTGAGCAAGTTATTCCCTTATTAAAAGATAATCAAAATATTTATACAGCAGTAAACCCTGCCACAACTAAAGCAAAACAGTTTGTACTACAACAAGATATTCAAGCAAGTGCTATCAGTGTATTTTTGGATAATATTGATGAAGATAATGATTTAGGAATGTTAGTTTATCAAGTAAAAAATGATAAAGAAGAGCAGGCATTAGATATCATAATCTATATTATTGGTTTTATTGCAAATATTGCCCATAAAATGGAAAATACGATTTCTTTGATGCCAGCACCTGTTATTGAAGCAACTGATGAGGTTGTATTTGAAATTTTTGCTTTATATGAAAAATTACAAGTACAATAGTCAAATATAAGGTTACTTTATTTTTAGATAGAGTGACGGTATATTTTAACATAACATATTGATATAAGGCAGGGCATTCCCTGTCTCCACGTAAGGAGCTATTATGAAATCAATAATGACTAAACAAGAAACAATAAGAAGTGAAAACTTATTTCATTTATTAGAAGATTATAGTGAAGATCTCCCTCAAGAGAAAAAAGAATCTATTTTAGAGCAAGTAAATAAAATCGCAGTAGTGCATACAGATATTGATACCTTAGATAACTATTGGTGTTCGATGAGTTTAGACGAGTTTTGTGATAGTTTAGCTATTCAGCCAATTGAGGTTGGCACAATAAGTGAAACAGAAATAAATGAGGGTTTACGGTTAATTTGGGAAACAGAACCACCAGAGCAAATGTATTATTTAGAAAAATATACTAAAGTTATCGAAGACTATTATAAAAGATCAGAGGGAACGATATCAGATATGTTATTTTGGTCTAATTATAGTGAAAAGGATATAAATACTGTTATTAACGCATTGAAAAGTAATGAAGAATTAATTTTTGAATTTGATGGCAGCGTTTGTGGTAAGTCAATAAAGTTACAATAAATCTATATCTATCTACAAGGAGAAGGAAAAAATGGAATTATCCAATAAAATTATTGTTATAACTGGGGCAAGTACAGGCATTGGTAAACAATTAGCATTAAGACTGGCAAAAGAAAAATGCCAATTGGCATTAATTGCTCGCAATGAAAAACAGTTAGCAGAAGTGGTAAAACAAGCAAAGGAGCTCGGTGCTGTTAATGCCAACTATTATATCTGTGATATTTGTGATACTGAAAAATTAGAATTAACGTTGCAATCTATTGTTTCCGATTTCGGTACTGTTGATGTTCTTATTAATAATGCTGGAATTTGGCAAAAATTAATGCCTGTGGATGAGATGGATACCAAAATGGTTGATGATATTATTCAGACTAATTTGCTGGCTGTTATTCATACAACACGTTTGTTACTTCCTGTTTTAAGATAACGTGAAGAAGCTCGTATCATTAACATTGTTTCAAAATCAGGGGTTGTTGCACAACAGAATCAATCAGTCTACACTGCAAGTAAATATGGTATTCGAGGCTTTACTGAAGTATTGAAACAAGACTTAGCAGAGACTAATATAAAAATTGCAGGTGTTTATCAAAGTGGTACTAATACTGAGATGTTTGCAAAAAGTGGCGATAATTTTGATACACAAAACTTTACTAATCCTGAAGATTTGGCTGACGTTATTGCTTATATGCTTTCTCAACCAGATAAATAGATTGTGATTTTTGAGCATCAAGAGCTCTAAAATAAAGAGGCAAAAAAAGGGTGTCTGAAATAATATCTTTCATAAATTACTCCAAAAATAGAAATAAAAACCATTCGTATTATATTCCTGTTATTTTTAGATGTCTAGCTTCTGCCATAACACTCCATTTCTGGGGGCGCAGTTTATTTTAATTGTTTGATTTTGATAAATAAACTCTAATTGATAAGCGTGTAAATAAACACGATCAGCAGTGTCACCACTATAAAGTCGATCACCTAAAATTGGGCTACCTAAACTTTTCATTGCTACGCGTAATTGATGGGTTTTACCTGTTTTAGGCTGAAGAATAAAGTGGCGTAGATTAGGTGCAATTGAGCGAGAGTGAAATTGTGTAATGGCAGGATTTTGTTTTGTATGACACAGTTTCCACGCACCATTGCGAGTACGTTCCATATCTCCAACAATTTTTCCCTGTTTCTTTTTGGGTTTATTCGTTGCTAATGCCCAATACGTTTTTTGAATTTGATGATTTGCAAAAAGTTGTGAGAATGTGACCGCTACCTCACGCTTTAAGGCCAAAATTAACAAGCCAGAAGTGACTTTATCTAAACGATGTACCAACCAAACTTGCTCAACATTTAATTGTTGAGCAAGTTGTGTGGTTAATCCTGTTTCCTTATTGTCTTTATGTACACTCACACCAGCGGGCTTGTTGATAATAACAAAGTCATTATGCTGGTAACAGATCTCAAATTCTTTAGACATATTAAATCGGTTATTAAACTGCTAATTCAGCTTCATCACCACGACGTTGTAGCCACTGTTTACGATCTTCAGAGCGTTTTTTAGCAAGTAACATATCCATTATTTCGAATGTGTTGGGCTCGCCTTCATTTTCAAGTACTGATGCGGTTTCATCAAAGGTAAGCTGAACTAAACGGCGAGTGCTTGGATCCATCGTGGTTTCACGTAGTTGACTAGGGTTCATTTCCCCTAACCCTTTAAAACGTTGTACATTGGGTTTTCCTCGTTTACTAGCTAGGCGTGCTAAAATTGCCTCTTTTTCAGCTTCATCAAGTGCATAGTGAACTTCATTTTTACCAATATCAATACGATAAAGTGGAGGCATTGCCACATAGACGTGTCCTTGCTTAACCAATTTTGGGAAATGGCGTAAAAACAATGCACAAAGTAAAGTTGCAATATGTAAACCATCTGAATCTGCATCGGCGAGAATGCAGACTTTACCATAACGTAGTTGAGTTAAATCATTGCTATCAGGATCAATCCCTAATGCCACCGCAATATCGTGGACTTCGTTGGAGGCTAATACTTGATCTGGTGATACTTCCCATGTATTTAAAATTTTACCTCGTAGCGGTAAAATAGCCTGAAACTCTTTATCACGTGCTTGTTTTGCAGAACCACCTGCAGAGTCTCCCTCTACAAGAAATAATTCTGTGCGAGTTAAATCTTGAGCCGTACAATCAGCGAGTTTACCTGGTAGCGCAGGACCACTGACTAATTTTTTACGTACCACCTTTTTAGATGCACGTAAGCGACGTTGAGCTGAACTAATGGCTAATTCTGCAATTTGTTGTCCTGCTTGCACATTTTGGTTTAACCATAAACTAAAGGCATCTTTTACAATATTAGAGACATAACTTGCTGCTTGACGAGAAGATAAACGCTCTTTAGTTTGTCCTGCAAATTGAGGATCTTGCATTTTTAAAGAAAGCACATAACTACAACGATTCCACACATCATCTGCAGTTAATTTGATACCACGAGGCAGTAAATTACGGAATTCACAGAATTCTGCCATTGCATTTAATAGCCCTTGTCGTAAGCCGTTTACGTGTGTACCACCTTGTAGAGTTGGAATAAGGTTGACATAACTTTCTGTGATCAACTCACCATTTTCAGGTAGCCAATTTAATGCCCAACTGAGAGCCTCTGTATTTTCTACAATGTCCCCTGTAAAAGGAATTTCTGGTAGCGTCTCATATTCATTTAATGCATCACGTAAGTAATCAGACAAACCATCCTCATAATACCAAGTTTCCTGAGTATCATTAATGTGATCTGTAAAATTAACGGTTAATTTAGGGCAAAGTACTGCTTTAGCACGTAATAAATGGCGTAATCGACTGACAGAAAATTTATCTGAGTCAAAATATTTAGGGTTGGGATAAAAACGTACTGCTGTACCAGTATCTCGTTTTAAACACTTTTTAATAACTTGTAACTCTTCAATTTTGGCACCATTAGAAAAAGCAATAGTATGTACTTTTCCATCACGTTTAATGGTGACATCAACGCGTTCAGAAAGCGCATTCACCACCGAAATTCCTACACCGTGTAACCCACCTGAGAAGGTATAGTTTTTATTGGAGAATTTACCCCCTGCGTGCAGTTTTGTGAGAATTAACTCAACACCTGAAATTTTTTCGGAAGAGTGAATATCAACAGGCATTCCTCGCCCATCATCGATAACCTCTAAAGAATTGTCTTTATGCAAAATGACATCAATTTTGGTTGCAAAGCCAGCTAATGCTTCATCAACACTATTATCAATGACTTCTTGCCCTAAATGGTTTGGGCGAGTGGTGTCGGTGTACATTCCTGGGCGAAGTTGTACAGGTTCAAGATCTTTAAGAACGGTTATCTCATCTGCATCGTAACGTTTTTCTGCCATCGGTCAATTTTCTCTAATTTTTATATTAACTAAAACAAGGTGCGATTTTAACGAATTGTAAGAAAAGGCACAATGATTAGTTTGTTATGATGTGATTAATTTTTTCTTCACGTAATTGAGTTGTGAGGTATGATTTATGGATGAATATCCAGTAAATTTTTCTATCCACAAAAGCTGTGGATAACTTTGTGGAATACTTTCTCAGAAATTAGTGAACCCTAGATATAATAAGGGTTTATCGTTGTTCACCTTTAATTGATTGCAAAATAACTTGTTCTTAAAAATCAATAAGTTAAAAAATTTCCAGTCTTTTTTTATAAAAAAAGTCAAATTTTTTATTTAAAACAACTTGACTTTTAAATGCTGTGTAAAACTATCTTTAAAGAAGTTTATTTAGGTAATTTTTTAAGCAATTATGTTTAAATTTAAATCCCTGATTTAACAACATTTTTGGAGTGATAAGTTGGTTATCTAATAGCAACTGAGAACGCTCTTTTAAGAAAAATTTTAGTACAAATGTTGGTATATGAAAAAATGCAGGGCGATGTAATGTTGTTGCCAATTGGTGATTAAATGTTTCTTGAGTGATAATTTCAGGTGCAACGAAATTGAAAGCATCCATACACTTTTCATTTTCAATCAGAAATAACATTGCTTGAATATGATCTTCAAGGCTAATCCAACTCCAATGCTGTTTACCTGTTCCTATTTTCCCCCCTAATCCTAAACGATAAATAGGAAGAATGCGTTTTAATATTCCTCCTTGTGGAGAAAGAACCAGCCCTGTTCGAATGAAGCAAATCCGTGTTTGAGTATTTTTTACTTCTGATGCGACCATTTCCCATTGTTTACAAAGTTGTCCTGTAAAGGAAGTATCACAAGGTGTGTTTTCGGTTGCTATATTTGTTGTGTTGCCATAAATCCCAATAGCAGAACCAGATAAAAAAACCTTAGGAGGATTTTCACTTTTATTAATTAAATGAACGAGTTGTTGAGTTATTTTGATACGACTATCTACTAAAATTTGCTTTTGCTTAGGTGTCCAAGCTTTATCAAAAATAGGCTCTCCAGCAAGATTGATAATGACATCTGTATCGTTAAAATTTTGGATATCCGTCAAATTATTGCAAAAAGTGAGAGGGAACTTACCGCTTAAATTTTGTCGTGTAAGAACGGTTACTGAATGCCCTTGTGAAAGGAGGTGATCAGTGAGGGCTTTTCCAATAAATCCTGTTCCCCCTGTTATAAAAATATGCATTAGTCTGATTTATGCTCAAATAAAGTAACAATATTATTAGCGAGTTTTTTTATGGATGTTTTGCGAGAAGGAGTTACAAAGATAGTATCATCACCAGCAATAGTACCCAAGATACCTTCTGCTTTGCCAATAGAATCTAAGAGTAAAGCAATCAATTGTGCTGCCCCAGGTGTAGTTTTAATGACCACTAAGACATCGTTATAATCAATATCGATAATTAAGTGTTTAAGTTGGCTAGAGGTGGTTGGCATACCTAATTCAGGAGGAAGGTGGTAAACCATTTCCATTTTACTGTTGCGCCGTCTCACTGCTCCAAACTTAGAGAGCATTCGTGATACTTTCGATTGGCTAATATGTTCAAATCCTAACTCTTGTAGTGCAGAGACGATTTCGCTTTGTGAGCTAAATTTTTCTTCACGAAGTAATGATTTGAATGTTTCAGAGAGTGAGTGTGGTTTTTCCATCGGGAATGGATCCTTTATAAAAATTCATATTTGTTGAATAATTATGATGTTTTTATGCCTTTAAATCAATAATATCTTTTTTTTTATTAAAAAATTTGCGAAAAATCACAAAATTGCACTTTGGTATTTGAATTTGTATCAACTTTTTCTTAGACTGGGCGTAGTTATTATTTAAATTTACTAAAGAGAGGAATCTTATTATGAAAATAACTGTATTAGGTGCTGCTGGTGGCATTGGTCAAGCGTTAGCATTATTGTTAAAATTACAATTACCAGAAGGTTCAGAGTTAGCATTATATGACATTGCTCCTGTTACACCAGGGGTAGCGGTGGATATTAGTCATATTCCAACGGCAGTAAAAGTAAAAGGTTTTTGTGGAGAAGATCCAACAGAAGCATTACAAGGCGCCAACGTAGTATTAATTTCAGCAGGGGTTGCTCGTAAACCAGGTATGGATCGTGCAGACTTATTTAATATCAATGCTGGCATTATTCGCAACTTAGCAGAACATGTGGCAAAAACTTGTCCAACAGCTTGTGTGGGAATTATTACTAACCCTGTTAATACAACAGTTGCGATTGCGGCTGAAGTGTTGAAAAAAGCAGGGGTTTACGATAAGAGAAAATTATTTGGGGTAACTGAATTAGATGTGATTCGTTCAGAAACTTTTATTGCAGAGTTGAAAAACAGAGATGTGGATACCGTTAAAGTTCCTGTTATTGGAGGACATTCAGGGGTAACAATTTTACCATTGTTGTCACAAGCAACTACATTAGAAGAAAAAATTAGTTTTACTTCAGAAGAAGTAGAACAGTTAACTAAGCGTATTCAAAATGCGGGAACAGAAGTGGTTGAAGCAAAAGCTGGCGGTGGATCTGCTACCCTTTCAATGGCTCAAGCGGCAACACGTTTTGCGTTGTCTTTAGTGAAAGGTTTATCTGGTCAAAGCACGTTAGATTATGCTTATGTTGAGGGTGATGGTGAATATGCTCGCTTCTTCGCTCAGCCTGTTTGTTTAGGACGTGATGGTGTTGAAGAGTTGTTACCTATCGGTAATTTAAGTGAGTTTGAAAAAGCAGCGTTAGACTCAATGTTAGATACTCTTAATGGTGACATTAAAAAAGGCGAAGACTTTATGGCATAAGCTGTAAATATATATTCTTATAGCGGTAACATCTTCATTAAAATTTGCAAATTTATGGGGAGATGTTACCGCTTTATTTTTATCCCCTTTCTAGACATTTATTAGAATCAATACACATATTATTGCTATTTTCTGTTAGAATCTATGCGATTTTAACTTAACAGGTGGCGATTTATTATGGATTACATTATTGAAATTAACGAAAATAATTTAAGAGAAGTATTGGATATGACGGTGGATACACCCACTGTTTTTCTCTTTATGTCGCCTCGTGAGCCACATTCAATAGAAATGGAAACGATGTTAAGGCGATTAGGAGAAGAGTTTGCAGAGCAATTTTTATTAGCGATAGTAAATTGTGATAATCAGCCAATGGTGGCAGCACAATTTCAACTTCAAACAATTCCAACTACTTATTTTTTTTATGAAGGGCAACCCGTTGATGCGATTTTAGAGCCAATTACTGAACAAGAATTGCGTATCCGCTTAGCGAATATTTTACCTAAAGAAGATGAGTTAAAGTTTAATGAAGCACTTATTTTTTTACAGAATAATGAATTTGATAAAGCATTACCTTTATTGAAATCAGCATGGGAGATGACTGATAAAAAGAATAGTGATTTTGGTTTACTATATGCTGAAACTTATATTGCGATGCAACAAGCAGAGTCTGCTAAAGAGATATTGGCACATATTCCTTTGCAAGATAGAGATAGCCGTTGGCAGGGGCTACAAGATCAAATTTTATTATTAGAGCAATCACTAGATTCACCAGAGATACGTCAGTTACAAGAGGATTATAATAAAACGAAGACACCTGAAATAGCAATGAAACTCGCTAATCAGTTACACCTTGTGGGTAAGAATGAGGAGGCGTTAGGATTATTATTTGACTGGTTAAAACAAGATTTAGCAGTATCGAATGGTGAAGTAAAAAAACAATTTTTAACCCTTTTATCTGCAATGGGAAATACTCATCCTTTAGTGCCACAATTTAGAAGAAAACTGTATTCATTGTTGTATTAAGTAATAAGGTGAGAATGGTGTAAGTAAATAAAAAAGGCGACGAGTTATAATAACCGTCGCCTTTTGAATACAATAAATTTTATTTTATCCGACCTTTTTAGGTAATGCTAAAACTGGCTCGACTTCTTTTACATTCACTTCTTTTAAATTGAGAGAATGAATTTGAGCGGATAGCTCTTCATCGAGGGTATGCTCAGCAACATAAGATGCCATAATACGATCGTTTGCATTACACTCTTTGTGTTCAAGAAGTTGTATAAAATGCGGTTTAGCCTGAGTAAATTGTCCTTCTCGTACTAACGCATAACCTACAATTCGAGCATAGTCATCACTATATTGTTCAACGGCTTTTTTACCACGTTTTACTAATAGTTTTAATAAACGACTTTTTTCTGCCATCTCTAAACGAGTGAGTTCATCAAATAATAATTCCAATTCTGGATCTTTGAATTTTTTCACTGTCTCAAATGCAAGACGTTGAGCAGACTCATGATCATCACTGTCGATAAGGCGTTTAATTAAACCAACACGAGCGTAAACCGATTTATTTCGACGACTTGGCTGTTCTCCCCACCATTTGAGCAAGCCTTCTTGACCTTCTTCGTGAAGTTTTTCATCTAGTAGACCATCATCAACCCAACGCTCTAAGTTTATATAGTCATCATTGGTTAGAATATTTTGATGTTTAATATCTTCCAAAATATGATCAACAGCAAGATAGGCTCCTGATTTTTGATAGATAGGAATGGCTAAACTTAATACTTCTGAATTACGAGGTGCAAGTTCAAGTAAGCTGTCTATAGCGGTACGAGCTGCAGGTAGTTTTTTCTGTAGCATTAGAATTTTTGCTCGTGCAATTTCAAGTGCTATGTTGTTATTACCTGCAATTTTAGAGGCTTCTATTAAATATTTATTTGCTGCTTTTTCATCGCCTTTTTTCTGAGCCGCTTCAGCTGCTTTAATAAAGTTGAGTACTGGTTTATCAGAGTGTTTTGCATTTTTTCCAATCAGTTTTTCTGCTTTGGAGTAATTTCCTTCACTCATTTTCACCAAGCCTTCAAGAGTTTGTCTTTGGGCTTTTTTACGTTTACGGTTAAAGAACCATAGGTAAGACCCTTTGCTTAGTTTGAAGAATGATTTGAGTACACCTTCGATAGAATAAACCACAGCCATCATTGTGACAAAGAATACCACGAGCATTACAATACTCATTTGAATGACTTTTGTATCAGTCTCAATGCGTACATAGCCTTGATGACCAGCAATATAAGGACCTGCGACTAATCCCGCAAGTAATAAGAACATTAAAAAAAGAATTCTAAACATATCTTACTCCTATTGTGCTTCTACTTGAGGTTGTGGTGCTTTAGGTACCTCTTGAGTTCTTAATGAGTTAAGTAAATTTAAGCTACTCAACTGTTGTGGTGCATCAATATAGATAGATTGTCCAGCAAGATTATCTATTTCAGTTAAGAATGTTTTAACATTGTCATTATCAACATCAAAATAACTTCTTACCCAAGAAGCAACAGCGTCTAATGATTCTTTATATAAAGTATTTTGCTGACGAGGTACTGCTAATGTGGCAATTTGTAAGCGTAAGCGAATGTTTTCTCTAAGGTAAGCTTCTTGACTTGGAGAAACAAATACTTTTTGAGCCGCACTATTTTTGTCATCAATACGAATGAATTTAGACAAGAAAGTGTCTGCACTTTTTTCAAGATTTTTTTGCCAATCTTTAATTGAATCACTTACATCTGTTGTTGTACTTTCTGCTGTGTGAGACGCTAACATTGGCATATCATCAACACTAGTAGCAAGGTGCGTTAAGCGTAACATTATGGCATCTTGGTCAATTTCATTAATTGAAGCAAGTTGTTTTAAATCTGCCTGAATGGCATTTCTTACTTTAAGTACTTGAGGATTGTTCATTTCACTTAATACTTGATCTGCATCTTTTAATAGTAGCTTCACGGTGTCGATGTCATTATCTAATAACATTTTACGTTGTGCACTATTTAATAAGAAATCAGCATCAGATATGACTGTTACTGCAGAGCGAGCCTGTGGAGCATTACCCATTTTTTGAATTTGGGCTTGTAATTGATTAATTTGCTGAGTATAAACATCTTGTGTTTGTTCTAACTGAGCAAGTTTTGTTTGAGAGTGTTGGTAATTCTCAGCCAGTTTTGCAATTTCTGCTTTTTTTTGCTCAAAATTAGGTATTGCTAGATTACTTACTGCTTCAGTAGTGCCTGACTCAGCAGTAGCACCAGCTTCTGTGGTACTAGATTCAGAACTATTGCTTGCAGTTGTTTGGATTTTCTCCATTTCTTGCACAATAGGTTGAACTTGGTTTTGTACTTCTGATTTTATTTTTTGTTCGATATCTGCCTGAATTTGACTGAGTTTCTCCACATCAATTGATGTTGCTGCCTCTGAGCTCACATTTGTTTGAGTGAATTTTTGAGCAACATTTGCGATACGATCTTCTAAGTCAGTAAATTTTTGCATTCCGAAGTAGTATCCTGCACCACCTACACCTAAAGAGATGAGTAGTGCGAGAACGGCAATGCCTTTCCCACTTGATTTTTGTTTTGGTTCTTGTGTCACCGTTTTATTCGGTTGTTTTTGCTCTTTTTGTTCTACTTTTTTAGACTTCGTTTCCTCTACTTTTGATTTTGCATTAGCAGATTTGGTTTGGGATTGAGCCACTTTCTTATTCTGATTGATATTAGTCGGTGGTGTAGTGCTCGCTTTTTGAACTTTCTCGTTAGCACTGTGATTATTGGACGCATCTTTTTTCTCT
The DNA here is from genome assembly GCF_013377295.1 of Pasteurella skyensis. Lineage (NCBI taxonomy): Bacteria > Pseudomonadati > Pseudomonadota > Gammaproteobacteria > Pasteurellales > Pasteurellaceae > Phocoenobacter > Phocoenobacter skyensis. The sequence goes on along the minus strand of NZ_CP016180.1, from coordinate 1,684,914 downwards.
GGAGACTTAACCGTATTCGGTGTTTCTTTACTTGCAATTTTTTGCTCAGAAGTCACCGCTTGTTTGTTTTTATCTTCAGAAATGACTGAATTAGTTTGATTTGCCGTTTGTTTAACGTCTTTATTTGGTTTTGACATAAACCCACCCTTTCTCTAGTTAATATTCATAATGTTCTGCCATAGTATATCATTTATTGTGCAACAGTTATAACTGTATCATAAATAAACTATGATTATTTACTTGTTGGAGATAGTCACTTTATCTCTTTTTCAGCCTAGTTTTATTGCAAGTCTGGTGATATATTTATTTACAATAAAATGAGTATTGCGCAAATTATTTTGAATTCACCATACTATTTGTTCAACAAGTAGGGTTATCAAAGTATCGCAATGACCAGAGTAAGTGTACCAATTCTTACTGGTTTAAAAAAGCACATTTTTTCATTAATATCATTTTTTATTTATCTAGGATAGTATTCTATCGTTTGATGAGATGAATCTTGTTATATTTATAAAAATTGCAAATATTATTGAATAAGATACCGCTTGTGATGGTGATGAGGTTTATATAACACAAGTTATTTTATCACTTTTTTGTCAAAACACCCGAAGAGGGAAGGAGCTTAAATGTCAGGAAAAAATGATTTTTTATATCGTTATCAACAGCTTATTAAAATTCCGACTGTTAGTAGTTTAGAAGAGAGTAACGATATTTCTAACAAGCCCTTAATCGATCTTTTAGCTAATTGGTTGAGTGATTTAGGATTTAAAATTGAAATTACTCCTTTGGCGGAGAGCCGTAATAAATATAATTTATTAGCGACTTATGGTGAGGGTGAAGGAGGATTATTGCTATCAGGGCATACTGATACAGTACCTTTTGACGATAATAAATGGCATTTTGATCCTTTTGAATTAACTGAAAGTAATGGACGTTTGTATAGTTTAGGTGCGGTAGATATGAAAGGTTTTTTTGCTTTTGTGATTGAGGCATTGAGCCAAATTGAATTAAAACAATTGACCAAACCAATTCGTATACTGGCGACCGCAGATGAGGAAACAACAATGTTGGGAGCAAGGCATTTTGCACAACATAGTCATATTCGTCCTGATTGTGCCATTATTGGTGAACCTACCTCACTTCGCCCTATTTATGCGCATAAAGGACATTTAGCTCAAGCAATTAGAATCACAGGTAAAACAGGGCATTCTAGTGATCCAGATAAAGGTGTTAATGCAATTGAAATAATGGCAGTGGCAACCTCTCATTTAGTAGAAATGCGTAATAAGTTACGCCTAAAATATCATAATCCACTATTTAAAATTCCTTATCCAACAATGAACTTTGGCAGTATTTATGGGGGTGATGCGGTTAATCGTATTTGTGCTTGCTGTGAGTTGCAGTTAGATATTCGTCCATTGCCTCATTTGCCTTTAGCAGATTTAGATGAGTTGTTACGAGAGTCCTTATCACCTTTAATTGAACGTTGGGGAGATTGTGTTGAGATTCGCCATCTTCATCCACCCATTCCTGGTTATGAATGTGAACACTCTAGCCAAGTAGTGACAGTACTTGAGACATTATTAGATCAAAAATGTGAAGCAGTAAATTATTGTACAGAGGCGCCTTTCATTCAAACATTATGTCCAACTATTGTTTTGGGAGCAGGTTCTATTGAACAGGCTCATCAGCCTAATGAGTATTTAGATATGAAATTTATTAAACCAACACATAAATTGTTAACAGATCTGATTCATTATTTTTGTGGTTGATTTTAGTGGAAATTAAATAGAGATTTATCTGTTTTTCAGGTAGAATCGGCAAACGACTTTTAATTAAAAATAAAAGAGGCTGTTGAAGATGGATGGATTTGTGGTTTTAAGAGATAAAACGATAAATGAAAGTGATATTGATGATAAAGATGAAAAATCAGAAGTAACTTTGGGTGCTAAATTAAGAAGTGCTAGAGAAACGAGAGGGCTTTCAATTGGAGAAGTTGCAGATAAGTTACGTTTAAAATATTTGATTATTGAATCTTTTGAAAATGATATTTTTACTTTTCCTGATTTGCCTGTTGCTTTTACTAAAGGTTATTTGAGAAGTTATGTGCGTTTTTTAAAACTGCCAGAAGAGTTATTATTACATACCAATTGTGGTAGTACAAAAACACCAAAATTAAATTCGATGCATATCAGAGAGAATCCTAAATCAAAATGTGGTTGGATTAAAGGTATCACAGTCCTTATTTTATTGGTTGCTTTTGGAATGACGCTGCTTTCTTGGTGGCAAAATTATCAGCAAGAACAACAAAAAAGAGATTTATTAGTCAGTTCTGTAACAGAGTTATCTGCTACTCAAGAAAGTAATTCGGTCGCAGAACAGTCTGTACCTATTCAAAATCAGTCAATAGAGCAACCAACACAAGAAATATCAGATAAAGATCCTGTCACTACGGATATTAACAGTGAAAATGAAGTAAGTTCAAATAAAGATGATGCGATGAATGAGTCAATGCAAAAATCTAATACTGAAAAAGTACAAGATGAAGAGTCTGTTGATGTTAAAAATGTTTCAGAACCTGAATCTAAACAAATAAAAGAAGATAATACGTCTAAACGTGATGTTGTAGTATCTGAATCCGAAGAACCAAAAAATGTGTTATTGCAAAAGAAAGCCTCTGAAGCATTATCTCAAGCAAATAATGTTAAGAAAGAAGATAGTACAGAAGTTATAGAGTCAAAAAATGAATTGCGTGTCGAAGTTATATCAGCGTCAAGTTGGATAACAATTTATGGTGATAATGAGAAAACGCTCACTTCAAAATTGTACAAAGCAGGAAAGGTATTAACTTTTGATGATAATAAAAATTATAAATTAGTCATTGGAGCGCCTGTGAATGTAAAAGTGCATTACAAAGGAAAAACTATTCCTCTGAAATTAGATGGTCGAGTTTCTCGTATTACGTTACCTTAGAATAGAATCTTAAAATAAAAATATGTTAAAACAACCTTCAATTAAACGTCGTGAATCATTAAAAATTTATGTGGGAGATGTCCCTGTCGGAGGCGATGCACCAATTTCAGTGCAATCAATGACAAATACACGAACAACGGATGTGGAAGCAACCGTTGCTCAGATTAAAGATCTTGAGCGAGTAGGTGCAGACATTGTTCGCGTATCCGTACCAACAATGAATGCTGCAGAGGCATTTAAAGTTATTAAACAGCAAGTAAAAGTGCCATTGGTCGCAGATATCCATTTTGATTATCGTATTGCATTAAAAGTCGCAGAATACGGTGTGGATTGTTTACGTATTAATCCAGGTAACATTGGAAGTGAAGAGCGTATTCGTGCTGTGGTAGATTGTGCAAGAGATAAGAATATTCCTATCCGTATTGGGGTTAACGCAGGATCACTTGAGCGAGATTTACAAGAAAAATATGGTGAACCCACCCCACAAGCTTTATTAGAAAGTGCGTTAAGACACGTTGATATTTTAGACAGGCTTAATTTTGAGCAGTTTAAAGTGAGCGTTAAAGCTTCTGATGTATTTTTAGCTGTAGAATCTTATCGTTTATTAGCACAACAAATTAAACAACCATTACATTTGGGTATAACTGAAGCTGGTGGAGCAAGAGCGGGATCAGTAAAATCAGCGATTGGACTAGGATTACTTCTTGCAGAAGGTATTGGTGATACATTACGTATTTCATTAGCAGCAGATCCTGTCGAAGAAATCAAAGTCGGTTTTGATATCTTAAAATCCTTAAGAATTCGTTCTCGTGGTATTAATTTTATTGCTTGTCCTACTTGCTCTCGTCAAGAAATTGATGTGATTGCCACAGTAAATGAATTAGAACAACGTTTGGAAGATATTATTACTCCGATGGATGTTTCCATAATAGGTTGCGTGGTTAATGGACCAGGGGAAGCACTGATTTCAGATTTAGGTGTGACAGGATCAAGTAAAATGAGTGGTTATTATCTTGATGGTGTTCGTCAAAAAGAGCGTTTTGATAATGCTTTACTTATTGATCAATTAGAAGCGAAAATCCGTGCCAAAATTAGTATGCAAGATGCAAGTAAACGAATTGCCATAGAGCAATTATAATTAAGGAAAATAAATGAAAATTGCGATATTTGGGACCAAAAATTATGATCGTAAATACTTAGAGCTAATTAATAGTAAATTTGGCTTTGAGTTAAAATTCTTCGATTTTATGTTGAATGTACAAACTGTCAAAATGGTAGAAGGCTGTGATGCTGTTTGTATTTTTGTTAATGATGATGGTAGTCGTAAAGTATTAGAAAAATTAGCAGAATACAAGGTCAAAATAGTAGCTTTGCGTTGTGCAGGCTTTAATAATGTTGATCTTCAAGCAGCGAAAGAATTAGGCATTAAAGTCGTTCGAGTACCTGCTTATTCACCAGAAGCGGTCGCAGAGCATACTGTCGGATTAATGATGACGTTAAACCGTAAAATTCATCGAGCTTATCAACGTACTCGAGATGCTAACTTTTCATTAGAGGGGTTAACGGGGTTTAATATGTACGGACGTACTGCGGGTGTAATCGGGACAGGAAAAATTGGCTTAGCCGTCATTCGCATTTTAAAAGGCTTTGGAATGAACATCTTAGCTTATGATCCTTTTAAAAACCCACAGGCAGAAGAGCTAGGTGCAAAATATGTGGAGCTTGATGAGTTGTATCAAAAATCTCACGTAATTACATTACACTGTCCAGCTACCCCTGAAAGTTATCATATGCTAAACGCCGAAAGTTTTGCAAAGATGCGTAGAGGGGTGATGATTATTAATACTAGCAGAGGCACGTTGATTGATACACAAGAAGCATTAACAGCATTAAAACAACAAAAAATTGGTGCATTAGGCTTGGATGTGTATGAAAATGAACAAGCTCTCTTTTTTGAAGATAAATCAAATGATATTATTCAAGATGATTTATTCCGTAGAATATCATCTTGTCATAATGTGTTATTAACAGGACATCAAGCCTTTTTGACAGAGGAAGCCTTGGTTAATATATCTGATGTGACTTTAACCAATATTGCAACTTTATTACAAGGTAAAGAATGTCCTAATATCGTATTACCCAATTAAATAATAAGAAATAAGCGGTATGATTATTATAAAAATTTGCAAATTTTCATTAAGATCCTACCGCTTAAAAAAGAAAAACAAGGATAATTAAGCGTGGCAAAAAGTATTCAAGCAATTCGTGGAATGAACGATTGTGCTCCAACAGAAACTCCATTATGGCAATGGGTAGAAAAACAAATTCGAGAAACACTCGCAAGCTATGGCTATAGTGAAATGCGTAGCCCTGTGTTAGAGCCAACAGCACTTTTTAAACGTGGTGTTGGGGAAGCAACAGATATTGTTGAAAAAGAGATGTTTACCTTTTTGGATCGTGATAATGAAAGCTTAACATTACGTCCTGAAGGCACCGCGGGTTGTGTACGAGCGGCGATACAAAATGGGTGGATTTATAATAACGAACAACGCCTTTGGTATATGGGTCCAATGTTCCGTTATGAGCGTCCTCAAAAAGGACGTTACCGCCAATTCCACCAATGTGGAGTAGAAGTTTTTGGTGTTAATAATCCTGAAGCTGATGCTGAGTTGATTTTATTAACTGCTCGTTTATGGGAAAAATTAGGTATTCGCCAACACGTCACTTTAGAATTAAATTCTATTGGTGGCTTAGAAACTCGCACTAAATACCGTGAGGCATTAGTTGAATTTTTAAATAATCATTTAGATATTTTAGATGAAGATTGTAAACGTCGTTTAAGCACGAACCCTATTCGTATTTTAGATACTAAAAATCCTGATATTCAAGCAGTATTAAATGATGCACCTAAATTGCATAGTTTTTTAAACGAAGAAGAGCAGCAACATTTCGCTGGAGTGCGTCAAATTTTGGATCAGATGGGAATTGATTATGTAATCAATCAAAAACTGGTACGTGGTTTAGATTATTACAACAAAACGGTGTTTGAATGGGTCACTACCGCATTAGGTTCACAAGGAACAGTATGTGCTGGTGGTCGTTATGATGGTTTAGTTGCTCAACTCGGCGGTCACGCCACCGCAGGTGTTGGTTTTGCAATGGGATTAGAGCGTTTAGTACTTCTCGTTCAAGAAGTAAACAGTAATGTTATATTACCTCGCAATGTTGATATTTATGTGGTTTATAATGGTGAAAATGTGACTGCCTCAGCATTTAAACTCGCTGAAACATTACGCACAGAATTACCCGAATTACGCACAATGCTACATTGCAGTGGTGGTGCATTTAAAAAGCAATTTAAACGTGCCGATAAACTAGGGGCAAAAATTGCCTTGGTATTGGGTGAAAGTGAAGTGGCAGACAATACTGTGGTGATAAAAGATCTATTTGGTGAAGTAGAACAAGTTACACTTTCTCAAGATGAACTAATTAACGAATTAAAAAAACGTTTTTAATAAGGAAAAATTATGAGTGAATATTTAAATCAAACCGAAGAACAAGAATTTAACAATGTTAAAAAGTGGTTTAAAGAAAATGGTACGCCGATTCTGGTGGTTATTTGTGTTATATCATTGAGTATCTTTGGTTGGAAATTTTGGCAAAACCATAAATTACAAGCAACACAACAAGCTTCTGCTACCTATCAAGCTATCGTAGAAAGCTATGTAAAAGATCCTGAAACAAACCAACCCCTTGTAGAAAAATTTATTTCTGAAAATAAAGATACAAGCTACGCCGTATTTTCAGCATTAGAGCTAGCTAAAAAACAAGTAGAAGCCAACGAGTTTACAAAAGCACAAACCACGTTGCAGAATACCTTGCCAAGTACTGAAGATGCAACTTTACAAAATATTATTCGTTTACGTTTAGCAATGGTTGATTATCAATTAAACCAACTTGATGATGCATTGAGCCTATTATCACAAGTAGAAGGTAAAGCGTGGAATTTACGTAAGCAAATTTTAACTGGCGATATTTTAGTTGCAAAAGGGGATATTACAGCGGCGAAAAGTGCTTATCAACAAGCTAAAGAAAATGCGCCAATAAATATGCAATCTTTGATTGATATGCGTATAAATAACTTGTAAAATGTAGCAAATATTTTACATTTAATCACTCTTAGAGGAACTTATGAACTACAAAACACTTGTTGAACAAGTTAAACACGAGCTTTTTTCAGGCTGGAAGCCGTTTGAAGTTATTTGGTTAGGTTTATTTTTATTAGCACAAATCGTTGCTTTTATTCTTCAACCAGATACTTTATTGGGAATGATTGCGGGTATTTCAGGAATCATTTGTGTTGTTTTTGTAGGTAAAGGAAAAATCAGTAACTACTTTTTTGGTTTAATTTTTGCTTATAGTTATTTTTATGTTTCTCTAGGTAATAATTACTTAGGTGAGATGAATACAACGCTTTATGTATATATTCCTGCTCAGTTTATCGGTTATTTTCTTTGGAAAGAGAATATGCAAAATAACCAAAGTGGTGATGAAAGTGTTATTGCTAAAGCATTAGATTTAAAAGGTTGGGTAATTCTCGCTACCAGTGTTGCAGTTGGCTCCTTATGTTTTATTAGTGCATTAAGATATTTTGGTGGAAGTGCTGCAGGGCTTGATGGTGTAACAACAGTATTAGTTGTTGCCGCTCAATTACTTATGGTGTTACGTTACCGTGAACAATGGGCATTATGGATTATCATCAATATTCTCAGTATCATCTTATGGGTAGATACTGCTGCAATGTATTTAATGTATGGAGCCTATTTACTTAACTCATTATATGGTTACTACAACTGGACAAAATTACAAAAAGCCTAAACTTTATTGTATTTTAAGCGGTAAGATGTATTCAAAAATTTGCAAATTTTGATCAGAATCTTACCGCTTGTTTATTATCGACGTTCAATCTCAAATTTCAACCGCCAATTGCTTGTTTTTAAGGCATAAATTTAGTATATTTACCCCCTGAAATAAAGGTTTCATACCTTTGTTGTCTCTTCTACATACTCACATTTATTTTTTTAACACTCTAGTTTAATAGATAAGGAGTTTCTATGAATAGTGTCTTTCTACTGCTAACAGGTCTTGGTTGTATGGCTGTTGGTTTTTTTGTTTATTCAAAATTTATCGCTGAAAAAATTTTTAAACTCAGTGATGATTTCAAAACGCCTGCTCACGAATTTAAAGATGGTATCGATTACGTACCAACCAATAAATATGTGCTTTGGGGACATCATTTTACTTCCGTTGCAGGAGCTGCTCCAATCATTGGTCCAGCGATTGCGGTAATTTGGGGTTGGGTTCCTGCTTTTATTTGGGTTGTATTTGGTACGATCTTTATGGCAGGTGTACACGATATGTCTGCGATTTGGGCATCAGTGCGTAATCGTGGTCAATCAATGGGCTTTATCGTAGGTAAAGTCATTGGAGGTCGTGCAAGAGCATTGTTGATGGTAGTAATTTTCCTATTATTACTAATGGTAAATACGGCTTTTGGTACTGTAATTGCTCGAATGATGGTCAAAACCCCTTCTTCGGTATTACCAGTTTGGGGAGCTTTAGTTGTCGCATTTATTATCGGGCAAGCAATTTATCGCTTTAAATTATCACTACCAATTGTGTCAATTGTAGGTGTTATTGCATTATATACGTTAATTTGGTTAGGACCACAATGTCCGATTGCATTACCAACAGAAATGATGGGAATGAGCAGCACTGGTTGGTGGATTTTAATTCTTTTTGCTTATGCAGCAGTGGCATCATTACTTCCTGTATGGATGTTGTTACAACCTCGTGATTATATCAATGGTTTACAATTATTTATTGGGTTAGGTATTTTATACGTTTCAATTATGCTATTTGCCCCAGATGTGGTGGCACCAGCATTTAATGAAAATATGCCAAACGGTACACCACCGATTATGCCATTATTATTCGTAACCATTGCCTGTGGAGCGATTTCAGGTTTCCACGGTTTAGTTTCATCAGGTACAACGTCAAAACAAATTAACAACGAAAAAGATATTCGTTTTGTGGGGTACTTTGGTGCTATGGGCGAAGGAATGCTTTCTCTTGGTGCAATCATTGCTGCAACAGCAGGTTTTGCAACCTTAGCTGATTGGGAAGCTGTTTATACTGCATTTGGTAAAGGTTCGATCGGTGCATTTATCAATGGTGGTGGTGAAATCATCAATCAAGGTGTCGGAATCAGTAAAGAAATTTCAGTCACAATGTTAACGGTAATGGCGGCATTGTTCGCTGGAACAACAATGGATACAGGTGTGCGTTTACAACGTTATATCGTACAAGAATTTGGTGAAATCTATAACTTACCAATCTTGAAAAATGGTACAGTTGCAACTTTATCAGCGGTAGGTATCTGTATCGGATTAGTATTCGGAACAGGTGGCGATGATGGTGCAGGTGGTTTAACAATCTGGCCTTTATTCGGTACAACAAACCAGTTGATGGCAGGTTTAACCTTATTAATCGTATCTGTAATGTTATTACGTAGAGGGATTAAGAGCTGGTACACTTTATTACCAATGGCATTTCTTCTATGTATGACAGTAATGGCATTATTAATCCAATTACAAGCTTTCTATGTTAAAGAGCAGTGGTTATTATTAGTGTTAGATATTGTTATTTTAATCGCATCTATTATGGTATCTTTTGAGTGCGTATCTGTGCTTAGAAAAGAATGGCCATCAAAAGATAAACAAGCTGAATAATGTGATGACACATAACTGTAAAACAGCCTTGCAAGAGTTCTTGCAAGGCTTAAATGAGTTTTATCACGCCCCTTATCGTCAAACACTTGCGAGAGCAAATCGTGATGAGGCGGATTTGTTTATGTTAATGCTTTTTGCTGAAAGTCTTGGCGTGCCTAACCCTGTTGCATTTTATACCCTTGAATTGCAACCTATTTTTTTAGAAGCTTTTCACGAGTGGCATACTCGTATGGGAATTGAAAAATCGCCCTTAGAGCATTTTGGTTGCTGTTAATTAGCGGTTGTTAATAAGAGATAAATTGAGGTATAAAATGAAGTTAGTTAATAGCTTATTAGATAAAAAAGTCATTTTTGTTGGTGGTAAAGGTGGTGTAGGTAAAACCACTTCATCGGCAGCGTTGGCGGTGCATTTTGCAAGTATTGGTCGAAAAACTTTAATTATTTCAACCGACCCTGCCCACAGTTTAGGCGACGCTCTGGCAATTGAGCTTAGCCACAAAGCAACAAAAATTAACAATAATTTAGATGCGATTGAGCTTAATTCTCATACTATTATTCATAAGCATTTTGAACAGGTAGAAAATACCTTACGTGCTTATACCAACCCCGATATGATGCCAAAATTACGAGAGTTTTTAAAACTCTCTCATCATGCACCGGGTGCAGAAGAAGCGGCAATGTTGGAAGCAATTTGTCAGCATTTAGTTGATGCACAAGCGGATTATCAACATATTATTTTTGATACCGCACCAACAGGGCATACTTTGCGTTTGTTAAGCTTACCTGAAATGATGCAAGCGTGGACAGACGGATTACTCGCTCAACAAAAGCACCAAACTAAATTACGAGAAGCGTCACAAAATTTAGATAAGCAACGCAGCTTTAATCCTTTTGTAAAAGAAAATAATCGTTGGTCTGAGGCTGTGAGTGTATTAGAAAAACGCCGTCAGTTATTCTCACAAGCAAGGGATATTTTGCATAATCAAGATAAAACCGCCATTGTGTTAGTATTGATTGCAGAAACCTTGCCGATCGCAGAAACCAAACGAGCCTTAAAACAACTACACGCCAGTCATTTACCTTGCAAAGGTTTAATTGTAAATCAAATCTTAAGCGAACAACAACCCAATGAATTTTGGCAAAAACGTAGTCAAAGACAGCGTGAAATAATGACACAACTTGATGATTTAATGGAGCAGTACCAAGAGCTACAAGCATTATTTGTACCACTAAAACAAAATGATATTCAAGGAGTGACAGCGTTGTCTGAGTTTTGGGACGGGGCTTTTTAGTTAGAAATGAAGCGGTAAGATGTATTCAAAAATTTGCAAATTTTGATCAGAATCTTACCGCTTGTGTCATTTGTTTAGATAATCTCAATTCAAGGCATAGTAGACAAAATAGTTGGTAATTTTGAGGAGCTATGCCCATAGTAGACAAATGAGTTGGTTTTTATTATTTTATAAATAATTACCAACTCCTTTTATTTAGAAAATCTTTTATAAACATAATCTTATGGTATTTGGTTAAACCATTATGATTAGATAGTTTTCGTTTAAGTTCTCCAAATAAACTTTCAAGCCTATTTGTTGTTTTTTCTATATTTAATTCAGGATATTTTTCAAAAGTAAATAAATAATCCATATTATATTTTAAGCTCCTGTAAGCACTTCTTATATTACGATGTTTAAAAGGATATTTACCCTTTTCATTTATTTTATCGGAGCGTTCATTTAAATATTCTTTATGTTTTAAATACCAATAATGTAAATTAATATAGAACTCGTTTTTAGAGCTATTTTTTAATGTTTTAACTAATATTTTTAGCTCTTTTCCCGCTTCAGATTTAGGGTTCCTTGTTAATTTCCTTATTACATTTGCTATTTGATGAAATTGGCAAAGTTGTGCAGGCGTATTTAAAAAATCTCTTAATAATCCTCGTCTTCCATCACAAGTAATAGATTGAATAATATAGCCTTTTTCTCTTAATTTATTCATTGCTAATAGATAATAAAGATTTTTTTCTGTTGTCACAATTTGATGATAAATTACCTTCTTTGATAAAGTGTCCATAAAAACGAGAACACCAAAATTTCGACCAAAGAAAGTGGTATCCATCATTAAGTTCAATTTATTATTTTGTGGGATATTTAATGGCGTTTTAGGGGCTTTTAAAACATATCTTTGAATAGTTCTAACAGAGCAATTATATTTAATTGCTAGTTGCTTATAGGTTTGTTTACCTTCTGTGTAATCTAGCCAAATTTGGCTTGAATTTAAGGATTTTTTGAAGGTAAAAGTTTTATTACAAATAGAGCATTTATAACGTTGAACATTATTTTGGGTACCATATTTGTGAATATTCGTTTTATGACAAAAAGGACAAGTTTTTTATTCATTTTCAAAAAAGTGGGCTAAAGCACAGTAATATAAAGCTTTAACCCATTTTTTACCAACTATTTTGTCTACTATGCCCAATTCAACGATTATAAAGACCAATAAGGAGGGTAATCACAACCTGCTACTTTGGCTTTGTTTTTGAAGATTTTTGCACGGATTTCGTGTTCACGAGCAATCACATCTTGTTTAGTTTTTCCTGTAATCCACATTTGTTGTAACATTACGCCAGCAGCCGTCATATCTTCTGCGGTTAGTACATCATCTTTTTGGCGAGTGTGACGAATTAGCACACCTTCTTGTTCTAATTGAGCGACATAGTTGTAATCTAAAATATCACTCACTTTACCCATTTCATTAGAAGTAATTAACACAATTAAAGTATAAAGGAAGTCACCACCTTGACGCCATTTTGTCCAAGGGGTTTCATCTGATACCTTTTTACCTGTTGCGGCAAGTTTTAGGTTATCTTCATAGAGCGAATCGCCAAATGAATATAAGTAGTTGTAGTGGTAACTGTGTGCTGCACGAGGATTGATTTCGGTTAATGCAATCGTGCCATCTGGCATAATCCAGAATTCAAGATTAAAGAATTGTCCTTTATACCCAAGCTCTGCAAAGCGTCCCATATAATCATCAACCCACGCTTCAATTTTGTTTGCCATATCAGAATCAATACTGATCGGCGGGGTAACATAACCTAATGCTTGATGATTTGAGAAATACACTTCTTCGGTTAAGGCGTAGTGTACGATTTCACCTTCTGCGGTAATATAACCTTCGTAGCAATATTCAATTGCCACGTTCATATCAACCATATGCTCTGCTATAAATGGTGGGATGACAGGCGGTAACTCACTCTCAGGAATGCCTTTCATATATTCTTTATTTTGATAAGCAATCAGTTCTTGTAATTCTTTATCTTCACGGTAGCTTTTTAAAACAGCACGCAAATCATCTTCATTTTTGATTTTGAAAATACCACGACCTAATGAAAGAGAGGTGTTTTTCAACATAAATGGCCATTCTGTAATTTTAGCGATAATTTCTTCATCAGTTTCTGTTAATGGATCAACATAATCAAACCAGAATGGATTTGCTTCAAGGGTACGCATTAAATATTTGTTCATACAATATAAAAACGCAAGACGTGAAGGCACTGGATTGCCTAAACGTTCGTTGATTAAAATATGATGAAACGCATCTTTTTGTGCAAAACCAGCAACAGCAGTAATATTTTTATCTCGACATTTCTGAGCAATGGCTTCCATTTCTTCATCTTTCCAAGTGGTTGGATTTAGTTCGTGTACCACAAGGTGTTTATTCATTTCATCGATTGCCTGTTTCATATAAGGCTGTGGACCTAAAAATCCAATATGTGGTTTAGACATAAGATACTCCTTCGTATTGTTAAAAAAATTTTAAATTCGTTAAAGAAGTTTAGCAAATAGTCGTATAAATTGCACATTGTGAAGTGTATTTATGTGAACAAGATCAATTTTAAGCAATAAAAAAAGCTGTTTTTGTAACAGCTTTTTGGTTTTTTATCGGTGTTTGTTTACGCTTACATCACATTTAATGTAGCAAAAAGCATATCTAATAGACCTGTAATTTTAAGTAATAAAATAGCGGTTAATACCCACACGACAGCATTAATTTCTTTATATCTACCTGTCAAAACTTGTAGTGCCGTATAAGATATAAAGCCAATAGTAATACCATCTGCAATAGAATAAGTAAGCGGCATTGTAATTGTACAAACAACGGCAGGAGCAAATTCTCTAATATCTTTCCAATCTAGATCAGTTAATGATTCTAACATTAACACTGAAACATATAAAATTGCACCAGCGGTTGCATAAGCAGGAATCATTCCAGCTAGAGGTGCAAAAAATAGACTTAATAAGAAAAGTATGCCAACAACAACAGCCACTAACCCTGTGCGACCACCCGCAGCAACACCAGCGTTACTTTCAATATAGCTTGTTGTTGATGATGTGCCGTATAATGCCCCTGTGATAGTTGCTGTTGCATCAGCGAGTAAGGCTTTATCTAAATTTTTGATTTCTCCTTCTTCATTCATCAGTTCAGATTGTTTGGCAACGGCGATGAGCGTTCCACTGGTATCAAATAAATCAACAAATAAGAAAGCAAAAACAACGCTGATCATTCCTACATTAAATGCACCTGCAATATCAAGTTGTAATAGTGTTGGCATAATAGACGGTGGCATAGCGATAACGCCAGAATAATGAGTGTAACCTGCCAATAAACTAATAATTGCAATAGAAATAACACCAATAGTGACGGCACCAGTAACACGAAAATGGCTTAACGCCGTAATGAGCAGAAAACCGAGTAATGCCATTGATGATGAAAAAGTAAATGGTCCAAGTCCAACAAGTACGGCAGGATTATCTACAATAATACCCGAGTTTTGCATTGCAATGAAAGCAAGGAATGCACCTATCCCAGCCACAATTCCTTGTTTTAAACCTCTTGGAATAGCATTGATAATCCATTTACGAACCTTAAATACCCCCAATAATAAGAATACACAGCCTGAAAGGAACACAGCACCTAATGCAGTTTGCCAAGTGTATCCCATTCCCAGTACGACGCTATAAGTAAAGAACGCATTTAAGCCCATACCTGGTGCTAATGCAACGGGCAATTTAGCCACAAATCCCATAATAAAACAGCCTGTTGCCGCAGCTAAACACGTGGCAACAAAAACCGCCCCTTTATCCATTCCAGTGGTAGATAAAATATTCGGATTAACAAAAATAATATATGCCATTGTTAAAAAAGTGGTTAAGCCAGCGATAACTTCTTTTCTAATGGTGGTATTTTTGCCATCAATACCAAAATAGGATTTAATAAAATTCATAGCATTTTTTCCTGTTTAAGTTAAAGATTAAGTGAAGAAAGTTGAATTTTACTATAAAAAAAATAAAAAGCAACCGTTTGCGTAAACGGTTGCTTAATTTTTTATACCTATTTGGAAAATAAAAAGAATGTTTAAAATTTGTAAATTTTTTCGTAAATGTACCCGCTTAAAAAGTACTACAAATCTGCTTTCCAGTCTATGTGAAAAATAAATAAAAAAACACCCCAGAAGTTGTGTCCAACTTTTGGGGTGCATACCACAAATTTTAATGGTGATTACCAGCTATACCCAGCACCTGCACCGACCATTGTTTCTTCTCTTAAGTCGGAACTGACGGAACCTTTTAAGATCCATTTACCATTATCCGAAATCGTTGATAGCCCTAGAGAAACGGCAGTTGTACCACGATAATGTGCCGTACCCACTGCTACCATTGAGCGACCCGGTAAGTATTCCTGTGGTAAGTTTGCCATTGCACCAGCAATAGCCGCACCTGAAATAGCTCTTTTCTTAGCTTCATTACTGTTCTGATTTAATTGTGATGCTATTTTATATAATTGGCTTCCATTTACTGCATCCGTTGATGTTGCAGAAACTTCACCTGCAGCAACATTGGTAATTTTATGTCCACCATTATTTAAGCCTGTTTGACCAATAGAAACGCCATTGTTAAATGAAATATTTTGCATACCAGTTAGAGTTGGGTTGACTTCAACATTTACATCATTTAATAACGTTTTCTTGCCTTTACCTGTTACTTTGATACTGTCTTTATTTGAGGTTAATTCACCCTTCATCTTATCAGCATCAAGTTTTTTATCAATTGCTGCTTTATTGCTCACTATATTTTTAGTATTAGCGGTCACATTTTTAGAATTATTTGCAATATTGGTTTTGTTCGTATTAACTTGTGTTAAAGTTGTTTGAACATCATCTGATAATTTATCTTTTGTCACATTTTTATCTTTGATTTTTGCAGTAGTAATTGCATTATCTTCAATTTCTAATGTTACAGCACCTAATAATTGATCTTTGCCCGCTCCACCAACTTTAATCCCTTTTCCTGTGATAGATTTATTCATATCATCAGAATTTACTTTTTTATCTAGCAACTCATTCGTTTTTGTTTTGGTGTAATGGTTATCATCTAAATATTTTTTAACCGTGCCACCATTAACTACTTTTTTATCACCATCAGCCACTTGTCCGTCTGTTTTGACTTCAATTTTGATATTATCTAATAATTGATTTGCTCCATTACCTGTCACAGAAATAGTCTTCGAGCTTAAAACACCTTTCATATCATCTTTACTTAATTTAGATGCGATGGCTTTTGTATTTTCTCCAATTTTAGTAGTATTTTGAGCAATCTTAGTGGTGTTTTGACCAATCTTAGTGGTATTTTGACCAATCTTAGTGGTGTTTTGACCAATTTTAGTGGTGTTTTGACCAATCTTAGTGGTGTTTTGACCAATCTTAGTAGTGTTTTGACCAATCTTCGTGGTATTTTGCCCAATCTTAGTGGTATTTTGATCAATCTTAGTAGTGTTTTGAGCAATTTTAGTGGTGTTTTGAGCAATTTTAGTGGTGTTTTGAGCAATCTTAGTGGTGTTTTGACCAATCTTAGTAGTATTGGTACCAACTTGAGTTAAAGTATTTTGGGTTGCAATACTAAGGGCAACAGTCCAAGCCTTATTTGTAGCAGTGTTACCTCCTGAAACTGTTATTCCATTTCCTTCAGTAACTGTTTCTACGGAGTTCGTATTTGCTTCTACACCTAATTTAGTTTTCCAATCAGTTATATCAGTTGCACTTAAATTATCCGCATTTTTATTTGCTTTACTGCTTATCGAATCGATTTTATCAGTTGCATCTTTTGTTAAACCAACTTTATAATATTTTCTATGTCCTGCAATATGCGGATCTGTGCCATTTTCTTGTGTACTATCTCTTTGAACAGAAATATATTTATTGTCAAAAGTTTTACCAATCTCTGCAAGTGTTGTCACTTGCGAACCATTAATCGCATCAAGTGAAGTATCAGAAATTTCTCCGTCTTTAACGTGCTTGATATTTCTTGGTTTTGCTGTTGTTCCCACTGAAACCGCATCGGTCACCGCAGTTGAACTGTCACCTAAAACAACCGCTCTTGTGGCATTACCTGCATCAATATTTGAGCCTAAGATATACACTTTTTCTTTATTTATAGTATTGTTATTCCCAAAAGTATAAGAAAGATTTCCTACAATTCTATTCTTGCCACCTATAACAAAAGAGTTATTTCCTGAAACAGTATTACCATATGTTTTATCTTCACTCTTTTTTCCTGCGTTCGGTTTGCTACCACCGATAACATAAGAACCATTCCCTGTGATGTTATTACCAACCCCACCAAGTGCACCACTTAACGAACCATTAACAATGCTTTCTACACCGCCTATAATAAAACCATCTTTAGTATTTTTGTCTATTTTATTATGATGTCCACCTAATATAATATTATTATCTTGCCAATTAGCATCACTAATAATTTTACTTGCATACCCACCTATAATTACATTATTATCTCCATTTATAATTTCATTTCCATCAGCATTTCTATCACCACCACCGAGAATAAAATTATCATAACCTGCACCACCGTGTATCTTTGATTTTGCTCCTCCAATAATAACATTTCCTTTATTAACATTCTCAATAGTATTACCTTCTCCCACAAAAATAGCATTAGACATTTCACTATTTTTAATGGTATTTTTCTGCCCTCCTAGAGTTATAGAATCCTCACTAGATACGCTATTTTTGTAACCACCAATAACACTAGAACGAAAACCTGTTGCACTTACACTATTTTCAACACCACCAATAACAGAAGAATTTAATCCTGCGGCTGTATTTCCTACAGCAGTTCCCCTTTCATAAAAGCCTCCTCCAATAACAACAGAAGCTTTTCCGCTTGCGATATTTTTAGTTCCACCCAATGAAACAGAATTTTCTCCACTTGCTGTGTTGCTAGTCGCACCACCAACAATAGCATTTTCTCCATTTGCTATTCCATTGTTTAAAACAATCGAATCTGTGCCTGTACCCGCTTTGGCTGGGTCATCAGTACTGTCAGGTGTCGTAGTTGCATAAGTTTGTATTTTCGGTTGTGCCGTTAGCTTTTGCAGTTGCTTTTGCAATCCTTCTACTTGTTTTCTAAGAGCATCTATCTGATTTTGTTCACTTTGTCCCGCAAAAGCAAAACTCGTTGTGAGTGATAAAAATAATAGTGTTGCAACTGTTGTTTTCTTGTTATTTTCTGTATTCATTTATATGAAATTCCTTCATTTTAGGTATTGACAATTTAATCAAACTATTATACCCCCCCCTGTCTAAAATTCAACTAAAAACAATTTGTTAAAAATGGTCGTATATAATTTAGTGATTTTTGTTATAATGTCGAACTATTAAAGAAACTCTAAAGGTAAAAATCTATATGACACCTGTTATTGCGCTCGTTGGGCGTCCAAATGTGGGAAAATCCACACTTTTTAATCGCTTAACCCGTACTCGTGATGCGTTAGTTGCAGACTTTCCCGGTTTAACCCGAGATCGTAAATATGGTCAAGCTCATATCAATGGACACGATTTTATCGTAATTGATACTGGCGGTATTGACGGTACGGAAGAGGGCGTGGAAGAAAAAATGGCGGAACAATCGTTACTTGCGATTGATGAAGCCGATGTTGTTTTCTTTATGGTGGATGCCCGAGCGGGTTTAGTGCCTGCTGATATTGGTATCGCACAATATTTACGTGCTCGTGAAAAAACGACTGTTGTGGTAGCCAATAAAGTTGATGGTATTGATGCAAATTCACATTGTGCCGAATTTTATCAACTGGGCTTAGGCGAAATTGAACAAATTGCCGCATCACAAGGGCGTGGCGTAAACCAACTTATCGAACAAGTACTTATTCCTTTGGCTGAAAAGGTTGAACAAGGCGTTGAAGCGGAAGAAGTAGAAAGCCAAGAAATTGATGAATGGGAACGTGATTTTGATTTTAATAATGAAGAAGATACGGCATTATTAGATGAAGCGTTAAACGAAGAGCAAGAATATGATCAAAATATTAAAATTGCAATTGTTGGTCGTCCAAATGTAGGGAAATCAACCTTAACTAACCGAATTTTGGGTGAAGATCGTGTGGTGGTTTATGATTTACCGGGTACAACACGTGATAGTATTTACATCCCAATGGAACGCGATGATCAGAAATACACTATTATTGATACTGCTGGTGTACGTAAGCGTGGAAAGGTCAATTTAGCGGTTGAAAAATTCTCTGTTATTAAAACCTTAAAAGCCATTCAAGATGCGAATGTGGTGTTATTAACCATTGATGCACGTGATGGTATTTCAGATCAAGATTTATCACTGTTAGGTTTTATTTTAAATGCAGGACGTTCACTTGTGATTGTGGTCAATAAATGGGATGGAATGAGCCACGATGATAAAGAATTTGTAAAATCAGAACTGGATCGCCGTTTAAATTTTATTGATTTTGCTCGTGTCCATTTTATCTCTGCATTACACGGCAGTGGTGTGGGTAGTTTATTTGGTTCAATTAAAGAGGCTTATGGTTGTGCAACCCAAAAAATGACGACATCTATGCTGACTCGTGTCTTAAAAATTGCCATTGATGATCATCAACCTCCATTGGTCAATGGTCGCCGTGTGAAATTAAAGTATGCTCACCCCGGTGGTTACAATCCGCCGATCATTGTGGTACACGGCAACCAAGTAGAAAAATTAGCAGATTCTTATAAACGTTATTTATCAAACTATTTCCGTAAAAGTCTGAAAGTAATTGGTACGCCGATACGTATTCAATTCCAAGAAGGGGAAAATCCTTTTGCAGGTAAACGTAATAAATTAACACCAAACCAATTAAGAAAACGTAAGCGTTTGATGAAGTTTATTAAGAAAAGCAAAAAATAAAAAGTAAAGAACGAAAAAGGTAAGCGGTACGTTAATTGTAAATTTTTACAAGAATGTAACCGCTTATCTCTCAAATTAAGTAAGGAGAAAAGAATGTTAGATCCTAAAAAATTAGAAAATATCGCTCAACAACTTCATAATTCATTACCGCAAGGCTTAAAAAATGTGGGTAGTGATTTAGAAGAAAAATTCAAACAAATTTTACAAGCGCAATTATCAAAATTAGACGTAGTAACCCGTGAAGAATTTGATGTGCAATCACAGGTTTTATTGCGTACCCGTGAAAAACTGAACGAATTAGAAAAACGTTTGGATGAAATGAGTTCAACAGAGCAGAAATAAGCGGTTGGATTTTTTGTAGAATTTACAAATTTTAAGATATAGATGGGGATGCCCTGTCTATATTTTTTTATAAAAATTCACGTCAATATCCTTTAATAATGAAAACCCAAACACTTTTTTACCCAAATCTTTTAAACTCGCACCAATAAGGTAAATATCTTTATCATCAATAATTAAAAATCTATCGTGAAAATTTTTATTTATTTGAATGTCTATTTTTTTGTATTGCTGATTATATTTTTCTAAATCAAGTTTTAAGGTTTTGTTCATTGAATGAGTATAAATAGTGACATTTATACGTTGGTTTTTCTGAAAAAGTGTCAAAGTTGAATCATCAATATAGTTATCAATGAGTACAATGTGTTTTTGTGCTTTTCTAATTAAATCAGATACAAATTTATGTGCATCAAAAATTTGACCATTAAAGAAAATACCTTGTTGTTGAATTTGCTCTTTATTTTCTAGTGCTTTGAAAATCTTATCGATATTCGTGTTGGTAATAAGTTGGCTTTGTTCTAGTGTTTCAATTCGTTTAAAAATATCACCATTTTGAGCAATAAATTTTCTCATTGTAACAAAGCTATCAATTATTTTTATACTGACTTCTATTGCGGTACTACTTCTTAAAACAGCACTTAGCATTGACACACCTTGTTCGGTAAAAACATAGGGTAAATATTTTGTGTGAGTTCCCCAAGTATTATTTTCTTCGCCAGATCTTAAGGTCGCAAATTGCGACCTTAAATTTTCATATTCTTGTTGAGTGAGTTGAAATCTAAAATGTTCAGGAAATCGAGCAATATTTCTTTTAACTTGTTCTGTTAATCTTTTGAGTTCTACACCATAAAGTGAAGCGAGATCTCTATCTAACATTACTTGTTTATTTCTTATGGTATAGATTTTGGATTTAATATCAAAGTGTTCAGCCATTTTATTCATCGGATTATCCTTAATTTTTTAATGACAGTATATCTAAAAGCTCAAAAAATATTTTTTAATTTTTGCGATCATCGTCGCATTTTTACTTTTTGATTCTATACGATAATCATTTCATCAAAAGAAGAATGATGATTGAATTAATACCTTACAATTATGCTTTAATTCGGATAAAATTACGCACTATCAAAATATAAGTACCAATTTCAATATTAAATCTCGTATAAGGAAAATAAATGAAAAATATCAATCCAGTTCAAACGGTTGCGTGGACTCAATTAGAGCAACATAAAGCAGAAAATTTAACGATTGCAGAGTTATTCGCACAGGATAGTCAGCGTTTTGATAGTTATTCACGTCAATTTGAAGATCAAATGTTAGTGGATTTTTCAAAAAATGCGATCAATCAAACAACCTTAGATTTATTATATAAATTAGCCGATGAATGTCAGCTTGAATCTGCAAAACAAGCGATGTATTCAGGTCAAAAAATTAACCGTACCGAAGATCGTGCCGTGTTGCATACCGCATTGCGTAACCGTGCGAATACGCCAATTATGGTGGACGGTAATGATGTAATGCCAGAAGTAAATGCGGTATTAGCAAAAATGAAAGGTTTTTGTGAGCGTGTGATTTCTGGCGAGTGGAAAGGTTATACGAATAAAGCGATTACTGATGTGATTAACATTGGTATCGGTGGTTCAGATTTAGGTCCTTATATGGTTACCGAAGCGTTACGTCCATATAAAAATCATTTAACAATGCACTTTGTGTCTAACGTGGACGGTACGCACATTGCAGAAACTTTGAAAAAATGTAACCCTGAAACGACGCTTGTGTTAGTGGCGTCAAAAACCTTTACGACACAGGAAACAATGACAAACGCACATTCAGCACGTGATTGGTTATTAGCCAGTGCGAAAGAGGAAAGTGCGGTAGCAAAACACTTTGTGGCACTTTCAACCAATGCAACCGAAGTGGCAAAATTTGGTATTGATACTGAAAATATGTTTGAATTCTGGAACTGGGTTGGCGGACGTTATTCATTATGGTCAGCAATCGGGCTTTCTATTGCGTTATCTATTGGTTTTGAAAACTTCGAGCAGTTGCTTGAAGGGGCACATAAAATGGATCAGCATTTCTTAACTGCACCTGTTGAGCAAAATATCCCAACACTTTTAGCCTTAATTGGTATTTGGAACAGCAATTTCTTAGGGGCTGAAACTGAAGCAATTTTACCTTACGACCAATATTTACACCGTTTTGCAGCCTACTTCCAACAAGGAAATATGGAATCAAACGGTAAATATGTTGGACGTGATGGCAAAGTGGTGACACACCAAACAGGCCCAATTATTTGGGGCGAACCGGGTACAAATGGTCAGCACGCGTTCTATCAGTTGATCCACCAAGGAACTAAAATTATTCCTTGTGATTTTATTGCACCAGCACAAACACACAACCAAGTATCGGATCATCACAGTAAATTACTTTCAAACTTCTTCGCACAAACAGAGGCGTTGGCTTTTGGTAAATCAAAAGAAGTAGTTGAAAAAGAATTTTTAGACGCAGGTAAAACCCTTGAAGAAGTGGCGGAAATCGTACCATTTAAAGTGTTTGAAGGTAACCGTCCAACCAACTCAATTTTAGTACAAAAAATCACACCTTATAGCTTAGGGGCATTGATTGCGATGTATGAACACAAAATTTTCGTACAAGGCGTTATTTTCAACATTTATAGCTTTGACCAATGGGGGGTTGAATTAGGTAAACAATTAGCGAACCGTATTCTTCCAGAACTTGAAAATGATGAAACGATCGCAAGCCACGATAGTTCAACCAATGGCTTGATCAATCAGTTTAAGGCTTGGCGTTAATTATTTAAATAATAAGCCTCAATTATATTAAAATAGTTGAGGCTTTTTTATGCTCATTATCCAAGTAGTGTTTTATTTGGTTTTCCCGCTTCTTCTCTTGCGAGCTTTGGCACAAGATAGCCAGATGAAATACGTTGTAGCTCCTTATAAATCTTAAAGGCTTGATTATCATCAATATAAAAATGACTTGCACCTTCAACTTTATCTAATACGTGTAAATAGTAAGGTAAAATAGATGTAGCAAATAGTTTATCATTTAATGCTTTAAGTATATTTGCATCATCGTTTACGCCCTTCAATAATACTGACTGATTGAGTAAAGTGACATTCGCATCCCGTAACATTTTCATTTTTTCAGCAAAGTATTCATCTATTTCATTCGCATGATTGATATGGGTAACTAATACAATATTTAAATGAGTTTGTTTAAATATATCGCATAATTTTTCAGTAATTCGATTTGGAATAACCACTGGTACACGAGAGTGAATACGCAGTGTTTTAATGTGAGTTATCTTTTCTAATTGAGTGATCAGCCAATCAAATTCTTCATCTTTTGCCATCATCGGATCACCACCAGATAGCACGACTTCTTCGATCTCACTCTGCTTTCGAATATAGTTTAAACTTTCTACCCATACCGTTTTTCCATTTTTTACTTCATCATAAGGAAAATGACGACGAAAGCAGTAACGACAATTAATAGCACAACTATTTTTTATCATAAATAACAGTCGGTTATGATATTTATGTAAAATATTAGGTGCGGGAGATTCCTGCTCTTCAAGTGGATCGGTAGTAAATCCTTCCATTTTTGTAAATTCTTCAAAAGATGTGACCGCCTGTAAAAATAGTGGATCATTTTTATCTTTTTTTTGCATCTTTTGGGCAAAAGGACGTGGTATTCGCATTGTAAATAGTTTGCGAGCTAATAAATCTTGTTCAAACTCTTTAGGATCGAACTCTAAATAGTTTAAGAGATCGATAGGATCATTAAATGCTTGTGCTAAATCCTGTAACCATAGCGGTTTTTTTTCGCCAATTTTTATATTTTGATGTATCATATATATGTTAATATTTTAGCTTTCATTCCAAAAGCATAAAGTTTATACTAGCTGTATAAACTAAGATAGTATTAATAATAAATTTTTATATATTTAGATAGTTAATTTTGAGGATAAAATGGCAACTTATAGTACAACTGATTTCAAACCAGGTCTTAAATTTATTCAAGACGGTGAACCTTGCACCATCGTTGAAAATGAATTTGTAAAACCAGGAAAAGGACAAGCTTTTACTCGTACAAGAATTCGTAAATTGATTTCAGGTAAGGTTTTAGAAATCAACTTTAAATCAGGTTCAACAGTGGAAGCGGCAGATGTAATGGATACTAACTATAATTATTCATATAAAGATGAAGATTTTTGGTATTTTATGCACCCAGAAACATTTGATATGATTGCTGCCGATGCAAAAGCTGTGGCGGATAATGACAAATGGCTTGTAGATCAAGCTGATTGTGTGATTACTTTATGGAATGATAGCCCAATTGTAGTTACACCTCCAAACTTTGTTGAATTAGAAGTAATTGAAACAGATCCAGGTTTGAAAGGTGATACCGCAGGAACAGGTGGCAAACCAGCAACCTTAAGTACTGGTGCAGTGGTTCGAGTTCCATTATTTATCCAAATTGGAGAAGTCATAAAAGTAGATACTCGTTCTGGTGAATATGTATCTCGTGTAAAATAGTTTTTTAGGTTGAGTATGAAAATACTCAACTTTATTTTTATGTAACAAAAATAAGGAGTTACTTATGGCATTAGGTTGGTATGAACTTAAATTAGCAAAAGATGGACAGTTTATGTTCAATTTAAAGGCAGCGAACAGTCAAGTTATCTTGACGAGTGAGTTGTATAAATCTCGCGCTTCTGCTGAAAACGGCATTGCTTCTGTTCAAAAAAATGGTAGTAATGAATCTCTTTTTGAAATTCGTGTAGCGAAAAATGATAAACCTTATTTCATTTTGAAGGCAAAAAATCACCAAGAAATTGGGCGTAGTCAATATTATTCTTCTCAGGCTGCGACTAAAAATGGGATTAAATCTGTAATGAATAATTCAGTGAGTACAGTAATTAAAGATTTAACTGCTGAGTAGTTGATAAAATAGAAATATAGCACGAGTATGTCTATTCGTGCTTCTTTTATATGTTGATTCCTTTTAAAAGGATTTTATATGTTAGATTCACTTCCATTCCGTGCGATTGTTTCAGATTTGGACGGAACCCTTCTTAATGCTCATCATAAAATAGGTGATTTTACTATTGAGACCCTTGAAAAATTAGCTCAAAAAGGGGTAGATATTTTTTTGGCAACAGGACGAAATTATCCTGATGTAAAACATATTATCAGTAAAATTAATCTTGATGATGCAATGTTAATTACCTCAAATGGTGCGAGAACAAATAAATTATCTGGTGAGGTTTTATCAAATAATTTTTTACCAGAAAATATTGCTCTTGAGTTAATGAATGTTAGCTTTGATGATACAAAAATTTGTGTAAATAGTTATCAGGGCGAGGATTGGTTTATTAATAAAGATATTCCAGAATTAAAAAGTTTTCATATCGAATCAGGCTATAGTTATCAAGTTGTTAATTTTACTAAACATCACGGTAGGCAAACTGAAAAAGTGTGCTATATTGCTAAAAATCCTGATGATTTAGCAGCACTCGAAAAAAGTATAATTGGAAAGTATGGAAGTACTCTACAAATTACACGTTCAATGCCTCACTGCCTAGAAGTGATGGCTCAAGGGGTTTGTAAAGCCAATGCCTTACAAGAGTTAGTAAAATTAAAAGGGTATACATTAGACGATTGTATTGCTTTTGGTGATGGTTTAAATGATTTTGAAATGTTAGCTGGCGTTGGAGAAGGCTGTATAATGGGCAATGCAGATCCTAAGCTCAAAGAAAAATTACCAAATAATAAAGTGATAGGATTTAATGAAGATGAAGCTGTTGCACATTATTTGAAATCGTTATTTAATATCAAATAGTTAGATTGTTATTGAAATAAAAAGAGAAAATTGAGATAAAAAATGTTAAATGAATTAAACACTCAAATTAGTCAAATTATTGCATCAGAATTAACGGTGCAACCTAAGCAGATTTTATCTGCAATTAATCTATTAGATGAAGGAAATACTATCCCTTTTATCGCTCGTTATCGTAAAGAAGTGACAGGGGGATTAGATGATACCCAATTACGTCATTTTGAAACGCGATTAATTTATTTACGAGAGCTTAATGATCGTCGTCAGACTATTTTAAAATCAATAGAAGAGCAGGGAAAATTAAGCGGTGACTTAAAAGAGAAAATTTGCAAAACTCAAAGTAAAACGGAATTAGAAGATCTCTATTTACCTTATAAACCAAAACGTCGTACTCGTGGACAAATTGCCATTGAAAATGGGCTTGAACCATTGGCAACGACACTTTGGGATGATCCAAACCAAGTACCTGAAGCCCTTGCTGAAACCTATTTGAATAAAGAAGTAAAAGAAGTGAAAGCAGCATTAGATGGTGCAAGGTATATTTTAATGGAACGTTTTGCCGAAGATGCGCAATTGTTAGCAAAATTACGTCACTATCTGACTCAAAATGCGACTCTTGAAGCGAAAGTGGTTGAAGGAAAAGAGGTTGAAGGGGCGAAGTTTAGAGATTATTTTGATTATTCTGAACAGTATAAAAAAATACCTTCTCATCGTGCATTAGCGATTTTAAGGGGACGAAATGAAGGCATTTTAAATATCTCTTTAAATGCGGATCCTGATCAAGATGAATCGATTCGTTCTAGTTATTGTGAAGAAATTATTCGTGATCATTTAGGAGTACAATTTAATGGTTTAGCCTCTGATACATGGCGCAAACAAGTCATTGCATGGACGTGGAAAATCAAAGCATCGTTACATTTAGAAACGGAATTAATGACTACCTTGCGAGAAAAATCCGAAGAAGAAGCGATTGATGTTTTTGCACGAAATCTGACAGCTTTATTGATGGCTGCACCTGCTGGGGCAAGAAACACGATGGGGCTTGATCCAGGTTTACGTACTGGGGTTAAAGTTGCCGTAGTGGATAACACTGGTAAATTATTGGCAACGGATACTATTTATCCACATACTGGTTATGCTGATAAAGCGGCTCACAGCATTTATACCTTAGGTAAAAAATATAATGTGGATTTGATTGCGATTGGTAATGGTACAGCCTCTCGTGAAACAGAGCGATTTGTAGCAGATACTCATAAAAAATACTCCGATTGGAAGGCTCAAACCGTTGTTGTTAGTGAAGCAGGGGCATCGGTTTATTCTGCCTCTGAATTTGCCGCCCAAGAATTTCCTGAGTTAGATGTTTCGTTGCGTGGTGCGGTATCTATTGCTCGTCGTTTGCAAGATCCATTAGCGGAATTAGTCAAAATTGAACCAAAAGCGATCGGCGTAGGGCAGTATCAACACGATGTAAATCAAAGCCAATTAGCTCGTAAATTAAATGCTGTCGTAGAAGATTGTGTTAATGCGGTGGGTGTGGATATCAATACGGCATCGGCACCACTTTTAACCTGTGTGGCAGGAATGAATAAAACCCTTGCACAAAATATTGTGGCATACCGTGATGAAAATGGACGCTTTACTGCTCGTAGCCAGTTAAAAAAAGTGGCACGTTTAGGGCCAAAAGCTTTTGAGCAATGTGCTGGGTTTATGCGAATTTTAGATGGAAAAAATCCATTGGATAGCTCAAGTGTCCATCCTGAAGCCTATCCTGTGGTAGAAAAGATCTTACAAGCGATAGAATTAAGTTTAAGTGATTTAATGGGTAATAGTACACGTATTCACCAGCTTGATGCCTCACGATTTGTTGATGAAAAGTTTGGTTTACCAACGGTAAATGATATTTTCAAAGAACTGGAAAAACCAGGACGTGATCCACGAGGGGAGTTTAAAACAGCCACCTTTATGGATGGAGTGGAAGATATTAAAGATCTTGTTGAAGGAATGATTTTAGAAGGTACAGTGACGAATGTCACTAACTTTGGGGCTTTTGTGGATATTGGGGTGCATCAAGACGGTTTAGTGCATATTTCAATGTTGGCAAATACCTTTGTGGATGACCCACACAAAGTAGTCAAAACAGGTGATATTGTAAAAGTGAAGGTGTTAGACATTGATATTTCTCGCAAACGTATTGCATTAACAATGCGATTGGAAGAGAAATCAGTGCCAAAACGTGATGATAAGAGTAAGGCGACTGCACCTAGCAATGCTTCTTTCAAAGAGCAGAGAGTCGCTAAACAAAAAGATTCACAGAGAGGTCACTCATTTCAAAATTCAGCAATGGCAGATGCTTTTGCTAAACTAAAAGGTAAGTAATTACCACTTATATTAATCAGGAGTACCAAAATGAAAAGGAAACTTGTAGTTTCATTATTGTTAACTGCGTTAACAGCTGGCTTAGCTGGTTGTATGAATACAACAGCAAAAGATGGTGTGGAGTTAACTGTTTTACATACCAATGATAACCATGGCCGTTTTTGGAAAAATAAATATGGCGAATATGGAATGTCAGCTAGAAAAACATTGATAGATACTATCAGAAAAGAGGTTTCTAGTGATGGTGGTTATAGTTTACTATTATCTGGTGGTGATATTAATACTGGTGTACCTGAGTCTGATATGCAACACGCAGAGCCTGATTTTAAGGGAATGAGTAAAATTGGCTATGATGCTATGGCATTAGGAAATCACGAGTTTGATAATCCATTAAGTGTTTTAGCACAACAAGCGACGTGGGCGAATTTCCCATTTTTATCTGCAAATATTTATGATAAAAAAACGGGTAAACGTTTGTTTAAACCATATCAAATATTTAATAAGGGCGGTGTAAAAATTGCAGTTATTGGTTTGACTACAGAAGATACAATGAAAATCGGTAACCCTGAATATATTTCAGATTTAGATTTTCGTAGTCCTATAGAAGAAGCAAAAGCACTTATTCCTGAAATTAAGCAAAATGAAAATCCTGATTTGATTTTTGCTGTTACTCATATGGGGCACTACCACAATGCAATTCATGGTATCAATGCACCGGGAGATGTAACTTTAGCTCGTTCATTACCAGCTGGATCTTTGGATATGATCATCGGTGGTCACTCACAGAACCCAGTTTGTATGGAACCAGATCTTAAAAATTATGATCCAAACTTCAAACCAGGTGCAGAATGTCGTCCAGACAGACAAAATGGCACTTGGATTGTACAAGCTTACGAATGGGGTAAATATGTTGGGCGAGCAGACTTTAATTATAAAGAGGGCAAGCTAACACTGAAAGAGTACCAACTGATTCCTGTTAATTTAACGCAAAAAGTGAAAATTGATGGTAAAAAAGTACGTCAATTAGTAGGTAAACAAATTAAAGAAGACAAAGCATTACTGAAGTTTTTAACGCCATATCAAGAAATTGGTCAAAAAGCACTAAATGTTAAAATTGGTAAAAGTGATGCTAAATTAGTGGGTGATCGTGATGTAGTACGTTTTCATCAAACGAATTTAGGGCGCTTAATTGCAACGGCTCAAAAAGAGAAAGTAAACGCAGACTTCGGAATTATGAACTCTGGTGGTGTGCGTGATTCTATTGAAGGTGGTGATATTACCTATAAAGATGTACTAAAAGTACAACCTTTTGCGAATACTGTTGTAAAAGCAAAAATGACAGGTAAAGAACTTAAAAAATACCTTGATGTAGTAGCAACTAAATCAGTGGATTCAGGGGCTTACCCTCAATTTGCTGGTATTTCAATGACAGTGAAAAAAGACGGTGTACACAATGTAAAAATTAATGGTAAACGTTTAAGTAGTAAGAAAACCTATACCTTTACTTTGCCTAGTTTTAATGCTGTAGGTGGTGATGGTTATCCAAAACTAGCGGATTACATTAATACTGGCTTTGTAGATGCAGAAGTGTTGAAAAGTTATATTCAATCTCATTCTCCATTAAAAGTGTCTCAGTATGCGCCTAAAAATGAAGTAATCTTCAAAAACTAATGATCATTTTTTGATTTAACTGAACTGTCCTAATAATCAACTTTGGGGCAGTTCAGTTTTTATATTCTTTGATGGTTATTATCTTTTTTTGCAAAAAGTTGGTTGTAAGTAACCGCTTAAAAAGATAATCCATTATTTATTCAGGGAATTGCCCCTGTTTAAGCATTTTTTCTGCTTTTTCATACTCTTCTTCTGTCATTCTAGCACTAGCAAACTGAATGGTATCTATACAACTTTGTAAAAGAAAGGGATCACGATCACCATTTTGAATTAAAGCATAATTTCCCCATACATAGGCTGCCAAATAATCCTGCTTCACTTCTTCTTCTTTACCAGTTAGATAGATTGCTGCAAGTGCTAATTGAGCCATACCATAGCCTTGTTTTGCTGATTTCTTATACCACTTAACAGCATCAGTAAAAGATTGTTTAACACTTTGTCCATCTTCATACATTCTGCCTATATAATATTGTGCCCATAAATGTTGTTCTGCTGCAGATTTTTGAAACCATCCAAAGGCTGTTTTATAATCTTGCTTAATACAATCTCCCCAGTAGTATTTTTCTCCTAAGAAAAATGTTTCATTGGCATTTTTTTCTGCTTTTTTCTCAATTTTATGTACATTTTTTTCAAGTTGGACGCAATCTATTTTTTCTTTAGCATAAGCATTATTACATAATACTAATCCACTGATTATTAATGTGAATAAAATGTTTTTTTGATTAAATGTAAACATAATTTTAGGTCTCTGATCATATTAAAACAGTAGTCTGCCATTTTAAGAGGATATCTGTCAAGGAGGGTTTTGTGGTATCATTTTCAGTAATTATTTAATCACTTAGAAGTAAAAATGCAAAAACACTCACTATTTCAAAAAAATACAGAATTACTTAATGAATTTCATACCTTTGAGAAAAAAATTATCGATCTTTCTCATATAATGCAAATTGCATTAAAGGATTATCAAATTGATCATATTGCAGTTCGAGTAAATCAGCTTGAAACAGCGGAATTATGGCTTAAACAACTGTTTAAATGTGGTGAAGTGATGAGTGATAATGTGGTAAATGGACGACCAATTTATATTATAAAATTAAATGAGCCATTAATAATAGCAAATCAAAAGGTTAATATAATTGAGCTTCCTTTTCCAAAAGGTAAAACTTATCTCGTAGAGAACTGGGAACATATTGAAATAGTAATGCCTTTTGCAGAAAATGAAACTACGCAACAATGGTGTGAACGTATTGAAACAACTTTTTTATGGCATCAAAATAATAAATTGAAAGTAAAAATAAGTGAACCTAAAGTCGAAGGAGAACAATTACCCAATCCCTCTATTGCGGTTAGTTTGGTAAATTCAATTGAAAACCACACTTGTATTAAGGTTCATCCCTATACCCTTGAAAAGATAATTGAATAAAATATAAGCGGTTATTTGTTATTAAAAATTTGGGCATAGTAGACAAAATAGTTGGTAATTTTGAGGAGCTATGCCCATAGTAGACAAATGAGTTGGTTTTTATTATTTTATAAATAATTACCAACTCCTTTTATTTAGAAAATCTTTTATAAACATAATCTTATGGTATTTGGTTAAACCATTATGATTAGATAGTTTTCGTTTAAGTTCTCCAAATAAACTTTCAAGCCTATTTGTTGTTTTTTCTATATTTAATTCAGGATATTTTTCAAAAGTAAATAAATAATCCATATTATATTTTAAGCTCCTGTAAGCACTTCTTATATTACGATGTTTAAAAGGATATTTACCCTTTTCATTTATTTTATCGGAGCGTTCATTTAAATATTCTTTATGTTTTAAATACCAATAATGTAAATTAATATAGAACTCGTTTTTAGAGCTATTTTTTAATGTTTTAACTAATATTTTTAGCTCTTTTCCCGCTTCAGATTTAGGGTTCCTTGTTAATTTCCTTATTACATTTGCTATTTGATGAAATTGGCAAAGTTGTGCAGGCGTATTTAAAAAATCTCTTAATAATCCTCGTCTTCCATCACAAGTAATAGATTGAATAATATAGCCTTTTTCTCTTAATTTATTCATTGCTAATAGATAATAAAGATTTTTTTCTGTTGTCACAATTTGATGATAAATTACCTTCTTTGATAAAGTGTCCATAAAAACGAGAACACCAAAATTTCGACCAAAGAAAGTGGTATCCATCATTAAGTTCAATTTATTATTTTGTGGGATATTTAATGGCGTTTTAGGGGCTTTTAAAACATATCTTTGAATAGTTCTAACAGAGCAATTATATTTAATTGCTAGTTGCTTATAGGTTTGTTTACCTTCTGTGTAATCTAGCCAAATTTGGCTTGAATTTAAGGATTTTTTGAAGGTAAAAGTTTTATTACAAATAGAGCATTTATAACGTTGAACATTATTTTGGGTACCATATTTGTGAATATTCGTTTTATGACAAAAAGGACAAGTTTTTTATTCATTTTCAAAAAAGTGGGCTAAAGCACAGTAATATAAAGCTTTAACCCATTTTTTACCAACTATTTTGTCTACTATGCCAAAATTTGCAAAAAATAATCCACAAGTAACCGCTTACCTAAATATCGACAATATTAAAAAATTAATCTGCTAATATAATTTTTATCGGTAATCTAAATGGGGTTGTCACAGGTTTATTATTGTGCATTGCAGGTTTAATCGGAGGTAACCGTTTTAAAATATCAACGATATCCTGTTTCATTATTTCAGGTTTGACAGACGTTACTTTTACATCCCCAGTTTTCTCAATATTAAAAAATACAGTTATTTTTATAGGCTCTTTCTCATCACGTGCATAACTTTTTAAGGTATCACTATATTTATAAATATGTTGAGATATTTTAGTCTGAAAGCACCGTTTTAGTTGTTCTTTTCCATACTGCTCACAACCTGAATATATAGGTGGAGAATGGTTGTCTTTTATTGGTGAATGGGGTGTTTCTTTTACTGCACAAGAGGTGAGTAATAGGCATAATAATAATTTTAACTGTTTCATTTTATCCCTCTAAAATCTAATCACTTTTACCTGTATCCATAGTAATTAGTTTTGGTTAAAAGAAGTATTGTTATAATATTGTTGTTTCATTTTATTATGGTTACTATTGTTATCATCATATATAAATAATTTTATTCTTTCTTCATTATTATTGATTGTTACACTGATATTATCGCCATCTGCGATGTAGCGATTGTTATATATAACGCCATTGCTACCTTCTAAATCTACAGTAACCATTTCTCCTATCAAGTTTTGAGTTTTAACCACAAAGTAAATATATTCGTTTTTTATTCTATCGGAACTCATCTTTTCGACAGGTTTTCCTTTTGAGTCCGTAAAATATACATCTATTATTTTTCTTTCTAAAGATGAGTTTGTACAAGAAGATAAAACTAAAGCCACAACAAATAAACTTAATATTTTCAATATATTATTTTTAATTTTGTAAATTTTATTTAAAATCATATCGCTATCATTTATCAAAATACAGTTCTATCTTCTCTTTTTCCACTTGTAGTTGGCGATATTTTACCCCTGCACTATCAAGCATTTTCTGGGATGCTTTTTGAAGATCCGTATGGGCATATTTATTCGATAAATAGACCACTTCTTTAATACCACTTTGAATAATCGCTTTACTACATTCATTACAAGGAAAAAGCCCAACATAAATCGTACAATCTTTTAAGGATTTAATGCTGTTCAGTATGGCATTCAATTCTGCGTGGCAGACATAAGGGTATTTAGTGTCAAGTAAATCCCCCTCTCTTTCCCAAGGAAAATCTTCATCTTTACAGCCAGCAGGGAAACCATTATACCCCACACCTATTATGCGATGGTCTTGATTTACAATACAAGCACCCACTTGCGTATTCGGGTCTTTACTTCTCATTGCAGATAAAAGTGCAATGCCCATAAAGTAACTGTCCCAATCAATATAATTTTTTCTCATAATAATTTCCTGTGATATCTTTTTAGTCATTTCCTAAATTTATCATAAATAATGCAAAAACACCCACTATTTAAACGAAATATAAGCGGTCACTTGTTATTAAAAATTTGCAAAAATGATATACAAGTGACCGCTTAAATTTTTAATCCAATAGATCAAAGATATTTATCTTTTTAGCTTCAATAAGCTGTTCTTTTGTCATCTCTTTTTCCAATTTTTCTAAAAATGAATGTCCCTTCTCTGCGACAAATGTATTACGGCTATACTCAGCATATTTAAAATAGGTATAAGCAAAAAGTAGATTATTTTCAACGCCTTGCCCTTGATAATACATTACCCCTAATAGTAGTTGAGAAGTATCGTTACCTCCATTTCGCACTGCTTTTTTAAGCCATTGCATTGCATTTTTGTAAGATTGTTCCACGCCATTTCCATAATAATACATTACACCGAGTAAGCTCTGTGCTTGGGCATATCCTTTGTTTGCTGATTGCTGAGTAAGTTTAAAGGCTTTGCTGTAATCTATTGTAGTGGCGATTCCCCTGTAATACATTGAGGCTAATTCAAATAATATTTCAGGATCAGAAAAGCCTTTTTGTACCGCTTTGTTATACCACTTAAAGGCATTAGCATTAGATTTTTTAACACCCAACCCAAGTTGATACATATTACCTAAGATACTTTGTGCACCAATATCACCACGCTCGGCGGCGATTTCGGTATATTTAAAGGCTTTTGAGTAAGATTGCTCAACCCCATTTCCTAAATAATACATTTTTGCTAAACCAAGCTGAGCTTGTAAATTACCGAGTTCCGCTGCTTTTTCTAAGAGTTTCATCGCCTCTGAATAAGATTGTGGCACACCCGTTCCATTGTAATACATTTGAGCAAGCATAAATGAGGCATTTGGTTCATTAAATTTTGCTGCTTTTTTAAACCATTTTGCGGCTTCTGTATAAGATTTTTTCACACCATCACCATTATAATAGATGGCTGCTAGATAGAGCTGTGTGTTTGCATTCTCTTCACTTTCTTCTTCTGCTGATGATTTTAACCATTCAATAATTTGTGGTTCAGAAGCAAAATAACTTGGATTACTATTTAGAAGCGTGGTTAAATATTTTATTGCCGGTTGAAATCCCTTATCAGTCGCTTTTATTAACCATTTGATTGCATCAGGATAAGATTTTGTTACTATTTTTCCAGAGGCATATATTCTTCCTAATGTATATTGTGATCTTGCATCATCTTGCTCTGCCGCTTTTTTTAACCATTTTACTGCGTCAACATCAGACTGAGGTACTCCGAGCCCTTTACTGTATAAACTAGATAAATTGTATTGAGATTGAGCATCTCCTGCATTAGCTAAAGCGGTTAACCACTTTGCAGCTTGTGTATAAGATTGTGCAATACCATCTCCTGTTAAATAGGTTGATACAAGTATTTGTTGTGACTTTCTGTCCCCTGATTCTGCAAGTTTTGTCAGATATTTTACCGCCTCTGTATCAGATTTAGGGACACCTATACCATTATGATAAATATTGACTAATTTTTCTTGGGCGGGTTTGAATTCTTGTTCGGC
Organism: Pasteurella skyensis; assembly: GCF_013377295.1. Classification (NCBI taxonomy): domain Bacteria; kingdom Pseudomonadati; phylum Pseudomonadota; class Gammaproteobacteria; order Pasteurellales; family Pasteurellaceae; genus Phocoenobacter; species Phocoenobacter skyensis. The sequence continues at coordinate 1,649,071 of NZ_CP016180.1, read as the reverse complement.
AGATTTTTTGAACCATTTAATGCTTTCTGTTAGGGATTTTTTAACACCTTTTCCTACATAATACATTTGAGCAATAAGATATTGTTTTTGCGCATTCCCTTTTTCGGCTAATTTTTTATACCACTTAAATGCTTCTGTGTAAGACTGTGGTACGCCTTGCCCTGTTTCATACATATAACCTATATTTGATTGTGCATTATCAAGCCCTTGCTCGGCTGATTTATAAAGCCATTTTGCTGCTTCTAGATAGGATTTAGAAATGCCTTGACCGAAATAATACATTTGCCCAACAGTATATTGAGCGTGTTTATCACCTTGTTCTGCAGCTCTCTTAAACCATTTAAAGGCTAAAATATTAGATTGAGCAACGCCACCTACACCTTTGTAGTACATAAGAGCTAAATTATATTGAGCATCAACATCACCCAATAATGCATTTTCTTGAGTTTCTTTTAAAGGTGGCGGTGCCACTGCATAAGTACAGTGGTTAAAAATAATAAAATTAAATAAAATAATATAAAGTAGTCTTTTTAAAAACATTCTTAACTTTTCCTATCATAAATAAAAATTTGCAAAAAATGATATACAAGTGACCGCTTAAATTTTTAGATCTTTTTTGAAGTCTCTTTAGAGAGTTTGTGTTATTTGAAAAATAGTATCTCTTTTGATAATAATATTTGTCAAGTTTAAAATGGGTTTTATGGTATCATTACTGTGAAGCTATTTTTATTTAACAATGAGACATTATGACAAGCCAAGCACTACTTACTTTTGAAGAACTCGATTTAGCGCCAGAATTATTAAAGGCGATAAAAGGAAAGGGGTATAAAACCCCCACAGCCATTCAACAAAATACTATTCCAGTGGCAATGGATGGGCGTGATTTATTAGGATCCGCTCCAACAGGAACAGGAAAAACAGCGGCATTTTTATTGCCAGCTATTCAGCATTTATTAGATTATCCTCGTAGACATTCAGGGCCTCCTCGTATTTTAATTTTAACGCCAACTCGTGAATTAGCTATGCAAGTAGCAGGGCAGGCGAAAGAGTTAGCAGAATTTACTCACTTAGATATTGCCACTATTACTGGTGGTGTGGCGTATCAAAATCACGGTGAAGTGTTTAACCATAATCAAGATATTGTGGTAGCAACACCTGGTCGATTATTACAATATATTAAAGAAGAAAATTTTGATTGTCGTGCAGTTGAAATTTTAATTTTTGACGAAGCCGATAGAATGTTACAAATGGGCTATGGGCAAGATGCAGAAACTATTGCAGCTGAAACTCGCTGGCGTAAACATACGTGGTTGTTTTCAGCCACTCTTGAAGGTGATTTGCTAACGGATTTTGCCGATCGTATTTTGACTGAACCAGAACAGATTGATGCTGATCCGAGCCGTCGTGAACGTAAAAAAATTACCCAATGGTATTATCATAGTGATAATTTAGAACATAAAATAAAACAGTTGGCTCGTTTTATTAGTGAAAATAAAGTAGAAAAAGCGATTGTATTTGTACGTCGTCGTGAAATGACCCGTGAATTAAGTGATATTTTACGTAAACGAGGTTTACGCTCAACTTACCTTGAAGGTGAAATGGCACAAACCTTACGAACTCAAGCAATTGAGCGTTTGAAAACTGGCATAGTTAATGTGTTAGTTGCAACGGATGTGGCAGCTCGAGGTATTGATATTGATGATGTTGATTTTGTAATTAACTTTGATTTACCTTATAACGCCGATGCTTATTTACACCGTATTGGGCGTACTGCCCGAGCAGGTAAAAAAGGGACTGCAATTTCATTGGTTGAAGCTCACGATTATAAGTTATTAGGTAAAATTAAACGTTATACTGATGAAGTCTTGAAAGCACGTATTATTGAAGGGTTAGAGCCTCGTACCAAAGCTCCAAAAGACGGTGAAACAGCCTCAAAATCTAAAAAAGAAAAAGCAAGAATAAAGAAAAAGAAAGAGACTAAAAAAGAAGCGAAAAAAGTGAAAGTAAAAATTCGAGCTAAAGATACCAAAAATATTGGTAAGCGTAGAAAACCTAAAGCAGACAGTTAGTTATCTTGTAATATGATTGTATATCCCTTCCTTTACTTAAAAGGGAAGGGCTTTTTTATAGCGGGTACATTTACTCAAAAATTTACAATTTTATACTTGATTTGTGTAGCTATACTCAATTAAATCTAGAATAAGGCTGTTAAGTATTATCTTTTGCTCCCTGAGCCTGTCGAAGGGAAAATAAGATGTAGGAAGCACTTATACTTCGACAAGCTCAGTAACCGTGCTTTAATAAGCTCAACAACTGTACAATACTAGTTTTGATTTAAGTGAGTATAATAACAATGTAATTAAAATTATTTGGTACATTTAATGATTAATATTTTATTCCGTTCTCAGTTTCCTTTCTTTGAACAGCAGAAAGCGTGGATCTATTTAGATTCTGCCGCAACAACCTTAAAACCGGATGTCTTAGTGAATGCAACGCAAGATTTTTATTGTTCAGCAGGTTCTGTACATCGTAGTCAATATGATTTAGCTCAAAGTAATGCTTATGAGTTGGCTCGAGATTTGGTTGTAAAGCGGTTTAATGTAGAGGATCGCAATGCAGTGGTTTGGACAAGTGGTACAACCCATTCAATAAATTTAGTGGCTAATGGTTTAGCTGATAGCATTGAACAGGGGGATGAAATTATTGTTTCTGTGGCAGAACATCATTCTAATTTTGCATCTTGGCAACAACTCGCTTTGCGTAAAGGGGCAAAGTTGATTGTATTATCGGTAGATAAACATTATCAAATTAAAGAAAAAGAGTTAAAACAAGTTTTATCCTCTCGCACTAAAATAGTCGCATTTAATTTAGTTTCTAATGTGACAGGTGTACGCCAAAACGCTGAAAAGTTAATTCCCATTATTCGTGAGTTTTCCAATGCAAAAATTTTGTTAGATATTGCTCAGGCAGTTTCTAGTGAAAAGGTCGATGTGCAAGCGTTGGATGCAGATTTTTACGCTTTTTCAGCCCATAAAATGTATGGTTCAACAGGGGTGGGTGTTTTAACTGGAAAATTGCAAAGTCTAATGGAACTTCGACCATTGATGTTTGGTGGGAAAATGTTGCAACATATTGATAAGGAACAATTAACTCTATCAGAAATGCCTTATTGTTTGGAAGCAGGCACGCCGAATATTGCAGGTATTATTGGTTTTGGTGAAGTTTTACAATGGTTAGAGCAGTGGGATTTTGATGAATTAAATGATCACCTTTATTCTCTTGCAAAGCAGTTTCGTAAGCGGTTAGATTCTTATAAAAATTTGCAAATTTTAGGGGGTAAAAAGGTGACGTCAATTATCAGTTTTAATGTAAAAGGTGAGCATCACGCAGATATTGGTAGTATTTTTACTGAAAGTAAAATTGCCGTTCGTTGTGGTGAACACTGTGCAAAACCGTACTTAAGTTACTTAAAGCAAAGTGGAACGGTACGCATATCCCTTGCACACTACAATTCACAACAAGATATGGAGCAGTTTTTTAAAGCGTTAGATGTGGCATTAGAGTTATTGAATTAGTGGAGAAAATATACTCTTGTTTTTTAACAAAAATCTTATACAATCAAAGGTTGCAAACACAAAATAATAAGGAGTGAAGTAAATGCAAAATGTGGGTTTCGTCGGTTGGCGAGGAATGGTTGGTTCAGTATTGATGGATCGAATGGAGCAAGAGGGGGATTTTGCGCATCTCAATCCCGTCTTTTTTACGACTTCACAAGCAGGACAGCAAGCACCTGTATTCGGTAGTAAAGATGCAGGATTATTAAAAAATGCCTTTGATATTGAAGAATTAAAAAAATTAGACATTATCTTAACTTGTCAAGGCGGAGACTATACTTCAGAAGTTTATCCTAAATTACGTGCAACGGGTTGGAATGGTTCTTGGATCGATGCAGCTTCAACATTGCGAATGAAAGATGACTCGATTATTGTACTTGATCCTGTGAACCAAAAGGTGATTGATGAGGGACTTAAAAAGGGTGTGAAAACCTTTGTAGGTGGAAATTGTACTGTCAGTTTAATGTTAATGGCATTAGGTGGCTTATTTGAAAAAGATTTAGTGGAATGGGTCTCTGTTGCAACGTACCAAGCGGCGAGTGGTGCAGGGGCTAAAAATATGCGTGAATTATTAACTCAGATGGGTGAGTTAAAAAATGTGGTTTCAGATGAATTAGATAATCCAGCCAGTGCTATTTTAGATATTGAACGTAAAGTAACCGCTAGAATGCAACAAGATAGCTTTCCAACAGAGAACTTTGGCGCTCCTTTAGGTGGTAGTTTAATTCCGTGGATTGATGCATTATTAGATAATGGTCAAACTAAAGAAGAGTGGAAAGGTTATGTTGAAACCAATAAAATTCTAGGATTAAGTGATGATCCAATCGCTATTGATGGGTTATGTGTACGAATTGGTGCATTGCGTTGTCATAGTCAAGCTTTCACAATAAAAATGAAAAAAGATTTACCTTTAGCAGAAATTGAACAAATTTTAGCAAGTCATAATGAATGGGTAAAAGTGATTCCAAATGAGAAAGAAGCAACGCTGAAAGAACTTACTCCTGCGAAAGTGACAGGTACATTGAGTGTTCCTGTTGGTCGTTTACGTAAACTTAATATGGGTGGTGAATATCTTTCTGCTTTCACTGTCGGTGACCAATTATTATGGGGAGCCGCAGAACCTGTGCGTAGGGTATTAGTGCAGTTGGTTTCATAGTATTAAACGCTGAGTAAAAAGGCAGATAATAAAATCTGCCTTTTTATTTGCAAAAATAGTGAAGTAAGTGACCGCTTAGCTTTCAGTATTCTTCACAATCCAACAATTATGAATATGTTTATTACGTTCAAAATCTAATGGAATGGTTTTTTCGGTAATATTTTCAGCCACTAAACCGAGTTCAGTTAAACCATCGATATCCATTTTAAAATTACGTTTATTATTTGAGAATATAATTGTTCCATCTTTCATTAAAATACGTTGCAGTTGTTTAAACAAGTCTAAATGATCACGCTGAACATCCCAACTGTCTTCCATTCGTTTAGAATTTGAGAAGGTTGGCGGATCAACAAAGATCACTTCAAAACGTTCACGACATTCACTTAACCATTGCAAACAATCCGCTTGAATTAAACGATGATTACGTAGATCACAATCATTTAAATCTAAATTCTGTTCAGCCCAGTTTAGATAGGTATTTGACATATCAACAGTGGTTGTTGCTTTGGCTCCCTGTAGGGCAGCGTGAATGGTGGCAGAACCTGTGTAAGCAAATAAATTTAAAAAGGTTTTCCCTTTTGCCATTTCACCGACCATTTTTCGTGTTAAACGGTGGTCTAAGAATAAACCTGTATCAAGGTAATCCGTTAAATTTACCCATAATTTTGCACCATATTCCGTAACATAAAAATATTCGCCTTTATTAGCTAATTTTTCATATTGATTGGTGCCTTTTTGTTTTTGGCGGACTTTTAAAACCAATTTATTGGTTTCAATTCCTGTGACTGAAAGAGTCGCAGCGACGGCATCTAATAAACGCTGACGGGCTTTTTGTTCATCAATGGTTTTGGGTGCGGCATATTCTTGTACTACGATATGATCACCATAACGATCTACTGCAAGGTTATATTCAGGTAAATCAGCATCATACAAACGATAACAATCTAAACCTTGTTGTTTTGCCCATTTGTCTATTTTTTTAATATTTTTCTTTAAGCGGTTCGCAAAATCAGGGGCAAGTTGGGCATCGGCATCAAATTTTAGTTGCTCAATTTCACTTTCTTCACGTTTACGATCACTTAATAAATAATTTTTTTGGATACAGTCTAATGGACCATTTTTTGCTTTAAATTGACGGTGTGAGCGTAAACGTAAACAGTTTAATAAATCTGCTTCACTACTAAAAACAGAGACATTCCAACCTGCAAATTGTTGTTTTAAACGCTGACCAAAAACCGTATAAAGGGCGATTAATTCAGGGGTTGTGCCTAAACGTTCCCCATAAGGCGGGTTACAAATAACGGTGCCTTTTTGATCTGCAACAGGGTTTTTAAGTGCTGCAACATCACCAAATCTAAATTGAATAAGATGTCCTACTCCTGCATTTTCGGCATTTTGTTTTGCTTTTTCAATGACTCGACGATCAAGATCAAATCCATAAAACTGAATATCTTCTGAGGATAAAATTGCAGATTTTGCTTCAGAAGTGACCGCTTGCCACACCGCAGGTTGATGTCCTTTCCAACTATCAAATCCCCAATGTAAGCGATTAATTTGAGCAGGAATATTACACATCATTTGAGCGGCTTCAATTAGCAAGGTTCCTGCACCACACATAGGATCCACCAATGGGGTCTCTTTTTGCCAACCAGAACGCATAACGATCGCCGCAGCTAAGGTTTCACGCAATGGGGCTTTACCTGTATCACTACGATAATTTCTTAAATGCAACGCATCGCCACTTAAATCTAAGGAAAGAATAATATCTTCACGATTTAAATAGGCGTGAATACGAATATCAGGCTGTTCTTTATCGACACTTGGGCGGTTTAATCCCTTGCGTTCAAAGTGATCCACAATACCATCTTTAACCCGCATTGCACCAAATTGAGAGTGACGGATTTCATCATTAGTGCCATTAAAGTCAATAAAAATACTGTCTCTCTCATCAAAAATATTTTCCCAAGCATAAGCCACCACAGTGGTATAAAGGTCAATTTCATCAAAAATTTTGGCTTGTGTTAAAGGTAATAAAATACGAGATGCCAAACGGGTATAAAGTAATACTTTATAGATCCCTTTTTGACTTGTCGTAAAATGTACCCCACCCTGTGCAATTTTACATTGAATGGGACAATCATCTGTGCCAAGTTGGGTAAGTTCAGTTTTCAGCATCTCTTCAAAGCCACGTGCTGTTGTGGCGAAATAAGTGGTTTGTTTAGTCATTTTTGTATCATCAATAAAAAGAATTGCGGATAGTATAATATAAAATGAACGCTAATGTTTCTCTAATGTCAAAAATAACGTACAATAGTTCGGTTATATAGCGGTATGATGAAGTAAAATTTTTACAAAATTACCGTCATTTAAAATTTAAGGAGTTTTTTTAATGGAAAATATTTTTCTCATTGCTTTTCTTGCTGTGTTGTATGGTGTTTGGTTGGGATTAGAAGCATTACAATTACCTAATACAATGGCAATTATTTTAGTGGGATTAGTGGTTATTTGTGGTAGTTTTTGGTGTTATTATAAATTCGTATTATCTCCTCGCCGTACTGCAAAAATTGCACAGGAAGAAAGTCGATTAGGAAAAATGCTAACTGAAGAAGAAAAACAAGCTATTTTACCTAAATCAATGATCGGTGAGTTTTTTGCGTCGCTTTTTAGTATTTTAGTTTTAGTTACAGTTTTTCGATCTTTTATTTTCGAACCTTTTCAAATTCCGTCTGGTTCAATGGAACCGACGTTGCGAGTAGGGGATTTCTTATTGGTGAAAAAATTTGCTTATGGCATTAAAGATCCAATTTGGCAAAATACTTTAATTGAAACAGGACATCCTGAAAGAGGAGATGTTATTGTATTTAAAGCACCTAAACATCCTAATGTGGATTATATTAAACGTGTTGTAGGTGTAGGTGGTGATACCATAAAATTTGATGCGTTTACTCGTCAATTAACGGTTACCTATAATGGAAAGAGTAATGTATTTAAATATGAAGGTGGTACGCCAAATCCTGAATTTTTCTATCACGGAGAAATGCAGCTAGAGCGCACAGAACACGGTGATGTGACTCATCAGATTTTAAATAATCCACAGGCATTTAATTATGCTCCGATTTATTTTCAACAAGAAGGTATGCCTAGTGGAGAATGGAAAGTGCCACAAGGTCATTATTTTGTGATGGGTGATAATCGAGATAACAGTGAAGACAGCCGATTCTGGGGCTTTGTACCAGAGAAAAACGTTGTAGGAAAAGCAGTATTTATTTGGCTAAGTTTGGATAAAAAAGCCAATGAATTTCCTACAGGATTGCGGTTTAATAGAATGTTTACTAAAATTCAATAAAAATGAAATTGGAATTATTACAAAAACGGTTAGGTTATCAGTTTGAACAAATTGATTTACTACACCAAGCCTTGACACATAGAAGTGCAGCGGCTAAAAATAACGAACGCCTAGAGTTTTTAGGCGATTCTATCTTAAATTTTGCTATTGGCTATGCCTTATACAATAAATTCCCTCAATCTCAAGAGGGAGAATTAAGTCGTATGCGAGCAACCTTAGTGAGAGAGCAAACTCTTGCGCTGATCGCTCGTGAGTTTAATTTAGGAGATTATTTAAAATTAGGATCTGGAGAGCTAAAAAGTGGTGGTTCTCGCCGAGATTCGATTTTATCAGATTGCGTTGAAGCGATTATTGCGGCAATTTTTCTTGATGCAAATAAAAGTATGGATAAAGTTGTTGAACGAGTATGGGATTGGTATAGTCCTTTACTGGCGGATATATCCCCTGGTGATGCTCAAAAAGATCCTAAAACCCGTTTACAAGAATATCTACAAGGCAGAAAGCTACCTTTGCCGACTTATGAAGTTGTCGATATTAAAGGACAAGCACATAACCAGATTTTTAAAGTAATGTGTAAAGTGCAAGATTTTGAACAAGAGATTATTGGTGTAGGTACCAGTCGCCGTAAAGCAGAGCAAAATGCAGCAGAGCAAGTGATTGTGAAGCTTAATTTAAAAAAATAATTATTTATAGAAGAAATTCAATGACAGAAACTCAAAAAGATGAAAATTATTGTGGATTTATCGCTATTGTCGGTCGTCCAAATGTAGGAAAATCGACCCTTTTAAATAAAATCTTAGGGCAAAAGATTTCCATTACTTCTCGTAAAGCACAAACTACTCGTCACCGTATTTTAGGTATTCATACTGAAGAGCAGTATCAAGCAGTATATGTGGATACTCCTGGGCTTCATATTGAAGAAAAACGAGCAATTAATCGCTTAATGAATAAAGCAGCAAGTAGTGCGATTGGTGATGTAGATTTAGTCATTTTTGTCGTTGAAGGTACAAAATGGAATGACGATGATGAAATGGTGTTAAATAAACTTAGAGCAATAAAAGCCCCTGTCGTATTAGCTATCAATAAAGTGGATAATATCCAAGATAAGGAAATTTTACTTCCTCATATTACAGAGCTTTCTCAAAAGTTTGATTTTAAAGATATTTTACCTATTTCTGCAGAGCGTGGAAAGAATGTAGATATTTTAAAAAATATTGTCAGAAAGTCTTTGCGTAAAGGTACCCATCATTTCCCTGAAGAATATGTGACTGACCGCTCACAACGTTTTATGGCATCAGAAATTATTCGTGAAAAATTAATGCGTTTTTTAGGCGAAGAATTACCTTATTCTGTTACAGTTGAAATTGAAAAATTTCACGTTAACGAACGAGGTATTTATGAAATTAATGGCTTAATTTTAGTTGAACGTGATGGTCAGAAAAAAATGGTGATCGGAAATGGTGGTAGCCGAATTAAAACGATCGGTACAGAGGCTCGTCATGATATGGAGCGCTTATTTGATGCTAAGGTTTATTTAGAACTTTGGGTTAAAGTAAAGGCTGGCTGGGCAGATGATGAGAGAGCCTTAAGAAGTTTAGGTTATATGGATCAATAGCAATAATTTATTGAACATAGCGGGTAGATCGTTTCATAATTTTGCAAAAAATAGAGACTATCTACCCGCTTGTGTATATTAGGATATTAATCTCAATAAAAAAGCGATGATTTTAAAATGATTTTTTTTTAAACACTTGATTAAGCGAGAACAAATTTAGTTTGACAGTCATTTAAAAATCAGTAGAATACCGCCTGTTCATATAATATATTTTTACCTATGCGGGAATAGCTCAGTTGGTAGAGCACGACCTTGCCAAGGTCGGGGTCGCGAGTTCGAGTCTCGTTTCCCGCTCCATTTCTTAGGTACGCTAGCAAAGCGGTTATGCACTGGATTGCAAATCCATGTAGCTCGGTTCGACTCCGGGGCGTACCTCCATTTTATCCCCTATTTTTTATTAATAAAGTTTGTTCTAGATCATATTCTTTTTTAGCCATTGTTATATCATTAAGAGAAGTTTCTTCTGTTAGAGGTATACTATGCAACCTATTCAGTCCTCTGCCCTTAAGGCTATTCTTCATTCAAAACGTGCCAATATTTATTACTTGGAATACTGCCGAGTAATGCAAAAAGATGGACGCGTCCTTTATCTCACAGAAAGCGATAAAGAAAACCTGTATTACAATATTCCTATCGCCAATACAACTTGCTTACTATTAGGAACTGGGACTTCGATTACACAAGCTGCAATGCGAATGTTAGCTCAAGCAGGTGTTTTAGTTGGTTTCTCAGGTGGCGGCGGAACGCCGTTATTGATGGCAAGTGAAATTGAATGGCTAACGCCTCAAAGTGAATATCGCCCAACGGAGTATGTTCAAGGCTGGTTATCTTGGTGGTTTGATGATAACAAGCGGTTAGATGTTGCCAAAAATTTGCAAATTGCTCGCCTTGATTTTCTTAATGCTACTTGGTCAAAAGATAAAGATTTACGTCTATATGGATTTGACAGTAATAACGATCATATTAAAAACCTTATATCCACTTATAAAGAAAAAATTCTCCAACAAACCAGCATAATGAACCTTTTACAGCTTGAAGCTCGTTTAACAAAAGAGCTGTATAAATTAGCCAGTAAAAATACTCATTATAATGGGTTTAGTCGTGATCACGATGGCTTAGATAAAGCCAATATATTTTTAAATCACGGTAATTATCTTGCCTATGGATTAGGGGCAACCACAGCTTGGGTACTTGGTATTCCTCACGGTTTTGCGGTAATGCACGGCAAAACAAGACGAGGGGCTTTGGTATTTGATATAGCAGATATCGTAAAAGACGCCTTAATTCTTCCTAAAGCCTTTATCTGTGCCAGTGAAAATGCCACAGAGCAAGATTTTCGTCAGGAGTGTTTAAATACTTTTACACAACATAAAGCCCTTGATGTGATGTTTGAAGTGGTGAAGACATTGGCATTAAGTAAGGAATAATGAAATAATCGTATAGAAAAATAATAGAATAGTTTAAGAATTAGGTTTAAAAAGGCAATTAAGATGTACGCATTACAATCAAATCTAGAAAAGTTTGGTAAAACATTACAACTTTACCAAGATAAACATACCAATTATGAAACACAAGATGCGACTATTAAAAAGTTATCTTTAAAATGTAATCTAGTTGATATTTTTACTAAAATATTTGAAAAAATGACTTTTTCTGACCGTTCTATTGAATTGTTAGACAATCATCTAGAGCAATTTAATACTGATAATGGCGGTGAGAAATTAACTAAAAAAGACTTATTAAATCTAGGTTGGGTAAGAATAATATTCAATCAAATATATATTCCAACACAAATAGCTTATTCTCTGAATTCATATCGACAACAAAATAGCACATTATCTGAAAATTTAACGGCTAAACAAAGGACAGCCATAAAATTTTTGCTTACATATCAATCAAAAATTGCTCATAATGGGGTAATTTCAATTACAGATGTTGAGACTATTATTGCTAATACAGAATGTTCAATTAAAGATATTGAGGAATTGGATATTTTTACAATTAAAGATGATAATTTTATATATGATACAACCGATTGTAGTAAGTCAATAAAATTCATTGCAAAAGATATTTTATTAAATTTTTATTACCAAACTTGTGATGAAACCAATCCAACTTTAGAGCAAGTTAGAGACTTTATACAGATAACAAATAAGTTAAAATTCTACTTTTATCTACCTGATTTCGTTATTTTATTTAACAATGACGAGTTTTTTCGGAAATTAAAGCAGCTCATTGATAATGAATTAGATTTAAATAGTAGTAATATTGAAAGGTTAAAATATATTCTTGATAATCCTAGACAAAACTATGATACAAGTTTTGATACTAAGAATTATCAAAACTTTACTATTGATGCCTCAAATACAATTAACATCATTTACGATATTGATTACTTTAATAAGTACTATCATTCCAGTTGTGGCTTTATGAAAAATAGTAGAAGAATTTATGGGTATATCATCCAATCTTTTTTGAAGTTAGGTGAGTGTATGCGTTTAGAAGATTTTGAGCTTAAAAAATATCTAACTAATCCTAGCAAACCCTACCTAACCTATAAAATTTATCAAAATTTAAAAGACAGTCACATTGATAAATTTCCACAAATTATTTTAGAAGATAATAATTTTATTCCTCTAATCTTTTCTGAATTAACTAAATTTGAAGTTTCTGAAGAGGCTTTATACAATTATGAAGCAATAGACCCCTATAGAATACACGAGAAAGACAGTCATTTAGAAGAACTAAAAACTGAACTATGTGTGACATTTTTTAAGATTTGTTTTAACCAAGATACCTTTCAAGTGACTTGTAATGATATTTCACCACTTGCTAATACACTGATTTATTTTGCAAAAGAATCCTTAAAAGATTCAGCATCATGTGCCAAAGCTCATAAACACCTACGTTTTGAGCAAATATTTTCAGAATTTGAGCGTTTTACACAGTCAATCTATGAAGAGCAAGAAACTACATCAATTCATGAAATTATTAAAAATATTGCTGATAATTTTACTAATCATGATAAAGCTAATAATTTAATCAGTATTGACTATGCAACCATCTTATTACTGAGTAAATTGATTGAATTAGATAAATCGTATGATAATAATGAAAAAATTATTTCAACATTGGTTTGTGAGCATCTCAAGTGGTTGTTTTCATATACTGAAGTTACCGTATTTGATTATGAAACAGGAAGAGAATGTGTAGTAAAAGCTGATATTTACACTACAGCTTGTGGTTTAGAGTTAGTTAATTGGAATACCATTTTTGCAATTATTTATAAAAATAATAAATTGGACGAAATTTACAGTGCCCTTATTCAAAATTTAAAATTTGACCAATCTAAAACCCATTCATTTGATGAACTTCATAAGGTAGAACTACTGTATAAGATGTGTTGTCTAGCATATTCAAAAAAACATAATGAAACCATAAGAATCAGTGATGTAAATTATCATGAATTCTATATAAAACTTGAGCAACTTATTATGGAAGTTACTCAAGAATATCACAATGAAGATATAGCCCGTTTTAAAAACCTGTTTAAAGTGCCACATAAATTTTTACAAAATAGATATTATAAAACCACTCGTGAGTGTTTATTTGATTTTATTAATTGTTTAGATTTTGAAAAATCGCAACAAGTCTTAACAAATTTATTTGATGATTCAAACGACTTAGGATTAATGTTAGAAGCAATACATGCCCTAGAAAATACTACAATTAAGGAATCAATTTCTGAGAGAATAAATACAATTGACCCAACAGAATACATTGATAACCACGTGTTTTTAATTGATGAGTTAAAACAAAGTATGATATATGCAGTTAATTCTTCTTCAAATTATCTACTCGCTAAAAAGTTCTTAGAGAGGATTGTACAACATCATAGAAAAAGAAAATATGATGAAAAAGGGGTGAAATATCTTGCAAAACGTATTGAACTATTGATTGCTTTAAAGAGTAAGGATGTTGAAGAGATAAGAAAGTTTAGGAATGATATAGCACAAATATCTTCATTGTCTTTTGTATATGAAGCAGTATTTCATATTGATGAGACAAGGGATTATACATTAGCCGAAAAATTACTTAAAAAAATAGATAAAAGTGATGTATTTGATATTTTAGCTAGATTTGACCTGTTTAGATGTATTGCGTTAAATCCTGACAAATCATTACCTGATAAACAACAGGCTGTAGATGATTGGAAAAACTATATAGAGACACTCAATGATAACTCCAATGAACATATATTTATAAATAAATATGCAAGTTATATTAATAGCTATATTACGACAGTTTATGGGCAAATTGATAATGAAAAAGATAATTTTTATGATTATTTTAGAAAGGTAGAAAGTCCTCATAGATTTAATGAGTATTTACTAGAAGTGGTTATTAATCGACTAACTTCTGACAAACGATTTATAGAATACAATACATACATTACCGATGCTGAAAAATATTATGATGAACGCTCAGAAAATATGCCAAAGACACTAGTGAAGGCATTAAACAAAAGTTTATCTAAAGCTAATAAGGATGAGTTAAGAAATACTGTTTCATTAATACATAAGTTAAAACCAAAAGATGTTATACATGTCGTACCAAACAATGATTTTAATGATTTGGGAAGCTTTGTCTTATATTCAATCTTATCATCAATAAAACTAATGATGGAAAAAACTCATGCTATAAGAGAAAAGCAGAGTGATGGTTCATACAAAGTAGAAAATCAATATAATGATTTAGTTAAAGTTATTTTAAGTGCGAGACTTGAATATCTTAATTGGCAAGTTACTGATCAAGAAAGAACAGGTATTTCTGCTAATGATAGAGATGCGGGTGAAGCAGATATAATTATTAAACATAAAAATAACACATTTGCTCTGATTGAAGCGTTTAGACTGAAAGGTGGAGACAAATCCACCACCCAACCTCATAGTAATAAAGTAAATAGTTACGCTCCTAATATTTCAAATTACTATAATCTTATTTATTACATAGGTGATGGTGATGTAGATGATTGTTGGAGAACTTACCAAGACGATTTCTTAGAAACTGATTTTGTAGAGCCCTTGGAAAATCCTAATGACTTTCAAGAGTTATCGGACGAGTTTCCCGATTTCTTAAAAATGCGAATAGCCAAAACCATTCATGGAAATCACAATTACTTTCATATTATGGTCGATTTATCTGATTATGAACATAGCAATAATTGAAATAACAGAACTATGAGAATTCTCAACCCTCATTTTACAAGAAGAGTTACAAAAAAAGGATAATTACACATAATGCTAGTCACCTTTATTTCTCAATGTGAAAAGAAAGCCCTTTCTCGCACTCGCCGTATTTTAGACGCTTTCGCTAATCGTATTGGCGATAATGTTTGGCAAACGGCGATTACAGAAGAGGGACTACTTGCCGTCAAACAATTACTACGCCAAACGGCCAGTAAATCAACAGCGGTGAGTTGTCACCGAGTGCGAACTCGACAACGTGCTGAATTAATTTGGATTGTGGGAAATAAGAGAAAGTTTAATCATTTGGGGATTGTGGCAGTCAACAGAACCAAAAGAAATATTTTACACAATGAGTGGGAAAACGATTGGAAATATGCAAGTAGTATTCAAATTATTGCGACTATTGCTGCGTTATTGCACGATATTGGAAAAACGACACTTGGCTTTCAAGATAAATTAGAAAAGGGAAGCCTACAAAGTGATCCTTATCGGCACGAGTGGATTTCACTAAAATTATTTGAAGTAATGGTAGAAGGTTGTGAAACAGATGAACAATGGTTATCCCGTTTTACTGAGATAGATAAATGGTTATCTAAAAATAAAAGTACTCTTAATAAAAGGTTACAACAATGTCATAGAGATACCACTCAATTAGGACAAATCCCCCCTCTTGCACAATGGGTGGCTTGGTTGATTATTTCTCATCATAGATTTCCACCTTATAATAAGAAAATTCACTTATCATCGAAAGATAGAGAAGAATTCAGAAGTGAAGACAAGAAAATCAACCTCTCCGTGAGTTTGGAAAGATATTATCAAAAATATTTATGTGCTTTTGAAGGCTGGGTGAAAGCTGAAGAAGAAAAACCGAGAAAAGACAAAACTAAAAAAGAAGAACCTAAAAAGATATCCATCAAACAGCAAAATTCTTTTTGGAAATTTAAAGAACAGGTAATGTGTAGTCCTGTTTGGCAAAAAGCCATTAAACGTTGGTCTAATAAGGCGTTAAAAGATCCTGCTTTAATGCAATTGAGCCAACAAGCTATTGATAATAAAAAAGCGATTGATGATACTTTTTTATTATATTTATCACGCTTATGTTTAATGGTGGCGGATCATAATTATTCTAGTTTGGGTGAAAAAGATAAAGATCGTCGTTTTAGTGGCGATGAAAACTTTCAGATGTTAATCGCTAATACACAAAGAACATTTGTAGAAGATGAACCAATTTCAAAGCCTAATCAAACTCTTGATGAACATCTCATTGGGGTAGCAGCATTAACGGCAGGATTTGCAAGAAAATTCCCCATTATTGCAACCGCTTTACCAACATTAAAAGAGCAACAATCTTTATCAAAATTCACTGATATCTCAAGATTTAAGTGGCAAAATAAGGCTTATCAGCTCGCTCAACGTGTTCAAAAAGAGAGTGAAGAACACGGCTTCTTTGGTGTGAATATGGCATCAACAGGCTGTGGCAAAACTATTGCTAATGCTCGCATTATGTATGGCTTAGCGGATCCCAAAAAAGGTGCTCGTTTTACTATTGCTTTAGGATTGCGTGTTTTAACCTTACAAACAGGGCAAAGTTTTCGTGATAATTTAGATTTATCCGCAGACAAATTAGCTATTTTAGTAGGGGGACAAGCGAGTAAAGATCTATTTGAATTAAATCAACAAAATAGTTCTCAAGACAAAAAAGAAGAGGAAAAAGAGGGATTGTTAGGGAGTGAATCAAGTGAGGATATACTTAGCGAATGGGTAGATAGTCAAATTGATTATCAAGACTATGCTGAGCTTAATTTAGGTACAGTAATCGAAAATAAAAAAGTGCGAGACTTGTTGTTTTCACCTATTGTCACTTGTACGGTAGATCATATTATTCAAGCGAGTGAGTGTAAGCGTGGCGGTCGCTATATAGCACCAATGTTAAGGCTACTCAGTAGTGATTTGATTTTAGATGAACCTGATGATTTTGACCAAAATGATTTGCCTGCTCTGTCTCGTTTAGTTCATTTGGCTGGGCTATTTGGCTCACGTGTTTTATTATCTTCTGCAACATTAACACCTGATCTGTTAATGGGACTATTTCAAGCCTATCAAGCAGGGCGAGAGTTATTTAATCACAGTCAAAATAAGGGTAAACCCAATATTGTTTGTGCTTGGTTTGATGAACAAAAAACCGCAATGAAAACAGTACAGTGTGCTGATATCAATACTTTTACCAAAGAAAACCAACAATTTATTGAAAAACGTAAAGATTTTCTCTCAGAACAAAAGGTTAGACGTAAGGCGGATATTTTGCCGTTAGATTTAAGTTATAATCAAGAAAGACCTGCTCGTTTCTATGCCAACTTAGGACAGCAAATACTCAATGGTGCGATCAATTTGCATAATAATTATCATCAAGTTGATCCTCAAACAGGCAAAAAAGTAAGTGTTGGTTTGGTTAGAATTGCCAATATTAATAATATTATTCCCATTGCCATGCAATTATTTGCAAAAGCAGAAGTACCTGAGGATGTGCATATCCATTTGAGTTGTTACCACTCAAAACAACTATTGGTATTACGCAACGCATTAGAAACGAAATTAGATCGTATTTTACATCGTGATAAAGAAAATCCAGCAGCACTATTTGAGCATTCAGAAATAAAAAAAGCACTAAAACAGAGTCAGACAAAGCACCATATTTTTATCATTTTAGCGACCCCTGTTGCCGAAGTAGGACGTGATCACGATTATGATTGGGCAATTGTTGAACCCTCTTCTATGCGTTCTATTATCCAACTTGCAGGACGTCTTTGGCGACATCGTCCTGATAAAGTGGCTGAAAAAACAAATATGTTGATTTTACAGCATAATATTCGTTATTTTAAAAATCCTAATTCGACTATTTTCACTTATCCTGGATTTGAAACAAAACAGTTTAAACCTACAAGCTATAATTTACAGGAATTATTAACAGCAGAACAATTAGCACAAATTGATGCAAAACCTCGTATTATTAAATCGACTAATGATGGTATTAAAACATTAAGTGATTTAGAGCATCAAGTTATGCAAAACTTACTTAATAATAACTCACTAAATTATGTTAATGCCTATTGGAACAAACAGACAACAGCCAACCGAGCACATATACATTTACAACTAATTAGCCCATTTAGAGCAGGTAAATCTGAAGAGGATTTTTTAATTATCCCAAATGATGAAAGTGAAGAGGGATATGATGTTTATTTTGCAGAATCTGTGTATAAAAATGGTTTATCTGACGCAACATTGCAAGATAACATAATATCACCATTAGAGGCAGATTTCTCTCACCCTCAAATCAGCCCTTGGCTAGCAACAGGACTAGTTGAAGCACTAGAAGAGATACAAAACTCTTATCCTGATAAGAGTTTACGTTATTTGGCGACTCGTTTTTCTAGTGTTTCATTAGATGATAGAAAAGAGTGGCGGTTTAGTGAGTTTTTGGGGGTTGTTGAGGAGTATTGATGCTTAAGAAACATTTGTTGTACTAGAGTGTTGAATTTTGTAAGATACAACACAATAGCTGACGGAGTTAAGACTTAGCTTAAAGACCGTCAGATATATAGAGGATACATTATTGTAATATTTTTTTATTTAAGCGAGTTTCATAATGCTTACCCATCATTTTCAATATTTTTTGGGGTTTTAAAATTACTTTTTTATCATATAGTGCATCTAAGATTTTTTTCGTTTCTGTGTCATCAGTAAATTCTGTTTTGTTATCCTCGTTTAGCTCATCGAATGGATCACCCATTTTCTTCAACAATGTAAGAACTTCATCAGTACTAATATGTTTATATTGATTTAAAAATAATTGTTGTATAACTACGCTATTATTTTTATTCTTGATACTCTGATACAGATCATTAGGCATTTTTTCTTTCCCATAAACTTCGAAGCAACTGTAAGGATATTTCGCGGCAAAAGGAATAAGTTGTTCTGAAAAATTTCTGATAAACGCCTGTTTACATTCGTTAATTATAGATTCAGATTTGAGTATTATTACGAGTACATCTTCATCAACCAAATCTATATTATCACCGTCCAAAATCCTTTCGATATGTCTTTCAATGTAAGATTTATGTACATCATCTGACTGATAATTTTTGATTATATTCCACATTTCAGAATTGAAAGACAGCTTACCTTGTTCGATTAGTAAAAGCACTTTATCATTATTCAACATTGAAATATCAAGATTTTTCCATCTATAACTCAATGTCTCCAAGAGATAACCATATGATGAGGCACTTATTTCATTACATTTTACTAAAGAAATTTCAAATGCTTTTTGTAATTCTTCGGCTTCTTCAAATACCGCTTTATATTCTTTTGTTTCTTTTCCTAAATGAGCGGCATGTTTTTCGATAAAATTAATGAGTATCTCATTCAGCTCATTGGCATGATTTGCATAGTACATCACTACATTATCCCATGTCGGTTCAATGCCATTGTTTTCTAAAAGCATATTATGCACTTCTTGGTTGATTGTTTTAAGGTGCTTTAATTTAGTTTTACACTTTAAAATTAAGTTGATTTTTATGTCAATATCCAGTTTCTCATTATTAATAATTTTCTGTACGGTTTCAGCTTTTTCTTCTAGGTATTCATCTTCTTCTAAATCATCTATGAAAATTTGGATAAGACTTTCTGGCTCAGTTTCGTAATCCCTGATTAAGTAGTTAATTTCAGAATCTAAAATAGTCGTAAAAGGCATTCTCTTGAGTTTCGCCATTACTTGCTCTTCTGTTAAATTTAAGTTTGCCATCAACGCATCAGAAATAATGCTTTTCTCAATATAGAAATAGTTCTGTTCACCTAGCCAGTTGAATAGCGCAAGATTTGTCGGCTTCAGATTCTCAAACATCGGATGAATTGTTTTACTGAATGATTTAAACTTTTCCTTGTCATTCGAAAAACATTCCATAACAAAATCTATGTAATCTGCTCTATTAGAGAGAAATTTTTTCAATTTATTAATTAGGTAAGATGAGTTTGCTAATTGAACACCCGAATATGAGATGATTTTTTTATAATTGCTAACCGTTTGCTCATCTTCGACTTCATCTAAAACTACATCAAATACGTTTTCACTGATTTTAATCAATTCTGGAATTAAAAAATGATAGAAATCGATTTTTTTATTAAATAATAACGTTAAAAACTCATTAGAAACATCAGATTGATCAGACAATTTTGTTATCATGTTATTACACGCAGAAAAATGCTTATAACGGTTATTTAGTAAATATCCGAGCATACTAATATTTAATACACTAGATGTTAGCATATCCTCTTTTGAAAGGTAATTTGCTAATAACTCTTCATGTTTTTGAATCTCTAATTCAAACTGTGGTTCTTTGCGACTAGCAACTAACATTGCATATGTTTTATCTGATGTAGTAATTGATGACTCAAAAAAGTAAGATATATAGTCAGTGTAGGTTTCATTGATATAGCCATTGACAAGGAAGAAATTGAGCTGTCTAGATTCTGAAACTTCTTCATTTTTTAAAAGATTTCTAAGTGATTGATTTTTTATTTCTTCTTTTTGTTTTGTTAGGTTATTAATTTCATTTTGTATTTCTGTTAACCGTTTTTGCCCTTTCTTTTTGATTAGCTCTAGCCTTTGCGGATAAGTCTCAGTGAAATGTGTTAATTTTTCTACCTCGCTAAAATTAATATTGCGATACCAACTGTTATATCCGTTTAGCATTTGACAAGAATTAAATTCACCTTTTATTAAAGTTAAAAATAGATCTTCATCATACTGACCAAATTCCCACTCCTTATCATCAATTTCAATGCCAGAGTAATATCTACCATCCAACTCTTTGAGTTTACAATCTAAGTAGTGAGAATAAATTACATTTAATTCACTGATAGAATCTAATTTCTCACTAGCGATGACATCTTTTTCTTCTTCTAACAGAGCAATCTCACATTCAATCCCTTTAATTCTATTGCTAATAATGTCTTGCTTTTTTTTGTTGAAAATATCATAAATTTCACCATTATTAGAATTTAGCTTGGCAAATTCTTCTGGATGATAATTTTTGTACACAACCATTGAAAATAATTGATTTTTATCTAATGGTAATCCTTTTAATAACACCGAAAAATCCTCAAACTCATTCATGATATTTTTCAATAGCCGCATATCATGAAAATAGAGGCAGGCTCTACGTAAGAAAAAATTATCTAAACTTTCAATTTGCTCTTTATATTCTTTTTTGAGAATATCATACGCATTAGTCGGATTGATTATTGGTATAACAGGAATAATATATTCGAAGAACTTACTTCTTTCTGTGTCTTTGAACATGTCGTCTCTAATAGCATAAATAAAAACCACTCGGTGTGTACATGAAGCATTGATTAAGGAGTTCAACTCTCTTAATCGTATAAAAATAGAGGTATTTTCAAATCTATCCAAGTCTTCAATAATGACGACATTTTTTTTGGTTTCTTGAAAAAAGTAAATAATTTCATCAAGGTGGTCATTGAGTATTGATTTGTTTTCTTCGTCTTTTACGTTAAATTCTGCATTATGTAATTTAAATTTAATTTCTTTGAGATTGAGAGCATAATTTAGTAATTGATAAATAAGAAATAATGAGGATAAAATAAAAAGCCCCATGCCAGTTGTGGGTAACCATTCATATTTTTCTAGTGCTAATTTTAATGTTTCTGGCAATAATCCCAACAAAGTATTGTTTTTTTCAAAAAGAGAAAAATAACTTAGAAAAATAATAGCAATGGCAACAAAAATAGAAATCCGAGACCGCTTAGTTGGCTTTACGATTCTTTTAAATCGTGAAAGAGGAATATCACTATGCTCAACTGAATAAAACAACTGCTGCAAAATACTCCGTTCCAACAATTGCAAGTCTTTTTCTTCCAGCATATTATTTTCTTGTGAATCAAGACTTTTAATATCAAAAGTGGATAATGAAATATCTACAAATTTCCACTTATCACTGCATTTTTTCTTAAATGTGTTGAGGATGGTACTTTTCCCAGAACCATATATACCTGTTAAAGCAATATTTTTAACTCTTTTATTTTTTAAAGCACCTAATAATCTACTTTCATAGTATTTTTGATTTTCTGTTGCAATATCATCTATTGGGGCTAAAGGTATAATATTACTTGGCTTAATTGTATTATTGATTTTTTTCTTTTTTGAAAATGGTGGTATTACACAGCTCATTTTATTTTTCCTTTCATAAATCATAGATCTTTTTAATACACTGCCTATGCGGCAGATTAAAGCTAATTTTATTCATATGATTTTCTAAGCCATCTTTACGATGTACACATAGTATACAAGTATTTATTAAATTTCTCTACTAATTTTATTAAATTAATTCAAATGATGGTTGTAAAAATTTTTCAGGTATGATTTAATGTGCTTAAAGTTTAAACAAAGGAGAACCCAAATGCCTCAAATTCCTTCAGAACTTACCCAAAACGCTGTACAAAACTTCTTAAACAGCCAATTCAATAAAAAAACCGAAAAAGAGCAAAGGCAATTAGAGAAAGCGAAAGAAAGTAGTAGCAGTGATCAAATTGCAACGTTACAAGAAAAGCTTTCCAAAGAGCGAGAGAAATACAGTTCTGCTATATGGCTAGAAAACGCAGCCAATAAAATGGCAAAACAATTGTATTTTGGTACGCATATTTCTAAAGGTATTCATCCTGATGCCAAAGGCGATAATATTAGTTTTCAGTCCGATCACCATTTGCCTATTGAAATAGTCGGTTCTCACAGTATAAAAAGTGATTATATTGATGCAAATGGGAATGCAGCAGCTTTGCCATTAGCGGCTTTTTTTGATTTTGTTGTTGGTGAGTTTGCAAATAAACAGGTGAAAATTCGAGATCTTATTTTAGAAGATAATGCGGACTTTATTGCTTCTTTATCTAGTGATCAAACAATAGCAAAAAGTTATCATCAAGCATTTAAAGAGGCTTTACAAAATACCGTGACTTCACCTGTCACCCACGAACGAAACAAACAGATACTGTGGGCAACTAATTCTAATGTAGCAGAGAGCATTGAAGATCTTAGTTATCATAATATCATTCCTCTTTATCCATCAGTTTTAACTCACGAGTTATATCAACGTATCAATGCTTTAAAGTATTCTGAGGAAAATAAGGAAGCACAAGATAATCGCTTCAAAAAAACAGCAGAGCAAAAACCTTATGTTACTTTATCAGATTTAACTAGTGTTCAATTAGGTGGTACCAAGCCTCAAAATGTGAGTTTGTTAATGAGTAAGCAGGGAGGTAGAAATTATCTACTCCCCTCCATACCTCCAACATTTTCACAAAGGTATCTTTTTAATGTATCCAAATCTACTAGAACCATTTTTAATAAAAATTTAGCTTATCAATGTTACAAACCAATAGCGCAGTTTTTTCAGGTTATTAAAAGTGATAAAAATACTGTTGATATACGTGATGCAAGAAAATTCGCTATTGATGAGATTTTGCATATTTTATTCTCTATTTCTACCTATATAAAAAATACCTATCCTGCGGGCTGGTCAAAAGATTATCAACTCGATTATAACCAAAAATTATGGCTAGACCCTTTGCGTGCTAATTTAGAGGGTGAAGAAGAGTTTGCCGAGGATAGAGAAGAGTTGGAATGGCACTTAGAGATTTATCGACAATTTGCAAGTTGGTTAAATAAGCTTATTCAAGATAAATTTCCTCATCTCAAACACGATACGGGTAAGCCTGAATATAATGAGTGGCGACGTGAAATAATGGCTATGAAAAAACAATATGAACGAGCGGGTAAAGGAGTGTTTCTATGAATATCAATAAACAGGTTGCTGGCTACCTAGTTTTTCATAAAGTCCAAATTAGCAATGCAAATAGTATATCTAGCCCCATTACTTATGGTTTCCCTGCTATCACTGGTTTTTTAGGTGCATTCCATTCAATGTCTCGTAAGATGATGGCAATGGAGGAGTGGCAGGCGTACAGTTTGGGTGGTGTGTTACTTGCTTGTTATGACTGTCAGCCTCAAATCTACAGAGCTAATAAATATAGCAACTACACTTTTAATCAAAGCCGTAATCCAATTAAAAAAGATGGCAAAACGGCGTCTATTATTGAAGAGGGAAAATGCCATCTCACAATGAGCTTTGTTATCGAAGTATTAGGCACAGAAGATCTTTCTATAGAAGAACAAAAACACCTTATTGAGCAAAGCTCACAGTGGATTTTACAGCAACGTATTGCAGGAGGCAGCACTCAAAGATTGGCAAAGGTTGATTTTTTAGATAATGGTTTACACGATGTAGTTTCAATGCTAATGCCTGCTTTTGTTTTAATGGACGCACAAAAGGATTTTGAGGAAATTATTACAGAATTGCAAAAAGTAGATCCGAATGTGACCGCTTTAGATGCCCTTATTGATGTTTGTACTTTACATCATATTCCAGAAGAGGTGCCAAATAAAAAAGGGCAAACGGAAAAAGAACAAACAGAAATTGTGTGGAAAACTACCTCTCAAAAAACAGGGCGAGGTTGGCTTGTTCCTATGCCGATTGGTTATCAAGGTATTTCTCCCAAATATGATGCAGGTGTTATGCAACATATTAGAAATCCTGAATATCCAAGCCAGTATGTTGAGGCAGTATATGGTTTAGGCAAATGGGTCTATCCTCAGCGATTAATCAAGACTGATTCTGAAGCAGGAATTGAAACTAAAATGATTAAAAATGCTTTTTGGCATTATAGCTATGACGAAGAAAACTCACTTTATCTTGTTACACAAAATATTTAACTAAATTTTTACCCAATAGGAGTACATAATGAGCAAATTAACTACCGCAAGCGTATTAGCTTTTGAACGTAATCTTGATATTTCTGATGCATTTTTTGCACAAATTGATAGTACAACAAATAGTAACCCTATCGCTGTTAGTATTAAGGAAAAATCTGTTAGAGGAACAATTAGTAATCGATTAAAGAAAAAAGATAAACAGGATGCTGAAAAAGATCATGCAAAGCTAGATGCAGAAATACAAAATGCGAATTTACAACGAGTAGATGCCGCAGCTTTAGATGAAAGCTGTGATACTTTATTAGTTAGCTGGAGCTGTAAAGTATTACCTTTTACAGGAAAGCCAAATGTGTGTAATGATCAAGATTATCAAAAAGCACTAGAGGAAACTGTTGCAAATTATTTAAGTACGCAAGGAGTTGCTGAACTTGCACGACGTTATGCTATTAATATTGCCAATGCTCGTTGGTTATGGCGTAATCGTGTCGGAGCAGAAGAAATTACGGTAAAAGTGACTTGTAATCAAGAAGAGTTTGTATTTGATGCAAAACAAATTACACTACAAAACTTTGATATACAAAACGAAGATATCACCAAACTGGCAAAACTTATTGAACAGGGACTGACTGGAGAAAACTTTATTATTTTATATGTAACAGCAACAGCAAAAATGGGATATGGACAGGAAGTATACCCATCACAAGAGTTGGTGCTAGATACGGGTAAAACTAAGAGTAAAGTATTATACGAAATCAACGGTAAAGCAGGTATGCACTCACAAAAAGTAAGTAATGCTATTCGTACGATTGATGATTGGTATCCTGAAGCAGAGTTTCCAATTGCCATTGAACCTTATGGTGCCGTAACAACAATGGGAAAGGCTTTCCGCCAACCAAAACAAAAAATGGATTTTTATACTCTCTTTGATGATTGGGTGTTAAAAGGAAAAGAACCTGCTGTTGAACAACAACACTATGTTATCGGTGTGCTTATTCGTGGTGGTGTATTTGGAGCAAGTGGTAAGGAGTAACAAATGAATTACTACCAAGAAGTTACCCTGATCAAAAATGCAGATATTTCTCTTTATTTTATTTGGTCAAAAGCTTTCACTCAACTCCATTTAGCATTAGTTGAACAAGCTAAAAAGACAAATGGTGAGAGTGCGGAGACATCAAATATCGGCGTCAGTTTTCCTGAGTATCGATGTTTTGAAAAAGAAGGGAAGACAGTCGCTATTTTAGGATCTAAATTGCGTATTTTTGCTCACACGGAACAAGAACTGGAACAGTTAGATTTTAAAAAATGGCTAGAACGTCTTGCTGATTATGTTCATTGTTCTAGTATTAAAGCCGTACCTGAACAGGTTAGTTATATTTGTGTAAAACGTTTTCGACAAGAAAAAAATCGAGATCGTCAAATTCGTCGTTATGCAAAACGTCATAACAAAACTTTTGATGAGGTCAAAGCAGAACGAATTGCACAAATTATGCAACAAGAAAATTTAAGTCGAGAAAAGGCATTGATTCTTTATTACAATCCTCCTCTTGAGTTACGTCCTTATATCAAATTAAAGAGTGAAAGTAATCAAAATGAATTTTCTTTACAAATTGAGCAAATAGACGTAGATACTTATCAATCGGGAAAATTTAATACTTATGGATTAAGTAGCACAACAACTGTCCCAAATTGGTAAAATACCCTTTATTTTTAGGCTAAATAAAAACACTCTAATTATCAAATAGTTAGAGTGTTTTGTTTTTTGGAAGGTATTTTTAGTTATTTTGGCTCTGATCTATTGATAAATAAGGGTTTTATATTTAAAATCTCTAGTTACCAGCCGTGTAGGCTGCTTAGACTTTAGTATGGTGTGTAAATATCTTCTCCATTTCGTCGTGTTTTTAATAATTTAAGAATCCACACATATTGTTCAGGGTTTTTAGTGACAAAATATTCAATTACTTTATTCATTTCACGGGCGGCTTGTTCTGGTTCGCCTGAAAAGGTCATTGCAGGGAGAATTTCTAGGTGGTAAACACCTTTTTGAGGATCGTAAATAGGAAACAGAGGGACTATGCCAGCATTGGTGAGTTTTGCCATTTTAGTTAATCCAGGTAGGGTTGCTTTTTCTGTGGCAAAAAAATCGACATAAACACTAGCTTTTTCACCAAAGTCTTCATCAGGTAAAAAGTAACCTAGTTTTCCTTGTTTAACATCATTTAAAAATGGTTTAATACCATTTTGTCTAGCGTGTAATTTTCCTCCAAAACGTTCTCTTACTAAGTTCCACAGCCAGTCAACTAGTGGGTTACGATGAGGGTTGTACATTGATGTCATCGGCATTCCCATCGTGGTTAGAATAGCACCAGATGCATCAATAGACCAAGTATGAGGGACGAGTAAAATTGCATTTTTTCCTTGAGATGTGACCGCTTGTAGGTGTTCAAGTCCTGTTATTTCAATACGAGATTGTAAATATTTAGGAGAGCGAACGGCTAGTTCACCTATTGCTAACATTGTTTGAGCAACACGGATAAACATTTCTTTTATGACAGCTTCTCTTTGTGCTTCAGTCCATTGAGGAAAGCAGTAACGTAAATTGACTTCTGCTTTGTGTGCTTGTTTTGATGCTTTTTTATAAGCAATTTTACCAATAAACATTGCTAGTTTATCCCTTAATTTAAAAGGGATGAAACCTAAAATGATTAGACCAAATACACCAAGCCAGATTGCCCAGTATTTTGGATAGAGAAATGTCCAAGAAAATGAGGGGTTATAACCTTTGCGAGCTGTTAAACGTGTCATAAATTTCCGTATATTTAAAAATTATATTTCGTTAAGTAGATGTAGTATTATACTTCTTTTTATTAAGGAGAAGTTTTTTATGTCCCTAGAACAATTAATGATTCAAAAACTCACTAATAGCTTTAATCCACAGGTATTATCCTTAGAAAACGAAAGCTATAAACATCGCTCTAGTTTAACTGGAAGTTCTCATTTTAAACTGATTTTAGTTTCAGAACAATTTAATAATCAAAAAATGATTGCTAGACACCGTGCAGTGTATAGTTGTTTAGCTGATGAGTTAGATACTACAGTACATGCATTGGCGCTACATCTTTATACACCACAAGAGTGGCAAGAAAAAGAGGCAGTTATACCTAACTCCCCCAATTGTATTGGAAAACCATCATAAACCACTTGCTAAAGTGGCAAAAACTCTATAGAATCTTGCCACTTCAATAAGCTTGAAATTTTATCTGGTGAGATGTCCGAGTGGCTTAAGGAGCACGCCTGGAAAGCGTGTATATGCGAAAGCGTATCGAGGGTTCAAATCCCTCTCTCACCGCCATTTCCTTTTTATTCAATTATTTTTCTTTTGTCATAACTCGTTGTAATTTATAATTTAAATTGCTTTTTGTGACGTTACCTTTTGCATCACACATTTCAACAGAATTACCTGTCACTTTAAATTTGATGTTTCCAGCATTGTCATCTAGTGTGATGATATCATTTTTTTCTTTATCCCAATCAAATTTTCCTTGTTCAATATAGTCATAGGTTTTTACGCCTTTGAAATAGACAGTTTCATAGATATAGGACTGATCACGTTTTAAGATTAATTTTGCATTAATTTTATCACAATCAGCACAAGGTAGAGTGCCTTGATAAGATCCTGCAATATTTTTATTCATTAGTGAACACGCACTAAGTAAGGAGATACAACAAATAACAGCTAGTTTTTTCATAATTATTGATCCTCTATCGAGTAATTGAGTAGTTAGAAATATTTAAAAATTTGGATTTATACGGAATGATAAATCCGTTACATTAGGGAAGTCAATTCTTATTAATGTTAATAAGGTGCTTTTTTGTAATTGTAAGCCATTTTTGATAGTGGCATTTTGTACTTCAATCATCAGCGTATTATCTACTAAATTTGAAATTCGATAAAGTCCTTTATAGGCTTGAGGGAGCCTTTGTTGAACTTTAGTATTTAAGTTATTGAGTAAGTTTGCTCGTTCGACAATGTGACTTAATTTTGTTTGTTGTAAGAGATCGACAATATTTTGAGTTGTAGAATTTTTCATCTGATATAATTTTCCTACTTGAATTTTACTACTTTGCCCTAATATTTTTCCAAATTAAGGTAAATTACCGTATAATGAAGCTTTATCATTTTAACACATTTATCATTTGAGTAGTAATGGGACTTTTTAGACAAATTTATAAATCCACACGTTTATCACACTTACTGTTAGGTATTGTTGCGATTTGTGCTTTGCCGTCGATCGATGCAAATGCCAGTGAAAGTGGTTCGAGACCCATTAGTGTTCAGCAAGTAATTCCATTCTATCAATTGGCAAATAAGCGGTTAGTTGTTACTAAGAATTTGCAATATTTTTGTCAATCACAAGAGCAGTCAACTGTTCGCTTACAAGCGGTCACATCAATTGAATTTTTTGCAAAAAATTATCAATTAAACGAAGTGACGGCAAATCCTATCCGAGCAGGACCTTACAACCTTTAAAAATTATTATTATATTTTTAGCGGTGAGTGGATCTCACTTTTTACTATTTTTAAAGGAAATTAACTATGATTACAAAATTAGCCACTGCCATTTTTGGTAGCAGTAACGATCGTGTTTTACGTCGTTTAAGAAAGCGTGTTTATCAAATCAATAAATTAGAACCAGAATTTGAACAATTAACTGATGAACAATTACAAGCTAAAACAGCAGAATTTAAACAGCGTTTAGCAGAGGGTGAGAGCTTAGACAGTTTATTACACGAGGCATTTGCCACAGTGCGAGAAGCCAGTAAGCGTGTGTTAGGATTACGCCATTTTGACGTTCAGTTAATTGGTGGTATGGTATTGATTGAGCGTAATATCGCAGAGATGCGTACTGGTGAAGGGAAAACCTTAACGGCAACTTTGCCTTGTTATTTGAATGCCTTAACAGGTAAAGGGGTTCACGTTGTAACCGTCAATGATTATTTGGCACGTCGTGATGCAGATACGAATCGTCCTTTGTTTGAATTTTTAGGAATGACCGTTTCTGTGAATGTACCAGGGCTTTCTTCTGATGAAAAGCAAGCAGCTTATGCGGCAGATGTCACTTATGCTACTAATAGTGAATTAGGTTTTGATTACTTACGTGATAACTTAGCACATTCAAAAGAAGAGCGTTTTCAAAAGCAGTTACATTATGCGTTAGTGGATGAAGTGGATTCTATATTAATTGATGAAGCTCGTACTCCTTTGATTATTTCAGGTCCTGCTGAGGATGCTACACAAGTTTATCAAGCCGTTGATAAAATTATTCCTCACCTAATTTTCCAAGAAAAAGAAGATACTGAAGAATATATTGGCGAAGGGGATTTTACCTTAGATCTTAAAAATAAACAGGCTCATTTAACAGAGCGTGGGCAGGTTAAAGTTGAAGAATTATTGACTCAAATAGGGTTAATGAATGAAGATGAAAGTCTTTATTCTCCTGCGCGTATTAGTTTGTTACATCATACTTATGCGGCACTTAGAGCCCATAAACTGTTTGAAAAAGACGTTGATTATATTATTAAAGATGGCGAAGTGGTGATTATTGATGAACATACAGGGCGTACAATGGCAGGGCGTCGTTGGTCTGATGGTTTACATCAAGCGATTGAAGCAAAAGAAAAGGTCAGTATTCAAGCAGAAAACCAAACCGTCGCATCAATAACTTATCAAAATTATTTCCGTTTGTATGAAAAATTGGCTGGGATGACGGGTACGGCAGATACGGAAGCCTTTGAATTTCAACAAATTTATGGTTTGAATACCATTGTTGTTCCTACTAACCGCCCAATGATTCGTGATGATCGCACTGATTTAATGTTTAAAACAGAAACGGAAAAATTTAGTGCGGTGATTGAAGATATTCAAGATTGTATTGCTCGTAATCAGCCTGTTTTAGTTGGTACAGTGTCAATTGAAAAATCAGAAGAGCTCTCTAATGCACTCTCTAAAGTAGGTATTGAACATAAAGTATTGAATGCGAAATTTCATGCTCAAGAGGCTCAAATTATTGAAAATGCAGGTTATCCAGGAGCAGTAACGATTGCAACCAATATGGCAGGACGTGGTACGGATATTGTCTTAGGGGGTAACTGGCTTGCAGAAATTGATAAATTGGAAAATCCAACACCAGAGCAGATTGATGAAATTAAAGCGGCTTGGCAAGAGCGTCATAATATTGTTGTAGAAGCAGGTGGTTTACATATTATTGGAACGGAACGTCACGAATCTCGTCGTATTGATAACCAATTACGTGGTCGTTCAGGTCGTCAAGGTGATCCAGGTTCTTCTCGTTTTTATCTTTCATTAGATGATGCATTAATGCGAATTTACTTAAATGAAGGTAAATTAAATATGATGCGTAAAGCCTTTAGTGAGGAAGGGGAAGCAATGGAATCTAAGTTGCTTACTAAAGTGATTGCATCGGCACAAGCGAAGGTAGAAGCACATAATTTTGATGGTCGTAAATATTTATTACAATATGATGATGTGGCGAATGATCAACGTAAGATCATTTATGAGCAACGTAATGAATTATTAGAGAAAACGGATATTTCATCAATGATTAAAAATATTCGTGAAGATGTATTTAATAATGTGATTAGTCAATATATTCCACCTCAATCGATTGAAGAAATGTGGGATATTCCAGCCCTTGAAACAAGATTGTTACAAGATTTCTCTATCGATCTTCCAATTGGAAAATGGTTAGAAGAAGATAATCATTTACATGAAGAAACGTTAAGAGAGCGTATTGTAAACACGGCTGCAGATATTTATCAGGAGAAAGAGCAACTGGTAGGAGCAGAGATAATGCGTAACTTTGAACAGGGCGTGATGCTACAAAATCTTGACGAACTGTGGAAAGAGCATTTATCATCAATGGATTATTTGCGTAAAAGTATTCACTTACGTGGCTATGCTCAGAAAGATCCGAAACAAGAGTATAAAAAAGAGTCATTTGAAATGTTTACTGCTATGCTAGAAACATTGAAATTTAATACGATTAGTATATTAAGTCGTATTCAAGTGCGTAGCCAAGAAGAGGTAGAAGAAGCTGAGCGTCAGCGTCAAGCCATTGCTGAAAAAGAGATGGCGGGTTATCATACTAGTGATGAAGATTCTCAAGTTGATTTTTCAAAACAGAAAGTTTCACGTAATGCACCTTGTCCTTGTGGCTCCGGTAAGAAATATAAACATTGTCATGGCAATAAAGCCAGTTATACTTAATGAGAATAAGCGGTAAGATAAGGTTAAAAATTTGCAAATTTCTATACATATCGTACCGCTTATTTTATTTAGAGGATTGTTGTTCAGAGGAAAATGAATATGAGTGATAAACCTAACCCCAAAAATACAATTAAGCCTGTTATACAGGTGTCTGCTGCTATTATTCGAAATGAGTTTGGGCAAATTTATTTGACTCAACGTCTTGAAGGGCAGGATTTTGCGCAGTCTTTGGAGTTTCCTGGTGGAAAGGTAGATAACGGTGAGACGCCAGAACAAGCCTTGATACGAGAGATTGAAGAGGAAATTGGCATTCATATTTTGGGCGCTTTTCCTTATGAACATTTTACTTTTGATTATCCAACTAAAACCATTGAATTTTTCTTTTATTTAGTGGAAGAGTGGGTAGGAGAGCCGTTTGGTAGAGAGGGGCAGGAAGGATTCTGGATTCACCAATCGGAATTAGATTCAGGACAATTTCCTCCTGCGAATAAGCAGCTTATTCAACGATTGAAGTTAGAGGTAAAGGAATAGCAGATGGTACAAGATAAACAAAATTTAATTTGGATCGATCTTGAAATGACAGGGCTTGACCCTGAAAAAGAACGTATTATTGAGATAGCGACCATTGTTACCGATAAAGAGTTAAACATATTAGCTGAAGGCCCTGTATTGGCAATTCATCAAAGTGATGAGTTATTAAGTAAAATGAGTGAGTGGTGTGTAAAAACACATACTGCAAATGGTTTGGTTGAGCGTGTTAAACAGAGTAAATTAACAGAACGGGCAGCAGAATTACAAACCATAGACTTTTTAAAAAAATGGGTACCTAAAGATTGCTCCCCAATTTGTGGTAACAGTATTGCTCAAGATAAACGTTTTTTATATCGTTATATGCCTGATCTAGCAGATTATTTTCATTATCGTCATTTAGATGTGAGCACATTAAAGGAACTCGCTATGCGTTGGAAACCTGATATTCTGACGCAATTTGAGAAAAAAAATACGCATTTAGCGTTAGATGATATACGTGAATCGATTGAAGAGTTAAAATTCTATCGTACTCATTTTATACAACTATAAGTGTTAGAAAATGCAAAATTTAACTTTTTCATTTAAAAATGAAACTGAAATGCTTCAATTTGGTCAGAAACTAGCGGTCACATTTAAACAATTTTTTGCAAAAAATAGTGATCGTTCACTGGTTGTTTATTTGAATGGGGAACTTGGTGCGGGTAAAACGACACTAACAAGAAGCATTGTGCAAGCTTTTGGGCATAATGGAAATGTGAAAAGCCCAACTTATACGTTAGTTGAGGAATATCATTTGCCTCCTTATTCGATTTATCATTTTGATTTATATCGTTTAAGTGATCCTGAAGAATTGGAATTTATGGGAATTAGAGATTATTTTCAAGCGCAATCATTATGCTTATTAGAGTGGGCAGAAAAAGGTCAAGGTGTGATTGCAGAGGCAGATTTAGATATTCAGATTGATTATGATGGTAACGGAAGAATTATTAGGTTACAGCCTAACACATTAGAGATGAAAAATAAGATGTCTACATTAGCGAGGATTTATGAGTAGAAGAATAAAAAAGTGGACACACTATCTTTTTATTGCCTTATTCAGTGTATTATTAGGTATGCCAACTGTTGTTGTGGCAAAACACAAAATGGTGATTGCGATTGATCCAGGACACGGAGGAAAAGATCCAGGAGCAATAGGTAAGTCATCACGAGTTAAAGAAAAACATATTACGTTAGCTATTTCAAAACAGTTAAAGCGTTTGTTAGATTCAGATGCTAATTTTAAAGCAGTACTTACACGCCGTTCAGATTATTATATCGGTGTAAATAAGCGTTCAGAAGTTGCTCGTAAGCATAAAGCCAACTTATTAGTTTCTATCCATGCAGATGTGTCTCCTGTCTCTAAAAGTGTGAGGGGAGCTTCTGTTTGGGTGCTTTCTAATCGTCGAGCAAACAATGAAATGGGGAAATGGTTAGAGGATCACGAGAAACAGTCTGAATTATTGGGTGGCATAGGTAGCGTTTTATCTGGTAATAAAGAGCGTTACCTTGACACTACAGTCTTAGATTTACAATTTTCCCATGCTCAACGAGCTGGCTATGATTTAGGTAAGAATGTTTTAAAGGAATTAAAAAAAGTGGTTCCTTTAGTGAGACGTACACCACAACATGCAAGCTTGGCGGTATTACGTTCACCTGACATTCCGTCTATTCTGGTGGAAACGGGGTTTTTATCTAATCCTAAAGAAGAGAGAAACTTATCACACGGTGCTTATCAAAAGAAAATAGCAAGAGCGATTTATACTGGATTGGTGAATTACCGTCGTACTAATTATGTGAATATACCTGTTGCAAAGAAAACGAAGAAGAAAAAAACAAGTCAAACAAAAAGAAAGGTAACACATAAAACGACACCGAGCTCAAAAAATAAAGCTGTAAGTAAAACAAAAGCAAAACCAACAACTAAAAGAGTTAAAATTCATCGTAAAACGCAGAAAAAAGTAGTACGATCAATCAAAAGCTATGTTGTGAAGAAAGATGATACGTTATATTCTCTTGCGAGAAAGTATGGCACGACACCTGCAAAATTAAGTAAATTAAATAATATTAAAAATAATAGAATTTTTGTGGGTCAAAAGTTAAGATTGAAATAAGTTCACTGCTTATTTATTGGGGGATTATCATATTTTAAGATGAATTTATGATATGATGGCTTTCATTTTTTACGATATAGATAATTGAATCTTTATGAATTTACGTTTAAATATCATACTTATTATGATTGTTGCTGTATTGGCAGGCTGGTATTTTGGTCTGCAAAATAGTAATCAAGACTTGAATGGTTTGATAAAGAAGGCTGGACAGCCTGAATATATAGGTAATAAGACAACCACTTCTGCTTATGATACAAATGGTAAGCCCCAATATTTTGTACAAGCAGATGAGATAAAGCATTATGAGGAGACGGGGCAAGTTGAATTAATGAATCCATTATTTAATTTGTTTGATTCGGTAGAGGCATTAAAAAAATGGAAATTAACGTCTGATAATGCTGAAATTACTAAAGAGAAGATATTGCGATTAGAAGGGAACGTTAAAATAAAAAGTCTTGACCGACTGTCGCAACTACAACAAATTGAAACAGAACAGCTTTTTGTGGATTTGAATACTCAAGATGTATTTACTGATAAGAAATTAATAGCGAAAGGCATCGGTTTTAGTACAATGGGAAAGGGTTTAGAAGGTAATTTGAAAAAACAGTTTGTGGTATTAAAAGAAAATGTAAAAACTCATATAGAGCCAACTAAGTTAAAACAATCAGAAGCAGAATATTAAGGATAAAAAATGAATTTTATATTACGGTTTTTCATTTTGACTATATTATTAGTTATTAATGTACCTGTTTATGCTTTAAATAGTGATACAGAACAACCCATTGATATTGAATCCGCAAGTCAATCTTTTGATATGGAAACAAATACTATCACTTTAAATGGAAATGTAGTTATTACTCAAGGAACAATTAAAATCACAGCAGAAAAGGTGATTGTAGTCCGTCAAGAAAATAAAAGTGAAGTAATGACTGCCTATGGTTCGCCAGTAAAGTTTTATCAAATGCTTGAAAGTGGTAAACCTGTTAATGGTCAAGCTTCCAAAATGCATTATGATTTAGGTTCAGAATTTATAACATTGACGGGTGCGGCTCAATTACAACAACTGGATAGTTCGGTCAAAGCAAATAAAATCACTTATGATGTTAAAAAACAGCAGTTGAAAGCACTTCGAGATGGAAAAATGTCTCGAGTTAAAACAACGTTGATTCCAACACAGTTAAATAAATAGAAAGGTCAATAATGTCAACTCTTTACGTTGAAAATTTAGCAAAAAGTTATAAAGCTCGACAAGTGGTAAAAGACGTTAGTTTGAATGTTGAGTCTGGGGAAATTGTAGGATTATTGGGGCCTAATGGCGCAGGAAAAACAACTACTTTTTATATGGTTGTCGGATTAGTTCGTCATGATGCTGGAAAAATCAAGATAGATAATGAAGATATTAGTTTGCTACCTATGCATAATAGAGCCATTAAAGGTATTGGTTATCTTCCTCAAGAGGCATCTATTTTTCGCCGTTTAAGTGTTTATGATAATTTGATGGCAGTATTACAAGTTCGTAAAGATTTAGATCATTGTCAACGAAAAGCAAGGGCAGATGAATTAATTTCAGAATTTAATATTCAGCATATACGTCATAGTTTGGGACAGTCTTTATCAGGTGGAGAGCGCCGTCGAGTAGAAATTGCAAGGGCATTGGCTGCCAATCCCAAGTTTATTCTTTTAGATGAACCTTTTGCGGGTGTTGATCCTATTTCAGTGATTGATATTAAGCAAATTATTGTAAATTTAAAAGAAAGAGGGCTAGGAGTATTAATCACGGATCATAATGTGAGAGAGACATTAGATGTGTGTGAGCGAGCTTATATTGTGGGCGATGGTAAAATGATAGCAACGGGAACCCCTGCACAAATACTCGAAAATAGTGATGTTAAACAAGTATATCTAGGTGATCAATTTAAACTGTAAATTGGTTTGATAAAACGAATATAAGACTAAAATAAAGAATGAAATTAACAAAATATCTTAAACCAGAGTTAGTTCGTTTAGGTGTCTACCTTTCAAGTAAAAAACGGGCATTGGAAGTAATTGGTACTATGGCCGCCGATTATTTAGTGCAACAATCTTTAGCTTTAGAAGATAATCTATCTGCTGAAGAGTGCTTTTCTTGTTTGTGTAAACGTGAAAAATTAGGCTCAACTTGTATTAATTATGGCATCGCAGCACCACATACGAAGTTTCCAAATTGGCAAGGAGAGGAACCCATTGCTATTTTTTTACAGCTTGAAAATTCAATTGATTATGAAACAGCTGAAAATAAAGAAATAGATTTAATTTTTGCGGTAATTTTTCCTGATCAAGAAAATGAAGAGTATAAAAGCGATTTTCAAAAAATTGTAACCATATTGAATAATAAACAGTTGTCTAAGTTGTTAAGAACAACTAAATTTGTAGAAGATATCTGGTCTGTATTTGATAATGCAGATGTTTTATTAGAACAAAAAAATAAAGAAATTGAAGATAACATACAAGTGACAACAGAAAATAACGAGCAGGAACAAAGTGAAAATTAGTGTGAAATAGAGGAATATAAGATGGAGTTGATTATCATTAGTGGGAGTTCAGGTTCAGGTAAATCTGTTGCACTTAGGGCATTGGAAGATATGGGATATTATTGTGTAGATAATATCCCTCTTTCGTTAATTCCTAATTTGGTGAATATTTTATCCAAAACCAAGCGTTCTATTGTCGTCAGTTTGGATGTACGAAACCTTCCTAATTATATTGAAAAATTAGATGAGGCATTAGCAGAGCTTCCATCATATCTTGATATAAGATTTATTTTTCTGGATTGTGATCCTAATGTTTTGGTTCAACGCTACAGTGATTCTCGTCGTTTACACCCTCTTTCAACTCAAGATCTGTCTCTTGATAGTGCGATTAGATTAGAAACAAAAATATTGGAGCCCTTATATCAATATGCTAATGATATTATTGATACTACCTTTCTTTCCACACATGATTTGGCAGATAAATTACGTAATTTATTACGAGGAGAAGAAAACAGAGAGCTTTATATTATTGTAGAATCATTTGGTTTTAAATATGGTATTCCTTCTGATGCGGATTATGTCTTTGATGTACGCTTTCTGCCTAATCCACACTGGGATATAGATCTACGTCCAATGACAGGTTTGGAACAACCCGTTATAGATTTTTTATCACAACACACTATTGTGAATCAATTTGTTGAACAAACCAACCAATATTTAGTCTCTTGGTTACCTTTTTTAGAAAAAAATAACCGTAGTTATTTAACTATTGCTATTGGTTGCACTGGTGGTAAACACCGTTCTGTTTTTGTCGCAGAACAACTGTATCATTATCTCAAAAATAAAGATTATACAGTGAAGATTAGGCATCGCCAGTTAGAGAATATTTAGTTACAGAAGCATAAAATTTGCTTTGGAATAGTAAACAATTTGTTATAATAGCGATGAATATAGAGTAAAAATAAGTTGTTTTTACGCATTTAATGAAAATAAATAAACATATGGAAAAAAATATGAACGACACAAATAGCCCAATAATTGATGATGAAATTGATTTATTGGCGATTATAAAAAACCTCTTTAGACAAAGAGGTTTAATTATTGCTTTCACACTGGCTTTTTTATTGCTGGGAGGAGCATTCCAATTTTCTAAATTAGCCTTTTATGCACCAAAAGCAGTGAGTTATCCTATTGCGGTAGAATTTATTGCTTCAGGGGATAAAAACTATCCTAATGGAACAAGTTTTTCTCCAGAAGATATTATTAGCCCTGAAAATATTAAATCCTCTTTAGAGAGTACGCATATTGATACGGATATAAAATTGTTTTTTGATGCCATTTCTGTTGATGCCACAAATGCATTAATTAAAGATACGGAAGCATCATTATTACAGAGTTTAGCTCAGAAAAAAATTCCTCAAGAGCAAGTGAAAGAAGTTAAAGAGGCATTAAAATTATTGAAAAATAATACGCAGACTTATATTACTTTGACTTTAGATTTATCTAAAATAAGGCTTGCTGATGAACGGGCTAAAGAATTATTGAAAGTGATAGTAAACACTTGGGCAGAAAATTCAATTAAGAAAGGGTTGATTAATCCAAATATTTCTTATCCTAAGGAAAGTTTTGTTTATGATAAAGAGGCCGCAATTATTGATAATTATGATAAGTTATTGAGTTATAGTAAAGATTTAAGTGCTGCATTTAAAGGTTTATCAGGACTGCAAGGAAGTCACTCAATCTCTATTGGTGATCAAAATCTCAATGATCTAAGTCGTAAGGTGAATGATATTATTAATAATGATATCAATGTTATGCGCTCTTACGCCTACTCAGTTTCTCCAGAGTTAATTAAACACAATAAATTTTTAGAAATACAGATTTTTTCTCAATTAAGAGTAAAAGAGCTAGATAGAGCGGAAATCCAGAAAAAGATAGAGGCTTACGATTTTGTCTTAACAAAATTGAACAGTAACACTGGTGTAAGTACTCACTCACAACAACCTTTGAAACAGCGAGCTATTGAAGCAAATTTAGATCAAAATGTATTAAATGATTTATTAGATTTGGGTTCTAAAGTATCTTCATCAGATCTTAAAAAAGAGATTATTAATAAAAGAATTGCGGCTTCAGAGAAATTATTTTCACTGGAAAAAGAAATTGATATGATCAGTGGTAATATCAATAATGTAGATGTGGAGAACCAACAGAAAGTAGTTAATCTATTACCTTCTATTTTTGCACAAACAGCTGAAAAAATTAATAAATCACAGCAAGTCTTTATGTTGTTATTAGAAAAGTATAATACGCTGTTTCTTAATAAAGGGAGTTCACTATATAGCTCGGTGGCATCGCCTTATGTCGTAAATTCGTTAAGCTTTCCATTGAAAAGAAGCTTGCTTGTACTTTTAGCTGCAACATTTATGGGTTTGTTTATTGGAATTGCAATTGCTTTGATGCGGGCGAGTTTTTTAAATAACCGAAAAAATAGTTGATGTAATGAAAATGCTCCTTAATAGGAGCATTTTTTATAAGCTTAACAATTTTGCATTTTTTTCATCACATCATACCGCTATAGTGTGAGTAATTTTCTATAATATACCCAATCAAAGTACTTACCAGGATCAATTTTACGTAGTGGCGCGATATCGCAATGTCCAACGATACGCTCTAAGGTAATTTGAGGGTAGTGTTGAATGATAATTTTTGTTAATTTAACAAGACTTTGATATTGATATTCCGTAAAAGGTTGTTCATTGCTCCCTTCTAATTCTATCCCAATAGAAAATTCATTACATTTTTCTCTTTTCTGAAAGCAAGAAGTACCAGCGTGCCAAGCCATATCGTTAAAGCTTACATATTGAGTGATCTCACCTAAGCGGTTGATTAAACAATGTGAAGACACTTTTAACTCTTTAATCTCTTCAAAATAAGGATGTAGTTTAGGATCTAAGGTTCCTTCAAAAAATCGATCAATAAAATCTCCTCCAAATTGTTCGGGAGGAAGACTAATGTAGTGAATAACTAATAATGAAATATCATCAACATTAGGACGTTGCGAAAAATGGGGAGAAAGTACCCGCTTACTTTGGGTTAGCCAGCCATTTTTAATATTTAGATCTGATTTCATTCTATAAATTATACTCATATTAAGTTAGAATAGCTTCTATTTTATAAAAAAGAGAACCAAAATGTTAAGTTATCGTCATAGTTTTCATGCAGGCAACCATGCGGATGTATTAAAGCATATCGTTTTACTTTTAATTTTAGAATCATTAAAGCAAAAAGAAAAAGGATTTTTTTATCTTGATACTCATGCGGGTACAGGGCGCTATAGTTTATTGAGTAGAGAAGCAGAAAAAACAGGGGAGTATATTGAAGGTATTGTGCGACTTTGGGATCGCAATGATTTACCTCCAGAGGTCGCTAACTATGTAGCTGAAATTAAAAGGATTAATAAAGAAAAATTACGTTTTTATGCAGGTTCTCCCTTGCTTGCTATACAACAACTTCGAGGGCAAGATAGAGCATTGTTAACAGAGCTTCATCCTAAAGATTACCCGTTATTACGTAATGAATTTGCTAAAAGAGCAAATGTTGTTACCAAACGTGAAAATGGTTTTCAACAATTAAAAGCAGCTTTACCTCCGAAAGAGAAGCGTGGTTTGGTGTTAATAGATCCACCTTATGAATTAAAAGAAGATTATGAATTAGTAGTAACCGCAATTCGTGAAGGCTATAAACGCTTTGCAACAGGTTGTTATGCAATTTGGTATCCAGTTGTATTACGTCAACATATTAAGCGTATGGTACGAGGCTTAGAAGAAACGGGTATTCGTAAAATTTTACAAATTGAACTTGCTGTACGCCCTGATTCTGACCAACGTGGAATGACAGCAAGCGGAATGATAGTTATCAATCCTCCATGGCAGCTAGAAAAACAGATGAAATCCATTCTGCCTTATTTAACTAAAACTCTTGTTCCTGAAGGTACTGGAAGTTGGAAGGTGAGTTGGATTACACCAGAGTAAATCATAAATAAGCGGTGAGTTACAATCAGAAATTTGCAAATTTTTTATTGTAACTCACCGCTTAATATTGTGTTAGTTTTGAGATAACCATAGAGGCATAATAGTTTTATGTCTACTCACTTTAACTTAATTACAGTGCTTCAATTTCTTTATATTGAACTTGTAATTTTTCTAATCCCGCTTGGTAATCTGCCATTTTGGCTTTTTCTTTTTCAATAACCTGAGCAGGTGCTTTGGCAACAAAGGCTTTATTACCGAGTTTTTTCTCAATACGACTAATTTCGTTATGATATTTCTCAATCTCTTTGTTTAAGCGAGCAAGTTCAGCATCTTTATTGATGAAATCAGCCATTGGCACTAACACTTCGGTATTACCCACTAATTTTGCCACGCTAAGGGGTGCTTTTTCATCGGTATTTAGCAAATTCACTTCGTCAAGTTTAGCGATGGCTTTTAATAATTCCTCATTTTGAGCTAACATTACACGGTCATTTTCAGTTGCATTTCTGAATAATAAAGTTAATGCTTTGCTTGGTGCAATGTTGCTTTCTGCACGGATATTACGCACTGCCGTTACCACGTCTTTTAACCAGTTCATTGATTTTTCAGCGTCAAGATCTGTTAATTCGCTTTCCACTTGTGGGAAAGCTTGTAGCATAATGGTGTCAGCTTCAATGTCTGCAAAACCTTTCACTTTTTGCCAAATTTCTTCGGTGATAAATGGCATCATTGGGTGTGATAAACGTAATAATTTTTCTAAAACGTTAATCAAGGTGTAACTTGCACCACGAATTTGAGCTTGTGTGCCGTTTGCAAAAACAGGCTTAGTTAATTCTAAGTACCAGTCGCAGAATTGATTCCAAGTAAACTCGTAAATTGCTGTTGCACACAGGTCAAAACGGAACTGTTTTAAGCTGTTTCTAAA
Source organism: Pasteurella skyensis (assembly GCF_013377295.1). Taxonomy (NCBI): domain Bacteria; kingdom Pseudomonadati; phylum Pseudomonadota; class Gammaproteobacteria; order Pasteurellales; family Pasteurellaceae; genus Phocoenobacter; species Phocoenobacter skyensis. Next base: position 1,606,815 of record NZ_CP016180.1, on the reverse strand, counting down.
TGTTTCAACGGTGCGGTTAAATTCAGATTCGATCCAACGATCTGCCACAGAATATTCGATCTCGCCTTCGCTTAAATCTAATTTTTCATTGGTTAATACAAAACGGCTCGCATTCCATAATTTATTACAGAAATTACGATAGCCTTCAAGACGTTTCATATCCCAGTTGATATCACGTCCGTTGGTTGCTAATGCTGAAAGGGTAAATCGTAAAGCGTCCGTTCCGTGAGCGGCAATGCCATCTTCAAACTGCTTGCGAGTTGATTTTTCAATTTTTGCTGCAAGTTGTGGTTGCATCATATTGCCAGTACGTTTTTTAACAAGCGATTCTAAATCAATACCATCAATCATATCTAATGGATCAAGTACGTTCCCCTTAGATTTTGACATTTTTTGACCATTTTCATCACGAATTAAACCAGTAATATACACCGTTTTGAATGGTACTTGTGGTTTACCATTTTCATCTTTAACAAAGTGCAACGTCATCATAATCATACGTGCAATCCAGAAGAAAATAATATCAAAACCAGAGATCAATACGTCCGTTGAGTGGAACATTTTTAACTCAGGTGTTTGTTTTGGCCAACCTAAGGTTGAGAATGTCCAAAGTGCTGATGAGAACCAAGTATCAAGCACATCATCATCTTGGCGTAATGCGATATTTTCAGCGATATTATGTTTTTGACGCACTTCTGCTTCATCACGACCAACGTAAACATTACCTTGCTCGTCATACCACGCAGGAATACGGTGTCCCCACCATAATTGGCGAGAAATACACCAGTCTTGTAAATCACGCATCCACGAGAAATATAAGTTTTCATACTGTTTTGGTACGAATTGAATATCGCCATTTTCCACCGCTTCAATTGCAGGTTTTGCTAATTCTTGTACCGCAACATACCATTGATCCGTTAGCATTGGTTCAATCGGCACACCACCACGATCGCCATAAGGCACTTTTAATTCGTGTGGTTCAATTTTTTCTAATAAGCCTAATGCCTCTAAATCAGCAACGACTTTTTTACGCGCCACAAAACGCTCTAGCCCACGGAAATCCGCAGGAATTTTAGCGTCAAAATTCGCTAATTCTTTACCGTTTGATCCCACTACTTCTGGCACATCACGGATATCTGCATTGATCGTCATAATGTTGATCATCGGTAAATTATGGCGTTTACCTACTTCATAGTCGTTAAAATCGTGAGCTGGGGTAATTTTAACCACACCCGTTCCAAACTCTTTTTCTACATAATCATCGGCAATAATTGGGATTTCACGGTTTACTAATGGTAATAATACTGTTTTACCGATTAACGCTTGATAACGCTCATCTTCTGGGTGTACCGCAATCGCCGTATCGCCAAGCATTGTTTCAGGACGAGTAGTAGCAATAATTACATAATCTTTGCCGTCTGCAGTTTTCTCACCGTTCGATAATGGATAGCGGAAATGCCACATAGAGCCTTTTGATTCTTTGTTTTCAACTTCTAAATCTGAAATCGCAGTGTGAAGTTTTGGATCCCAGTTTACAAGGCGTTTACCACGATAAATCAAGCCTTCTTCGTGTAAGCGAACGAACACTTCTTTTACTGCTTCCGATAAACCATCATCCATTGTAAAACGCTCACGTTCCCAGTCCACTGAGTTACCTAAACGTTTCATTTGTTCAGAAATTGTGCCACCTGATTGTGATTTCCATTCCCAAATTTTATCAATAAATGCATCACGTCCATAATCGTGACGAGTTTTGTTTTCTTCGGCTGCAATCTTACGCTCAACCACCATTTGCGTTGCGATACCCGCGTGGTCAGTCCCTGCTTGCCAAAGGGTATTGTTGCCTTCCATACGATTAAAACGGATCAAAGTATCCATTAAAGTTTGTTGGAATGCGTGTCCCATATGTAAACTACCTGTTACATTTGGCGGTGGGATAGCGATTGAAAAGCTTGGATTATTTTCCGTCATTGTCGGTTTAAAATAACCACTTTCTTCCCAGTGTTTATAAAGTGCTTGTTCTACTGCGCTGGCATTAAAACGATCTGCCATTTCAAATGTTTGTGTCATTGTGGATTCTCTGTTTTTTGTTTTAATTTTTTAGACAGGGCCGATCCTGTCTTTACGTAGTTTGGTGATAATTTTACAAATTTTTATAAAAATGTAACCGCTTGTTGTTAATCTATTTTCTCAGTATCTAACTGCCAACCTAATTGGCGTAATTGTTTGTAACGTTCACGTGCTTGTACTTTTTGTGTTTCTTCAACAGGGACAAAATCAATAATTTGGTTAAAGCTACTGATAAAATCAGGTAGTTGATTTTGTAAGTTGATCAATAAGTCTCTGCGTTGTGTGTTACGTTTTTCTTTCCAACTTATTTCCACTGGAGTGGCATAAGTTGTGCTTTCACCTGATAGATTATGTGGCACAAACTGATCAGGATCTCTTGCCCATAATACTTCATCAATATTTAAAGCTTGCTCTTCATTTTCGCAACTAATCAATACTCGCTTACCTGATCGCCAAGCTGTTGCTGCCAAATCACATGCTATAGAAATAATAGCATCATATTCGCCTATTTTTTGTTGTTGAAGAAGGTAAAAAGTGGCTTTTTTCACAGATTTTTTTACCAGTTTGAAATAAAAAAGTAATTTTAACTCACTAAAATAAAAATGTACACAGAGGAAGATGGATAAAACAGCTTGCCGTATCAAGTGTAAATCGTTAAAATTTCAAGTTTGTAACTTACTTTTAACTTATTGGTGCAATAATGACGAGCAATGCCCCCCAACATATCACTGTTTTATTAAATGAGGCAGTAGATGGATTAGCGATTAAGCCTGATGGTATCTATATTGATGGTACTTTTGGACGTGGTGGACATTCTCGGTTAATTTTAAGTCAATTAGGAGAAAAAGGGCATTTGATTGCTATCGATCGTGATCCTCGTGCGATTGCCGAAGCTCAAACGATTTCTGATCCTCGTTTTCATATTGAACATAATGCGTTTTCTTTTATTCCTGAAATTTGTGAAAAATTACAATTAACAGGCAAAATTGACGGTATCTTACTCGATCTTGGCGTATCTTCGCCACAACTTGATGAAGCGGAACGGGGCTTTAGCTTTATGAAAGATGGTCCTTTGGATATGCGAATGGATACCACAAAAGGGTTATCCGCAATGGAGTGGTTAGCACGGGTGTCTATTGACGATTTGACTTGGGTGCTAAAAACCTTTGGCGAGGAACGTTTTGCGAAGCGTATTGCGACAGCCATTGTTTCTTATAATCAGTCTCACGTTGAGAAAATCTCTCGTACTTTGCAGCTCGCATCAATTATCGCAGAAGCTGTACCTTTTAAAGATAAGCATAAACACCCTGCTACTCGTTCTTTTCAAGCTATTCGTATTTATATTAATAGTGAACTGGATGAGCTAGAAAAAGCGTTAAATTCGGTTATTGATGTACTTAATGAAGCAGGACGATTGTCTATTATTAGTTTTCATTCGTTGGAAGATAGAATGGTTAAACAGTTTATGCGTAAAAATAGCAAGGGGAAGGTTGTTCCAAAAGGGTTGCCTATTTTAGAAAGTGAGTTAAATAAAGATATTCCTTTAAAAACAGTGGGTAAAGCGGTTAAACCTAGTGTAAATGAAATTAAAATCAACCCACGCTCACGTAGTGCGGTACTACGTGTTGCAGAGAAACGAGTTATAACAAGGTAAAAGAACGAATGGCAAATGAACGTTATCCATTACGACAGGTTATTTTTGATGATTTAGTCAATCATAATAAATTAGCAATTTTTTTGTTGATTTTATTGACAGGCACAGCAATTTCAACGGTTTGGCTCACTCATAAGACCCGCTTGTTGATCGCAGAGCAAGAGCTGTTGGTGAAACAGAAGCATAAATTAAATGATCAATATGTTCATTTACAGCTAGAAGAAAATTCAAAAACACAGAAATTACGTGTTGAGGCAGCAGCAAAGAAATTTGGGTTGCAATCTATTCAGAAAGAGCAAGAAGTGATAATAGTTGAGTAAATGATGGAACCAGCAAAATTAAAATCTCAAAAAAAACAGGCTAAAAAAGCTGTCACAGAAGATAAAGTAAAGAGTTATTTACCTTTTCGATTTTATTGGGTCTATTTTACCATTGCGGTAATGGTATTTGGGCTAATTGGCAAAGTTGCTTATATTCAACTTGTTGATTCAAAAAGATTAATTGAAGAAGCTAATGATCGTTCAATTCGTACTCAGCAGATTCATTTTACACGTGGCCGTATTTTAGATCGTAACCATCGTTTGATTTCAGTGAGTGATCCTCGTTATTCAATTACTTTAGATCCAAAATTATATTTTGAAACTCAAATAAAGCGTAGTCGTAGCCGTTGGAAAATTTTGGCAATGGAAACAGGACGTTCTGCCAGTGAAATTCAAGCCAATTTAAGCCGTTTTTTAAAATCTAAGAAAAAACCTAAATATAATCCTCGAATGATTTTAAATCCTAAAAGTGATAAATATTGGACACTACTTTCACAGGTAACAGGGCTTGATTACAATTTATTGTTGACCAAAGTACACAATAATCCTTATTCAGAGTTTGTACGTTTAGATAAAGACGCTGCAAAAATTGAAAAAATAAAGTGGCAGGCGTTAGCTAAAAATTTAGGACAAACGTATCGTCATTTAATGGCAAAAATATACAAATATTCCCAACGCCGTTTTGCGTATATCGCTCGCCATCGCTCAGAGGAAATCGGGAATTATGCAAAAGAGCTTAAAATTAATGCATTAGTGTTAAAAACAGAATATTTACGTGTTTATCCGTTGGCAGAGGCTGTATCACAGTTAGTTGGTTTTACAGATATGAATGATGAACATGGCATAGAAGGATTGGAAAGAAGTTTTGATTCGTTATTGATTGGTAAGGATGGAAAGAAAGTCATCCGTAAAGATTTTCGAGGTAATGTGATCGAACATATTCGTGATGAAAAACAGTATGATCCTCAAGATGTTGTGTTAAGTATTGATGAAGAATTACAAACGATGACTTATCGTGAGATAAAAAAAGCGGTAATAGAGCAAAAAGCAAAATCAGGTACTGCTGTGTTGGTCGATATTCATACTGGAGAGGTGTTAGCGATGGCAAATGCACCTTCTTTTAATCCAAATAATCGAAAAGAATATAAATCATCTTTAGCACGAAACCTTGCTATTACTGATACCTTTGAACCTGCTTCCACAGTAAAACCTTTTGTGATCTTAACGGCATTACAAAATGGAGTTACTTATAAAGATGAAGTGATTAATACTCGTCCATTTTATATAGGACAAAAGCGTATTCATGATGTTGCTCCACGAGAAAAACTTTCTATTGAAGGAATTTTACAAAAATCAAGTAATGTCGGAGTTAGTCGTCTTGCATTACGTATGTCCCCCAATGTACTGGTAAATACATATTCAAAAGTAGGATTTGGGAAAGATACAGGATTAGGTTTAAATGAACAAATTGGGAGAGATGGAAGTCGTGATCGTTGGTCAGATATTGATCGCGCTGCAATCTCTTATGGTTATAGTCTAATGGCAACACCATTACAAATAGCCAGAGCTTATGCAACACTGGGTAGCTTTGGTATTTACCGTCCTCTTTCTATCACCAAAGTCACTCCTCCTATTATTGGTGAACGTGTGTTACCTGAAAAAATTACGAAAGATGTGGTGCATATGATGGAAAGTGTTGCCAAAAAAGGAGGCGGAGGAGTCAAAGCTGCTGTTGATGGTTATCGTGTGGCGGTTAAAACAGGAACTGCTCAGAAGCTTGAAAAAGGGGTATATGTAGAAAAATATCTTGCTTATACCGCAGGCGTTGCCCCTGCAAGTAATCCACGCTTTGCTTTAGTGGTGCTAATAAATGAACCGAGAGGTAAAAAATATTATGGTGGTGCTATTTCAGCCCCTGTATTCTCAAAAATAATGGGTTATACGTTAAAAGAGCGTAACGTTAAACCAGATAATTTAGGAAATGAAGAAGAATAATGAAACGTTTAATTCATATCATTCCAGAGCTTGCTGAATTACCAGTTATGGAGTTAAATCATATTTGTTTAGATAGTCGTCAAGTTGCACAGGGTGATTTATTTATTGCTCTAAAAGGACATCAAGTTGATGGACGAGATTTTATTCCAACAGCGATAGAACAAGGCGCTTGCTTAATTTTAAGTGAAGCAGAAAACGATCAACAAGCGGTAACATTTGAGCAAAAATTTGCAAAAAATGAAAAAAATCTTACCGCTTGTACTATCCTTTGCATTCCTAATTTAGCACAAAAAGTCTCACAAATCGCAGGTGAATTTTATGCTAATCCTTCAAAAAAATTAACCTTAGTTGGGGTAACAGGAACAAATGGTAAGACGACTGTTGCACAGCTTTTAGCACAATGGCATCACCTAATGGGTGGTAAATCAGCAGTAATGGGAACGATTGGAAATGGTTTGTATCCTAATATGCAAGAGGCGATTAATACAACAGGTTCAGCAGTTGAAATTCAGCAATACTTATCACAATTTGTAGAGCAAAGAGCTGATTTTTGTGCAATGGAAGTATCATCTCACGGTTTAGTGCAACATCGTGTGGAAGCATTGGAATTTGATGTGGCGGTGTTTACCAATTTAAGCCGTGATCATTTGGATTACCATAAAACAATGGATGAATATGAAAAGGCAAAATTTCGTCTATTCAGTGAATTAAATACTCAACATAAAATCATCAATTTTGATGATGAGGTGGGTAAAAAATGGCTCGAACAATTACCGAATGCGGTTGCAGTCAGTTGTGATCCAAAAGCGACAATAACTCAAAAACAGTGGTTACAAGCAACACACATTACTTTTAATCAACAAGGTGCAAGCATTGAATTTTCATCAAGTTGGGGCGATGGCAAAATTGAAAGTAAATTGATTGGAGCATTTAATGTTAGCAATTTACTTACCGCATTAGCGACTTTATTAGCATTAGGACATAATTTGCAAAATTTGATTAAAATCGTACCGCTTCTAACAGGTGTATGTGGACGTATGGAATCATTTAATGCAGAAGGAAATCCAACTGCTATTGTAGATTATGCTCATACGCCAGATGCCCTTGAAAAAGCTTTGCAGGCAGCACGTTTACATTGCGAAGGCGATTTATGGTGCGTATTTGGTTGCGGTGGCGATCGTGATACGGGTAAACGCCCACAAATGGCAGAAATTGCTGAGCGTTATGCAGACAAAGTGATCGTAACGGACGATAACCCACGCACTGAAGATCCTGAAACCATTACCGATGACATTTTAAAAGGTTTTATCAAACCGAAAAAAGTCACGGTAATGCACATTCGACAATATGCAATACAAGAAGCAATGGCAAAAGCTGATTCAAAAGATGTAGTGTTAATTGCGGGTAAAGGACACGAAGATTATCAAATTATTGGTATGAAAAAATATCATTTTTCAGACCAAGAAGAAGTGAAGAAATATATCAATGATTAAATTAAATTTGAAAACGATTGCTGATATTCTCAATGCTCATTTAGTAGGCGATGAAAACATCAGTATTGAAAACATTAGCACCGACACTCGTCAAGCAGTGGAAAATAGACTATTTTTTGCATTAAAAGGCGAAAATTTTGATGCTCATAATTATTTAACCCAAGCCGTTGAGCAAGGTTGTGTAGCGGTTGTGGTTGAGCGAGAAATGGATATCAATGTGCCACAACTGATTGTGAAAGATACTCGTTTGGCCTTAGGTCAGTTGGGAAAATGGCTAAAAGCAAAAATCAATCCAAAAACGGTTGCGATTACTGGATCATCAGGTAAAACAACGGTGAAAGAAATGGTTGCAAAAATTTTGCAAAATGTGACCGCTTGTTCTGATGAGGTGTTGTTTACCTTTGGTAATTTAAACAACGATTTAGGTGTGCCTTTAACCTTGCTACGATTAAATGAAAACCATAAATTTGCGGTGGTTGAGCTAGGGGCAAATCACTTAGGTGAGATTGCTTATACTGTTGATTTGGTGAAACCTGATGCGTGCTTAATCAATAATGTAACCTCTGCACATTTAGAAGGCTTTGGCTCGCTGGAAGGTGTTGCAAAGGCAAAAGGTGAGATTTATCAAGGTTTGGCAGATGATGGCACAGCGATTGTTAATTTAGATTACTCAGAGTGGAAAAATTTATGGCAACAAAGGATCGCAAATAGAAAAACACAAACTTTCTCAGCCAGTGATCAGTCAGTAGATTTTTATGCGAAAAATATTCAATTAACCTTAAATGGTGCAAATTTTATTTTAGGCACGCCACAAGGTGAGATTGAAATTCATTCCTCTTATTTGGGCGAACATAATATCAGTAATGCGTTGGCGGCGACTTCACTTGCGATGGCGGTGGGGGCAGATTTGAAAGCCGTAAAATTAGGTCTTGAACAACAATCAAAAGTAAAAGGGCGTTTGTATCCGATTGAAATCAATGAGAAGTTATTACTGATTGATGATACTTATAATGCCAATGTGGGCTCATTAAAATCTGCGGTTTCAGTATTAAAAAATTACCCTGCATTTAGAATTTTAGCTGTCGCTGATATGGGTGAGTTAGGTAGTGAAAGTAAACAATGTCATCAACAGATAGCGGATTTTGTCAAGGACGCTAAGCTTGATTTGGTGGTTTCTTTTGGTAAAGAAAGTGCGGTGATCAGTAATAATTCCGCACATCATTTTACCAATAAACAAGCAATGAGTGATTTTTTAATGCCAGTAATTTTGCAAAAAGTACAACAAAAGCAACCGCTTGTATTATTGGCAAAAGGCTCACGTAGTCAAAAAATGGAAGAGTTAATCGCTCTTTTAGTTGAACAATTAAGTAATAAGGATGAACAATGTTAGTTTGGCTTGCAGAATATTTAGTGCAATATAACACTGCGTTTAACGTAGTTTCATATATTACATTTCGTGCCATTATGGCGTTATTAACCGCTATGGGGATTGGTTTATGGATTGGACCAAAAGTTATTCGTCGTTTACAAATCTTAAAATTTGGACAAGAAGTACGTCACGATGGACCAGAAAGCCATTATAAAAAGCGTGGCACACCAACAATGGGCGGAATTATTATTCTGTTTGCAATTGGTGTAAGTGTTCTATTATGGGCAAATTTAGCCAACCCTTATGTGTGGTTTGTGATGTTCGTTCTCTTTGGCTATGGCGTAGTTGGTTTTGTGGACGATTACTGGAAAATCACACGTCAAAGCACTGATGGTTTAATCGCTCGCTGGAAATATTTTTGGCTTTCAGTCATCGCATTAGTGGCAATTTTTGGTATGTACGCTATCGGTAAAGACACCGCCGCAACACAATTAGTCGTACCATTCTTTAAAGAATTTATGCCACAGTTAGGGATTTTTTACATTGTTTTAGGTTATTTTGTGATCGTGGGTACGAGTAATGCCGTAAACTTAACAGACGGCTTAGACGGTCTAGCCATCGTCCCAACTATTATGGTTGCAGCTGCATTCGGTTTGATTGCGTGGGCAACAGGGAATATCAACTTCGCTCAATATTTACATATTCCATTTATCAAATTTAGTGGTGAATTAGCTGTTGTGTGTACCGCCATTGTTGGTGCAGGGCTTGGCTTCCTATGGTACAACACCTACCCCGCATTAGTCTTTATGGGCGATGTCGGCTCACTTTCATTAGGCGGAGCATTGGGCGTTATCGCAATTTTAGTTCGTCAAGAATTGTTACTTGTTATTATGGGCGGTGTGTTTGTCGTAGAAACCCTTTCTGTTCTTTTACAAGTTGGGTCATTTAAACTACGAGGAAAACGTATTTTCAGAATGGCACCTATTCATCATCACTTTGAACTCAAAGGCTGGCCAGAACCACGTGTAATTATGCGATTTTGGATTATTACTTTGATGTTGGTGTTGGTGGGGTTAGTGACGTTGAAGTTGAGATAATACAAATATTACGTTAAAAAATAGAAATGATATTTTGATAGTTGATTGTAGCTTAAATCATACGATGTAAATTTAGGAGCAAGGAAAATGAAATCTTTATTAAATGTTTTTCAAAGAATATCAAAAGGAAATAATGGAGAAGTTGAAGTAATAGAAGCAATAACAAAATTACTAAAAGGGAAAGGAAAATATAGTAATTTTTTTATTCTTCCTAAAATTCAAATTGAAGATTTTAATTCAAGTAGAGAAGTTGATGTTATTCTTCTACATCCTGTATATGGAATATTTGTTATTGAAGTTAAGAATTGGACTAAATTAGATATAAGTAAAAATAATCCCTTTGAACAAGCAAAACAATATCGTAATTTGTTATTAGGAAAAATTAAAGATAGGCTAGGTGAAGTGCCTATTAATGTAGAGTTTAGAATTATATTCCCTTCTTTAACTTATGAAGATGCTAGAGAGTTTTTTAAAGAACACGCGAGTTTAAATGCATATAAAATTAATTCTTTCTTTAAAGAAGATTTACAGGCAAAAGAAAATTTCAAAAGATTTTTTAAGACTCAAGTGACATGTTTACCAAATAAAAAACAGTTTTTAGAGGTTGCATCCTTATTGATAGATAAGAAAAAAATTGCAAAAACAAAAGATAAAATATTACCAATCATCAGTAATGATGAAATACTTTTTTTTGACCATAAACAGTTAAGTGTTTTAAATGGCTATACTGATGGATTTAGAATTATTAGAGGTGTTGCTGGTACTGGTAAAACTGTAATTTTAAGTCATTTTATTAATAATAGATTACATAAAGATTGTAGTGAGAAATTTTTAGTTTTATGTTTTAATAAAAAATTAGTCAACAATTTAGAAAATATTTTTGAAGAAAATAAATATAAGAAAAATATAAATATAAAATCTATTTTAGGTTTTTTAAAAGAAATAAAATTTGATTATAAAAGGATAGGGTTGGATGAAAATAGCTATATAGAAGATAAATTTGAAGTCTTTGAAGGGGATGTTGCTATTTCAGAATTTAGAAAAAAACTAAAAGAATATTTAAAATTCAACCCAATAGATTATGTTATTTGTGATGAAACACAAGATATGCCAAAAGCATTTATTCGCCTAATTTATGAAGAAATTCAAGATTGTATTTTTTTTATAGATGAAGCTCAAAAATTTTATCCATATTCTATGGATAGTATTGCTCAGGTTTTCCATCATCCTAAATTTGAAAAAATTTCAATGCAAGGTAGGGTTAAAAATCTTAAGAATGTTTATAGAACACCTTCGAATATATCAAAATGTGCTTTTGAAATTCTATCTAAAGATACAAAGATAAATCAATATTATAAAAGAGCAAAATATTTAAATAATGATTTTTTAAATGATATAAATTGTGTATTAGAGGATGGAAATATTTATATTGATGATTGGGATAAATTTATAGACTTAGAAAATTTACTTAAAAAGCAAAAAGAAGAAACAATAGTTTTAACACATTCAAAAAATCAAAAAGCAATAATTGAAGATATTGTAAGAAAAATTAATAAAGATGATGTTATTAGAGTGATGACTATGCAATCAGTCAAAGGTCTTGAAGCAAAAAATATTATTATTCATAGTTTTAATAGTTTTTTACATACATCTTATAATTCCGATAAAAATATATTTTTTAGAAAAATCTATGTACTTATAACAAGATCTCAAAAAAATCTTTATTTATCTATTAGTGAGCAGAATATTAGTAGTAAGATAGAAGAAGTAGTAAATATATTGAAGAAATACAGTACTAAAAATATGGATGAAAATTGTGATAATGAAGAAAACACTTTAAAAGGATTATCAAAATTAACAAATTTACCAAAGCCTTCTAGAGAAAAGTTAAAAGAGACTGGTGAGTTTATAGTTTTAGGTGCTGAGCTATTTTCTATAATTGCAGGTTTGTTTGCTCTTTAATTATTATATTTAGTACAACAAGACATAATAATGGAAAAAATGGTAATAGTATACTATTTAGAATATATACCAAAATATTAATGAGTTGCTAGCTTGAGCAAGTAAAATTCTAGATGAGATTTATAGAAGATAAATAATTTTAGAGAAAATATAATAACAATGAGAAAACCAAGAATTTACCACCCAGCACCATTAGCAGGGAAAAAAGAATGTAGTTTGAGTGAGGACGCAGCGAATCACGTTGGGCGTGTATTGCGTATGAATGTGGGGCAGGAGTTGATCCTGTTTGATGGTTCGAGCCACACTTTTGACGCTGTGATTACGGAAACCACTAAAAAACGTGTTGAAGTTGAGATTTTATCGCAAACTTTTGATGATCGTGAATCTCATTTTCCGATTCATTTGGGGCAAGTGATTTCTCGTGGCGATCGTATGGAATTTACCATTCAAAAATCCGTTGAATTAGGTGTGAATGTAATTACTCCTCTTTGGTCGGAGCGTTGTGGTGTTAAGTTAGATAGCGATCGTCAAGGTAAAAAATTACAGCAGTGGCAAAAAATTGCGATTGCAGCCTGTGAGCAGTGCGGGCGTAACACTATTCCTGAAATTCGTCCGATAATGAAACTGACAGATTGGTGTCAGGAACAAGATGAAATGCTGAAATTAAATTTACATCCACGAGCCAAACAAGGTATTAAGCAATTAACGACTGTGCCACAAGCAGGTGTTCGTCTGTTGATTGGTGCAGAAGGTGGGTTGTCGGCTGATGAAATTGCGATGACAGAACAACAAGGATTTACAGAAGTGCTATTAGGAAAACGAGTATTAAGAACGGAAACTGCATCACTGGCTGCGATTACTGCTTTGCAACTTTGTTTTGGGGATTTAAGCGAATGATGAATTTGAAAAATCACTTTTTAATTGCAACACCTGATATGGACGATGATTATTTTGAGCGTTCTGTCATTTATATCTGTGAGCATAATAGTGAGGGTTCTATGGGACTAATGATCACAGTACCAACGGATCTTTCAGTAATGGAATTATTGGCTAAAATGGATTTTTTAATGGCAAATCAGCGTGATTATACCAAAGATCAAATTGTTTTGAGTGGAGGGCCTGTGAAGCAAGATAGAGGTTTTATTTTGCATACCCAAACTTCACAACATTTTGCGCAAAGTCAGCAAATTTCACCTAATGTGATGATGACTGTTTCGAGTGATATTTTAGATGTGTTAGGAAAACCTAATGCCCCTGAAAAATTTTTAGCGTGTTTAGGTTGTGCTACGTGGGCTCCTGAACAATTAGAGCAAGAAATTGCACGTAACTATTGGATTGTTGCACCGAGTAATGAAAAGACTTTATTTGAAACAGGTTATATGGATCGTTGGAATGAGGCGAATCAGTTGCTTGGCATTGATATGTTGTTAGCGAAAGCAGGACGGGCTTAATGAGCAAAACGTTAATTGCATTTGATTTTGGTACGAAAAGTATTGGTTGTGCAGTAGGGCAGAGTATCACTGGAACAGCACAGGGACTACCTGCTTTTAAAGCACAAGATGGCATTCCTAATTGGCAACAAATCGAGCAAGTGTTAAAAGAATGGAAGCCTGATTTATTAGTGGTAGGATTACCGTTAAATATGGATGGCACAGAACAACCTCTTACTCAACGTGCTAAAAAATTTGCTAATCGTTTAAATGGACGCTTTAGTTTACCTGTTGAGTTACAAGATGAACGCTTAACCACTGTTGCAGCGAAAGAAGAAATCTTTGCTCGAGGGGGCTATAAAGCACTAACTAAAGGGAAAGTGGATTCTATATCTGCGTGTTTAATTTTAGAAAGTTGGTTTGAAGCCAATAAGTAGGAAAAATGCAACTTATTCGAGGTCTCTATAATCTAAAAAATGCTCCAACTTTATCCAAAGGTTGTGCTTTAACTATTGGCAATTTTGATGGAGTACATTGTGGTCATCAACAGATTTTGTTGCGTTTAAAACAGACAGCGAAACAGCTTAATGTTCCAACGGTAGTGATGCTATTTGAGCTTCATCCAAGAGAGTTTTTTGTTAAAAAACTTGCAAAAAATGGGAAAAATGTTACCGCTCCAGCTCGTTTAATGCGACTACGAGATAAACTACATTACCTTAAACAGGAAGAAATCGACTTTGTGTTGTGTATTCGTTTTGCTCAACAGTTTGCAAGCCTGCAAGCGGAAGAATTTATTGATCAGTGTTTGGTAGAAAAACTTAATGTTACTTATCTAAGTGTGGGAGATGATTTTCGTTTTGGTGCTGAGCGGATGGGGGATTTTGATACGTTAAAACAGGCAGGTAAAAAATACGGTTTTATTGTGGAAGACCATCAAACCTATCATTTTAACCATCAACGAGTGAGTAGTACTTTTATTCGAAAGGCACTACAAAATGATGATTTGGCACTGGCAGAACGGTTATTAGGAAAACCTTACTCTATTGCAGGGCGCATTATTCATGGTAAAAAATTAGGGAGAACCATTGGCTTTCCAACGGCAAATGTAATGCTTGATCGTTTTGTTGTTCCAATTCACGGCGTTTATGCCGTGCAGGTGAAACTGAATGATGAATGTTTAAATGGTATTGCAAATGTAGGTAATCGACCAACAGTTAATGGTGTAAATGCACTATTAGAAGTACATATTTTTAACTTTAATCGTACGATTTATGGGCAAAGTATTGAAGTGGTGTTTCTAAAAAAAATACGCTCTGAGATAAAGTTTCCTAGTTTTAACGATCTAAAACAACAAATTCAACAAGATGTGGAACAAGTCAGAGCATTTTTTAAGTTATAAAATTTGTTTTTGTTCAATAATTTTAGCCACAGGAGCAAAACTTTTACGATGAAAAGGCGTTGCTCCAAATTCCGCTAATTTTTCAAAATGTAACTTGGTTGGATAGCCTTTGTGTCTAGCAAAACCGTATTCGGGAAAGAGTTTGTCTAGTTCTTTCATTTCATTATCACGTACTAATTTTGCGAGAATAGAAGCCGCACTGATTTCAGCAACCAAATTATCTCCTTTTATTATTGCTTGTGAGGGTATTGAAAAATCAGGTGTTCGGTTGCCATCAACTAATACAAAATTAGGTTGTATAGTTAGTGCTTTTACTGCTCGTTGCATAGCTAGCATTGTAGCATTTAAAATATTCAACTTATCAATTTCCTCTGGTTCAGCTCTGCCTAAAGACCAACAAAGGGCTTTTTGTTTTATTTCTTCTGCTAAGGCTTCACGGCGTTTTTCAGACAGTTTTTTAGAATCCATTAAACCTGCGATCGGATTGTGAGGGTCGAGGATCACCGCTGCTGTAACAACGGCTCCAACAAGAGGACCACGTCCTACTTCGTCAACGCCTGCAATAAGGGTACTATTAGGGTAAATAAATGTCGTTTTCATTATGTAAATTTTATCAAAAATAGATGTTGTGGGTATTGTGGCTCAAAACAATTTTTTTGTAAATATTCTTTTATGGATAATAATAATTATTATTAGCTTAAAGTTGATTTTTATTGTATATTAGCGGTTATTTTCAACCAAAATATAGAGCTATTATGTCGAGAAATCTTTTTGAAAAACGAATCCAAATTAAACCCTATGAATACCCTGAATTATTGGAGTTTAAAGATGCAATTCGTCATTCTTATTGGTTACATACTGAATTTAATTTTACGGGTGATATTCAAGATTATAAAACAGTCATAAATGAAAAAGAGCGTAGTGTTTTAACTCGTGCAATGTTAGCTATTTCTCAAGTTGAGGTTAGTGTTAAACGTTTTTGGGGTGATTTGTATCGCTATTTTCCAAAACCTGAAATTGATGATGTAGGTGGCACTTTTGCAGAAAGTGAAGTTCGCCATAAAGATGCTTATTCTTTTTTACTCGAAAAGTTGGGTTTGAATGATATGTTTGCAAATATTACAGAAATTCAACCGCTTATGGATCGTATAAATTATATGGAAGAATTTATGCGAGAAAAAGAAGAAGGGAAAGAACAGTTTATTTTATCCTTAGTATTATTTTCTCTTTTTGTGGAACATATCTCCTTGTTTGGACAGTTTTTAATTATGATGTCTTTTAATAAACATAAGAATTTATTTAAAGGGATTTCCAATGCTGTTGAAGCAACCTCAAAAGAAGAGGAAATTCACGGACGTTTTGGCATTGCACTTTATGAAATTTTAAGAAATGAACATAGTGAACTGTTTGGTGATGATTTTTATGAAGAATTAAAATCACTAGCGAATCAAGCACTTGAAGCAGAACGTAATATTCTTATGTGGATTTTTGAAGAAGGAGATCTTGATTTTATTGATTTAAAAACCGTAGAAAATTATATCACTAACCGTTATAACAATTCATTATCAACCTTAGGTATTGAACTACCTTATCAAGTGGATAACGAATTGTTAAAAGAAACAGAGTGGTTTGATATTGAAATTTTATCTGGTAAAGAGACAGATTTCTTTAACAAACGTAGTACTGATTACAGCAAAAAAATGAAGCAGATAACCGCCGATGACTTATTTTAATACCGAAAGACCTGATTTTGAATGGCTAAATGATGATAGCCGTTTATTTTTACAACGAGGTTACCTATTAGAGGGAACTACCGCCTTAGAGCGTATTCGCTATATTGCCGATCACGCAGAACAAAAGCTAAAGATTAAAGGCTTTGGAGATAAATTTTACCATTATATGGCACGAGGTTATTTCTCTCTTTCTTCGCCAATTTGGTCTAATTTTGGCTTAGATCGTGGTTTGCCTATTTCTTGCTTTGGGAGTTATATTGGTGATTCAATCGCAGATATTATGTCTACCGTTGCAGAAGTGGGAATGATGAGTAAAACAGGAGGTGGTACTTCAGCTTATTTTGGTGATATTCGCCCTCGTGGTAGTAATATTAGCAATAATGGAAAATCTGATGGTTCCTTTAATTTTAGTAAATTATTTGACACCACTATTGATGTAATTTCACAAGGCACCTCTCGAAAAGGGCAGTTTGCAGGTTATATTGATATTGAACACGCAGATATTGAAGAGTGGCTTGATATTCATACTGAGGGTAATCCTATTCAGTTGATGTACTATGGCGTATGTGTTGGTCACGAATGGCTTGAATCAATGAAAGCTGGCGATCCTTATAAGCGTCAAATGTGGGCAAGGATTTTACAACGTAAAACAGAAACAGGTATCCCTTATTTATTTTTTAAGGATAATGCCAATGCAGGTCGCCCTGATGTGTATAAAGATAAAAATATGAATATTCACGCTTCTAATTTGTGTACTGAAATTATGTTACCTTCAAATTCAGAAGAGAGTTTTGTGTGTTGTTTATCTTCAATGAACCTACTGTATTTTGATGAGTGGAAGGATACTGATGCACCAGAAGTGCTTACGTATTTCTTAGATGCAGTAATGAGTGAATTTATTGAAAAAAGTGCAACAGTGCCATTTTTGGATAAAGCAAATCGCTTTGCAAAACGTCACCGAGCGTTAGGTTTAGGTGTATTGGGTTGGCATAGTTATTTACAAGCTAATCATATTGCCTTTGATAGTTTTGAGGCAATGCAAAAAAACAATGAAATTTTTCAAGTGCTACAGCAAAAAACATTCAAGGCTTCTCAAGAATTGGCTGAATATTTTGGAGAACCTGAAATTTTACAAGGGTATGGACGTCGTAATACGACTTTAATGAGTATTGCCCCAACCAAATCAAGTAGTTTTATTTTAGGTAGTGTATCGCCATCCGTTGAACCCTTTAAATCAAATTACTATGTAAAAGATCTAGCGAAAATAAAAATGGTCTATAAAAATCCTTTCTTAGAAAAATTATTGCAAGAGAAAGGGTTAGATAATGAAAAAGTGTGGGAGAGCATTTTGGTAAATGATGGCTCAGTACAACATTTAACGGAATTATCAGAACACGAAAAAGAGGTCTTTAAAACTTTCTCTGAAATCAGTCAATTAAGTGTTATTCAACAAGCAGCACAGCGTCAGACGTATATTGATCAAGGGCAGAGTATTAACCTAATGGTACATCCTAATACACCAGCAAGAGATTTGAACCAACTCTATTTAACCGCTGAAGAATTAGGGGTTAAATCTATTTACTATCAATATAGTATGAGTGCAGCACAGGTATTTAATCGTAATTTACTAAGTTGTAGTAGTTGTGAGGGATAATGTAATCCTATAATTGCAAATTTTTAATACAATCTTACCGCTTATAGATATTATAAGCGGTTTTTTGTTTTGTGCGAAGACAGTTAACACTGTAAATTTATTTGGGGATAATTACAGAATCAAGGAGTATTTATGATATAATTTCAACTCTTATTACAAGGGTATTAATCTCTTTTTATTTCAAAAATATTATAATCAGATGAAAGAAATCATAAAAATAGTTCGAGAAAATTTAGCTCTGCCATTTTCTGCAATAAAAGATATTTCGTTTTTAGGTGGAATGACAAATAAAAATTATTTGGTTTGTATAGAAAACAAACACATAGACTATGTTGTTGTTCGTATACCAGGCGCAATGACAGAAAGACTCATTGAACGAGATTATGAATCTGTTAATAGTTTATTAATGTCAGAGCAACATTTTAATGTTGAAACCTGCTTTATTGATGCTAATTCAGGTATCAAGATTACTAAATATCTATCAGATAGCACAGCATTAGATCATACCACAATCAAAGCACATTCTAATTTAGAGCTTATTGCCAAAACTTTAAAAAAATTACATTGTAGTACTGTTAAATTTGCTAATGAGTTCAATGTTTTCAATGAATTAGATAAATATATTGGATTGTTAAAAAATAAGTATTCATTTTATGAATATAGTAAAGATATTCCTGATTTACTCCTATTTTTGAAATCTATCAGTTCTTACTTAACTAATAACAAAGTACTAGTACCTTGTCATAATGATCTTGTACCTGAAAATATTTTACTTAAACAACAATCAGTTTATTTTATTGATTGGGAATATTCAGGAATGAATGATCCTATGTTTGATATTGCTGCTTTTTTACTTGAATCAAAATTAAATGAAGAAGAGCAAGCCTTTTTCTTACACCACTATTTTGATGGAGAAGAAGATGGCGAGTTATTGAAAAAAATTCATTTATATCAATTCACACAAGATATTTTATGGTTTATTTGGACATTAGTAAAAGAAGAAAATAACGAATTTTTTGATGATTACGGACAAATAAGAATTGAGAGAGCCATTCAATTTATGAAAAACTGGAAAGAACAAGAGAATTGTGAATGGTAAAATATCACGGTTATATATTCGGTCTATTATCAGGCTTGCTCTGGGGTGTCACCGGGATTCTATATGAAGTATTAAATGAAGATTATCCCTTTGTTACTTCCTTAGTGATTATATTATCACTACTTTTTTTGATTGAAAGTGGTTCTTTATTATTTGCTGGGTTACTTTGCTATAAAAAAGTACCGCAACATCATAAATTAATAAAGCATAAACGAGTAGGTATACTAGCAGTAATTGCAGGTTTAATCGGTGGTCCAGTTGGAATGTTTTGCTACTTACAAGCAATCAGTTATATTGGTGTGGGCTATGCAGCCCCTATTTCATCTCTTTATCCTGTATTTGGGGCATTATTATCTTTTCTATTTTTAAAAGAGCGTATGACAAAGTGGGGAATTATCGGTTTTAGTATAGCGATATTTTGCACACTTTTATTAAGCCTTGATTTGAGTTCTTCACAAATTTTATTATTCGGCGTAGGGCTTGCCTTTATTAGTGCATTAAGTTGGGGAGCAGAGATTGTGCTTTCATCTTATGTAATGCAGTTTTTACCCTCTACTGTTGTGTATTTTTTTAGACAGCTAGGGGCGAGTTTAGGTTATTTGTTTTTGTTGTTCTTTTTTGAATTAGATACCGCCACACTGTTTAAATCCTTTACAGAGTCTCATTTTGTTTTTCTGTTAGGTCTTATATTTTCTTCTTCAATGCTCTCTTATTTGCTTTATTATCAAGCCATTTATTTGATTAAACCAATTAGAGCAATGATGTTAAATATCACTTATGGATTTTGGATTGTGTTACTAAGTGTGATATTGGGAAGAACAGAAATGAATATATCAATAGTACTGCTCACAATAGGAGTTGTTGTAGGTACAACTATTACCCTCAAAGATAAGCGAGAAAAATTATGAATGCGATTATATTAGCAGCAGGATTAGGCAGTCGCTTTAAAGATATTACACAAAAAACACATAAAGCACTGTTACCTATCAATGGTATTCCTAATATTGAAAGAACGATTATATATCTACACGAAGCAGGAATTACGGATATTTATATTGTTACAGGACATCTTGCAGAGCAATTTAGTTATTTATCCGATAAATATGGTTGCCACTTGTTAAAAAATGATAAATACCGTGAATATAATAATATTTACTCTTTTTATCAGGCAATGAATTATTTTAATAATAGCTATGTGATCGATTCCGATGTTGTGTTATTTAAAAATATCTTTAAAAAACAACGAGAGCAAAGTTGTTATTTTGTAATAGAACGCCCTAATAGTAGTGATAAAGAATGGGTGCCAGTATTATCATCAAACAAGGTGAGACAAATTAAAGTAACCAACGAGTGCGAACCAAGTTTACTCGGTATTTCTTATTGGGCAAAACCTGATTGTGACAAAATAAAGGACGAGTTTATGAATTATCTTGAAAAAGATACCTTATTAAACCCTAAACTTTATTGGGATAATATTCCAATGGAAATAATTCAAGAACTCAATGTCACTACTGAGCAAATACCGTTATCAGAGGGATATGAAATGGATAATTTAATTCAATATAATTTTATTTTGAATAATTTAGTAGGAAAAAAGAATGAAAAAAATTAATTTAAGAGAGCATCAACTAATTGCATTAGATATATTGAAATATTTTGATATGATTTGTAGAGAGAATAATATCGTCTACTCTTTAGGTGGTGGCACTTTAATAGGTGCAATTCGTCATAGCGGTTTTATTCCTTGGGATGATGATATTGATGTTTATATGTGTCGTGATGAATACCAAAAGTTTGTAAATATTTGGCAAAGTCAAAATGACCATAAACAGTATAGTATTTCTCTTGCGGAAGATATTGAGGGGCAATTTTGTGGAGAAATGACTAAAATTTTTGATGAAAACACCCTCTTAGTTGATCCTAAAGGTAGAAAATCAGGTATTTTTATTGATATTTTCATTTATGATGCTGTACCAAATAATCCAGATATTCTTTATAAAATGATGAAAAAGCACAGACGCCTTAAATTACGGTTTTCTTCTTGTAAAAAAAGATGGAAAAGAGCAAAAGAGGGATCTATAAGCGGTAAGATCTTTTCAACTTTATCCCATTATTTGTTTAATAAAATGACAGAAAATTTAACTCTGTTTCAAAAAAACTATCCTATTGAAAAAGCTGACCATATAGGTTTAGTGTTATCTGATTATGGTGGTTGGAAAAAATCTTATATGCCGAAAAACTATTTTGATGATGTAGTTTATGTTGACTTTGAGGGTGAGAAATACCCTGTAATGAAAGGATATCACGAACATTTAACAATGTATTATGGCGATTATATGACGCTTCCTCCAGAGGAAGAACAGAAGCCTCATCATACAACGGAAGTTTATATTTTAGAATAATATTTTACTATTCAAAGGAAAAGGGGGAAATAAAACTCCCCTTTTGTTTGAGACTGTTTCTTTAAAAGTTCAACAACACTACCTCATCACAAATAACCCCAACATCAACCATCGTTCCAATAGGAATATCTTGGCGATGGTAAGCGGTAAGATATAATTCATTTATTGCAATATTATAGCGATATTGTTGTCCTAAAAATAATTTTTTAATCACTTTCCCCTTGCTTTGAGAATTAAGATTTATTGCGATTTGTTCAGGACGAACAAGCCATTGATATTTTCCTTTTGAATAATTAATTTTATCAAAATAGTGTTTATCTAAAATGGTATTTAAGTGATGTTCATCTATCACTTCACAATCTAAATAATTCGTTTCACCTAAAAAATCCGCCACAAATTTATTATGGGGTTTACTATAAAGGGTTGTTGGCGTTTCATATTGTACAATTTTACCTTGATCCATAATTGCAATACGATCTGCAAAAGCAAAAGCCTCTTCTTTACTGTGAGTCACAAAAATAGCGGGGACATTTTGACTTTTTAAAATCGCTTTAATTTCATCAATCATCTCATAACGAGTTTGGGTATCAATGTTGGAAAAAGGTTCATCAAGTAACAGTAATTTAGGGTTACAAACCAATGAGCGAGCAATCGCCACTCGCTGTTGTTGTCCGCCTGATAACTCGTAAGGATAACGTTTTTCAAAACCTTGTAATTTAACAGTTTCTAACACTCGCTCAGTAGCAAATTGTTGCTCTTTTTTGGAAAGTTTGCTTAATCCAAATTGAATATTTTCAGCTACCGTTAAATGTGGAAAAAGCGCATAATCTTGAAAAATAAAGCCAATTTGTCGATTTTCCACTGCAACAGTATTCAAATTTTGATTGGCAAGAGTAATAGTGCCTTGCTTGATTTCCAGTAAACCTGCAATAGCTTTTAAAAGCGTTGTTTTTCCACAGCCACTCGCACCAAGTAAACAAATAATTTCATTTTCTTTTACTTGTAAATCTAAGTTTTTTAATACTTCTGTTGTACCAAATTGATAGCTAAGTTGTTGAATATCAAGTAATTTCATTGTGATGCTCTTTTTGTGATTGTGAAATAAGGGAACGAGTTAGCCAAATAACGGGAATGATACCAATAATGACCAAAATTACTGCAGACAGTGCTGCTTCTTCCAGTTGCTCTGTTGAAGTTAAATTAAACAAATAAGTGGCAAGGGTTTCAAAGTTAAAAGGACGTAATAATAGTGAAGCATTAAGCTCTTTCATACACTCAATAAACACCATTAAACCTGCAGTAATAATGCCTTTTGATATAAGGGGGAAATGCACTTTTGTGAGCATTTTTATGCCATTTTTACCCATTGTTTGGCTTGCCATATCTAAAGAGGGTGAAATCTTACTCAGGGAGTTATCGATACTCCCAATTGCCATTGCTAAAAATCGAATAACGTAAGCAATAATTAACGCAAAAATTGAACCTGAAAAAATTAATCCAACAGGCGGAAGATCGAATAATTTGAGTAACCAATGTAATTTATGATCCGCCAAATTTAAAACCGATAATAACCCTATCGCCAAGACGGTACCAGAAATCGCATAGCCCATTGAGGACACTTGTAATGATAATCGAGATAAATTCTGTTCAACAGGGGTTCTTTGTGAAAACCGTGCAGTAAAATGTAAAATTAATGCCAATATAATCGCAATTATCGAAGCGATAGCGGATACTTGTAAACTATTTTTTGCAAATTCTAAAAAGCCTGAGTTCCAAGACTGCTCAAAATAATGAAATGACCAATAAAGTAAACGTCCAAAAGGAATAAAAAAAGCAAGGCTTAGCAATGAACCACACCATAAATAAGCAAAAAATAACCCTTTACCACGCAACTGTTTTTGATGCACTTTTTGTTCATAACCACGTTGATAAATTTTTTGTTTACGGCGACTGTAATTTTCTACTGAAATCAGTAAAAAAATAATAAATAACATAAAAACAGCAATACGACTTGCCGTACCAAAATCACCAAAACCTAACCAAGAATCATAAATGGCGGTGGTTAAAGTGGAAACAGCAAAATAAGAAACAGTGCCAAAATCCCCTAAGGTTTCCATTGCAACTAAACTTATTCCTACCACAATTGCTGAACGAATAAGAGGAAAAGTCACTTTTGTAAATAAACGTAATTTTTTTGCCCCTAAAATTTTAGCGCTTTGTAATAAGTTTTCAGACTTCTCAAGCAGTGCTACTCGTACCACTAAAAAAATATAAGGATACAACACAAGGGCTAAAATAAAACACGCCCCATACATTGTTCTCGCTTGTGGAAACCAATAATCCTGAGCATTTTGCCAACCAAAAATATCTCGCAATAGGGTTTGAATTTCACCTGAATAATCTAATAAATCCGTATAAATATACGCACTTAAATACGCTGGAATAGCAAGAGGCAAACACAGAAGCCATTGTAAACTTTGTTTACCTTTAAATTGATAACTAGAAACAATCCAAGCAGAGGGAAGAGCAAAAAAGAGTGCAAAGCCTACCGTTCCAAGGACTAATAAGCCAGAATTAACCACATAAATACCTAGTGTGGTATTCCATAAATGGATAAGATTATCGATTTCGCCATCAAAAGAATTATAAACAATGGCAAGCAAAGGCAGCAGAACCATTGTGGTAATAAGAAGGGCGCTAAATTTCCAAATAAAATGGTGGTTTTTCATAGTGTTTTAAAACAATTATGTGAGATCTAGATATAACCTAGCTCTCACATATAGATAAATTATTGATAAAATTGAGTATGGAGCAAATTCAATCTTCCGAACTTCAATTTTATTCTATCATTATTGTAGTAAAAAATATATTCCACTATTTTTTTAGCTGAAGCAAATAATAATTAAGTCTTTTTAAGATAATATTATCTTAGATAGTAAGTATCTACAGAAATTACATTTCTTTTAAACAACCATAAATTAATTTAGCCAATTCATCTTGACCTTGTTTAGATATTAAGTAATCTCGGTCTGGTGGATTTGTGAAAAAACCTACATTTATTAGAATTGCTGGTGATTTAGTTTTTCTTAAAACAGCTCCATCGAAAGAGTCGTTACTATCTTTTTTTAATTTACCTTTTCCTAAACAGTTCAACATCTTTTGTGAAAGTTGTTGTGACTTTTTGGCAACAATACTTTTTTTAGAATAATAAGTTCCTATGCCATTTCTTCTCCTATCAGGATACGAACCAACATGTAAGGAAATCGCAAAATCAGGTTTAATCTTATTGATTTTATCTACTCGTTCTTGAAGTTCTATAAAACGATCAAAGATTCTTGTTGAAATAATTTCAAGGTTTTGATTTTTATTTAATTCTATAATTTTATCTGCAAGTTTCAGAGCGAATGAACTTTCTGTTTCATTTGATGTTTTACTTTGTGCTCCAACATCTGCTCCTCCGTGACCGGGATCAATAACAATCGTTTTTTTAGGTTGTTGAACACAACCTGTTAAAAAACTAAGAGCTAAACAAGTTATAAATGTTGCATATATTTTATGTTTCATAAATTTTTCCTTCTTCACTTAACATTGTCTTTTAGGCATCAGTAATTTAAACAAGCGGTTATATCAATGGTAAAATTTTCTTATATCAGCATATTTGATACTTTTCTTCTCTACCATCTTTTATTGCAATAATTACCACTAAATTTTCAAGTGGGTAATATCTATATAAAGCAATACAAGTTCGCTTCTTACCAACGGTGATAACAAGTTCTCTGTAGAAATTATCATATTCATATTCTCTGCCTATTTGTGGATTTTCTCTTAATAAACTCCACGCCTCTTCAACTGCATTAGCCAAAGTATTAACTGTAGTTTGATAACCACCATTAGCAAGAATATAACGTTTTAATCGCAACAAATCATCCAATGCTTGTTGGGATAATTCAACTTTTAGCATTATTCTGCTCTCAACATTTCTAGGGCTTTTTCAATTGGCACAAGATTTCTGTTTGCTTTATCTTCTTCCATTGCTCTAACACGGCTCTTAAACCATTCTCGCTCTGCGTCTTCTTGTTGAATAAAACGCTCTATTGCTCTTTTCATCAAAGAGTGGGGCGTGCGATCCTGAATTTTTGCAATCTCATCAAGACGCTTTTTGATATCGTCTTCTAATCTTACACTAACACTACAACTCATAGAATCCTCCGATGCATTAAAATGTAACAATTTGTAATACATTGTAGTGCTATAGAAATAAAAATCAATTTTTATTTACAAACAATATTTAATTTTCCATACATATTAGCTTTATCTATTTTAAATGGTGTTATGGTTATGAAGTAAATGTACCATTTGTAAATTTCTGACAAAATGTAGCCGCTTTGCATTTTATTATTACCCTGAATACTCCATAAATTTACGCTTAAATTCTTTGGTATTAATATAATGTTAGCTTAATAAATAAGCTGCTAATATTATACACCATATAAAAAACATACCAGAAACATAATGCTTAGGAGGCACAGAATCGCTATTGTCATTTTCATCATGAAGTACAAATATAAGTAATGAACAAACTAATCCAACAAAAAAAGCATTTATTAGTATAAAGGACACACCATTACTTCTATCAAGATTAAATAAAATAGCAATACTTGAATATACTTCCAATATTGGTTTCTGATACTTTAAGGGAAGTAAAGCCATTAATATTACAGAGAATGCAGTACCAGGGAGAAATAATCCATACATAATACAATTATTTTTTAATTTATTATTCATAGCTGAAGCTCCTTAGCTAAACGTAATTTAAAAAAACATCTTCAAGTCTTATCCCCAAAATAAACTTTATATTATATTTAGTATATTTTGATATGGAATTGAGGTTGAAAACAGATAAACTATTCCTAACAAAACTGAGAGAATATAATTAGCAAAAACAGCATTATTTTTTACTATTTATAGATAAAGAAATACCAAGTATTACTAATAGTATTTTTACAGTATTGTCCTCATAATTGTTAGAATAAGGGGATATTAAAAATATATTACTGACTTGATGCAGCCCCTAAAACTATAGCACCACCTACTACACCTATAAATTTACCCCAAGATTCTAAATCTTTCACATTTTGATTTTTATAACTTGAAGAGAAGTGACCATTTGTACCATCAGAATCAAATATTAAATCTCCATCAATATTGTAACTATCTCCACTAAATCCACCAGTCCAATAAATTTCTACTTTAGTTTTAAATCTTTCCGAATAGCTGTTATAGCTACAAGAAGGTAGTGTTGTTCTAATATCTTTTGCTAATGGATATTTATTGGCTAATTTTTTACCATATGAACTTGCAAAATATTCAGCTTTATCATATTCACTTGAATCACAAGATCTGGCAAAACTATTTATAGATAAAGAAATACCAAGTATTACTAATAATATTTTTTTCATAATAACCTCTCTAAATTTTTAGCATAAGGTGGATATTAAAAAATATATCCACCAATAAATTTATTATTTACAATTAACAAATTCTGGTTCAATTCCCATACTTCTAAATTTAGCCCAGGTAAGTTGTTCAGCTTCTGATTTACTAGACGCAACTACGTGTACCATTTTATAAGGGCTACCATTTTTATAAGCCCAACATTCATAAGACATACTCATAACTAACCTCCATAAAAAATTAATAATATTGCTATTGAATTAAGCCCTAGCTGAGATCATACCTTTTTATTATTTTTTAAACACAAACAACTATTCCCTCTAACCCTCCCAAAAACTAAACATTACCCACACAAAATCTAAATCAGTTTACTTTTACAGATGAATTAAATACAATGCAAAATGCTGATTGATATACATAAAGGGCAATACAATGAAAGTAAATGAGAAAATTCGAATGGTGCGTGAAACACATAATTGGTCACAGGAGGATATGGCAGATAAATTGGCAATGTCTACCAATGGTTATGCCAAAATTGAGCGTGGCGAAACAGGATTACATTTAGATAAATTAGAAAAAATTGCCAAAGTGTTTGATATGGATTTAGTCGAATTATTATCAGTGAGCGATAAAAGTGTTATTTGTTTAGTTAATGAAAATAGTACTAATAGCAGTAATTATTATGGCTCATCACAAGAGTTAAGTACAGAAATTGAGAAACTAAAACTTACCCTTATTCATAAAGAAGAATTATTAGCTCAACAAGGGCGAGAAATCAAAACACTTCAAACTTTAGTTGAAACATTACAATCAAAAAAATAATAAAAAGGGCAATAAAATGAAAGTAAATGAAAAAATCCGAATGGTGCGTGAAACACATAATTGGTCACAGGAGGATATGGCAGATAAATTAGCAATGTCTACCAATGGCTATGCCAAAATTGAGCGTGGTGAAACAGGATTACATTTAGATAAATTAGAAAAAATTGCCAAAGTGTTTGATATGGATTTAGTCGAATTATTATCAGTGAGCGATAAAAGTGTTATTTGTTTAGTCAGTGAAAATAGTACTCACAGCAGCAATTATTATGGTTCATCACAAGAACTTACCGCAGAAATTGAGAAACTAAAACTCACCCTTATCCATAAAGACGAATTACTGAGCGAAAAAGAGCGTGAAATTAAGACCTTACAAACTTTAGTCGAAGCATTACAAGTTAAAAAATAAGGCATAACGGACAAAAAAATGGTTATAGCCTATCAATATTATTATGTAAGTGTTTGACTTATAATGATATTTGTAGAGACGTAGCATGCTACGTCTCTACGCTCTACGAAAGATGATTTCAAAAATTACTTTTCAATATCAAATTGTACTTCATCAACTAATTGAAGTGCTTGTTTATAATGCTCTGCAATTTTTTCTAATTGCAGTTTATCTGCTGTAAATTCACCCCAACTTGCCACTAATTTAGAACGTTCAACACCTTCTTTAACAGGGAACTCGTGGTTTAATTCAGCATACAATTTTTGTGCAGTATTTTCAGATAAATATTCCATCAATTTAATTGCATTCGCTTTATTTGGTGCATATTTACTTAATGCCATACCACTAATATTTAAGTGAGTTGCATATTTTCCAGTAGGGAAGTTGATAATGGCTTTTTCAGCTTGTGCTTTCTGTTTTTCATCTGTGAGCATTTTACCGAAATAGTAGCTGTTTGCGATGGCATAATCGCAGACACCTGCTGCAATACCTTTAATTTGAGCTCGGTCATTACCTTGTGGTTTACGTGCTAAATTAGCTTTTAAGCCTTTTAAGAAATCACGTGTTTTATCAACGCCATAATGCTCAATTAAAGATGCGAAGAGGGATACGTTGTATGCATTTTTACCAGAGCGAATACAAATTTTGCCTTTGTATTCAGGTTTTGCTAAATCGATATAATCAAAGCCAGCGGGTAATTTACCTACACGATCTTTTGAGGTGTAAATTGCTCTTGCACGAGTGGTTAATGCAAACCAGTCACCATCTGAATCACGGAATTGATATGGGATATTTTTTTCTAAAACCGTAGATTTTACTTTTTGAGCAAATCCTTCATTTACTAATTCCATTACACGAGAAATATCAACGGTTAACAATAGATCTGCTGGGCTAAGTTCACCTTCCGCTTGGATACGTTTAATCAAACCTTTACCAGAAAAAAGCACATTGACTTTAATACCTGTATCTTTTTCAAACTGCTCTAACATTGGGTTAATGAGATGAGGCTGACGATAGGAGTAGACGTTCACTTCATTTTTGGCAAGGGCAGAGGTAGATAAAACGAGTGGAAGTGCTAAAGCACAAGTTGATAACATTTTTTTCATCATAGTTTCCTTAGATTTTTGATTAGAAAAGAAAAAAGACCTATTTGGTTAATAGGAATAGAGAGGATGATAATTATTAACAGTATATATGTCAATGAGAATAATTCTTAATAATTTTTATGATGTTGTTTTACCTTATGCCTTAGCTTCAAGTAATAGGTGAATTTATTACTTTTAAAACCCTAAAAGTCAGTTATACTTTTAAGGTGTTTTTTTATAGATAGCTGACAATGCAATTAGAACTTTATCGTTATACTTTACCTATCCAAACTGGATTGATTTTACGAGGGAATGCGTTTAAAACTCGACAGGGTTTAATTATTAAACTTATTAAAGGTGAAAAAATAGGTTTGGGTGAAATTTCTCCCTTGCCCTTTTTTAGTACTGAAACATTAGTACAGGCAGAGCAACAAATAAAAGCTGTTTTTAAGCGGTTACATAATGGTGAAAATTTGCAATTAAATCAACTATATCCAAGTGTGGCATTTGGGTTAAGTTGTGCATTGGCAGAGTTAAATAATGAATTGAAAATAGAACCTTCTTCTTTTCAGTCTGTGCCTCTTTTTAAAGGTGATATGGGGCAATTTATCACTCAATTAAACCAAATGGAAAATAAAATAGGTAAACTAAAAGTTGCTTTGCAAGCACCAGAGAAAGAAGCAGAAATGATCAATCAGCTTTTTGCTCAAGTGCCTGATCTAACATTGCGTTTAGATGGGAATCGTAAATGGGATTGGCAACAAGCGGTCACATTTGGTAAAAAATTTGCAAAATGTTACCGCTCAAGATTAGAATTTATCGAAGAACCTTGCCAGACGCCAAAGTTTTCACAACACTTTGCTAATGAGTTTCAGCTTCCTATTGCGTGGGATGAAACCAGTCGAGAGTCACATTTTTTTGTAAAAAAACAACAAAATGTGACCGCTATTATTATTAAACCAACGCTTATAGGTTCATTGGAAAAGTGTCAAAATATCATCGACCAAGCGCATCAACAGGGGTTACAGGCCGTGATTAGTTCCAGTATTGAATCCAGTCTTGCTCTTTCTCAGCTTGCTCAATTTTCGCAAAAATATACCCCTCACACCCTTGCAGGGTTAGATACCCTCAATTTAATGGAGCACCAGTTAATAAGATCTTTTTCAGATGTTAGCCTTCCATTAGTAGGTATTGAGAGCGAGTTTGTGGAGAGAATAATATAGTTATTTAGTCGGTATATAGATGTAATAAAAAGTAGTTTTTAAGTATTCACAAAAGAGAGAATGAAGAGAACATTTAGAAATGGTCCCCCCGACCGGACTTGAACCAGTGACCAATCGATTATGAGTCGACTGCTCTAACCAACTGAGCTACGGGGGGAGGTTAGGACTAAAGCGAGGGGCATTATAGATAAAAAAAGAATGAAAAGCTATCCTTTATGATTTGTTAGAATAAAAAATAACCTTATTTATTTAAATTTTTGATATATCAAAACGTGTGAGATCAATATAATCAGGAGTAGAGTAGAATTGGCTGAGTGCATGGCGCAGTTGTTCGGCTCTTTGTGGTAGACCTTGTTTTGCATATAGTTTAACTTGATTATATACCGCTTGTTTGAAAGGAGTGGTATCTCCAGTATTACCAGTCAGATTATCAGTACTTGCAAAATAGCGGAAATTAGCGGCAGTAGCGAGTATCCATTCGAGGGCTTGTGGCTTCACTTCAAATTTTTCAAATTCACGTTGTTGTTGCTCATTGCGTCCATCAGGTTCATACCAATAACCAAAATCTTCTAATTTATGACGCTCTTTCCCTGCTACTAGCCAGTGTGAAATTTCGTGTAAGGCACTGCTGTAGTAACCATTAGAAAATAAAATAACATTGTAATTTCGCTTACAGGGTATTCCTCCTTCATCTAAAAATTGAGGAAGATAAATAGGATAATCAGTACCAAAGTCAAAGTCGAGTTTAACGTTGTATGTGTTAAAAAAAGTATCGTTGAAAATTTGGATAAGATCTTCAACCTTGTGGTTATCTTGATGCATTTTTAATCTGAATGTAAAAATAAAGAGAATTATAACGTAATTTTTGTAAAGAGATAATAGCTATTTTTGCGTTTGAGATCGTAAAAATAACGTTAGCTCATTTTTATTTTAAATCAATTATTTGATAATTTGCATTGTTATTATAGGAGATATTATGAAAATTAATTTATTTTCTCGTCCCATTTCAGAAGATACTATTGAAGCTTGGGCTAAAATTCT
Organism: Pasteurella skyensis; assembly: GCF_013377295.1. NCBI lineage: Bacteria > Pseudomonadati > Pseudomonadota > Gammaproteobacteria > Pasteurellales > Pasteurellaceae > Phocoenobacter > Phocoenobacter skyensis. The sequence goes on along the minus strand of NZ_CP016180.1, from coordinate 1,575,068 downwards.
TGAAGACTTGGCTAAAATAGCATTTATTGCTATGCCTGCGGTGTTATATGGAGAATATACTTTTATTTTTAAAGGTGCTAATATGACTATGTTAGCTCTGGTAGGCTACATTTTTTTATTAGAAGCAAAAATTTTAAGAAATAATAAATCAAAATATCAAGAAAGGAGTTGATAATGTGGTTAACAGTGGGTTTAAGTATTGTGCTGGTAATAGCTTTGGGTATCCTTTGGGCAATAGAGCATTCTTTAAAAGATACACCAGATCGTAAATAACACTTATTCAAAAACATCCAACACAAGTTTTGTTAAGCAATCGATGAGCATTAGCTCTTGATTGACTGTGTTAATATGAATGAGATCTTGTTGAGTTTGTTGGATAATGTTATGTCCTTTCAATAATTTTTGAGCGGTGAGTTGTTGACTAAATATCACAATACCTTTTTGTAAATCTGGATTTATCCAATGAGTATTAATATTCATTTGAGCTTTTAGAGCATCACTAAAAAATGAAGCTAGCCAGTCAAGTTGTTCTAATATATCTTCTTTTTCTTTATCAAAAGCACGTAGCAGTAATAGAATATTGTTACTTTTATAAAATCGCCAAAAGGTTTGTAAAAAACTTTTCCGCTGTGATAAGCGGTCAGATTCAATGAACTTTTTGCAAAAAAGTGGGCGATAATGACAGAGTTTAAGTGCTGTTTCTATTTCTTCTGAGGTTATTTTGGGATATTGCTGCTGAAGCCATTCTACGCTAGTTTGTTGTTGTGGCGAGTGAATAATCCATTGTTGGCAACGGCTTTGAATTGTAGCAATAATAGTAGATTGTAATGGTGATTTTAGAAGAAAATAGATATCGTTATTTGGTTCTTCTAAGGATTTAAGCAGTGCATTGGCGCTGGATTCATTAAGTTTATCTATATCTGAAATATACACCACAATATTGCCATCTTGTTGTGCAAATTGTTGTAACTGGCTATTCAAGCCACGAATTTGATCGATACCTATTTCTTTATTGTCTATAGATTGCAATAGATGAAAATCTGGGTGATTTTCACTTTCTACTAATAAACAGCTTTTGCATTGGTAACAAGGTTGATCATTATGAGGCTGATGGCATAACAACCAATGAGCAAAATGGCGAATTAATTTATCAGTACCTAAACCGAGTTCTGTTTTAAACAGTAAAGCGTGATGGCGATGGTTTTGTAAAAATGCATCGGTAAGCTGTTGGTATAAGTTATATTGCCAAGGATAAAGTTTCATAAAGATTGTATGCTAAAAAAATGGTGTGTGTATTTCATTATTTTAGCGTTTTTTTGCAAATTTTTCTATAAATCTTACCGCTTATAGGGTTATTTATGCGATAATTAACAGAATTTTTTCGTTATTTTAGGATTTCAGATTTATGCGCAATCAATACCAAGGAAAAAAAGTGACTATTGTTGGCTTAGGTCAAACAGGTCTTTCTTGTGTCGATTATTTTTTAGATAAAAAAGTTGAGTTACGAGTGATTGATACTCGACCTCATCCGACTGGTGTGGATAAATTGCCAAAAGAGATTGCATTACACACGGGTAGCTTAAATTTGGATTGGTTATTAAACTCTGATTTAGTGGTGATTAGCCCTGGTCTTGCATTAGCAACACCTGAAATTCAACAGGTTTTAAAAGCAGGTATTGAAGTCGTTGGAGATATTGAATTATTTTGCCGTGAAGCGACTGCACCAATTATTGCGATTACTGGTTCTAACGGTAAAAGTACTGTGACTGCATTAACCGCAGATATGGCAAGACAAGCAGGGTTAAAAGTGGGTATGGGTGGAAATATTGGTGTGCCTGCGTTAACGTTATTAAAAAAAGAGTATGAATTATATGTGTTAGAGCTATCTAGTTTTCAATTAGAAACCACGTTTTCCCTTAAAGCAAAAGCAGCGACAGTGTTGAATATTTGTGAAGATCATATGGATCGTTATGAATCATTAGAAGGGTATCGTCAGGCAAAATTGCGAATTTACCATAATGCTGAAAATGTGATTGTTAATAGCGAAGATAAACAAACTTATCCTGATGAAGCGGTTAGTTCTGAGATAGATTTTGCAGAAAATGGTGCAAGGTATTCTGTTAAAAACGGACAGTTATATTCTTATCAAAGACCAATGATAGAGATTGAAAAATTAAAAATAACAGGGCGTCATAATATGTTAAATGCTCTGGCAGCGGTCGCTTTGGCAGAGGCAGCTAACATTCCCTCTCACGGAATAATTAACGCATTATACACTTACGGTGGTTTAGATCATCGCTTTCAGCTAGTGCCGACTAATGATGGTATTATTTGGATTAACGATTCGAAAGCGACCAATGTTGGCAGTACTGTTGCTGCCTTAACAGGTTTGAACGTTGAAGGGACATTATATTTATTATTAGGTGGTGATGGTAAAGGGGCTGATTTTTCAGAATTAACTCCGTTAATTAATCAACCGTATATTCAGTGTTATTGTTTTGGAAAAGACGGCGCTAAACTGGCTCAGTTAACAGAGCAAAGTGTGATAGTAGAGTCAATGATAGAGGCGGTGGCGCAGATTCGTCCACGTTTAAGACAAGGGGATATGGTATTGCTGTCACCTGCTTGTGCAAGTTTAGATCAATTTCCTAACTTTGAAGTACGAGGACAAAAATTTATGGAATTAGCATTAGGAGATGGGCGTTATGTTTGAATGGTTAATGCCTGACAAATGGTTTCGATTAACACCTAAAACATCTCTTTATGATCGTACATTAGTTTGGTTGTTTTTAGCTTTGTTGGTGTTTGGTTTTGTGATGGTGACGTCGGCATCGATCCCTGTGAGTACAAGGTTATTTAATAACCCTTTCTATTTTGCAATTAGAGACGGTGCTTATGTGATTACATCATTATGCATTTTTGTCTTTTTTATTCAGATTCCTGTAAGGCAATGGGAAAAATACAATATTCTGTTATTTTTTATTGCTTTTGTATTATTGTTTACCGTTTTGTTTGTGGGGCGTAATATTAATGGTGCAACACGTTGGATCTCACTGGGACCTGTTAATTTCCAACCTGCGGAATTAGCTAAATTGGCGATTATTTGCTACTTTGCGAGTTTTTATGTGAGAAAATTTGATGAAATGCGAAATAGAATGATGAGTTTTGTTCGCCCAATGGTCATTTTGAGTCTTTTTAGTGTATTGCTTATTTTGCAACCAGACTTAGGAAGTACTGTTGTTATCTTTGTTCTCACTTTTGCGATGTTATTTATTATGGGAGCAAGAATACTCCAATTTTTATTTTTAGGTATTACAGGTGGTGGTCTTTTCTTCTTTTTTATTTTGACTTCTGAGTATCGATTAAAGCGAGTAAAAACATTTTTAGACCCTTGGGCAGATGCGTACGGGGATGGTTTTCAATTAACAAATTCTCAAATGGCATTTGGGCAAGGTGAGTTATTTGGAAAGGGATTAGGTAATTCGGTTCAAAAATTAGGTTATTTACCTGAAGCTCATACCGATTTTGTGATGGCTGTAGTGGGTGAAGAACTTGGCTTTATTGGTATTTTAGGTATTACTCTACTGTTTGTATTACTCTCTTTGAGAGCCTTAAAAATTAGTCGTCAAGCGTTGCTGTTAGAAGAACGTTTTAAAGGCTTTTTTAGTTTTGGTATTGCAATATGGATTTTTTTACAAAGTTTTGTCAATTTAGGAGTGGCATCAGGTTTGCTTCCAACAAAAGGATTAACCTTTCCTTTGGTGAGTTATGGCGGATCCAGTTTAATGATAATGTCTATTGCTGTTGCTATTTTACTAAGAATTGATTATGAAAACCGTTTAGCCGATGTTAAATATGCAATTCCTAAGATTGATGAGTAACTTATATTGATAGAGGAGAGTGATTTGCAAAAAGTTTGTCAAATCATACCGCTATCTTTTTGAAATGAAACCGTTTAGGTTAAAATATTGACTGAATTTAGATATAAATAAAAGAAAATAGAGAAAGAGAACAAATGACAAAAAAATTACTTGTGATGGCAGGGGGAACAGGAGGACACGTTTTTCCTGCTATAGCAGTGGCAACACAATTGCAACAGCAAGGCTGGGAGATTTGTTGGCTGGGTACAAAAGACCGAATGGAAGCAGAGTTAGTACCAAAATATAATATTCCAATTAAGTTTATTCAAATTTCAGGATTGCGAGGTAAAGGAATGGGTGCATTGTTAAAGGCACCTTTTATGACTATAAGAGCAGTATGGCAAGCCCGTAAAATTATTAAACAGTATCAACCCAATGCCGTTTTAGGTATGGGTGGTTATGTGTCAGGACCAGGTGGTATTGCGGCAAAATTATGTGGTGTTCCTGTGGTATTACACGAGCAAAATGCTGTTGCAGGCTTAACCAATGTATTGTTATCAAAAGTCGCAACTCGTGTATTACAAGCTTTTCCTAATGCATTTAAAAATGCAGAAGTTGTAGGAAATCCTGTTCGTCAAGATTTATTTCAACTTCCAACACCAGAACAACGTTTTGCACAACGTGAAGGAGCCATAAAAATTCTAGTAATGGGAGGCTCACAAGGAGCAAGAATTTTAAACCAAACATTGCCACAAATAGCGGGTACATTTGGATCAAAAATTGCAATTTTACATCAAGTCGGTAAGGGTAATTTAGAATGTGTACAACAGCTTTATGCTGAACAATCGGCGGAAAATGTCGTGGTGACTGAATTTATTGATGATGTTGCACAAGCTTATGGTGATGCAGATCTTGTGATTTGTCGCTCAGGTGCATTAACCGTGTGTGAAATAGCTGCAGCGGGAGTACCTGCTGTTTTTGTACCATTTCAGCACAAGGATCGTCAACAATACTTAAATGCAAAATATTTAGAAGAAATAAAAGCGGCCATTATTATTGAACAAAAAGACTTTACTGCTGACAATTTAATAAAGCAGTTACAACCTTTAGTAGCAGATCGTCCGCAGTTATTAGCAATGGCATTAAAGGCTCGTGAAGCTGCTACCCCTCTCTCTGCAAAACGAGTTGCAGAAGTAATTATTGAAGTAACGAAATAGACAAAGGATAAATAATAATAATAATGAAAAATTATCAAGATAAAGTGAGAAAGATTATTCCTGAGATGCGTCGTGTGAAGCAGATCCATTTTATTGGAATTGGTGGTGCAGGAATGAGTGGTATTGCAGAAATTTTGTTGAATGAAGGTTATCAAATTTCAGGTTCAGATATTGCTGAAAGCCCTATAACACAAAATTTTGTTAAAAATGGTGCAAAGGTTTTTATAGGTCATCGTGCTGAAAATATTGATGGTGCAAATGTAGTAGTGGTGTCTAGTGCGATTGATGAACAAAATCCTGAAGTGGTTGCTGCAAAACAACAACGTATTCCTGTTATTCAACGCGCTCAAATGTTAGCGGAGATTATGCGTTTTCGTCACGGTATTGCTGTGGCGGGGACACACGGTAAAACCTCAACAACAGCAATGCTTTCAATGGTGTATGCTCAAGCAAAATTAGATCCTACTTTTGTTAATGGTGGATTAGTTAAATCTGCTGGGAAAAATGCTCATCTTGGTGCAAGTCGTTATTTGATTGCTGAAGCAGATGAAAGTGACGCGTCATTTTTACATCTACAACCGATGGTGTCTGTGGTGACGAATATTGAACCCGATCATATGGATACTTATGGTGGGTCTTTTGATAAAATGAAAGAAACCTATGTTAAATTTTTACATAATTTACCTTTTTATGGATTGGCAGTAATGTGTGCAGATGATGCTGATTTAATGGAAATGGTTCCTAAGGTTGGGCGTCAGGTGATTACTTATGGGTTTAGTGAAACGGCGGATTATCGCATTGATAATTATGAGCAAACAGGATTTCAAGGTCACTATACTGTGATTTGCCCAACGGGTGAAAAAATAAATGTATTGTTAAATGTACCGGGTAAGCATAATGCACTGAATGCAACGGCGACCTTAGCCGTTGCGAAAGAAGAGAATATTGATAATGAAGCGATTTTAACCGCTTTAGCAGATTTTCAGGGCGCTGGAAGACGTTTTGATCAGTTGGGTGAATTTATTCGTCCAAAAGGCAAAGTTCGCCTTGTTGATGATTACGGACATCACCCTACTGAGGTTGATGTCACTATCAAGGCAGCAAGGGATGGTTGGAAAGGAAAAAGAATAGTGATGATTTTTCAGCCTCATCGTTATTCTCGAACTCGTGATTTATTTGATGATTTTGTAAAAGTCTTGTCGAATGTGGATGTATTGGTTATGCTTGAAGTGTATGCTGCAGGGGAAACACTGATTACAGGAGCAGATAGTCGATCTTTGTGTCGCTCTATTCGTAATTTAGGTAAAATTGATCCCATTTTAGTCTCTGATGTAGAGCAACTTGGGGAGGTGTTAGATCAAGTCATTCAAGATGGCGATTTAGTGTTAGCTCAAGGTGCTGGAAGTGTGAGTAAGATTTCACGTAATTTGGCAGAAAGCTGGAGAGAATAATGAATTTAAAAAAAGAAAAAATAGCAGTTCTATTTGGTGGTGTTTCTTCGGAAAGAGAGGTGTCATTAACATCGGGTCAAGCTGTTTTTGATGCATTGAAAAGTTTAGGTTATAACGTTGAAGCGGTAGATACTAAATTTACTCCAGTAGAACAATTAAAAGAGATGGGTTTTCAGCGAGTATTTAATATTTTACATGGTGGTATTGGTGAAAATGGGATATTACAGGGTGTTTTAGATCAGTTAAATATTCCTTATACTGGTAGTGGTGTAATGGCTTCTGCGGTAACAATGGATAAGTTTAGAACAAAACTGTTATGGAAGGCAGTAGGGCTTCCAACTGCGGAAATGGAAATTGTACGCAAAGGGGAAGCGGTACGATCCGATGAAATTTTTGCAAAATTAGGGCTCCCTCTTTTTGTGAAACCTGCTTGTGAAGGTTCAAGTGTTGGTGTGGTAAAAGTAAAAGAAAAAGAACAATTAATTCCAGCCATTGAAGAAGCCTTAAAGTATGATGACACCGTATTAATTGAAGAATTTTTAGCAGGAGCGGAGTATTCTGTACCAGTATTAGGCGATGAAGTGCTACCTACGGTACAGGTGATTCCAGATGGTGAGTTTTATGATTATCACGCTAAATATATTTCTGATAAAACACAATATATTTGTCCTGCATTAGATGATAAACGTCAAGCTGAAATTGCTGAATTAGTGATGAAAGCTCATAAAGTATTGGGATGCAGAGCTTGGAGTAGAATTGATGTGATGGAAAATGCTAAAGGGGAGTTTTTCCTTATGGAAGCGAATACTTGTCCAGGTATGACAACACACAGTTATTTTCCTTTTGCTGCTCAAAAAATAGGTTATACTTTTGAGCAACTTGTTGAGCGTATTCTGGAGTTAAGTGTGTAATGTTTAACAAAAGTGATCAGGTATTTGCTAAACGGAAGAAACAAAGTAAAAAGGTAAGAAAGGGATTACGTAAGGGGCGTGAGCATAAATCATACTCTCTTTTTATTTTTATTTTTATTCGTCCTTTGGTAATATTATTTTGTATAGTATCGATTTATGCTATTTATAGTAGTGAAACGCGTTGGTTTGAAAAACTTGATCGTACACCAATAGAGGTTTATGGACTGACTCACAAGCTTCAATTTACAACGGATACTGATATTCGAGATGCGCTGGTTACAGGTTCTCCGATGAAAGGTTACTTTGGACAAGATGTAAAGCAGATTGAGAAAAAGTTGTTAGCCATTCCTTGGGTTAGAAGTGTAGTAGTGAGAAAAGTGTGGCCGAATAAGCTGAGTTTAACGCTTTTTGAGCATAATCCAATTGCATTATGGAATGATACTAAATTATTATCAGATCGAGGTGTGGTGTTTAATTTACCTTTTGATAGAGTGAATCGATCGGGGTTTCCAATACTCTATGGACCTGAAACAGAAGGAAAAAAAGTATTAAATGCGTGGGGGAAGATTAAGCAAGATTTAATTGTACGGAACTTAATATTACAATCTGTTGCCATAGATAGTAGAGGTTCGTGGAAGATTACATTATCAAATGGAATACAGTTATTATTGGGAAGGGGGGATTGGCTTCCTAAAATAGATCGTTTTGTGAAAATTTTCCCTAAAATTGATGTGCCAAAAGGAAAAATGATATCCTATGTCGATTTGCGTTATAAATATGGCGCTGCGGTAGGATTTGTTTTAAAAAATAAGTAGAAAAATATGTCAAAAATTGCAGAATCTAAGATTATTGTTGGTTTGGAAGTAGGATCGTCGAAGATCGTTGCTGTTGTTGGTGAAGTGTTGCCAGATGCAGTTGTAAATGTGCTAGGAACAGGAGTTTGTCCTTCTAAAGGTATTAAACGTGGTAGTGTGATAGATTTAGAAGCTGTAACGAATGCGATAAGACGAGCAATCGAACAAGCAGAATCTATTGCTAATTGTGATATTAAAGGTGTAACGTTAGCGATTACTGGAGAGCATATTCGTACCGTTAATGAACTTGGAAGTGTTGCAATTAAAAATGGGGAAGTAACTCATAGTGATATCGATTTTGCAATTCATACGGCTCGTTCTGTAAAGTTAACAGAAGGCGCAGAGATGCTGCACGTTATTCCACAGGAATATAAAGTCGATCATTTAGAAAGAACTAAAAAACCATTAGGTTTAGAAGGTGTTCGCTTACAAGCTCAAGTTCATCTTATTACTTGTCACCAAGATTGGTTACGTAATTTGCGTAAAGCAGTTGAAAATAACAAATTAAATATTGACCAAGTTGTTTTTTCTGGGATTGCATCAAGTTATTCTGTTTTAACTGAAGATGAAATGGAATTAGGGGTGTGCCTTGTTGATATTGGTGGTGGAACAATGGATATTTTGGTGTATGCGGATGGTGCATTACGCTATAGTAAAGTTATTCCATTTGCGGGTATTGATGTGACTCAATACGTGTCTAAAACCTTTACAACATCACCGAATGATGCTGAAAATATTAAAGTAAAATATGCGAGCGCTATTTTTCCACCAAGTACATTTGTAGATAAAAAAATAGAAGTTTCAGGTTTAGGTGGTCGCCAACCACAAAATATTACTAAGCAGGATTTTTCTGCCATTACTTCAGAATGTTATACTGATTTGTTAAAATTAATTCAGCGTGAATTAGAAATTTTACAAGTTGAACTAAAACAAAAAGAGATTAAATTTGATTTAACAGCAGGTGTTGTATTGACGGGGGGTGGGGCACAGGCAGAGGATATTGTAGAATGTGCAAAATCTGTTTTTGGTATTACTGCTCGAGTTGGTTATCCTTTGAATATTACAGGTTTAACAGATTATGTAAATAAACCACAATATGCCACTGTACTAGGCTTATTACAATATAGCTACTTAAATAGTGATGATATGAATAATCAACCATTACCATTAAATAATGATAGTGGAATTTTTAGTGTTTTTAAAAGATTATATAATTGGGTAAAATCCAACTTTTAGTTTGCTCGTGTTGAAGCTGAGAAGAAAATTAACATAAATCACTTATTTTGATTAATAATTTGTTATAAAATAGTCATTTTTATGGATTATAAATACACTAAGTATGCAATGCTGTTTTGATTGTGGTAGTATATCGGTTTAGAATAGACTCAAAATGAATAATGAACAGTGAATAATAATAAAGTTTTTTGGAAGTTTATATAATTGAAACAAATAACGTTTTTAGATAGAAAGTGTGAGTTTAGAATTTGCACATTAGGGAGAATAAATAATGTTTGAACCAGTATATGAAGTAACACCTGATGCAGTAATTAAGGTTGTTGGCGTTGGCGGCGGTGGCGGTAACGCACTAAATCATATGGTTGAAGGTCAATCTGAGGATAGTGAAGTCGGAAGTGGTGTTGAGTTTTTTTCAGTAAATACTGATGCTCAAGCATTGCGTAAAACAGCTGTACGTCAAACAATCCAAATCGGTGATAAAATTACTAAAGGGCTTGGTGCTGGCGCTAATCCAAACGTAGGTCGTCAAGCGGCTGAAGATGATAGAGATGCTTTGACGAATATGTTATCTGGTGCTGATATGGTGTTTATTTCTGCAGGTATGGGGGGAGGTACTGGTACTGGTGCAGCGCCTGTTATTGCAGAGATAGCAAAAAATGCTGAACCGCCTGCGTTAACAGTTGCCATTGTGACAAAGCCTTTCAGATTTGAAGGTGCTAAGCGTATGAGTTACGCTGAGCAAGGCATTGCAGAATTATCTAAGCACGTTGATTCATTAATTATTATTCCTAATGATAAACTATTAAAAGTTTTACCTAAAAACATTAAGATGTTAGATGCTTTTAAAGCAGCAAACGATGTATTACGTAATGCAGTATTAGGTATTACAGATATGATTACGTCTCCTGGTCTAATCAATGTGGATTTTGCTGATGTTAAGACAGTAATGTCAGAGATGGGACGAGCAATGATGGGTACAGGTATTGCAGAGGGAGAAGGTAGAGCAGAAAAAGCTGCACAAGATGCCGTTGCAAGCCCATTATTGGAAGATGTAGATTGGTCTGAAGCTAAGGGGATTTTGGTTAGTATTACATCAGGTATGGATATTGAATTAAGTGAAGTTTATGAAGTGATGGATTATATTCACGAATATGCTTCTTCTGATGCGACTGTAGTATTTGGTACTTCAATTTATCCAGAAATGGAAGGGCAGATTCGAGTAACACTTGTTGCTACAGGTATAGGGCCTTCTGAGCAAGAACTAAAAGCATTGAATGGCAGAAATATGCGTAATATCAATGTTAATTATCAGCAAAGAGTACAGCAATCTCAGCAACCTCAAGTTGAACCAACACCAACGGGAAGTGCTGGTTATGAACCAGCTCAATCTCAGCAGTTTGAGAAAAGCAGTAATCAACCTCATAGAGTTGATGAGAATAAATTATTTTCTCCATCATCAATTCCTGATTTTTTAAAGAAATAGAATGAATGGGTTAAATTAATATATATGGTTAAGCAAAGAACACTTAAGAAAGCGATAAAAGTAACAGGAATAGGGTTACATAGTGGTAAAAAAGTAACTCTCAGGTTACGTCCTGCTCCTAGTAATACTGGGGTGCTTTATGTTCGTACTGATTTAGATCCTGCTGTTTATTTTCCTGCTAGAGCGGATAGTATTCGTGATACTACTCTTTGTACTTGTATGGTTAATGATGATGGTGTGAAAATTTCAACTGTGGAGCATTTGAATGCGGCAATGTCAGCTGTTGGTTTAGATAACATCATTGTTGAGGTTGATGCGCCTGAAATTCCAATTATGGATGGCAGTTCAAGCCCTTTCATTTATTTATTATTAAGTGCAGGGATTGAAGAGCAAAATGCATTGAAAAAATTTATTCGCATAAAAGAGACGGTACGAGTAGTAGAAGAAGACAAATGGGCAGAATTGAAACCTTATAATGGATTTAAATTAGATTTTACTATTGATTTTTCTCACCCTGCAATCAGTAAGGATGTAGGTCACTATCAAATGGAGTTTTCTGCACAGAACTTTATTCAACAGCTTAGTCGTGCAAGAACCTTTGGGTTTATGAAAGATATTGAAAAACTTCAATCAATGGGACTTGTTTTAGGTGGAAGTTTAGATAATGCTATTGTATTTGATAAATATCGTATTTTAAACGAAGAGGGGTTACGCTTTCCTGATGAGTTAGTGCGTCATAAAATGTTAGATGCAGTAGGCGATCTATTTATGTGTGGTTATAATATCATTGGTGAATTTACTGCATATAAATCAGGACACGGTGTTAATAATAAATTATTAAGAGCAGTACTTGAAAATGAAAATGCGTGGGAGTTTGTGACTTTTGAAGATAAAGTAACGGTACCACGAGGATATCAAGTGAAACAGCATATGCTTGTTTAGAAAGTTCGTTTTATTTGGCATAGTAGACAAAATAGTTGGTAAAAAATGGGTTAAAGCTTTATATTACTGTGCTTTAGCCCACTTTTTTGAAAATGAATAAAAAACTTGTCCTTTTTGTCATAAAACGAATATTCACAAATATGGTACCCAAAATAATGTTCAACGTTATAAATGCTCTATTTGTAATAAAACTTTTACCTTCAAAAAATCCTTAAATTCAAGCCAAATTTGGCTAGATTACACAGAAGGTAAACAAACCTATAAGCAACTAGCAATTAAATATAATTGCTCTGTTAGAACTATTCAAAGATATGTTTTAAAAGCCCCTAAAACGCCATTAAATATCCCACAAAATAATAAATTGAACTTAATGATGGATACCACTTTCTTTGGTCGAAATTTTGGTGTTCTCGTTTTTATGGACACTTTATCAAAGAAGGTAATTTATCATCAAATTGTGACAACAGAAAAAAATCTTTATTATCTATTAGCAATGAATAAATTAAGAGAAAAAGGCTATATTATTCAATCTATTACTTGTGATGGAAGACGAGGATTATTAAGAGATTTTTTAAATACGCCTGCACAACTTTGCCAATTTCATCAAATAACAAATGTAATAAGGAAATTAACAAGGAACCCTAAATCTGAAGCGGGAAAAGAGCTAAAAATATTAGTTAAAACATTAAAAAATAGCTCTAAAAACGAGTTCTATATTAATTTACATTATTGGTATTTAAAACATAAAGAATATTTAAATGAACGCTCCGATAAAATAAATGAAAAGGGTAAATATCCTTTTAAACATCGTAATATAAGAAGTGCTTACAGGAGCTTAAAATATAATATGGATTATTTATTTACTTTTGAAAAATATCCTGAATTAAATATAGAAAAAACAACAAATAGGCTTGAAAGTTTATTTGGAGAACTTAAACGAAAACTATCTAATCATAATGGTTTAACCAAATACCATAAGATTATGTTTATAAAAGATTTTCTAAATAAAAGGAGTTGGTAATTATTTATAAAATAATAAAAACCAACTCATTTGTCTACTATGGGCATAGCTCCTCAAAATTACCAACTATTTTGTCTACTATGCCTTTTATTTTAAACCTCAAGAAACCTCGTGTGAAATCAAAGCACGAGGTTTTTGTTATTTATCACTTATTCTGTTTTAACTGAGACTGTGAGATTAATTAGATCTTGTTCACTTAAAATTTCAATATCCAACTCTTGAGCTTTAGTTAATTTTGACCCCGCTTTTTCACCTGCAATTAAGAAGTCTGTTTTGCTGGATACACTTCCAGAGACTTTACATCCCATACTTTGCAACAAGGCTTTTGCTTGATCTCGTGTGAGTTGTGATAGAGAGCCTGTGAGTACCACATTTTTATTTTTGAGAGGGTTATCTTTAATATCTTGCTGTACGATATTTTCCCAATGTACTCCGAGTGCAATTAATTCTTCCACTACCGAAATATTATGTGGTTCTAGCCAAAAGCGATAGATATGATTAGCTACAACATCTCCTACATCTTGAACTTCTTTTAATTGCTCAAGATTTGCTTCACGAATTGCTTCAAGAGAGCCAAAATGATTCGCTAAATTGAGCGCTGTTGCCTCTCCCACCTCACGTATACCTAATGAAAAGAGAAAACGAGCAAGGGTAGTAGATTTGGCTTTTTCTATACTTTGTAATGCGTTTTGTGCAGATTTTTCTCCCATTCTTTCAAGGCGAACTAGCATTTCTTTTTCAAGCTTAAAAAGATCAGCAGGTGTATGAACAATTTCTTTCTTCATTAATTGTTCAATAAGCTTTTCTCCCACTCCATCAATATCCATAGCTTTACGAGAGACAAAATGTTTTAAAATCTCTCTGCGTTGTGCGTTACAGAATAATCCTCCAGTACAACGTATAATAGCCTCTCCTTCAATTCGGACGATAGAAGAGTTACAAACAGGGCAAGCGGTAGGATAAGTGATACTTTTTGCAAATTCAGGACGACGTTCTAAAACAACACCAACAATTTTGGGAATAACATCGCCTGCTCGACGTACAATCACAGTATCATTAATACAAATCCCTAAACGTTCAATTTCATCACTGTTATGTAGGGTTGCATTACTTACGGTAACACCACCTACAAATACAGGCTCTAATTTTGCAACTGGAGTAATCGCTCCCGTTCGTCCTACTTGAAATTCAACGTCATTTAAAATTGTCATTTCTTCTTGAGCGGGAAATTTATAAGCAATTGCCCAACGAGGTGCTTTAGAGATAAAACCTAATTGTTCTTGAAGTTTAATGTCGTTAATTTTAAGTACAGTGCCATCAATATCATAGCCAAGAGAATCACGTTTGTACTCAATAGAATGATAAAACTCGATTAACCCTTCTCTTCCAGTAGCAAGTTTTATTTCATTATTAATAGGAATGCCAATAGACTTTAGCCATTGTAAACGTGAAAAATGTGTATTAGGGAGTGGTTGCTCACTTTCATAAATACCAATGCCATAGGCATTTAGTGTTAAAGGACGTTGACGAGTAATATTAGGATCGAGTTGGCGTAAAGAGCCCGCTGCTGCATTACGTGGATTTGCGAATGTTTTTTCTCCTTTGGAGAGTGCTTTTTCATTAAGTAAATTAAAACCTTTGTGCGGCATAAACACTTCTCCACGTACTTCTAAATGAGCAGGTGGATGTGTCATATTAAGTTTTAATGGAATATTACGAATAGTGCGAATATTGGCTGTAATATCTTCTCCTGTCGCTCCATCTCCTCGTGTTGCGGCTTGAGTGAGAATACCATTTTTATAAAGAATACTGACGGCAAGTCCATCTAATTTGGGTTCACAACAAAACTCAAGAGAAGAAACATTAATTGCAACACGATCTTGAATGCGACGTAAAAAATGATCCAACTCATCATCGGAAAATGCATTATCTAAAGAAAGCATTGGCACTCTATGTGTTACCTGACTAAAACCATCTAAAGGTTTAGCTCCAACTCGTTGAGTGGGTGAATCGGCAGTAATAAGATCGGGATATGTTAGTTCTAACTCTTTGAGTTTATTCATTAAACGATCATATTCTGCATCTGGTACGATCGGGTTATCTAATACGTGGTAATGGTATTCATACTTACGTAGTTGATCTTTTAGTTCATTATGTTTAGTTTCGATAGAGTTTGACATTGCGCTTATTCTCGATAAAAAAGACCGCTCACAAGCGGTCTGTTTAAGATAAAAATTTACAAATTATTGTACACGTTGTATATATTCTAAGTGAGATTGTTCATCAAATAAAGTATGTTTATCATTTAAGACGAAGCCACCAAGTGACTGAGATAAACTTTCTACAGTACTGATCATCAAGCGTAAATTGGCAACATCTTTTCCTGATAATGAGGGTATATGCATAAAAAAGACCAATCCAATGGTTGAAAAACTATCTATTTTACTGAGATCAAAAACGCCAGGTTGTATCATATTGGCAACACTGAAAATAATAGGACTTGCAGCATTATCTATATGGCGATGGAAAATTTGATGCTCACCATATTGGAATCCCATCTCCTCTAGTTTATGTATAATCTCTTCACCTTTAAATTCTGTATTTTCAGGAGCAACGAGGTACAGTGTAATAATTTGCTCTTTTACATCACTTTTTTCTTGTTCAGCTATTTTTGGAGCATCCAATTCAGGTTCTTGTTCTTCTGTATCTTGATTGGAAAATAAAGACGGCTGAATCTCTTCAATTTGTTGTTTATTTGGAACACTTTCCTCATCATTTAAACTGATTTTGATACTTTTCAGTGATTGTTCCATATCACGATTGCTTCCAGCATTTATTGCTCTCTCAGGTTGAGATGCTGTCTGAGATGTTTTCTTGAAAGATGGCTCATTTAAAGGTGTAATAGGCTGTTGAGGTCTGTTTGAAAAATTATTTTCAAACATCTGTGATTTTTCTTTGTGGGAAGACAGTATAGAATAGCCAATTAACAGAGCAATCAGTATTCCTGCAGAAATAAAGAAAATTATTGAGAGTTCCATTGTGTCCTCGTTATTTAAAGTTTATGCTTTGTAAAAATAGTTGGAATAGCTTACCATATTTCTACGCATTTTTTAAAAAATATAAGGAAAAATATTATGACTTTATTGCTATCTCCTCCTCAAAATCAGTTTGAAAAGGGGATTTATTACTTTACCTTTGGTTGGCGTTTAATTTTTCAACATAAATTATTTGTTTTTATCCTTTTTCCATTACTGATTAATATCGGATTGATTGTGGGATTGTTGTGGCTTTTTATCATTAATATTGATGACTGGCTTAATTCTTTAGTGAGCTTTATGCCAAGCTGGTTAGATTGGATTACAGTTGTGCTGGTTCCTCTTGCGATTTTAAGTTTAATTATTGTGTTTTATTTTACTTTTACGACATTAGCTAATTTTATTGCGGCACCCTTTAATGTCTTATTAGCAGAGAAAGTCGAGCTACAATTAACAGGAGAGTTGGTTCTTAATACTTCTTTGACAGATATGCTAAAGGATATACCTAGAATGTTAAAAAGGGAATGGCAAAAGATGATGTATGCGTTGCCTAGAGTATTATTTTTATTTATTCTTGGTTTTACACCACTACTTGGTCAAACTGTCATTCCATTGCTGTTTTTTGTATTCAGTTGTTGGATGTTGGCCATTCAGTATTGTGATTATCCTTTTGATAATCATAAAATTAGTTTTATTCGAATGCAAAAAGCGCTTTCTCAGTATAAAACAATGAATTTTACTTTTGGAACATTAGTAAGTATTGCGACGTTGATTCCAGTGATTAACTTAGTCATTATGCCTGTAGCTGTTTGTGGTGCAACAGCAATGTGGGTAAAAGAATATCGTTCATTCTTTTTAAATAGTCATTTAGGTGAGTTTGATGATAGAAAAACAATGAAGAAAAATGTGAAATATAATGGATAGAAAGAGATATAAATGCATAAATTGAGTGTAATCCTCTTTTTAAAGTTTGTCTAAATTGAGGATAAGCGGTGCGATTTTGATAAAAATTTGCTAAAATGGTGATCTGTTTATAATTTGAGGTTTATGATGGAAACAATTGAAAAAATTAAGAAGCAAATTGGTGAAAATCCTATTCTTATTTATATGAAAGGATCTCCAAAATTCCCTTCTTGTGGTTTTTCAGCGCGAGCAGTAGAAGCATTAATGGGGTGTCAGGTTCCTTTTGGTTATGTAGATATTTTAACTAATCCTGATATTAGAGCTGAGTTACCTAAATATGCTCAATGGCCAACTTTTCCACAATTGTGGGTAGATGGAGAGCTAGTAGGGGGCTGTGATATTATTTTGGAAATGTATCAAAAGGGTGAACTACAAACTTTGTTAAAAGAAGTAGCAGAAAAAACGAGTTCAATCT
The DNA here is from genome assembly GCF_013377295.1 of Pasteurella skyensis. NCBI lineage: Bacteria > Pseudomonadati > Pseudomonadota > Gammaproteobacteria > Pasteurellales > Pasteurellaceae > Phocoenobacter > Phocoenobacter skyensis. The sequence goes on along the minus strand of NZ_CP016180.1, from coordinate 1,557,680 downwards.
AACATAACTAAAAAGGGAGTATAACGCTCCCTTTTTTATATTTTAAAATTTGTAAATTTTGATACTGATCGTACCGCTATGCTTTTTTTTCAACTTCAAAGCGTTCAAATCCCAATACAGTGTTTTCTACTTTACGTAGTAATAGTGTCATTATACCTGTAATGATTAAGTAGATAACACCTGCTGTACCATAGATAGCGATCGCATCATATTCCATACCGTATAGTTGACGAGAATACCCCATAATATCCATAATGGTGATAGTAGAGGCAAGGGATGTCCCTTTGAATACTAGAATAATTTCATTGCTGTAAGAAGGTAATGCTCTTTTTAAGGCATAAGGAATTAAAATTTTAAGTGTTTGTAAACGGCTTAAACCTAAAGAAAAAGACGCTTCCCATTGTCCTTTTGGAATAGCTTTTACTGCACCGTGAAATAACAGTGTTGAGTAAGCTGCACTATTGAGTGCAAGAGCTAAAATAGCACAAAACCATGCATCTGATAAGAAATACCACAATGGGCTATCGATAATCCATTGGAATTGCCCTGGTCCGCTATAAATAAGGAAAAATTGGATGAGCAGAGGAGTACCAGTAAAGGCGGTAATAAACATATTGACGAATAGTTTAATGACTGTATTTTCCATCGATAGTAAAAAAGTGAAGCCAACAGCAATAATAAATGCAATGAGTAAGGATATTACAGTAAGCTGTAAACTGGCGCTAATCCCTTGCGAAATAGTGATAAAATAATCCCACAACATTATTGATTTCCTCTTTCAAAACGAGTAAAACGCAGCTCTAATTTTCTAATAAAAAATTGACTAATGAGCGTAATCAAAAGATAGACCAACGCTGCAATACTATACCAAGTGAATGGTTTGTGGGTGGATGCATTGATTAATTCTGATTGTCGCATCAGATCACTGACTCCAATTAATGATACCAGAGCAGTGTCTTTTAATAGTACTAACCATTGATTACTTAATCCAGGTAAAGCGTGTCGCCATACTTGAGGCATAATAATGGTGATGAAAGTTTGAGCTCGGCTAAAACCTAACGCAGCACCTGACTCCCACTGTCCAAGAGGGATGGCTTTAATTGCACCACGTAGTGATTGTGAAGCATAGGCAGCAAAAATAATACCTAAAGCTATTGCACCACACCAAAAGGCATCGAATTCAATAAATTCATCAGTAAGAAGGAATAAAAGTTGTGTCAAACCAAAATAGATAAGAAATACGATAAGAATTTCAGGTAATCCACGTAGTAGTGTAATGAATACACTGGTGCTTTGGCGAATCAACGTGATTTTATTCATTTCAAGTACAACAAATAAAATAGCAAGTATTAATCCGATCATTAAACTTGCCACAGCAAGCATTAGTGTAACTAATGTTGCTGAGACAAAGGAGTTAAAAATATCAATAGACATTATTTTTTAGTAATCCATTTTTTGTAAATTTTATCTAATGTACCGTTTTCTTTTACTGTTTTTAATGCAGTATTTAATTTTTCAAGTAATGTGGTATTCGATTTATTCACTGCAATGCCATATCCGATACCAAAGAAATCTTTGTCTTTCACTTTCTTATCAGTGAGAGTTATAGAATCTTCAGTTTCCAGCCATTTCGAGAGTACTGGAGTATCACCAAATATCATATCAATACGTCCATTTTTGAGATCCAAGACAGCATTTTGTAATGTACTGTAAGGTTTTAATTTATATTGAGATCCTTTTTTGATTAAGTATTCTTGATAAGTAGAACCATTTTGTACTCCTACTACTTTAACTTCTTTTAGATCTTTTCCTTTTAATGTCATAAAGCTAGCTGAATTTTCAAGGTATGGTGCTGTGAATGCAACCTGCTTTTGACGTTTTTCAGTAATATCCATCGCAGAAATAATGGCATCAAATTTTTTAAATTTCAAACTTTGAATTAAACTATCGAAAGAGGTATTTTTAAATTCACAAGTTGCGTCTAACTCTGTACATAGAGCTTTTGCAAGATCAACATCAAAGCCAACAATTTCTCCTTTTTCATTTGTTGTTTCAAAAGGTGCATAAGTTGCTTCCATCGCAAAAGTGATAGTATCTTTTGCTGTAACAGAAAGAGCTGTTGTAGCGAATAGTGCTGTTAGTAGTAATTTTTTCATAATGTTGTGTCCTTATGTTTAATAAAAATGTATTAGTGAGAAAGATAAGCTGCGAACTCACTTGTTTTTGGATTATTGAAACAATTAGAATCTCCAAACTCAATAACTTTACCTTGCTCCATATAAACTACTTTAGTTGCAATTTTTTTCGCAAAGGATACTTCGTGAGTAACGACTACTTGAGTAATACCTGTGTTTGTTAATTCTTTTATTATTCCAATAATTTGAGCTGTAATTTCAGGATCTAAAGCTGCTGTTGGTTCATCAAACAATAATACTTCAGGTTGCATCATTAAAGCTCTGGCAATAGCAACACGTTGTTGCTGTCCACCAGAAAGTTGCAATGGAAAACGATCTGAAAAGTTTTCAAGACGTAATCGAGATAATAATCCTTTTGCTCTTTCAGTTGCTTCGGTTTTGGAAAGACCAAGTACTTTCATTGGTGCTTCAGTTAAATTTTGCATTACATTTAAGTGAGGCCATAAATGATACTGTTGAAATACCATTCCCACTTCTCTGCGTAATAATGCAATTTGTTTATTATCTAGTTTATTTGCAAGATCAAATTGACGATCTCCAATTTTAAGTATTCCTGACTTTGGCGCTTCAATTAAGTTAAGCGTACGAATTAGTGTACTTTTTCCTGCACCACTGGGGCCAAGTAATACAACTGTATCACCTTGTTCAATGTTTAAATTAATGTCAAATAGGGCTTGTGTTGAACCATAAAAAAAATTGACATTGTTAATTTGAATCGCCATTTCTGAATAAAATCCTATATGTAAATATGTTTTGTTGAATAGATAGTAAGGTTTTTTGCATAATTATGCAAGTATTAATTTGAGATAAATTTAATATAATTTGAAAGAGCTTATTATGAACACTTTAACGTATGCTCAATATGTCCGACACATATGTAGTTTGTTTGTAGTTTTTGATGGTGGTTCTAGAATATTAAATGCGGTAGTTTAGTTGGAATATATATGAACAATGATATAACAAAATAAATGAATTAAATAATGAATAAATATATTTAATAACGGCATTTTTTAGTTTTCATATCTAAATGTATAAAATAAACAATATGTTTTTTTATTTTATCTTAGTTTATTTTTAATCAATAAAATTTAAACATAAGGATATAGTGTTACTTTTGTGGTTGAATATTATTTTAAGCTAGATGCTTTAGGTGTTGTATTGCATTGTTATATAACGATTTGCTTATTTTTTAGAGTTGTTATATTTTGGGTTTTATATAACATTTTTTTAACAAAAAAATTTGTAGTTATATAAAATAATGATGTTATTCTAAAAGAAAAAATGTAACAAATTTTATAAAAATGTAATTTTTTGTTTGAAATTTATTAATAAAAAATAAGTAATTAAAAATATAATTAATATTTATTAAAATAGATCTGGAAAAATAAAAAAATAGAGAATATAATCAAGCCATGGTATATGATTTTTTCACAAAAATGTTAATCAACCAATGTGGAGTAAACTAAAATGAGTAAACATTACTTAAAAGTAGCTTGTAGTCAGGATCTGGAAGGTCTATTTGAAACTGAATACGAAAAAGTAGAGCTTAGAACAGCTGATTTTGCTGAAGTTGCAGCAATTGTTTTGACTCACGATGATCTTGACTTTACCTTAAACAAACTTGAATCCTTAGGTGGATATGAGATTCCTCTCTTTTTTGCTGTAGAGGGAGATGGCTTAGTTCCTGAAGAATATTTATCTAAGTTTACAGGTGTTTTCCAAAGAGAAACCAGAAACCATGGCATGTATGGGCGTCAAGTTACCTCTGCTGCACAACAATATGAAGAAGGAGTATTACCTCCATTCTTTAGAACAATGAAGCAGTATTATGATAGAGGTTATAGTGCGTTTGATTGTCCAGGACACCAAGGTGGACGTTTCTTCAGCAAACACCCTGCAGGTCGTCAATTCTATGAGTTCTACGGTGAAAACCTTTTCAGAACTGACTTATGTAATGCTGATGTTCGTTTAGGTGATTTACTTATCCACGAAGGTCCTGCCTTAGCAGCACAAAAGCATGCGGCAAAAGTATTTAATGCGGATAAAACTTATTTCGTATTAAATGGTACTTCAGCATCTAATAAAGTAGTGACAAGTGCTTTACTTTCAAATGATGATTTGATCCTTTTCGATCGTAATAATCATAAATCAGTACAGCAAGGAGCTTTATTGATGGGTGGTGCAACACCAGTATTCTTAGAAACTGCACGTAACCCATATGGTTTTATCGGTGGTATTGATAATCATTGCTTTGAAGAAGAATATATCCGTGAGCAAATTAAAAAAGTTGCACCAGAAAAAGCACAGAATAAACGTCCATTCCGTTTAGCAGTTATTCAGTTAGGTACTTATGATGGTACTATTTACAATGCTCGTCAAGTAGTAGATAGAATTGGTCATCTATGTGATTATATTTTATTTGACTCTGCATGGGTTGGTTATGAGCAGTTTATTCCAATGATGCGTGATTGCTCTCCTATGTTACTTGAACTAAATGAAAATGATCCAGGTATCATTGTTACTCAATCAGTTCATAAACAACAAGCAGGTTTCTCACAAAGCTCACAAATCCATAAAAAAGATTCTCACATCAAAGGACAAAAACGTTATTGTGATCATAAGCGTTTTAATAATGCTTATATGCTTCAAGCTTCAACAAGTCCATTCTATGCGATTTTTGCGTCTTTAGATATTAATGCGAGTATTCATAAAGGAAGAGCAGGTCAAAAACTTTGGGAACACTGTGTGAAAGTAGGTATTGAAGCAAGAAAACAATTGCTCAAGAGCTGTGAATTAATTAAACCATTTATTCCTACAATGGTTGATGGTAAGTTATGGCAAGACTATCCTACAGATATGATTGCTAATGATAGACGTTTCTTCCAGTTTGAACCAAATGAAAAATGGCATTCTTTTGCTAACTATGGAAAAGATCAATACTTCGTTGATCCATGTAAATTCTTATTAACAACACCAGGTATTAATGTTGAAACAGGTGAATACGAAGAGTTTGGTATTCCTGCAACAGTGTTAGCAAACTATTTACGTGATAATGGTATTGTTCCAGAAAAATGTGACTTGAACTCTATCTTATTCCTAATGACTCCAGCAGAGAGCTTAGCTAAGATGCAGTCTCTTGTTGCACAAATTGCTAAATTTGAAAGACACATTAAAGAGAATTCATTAATGAAAGATGTCTTGCCAACAGTTTATGCGAAGAATGAATCTGTTTATGAAGGCTATACTATTAGACAGCTTTGTCAAGAAATGCATAACTTCTATGCTAGCAACAATATGAAAGAATTACAGAAAGAGATGTTCCGTGCACATGGCTGGCCAAAACAGGCAATGCTCCCTAATGAAGCACAACAATATCTAATCCGTAATGAAGTGAAATTAGTTAAATTATCTGAAATTGAAGGACAAATTGCAGCAGAAGGTGCTTTACCTTATCCTCCAGGTGTTCTATGTGTAATGCCAGGTGAAGTATGGGGTGGTGCTGCTCAGAAATATTTCTTAGCTTTAGAGCAAGGAATTAATGACTTACCAGGATTTGAACCAGAAATTCAAGGTGTTTATTTAACTAAAGAAGCTGATGGATCAACTCGAGCATATGGATATGTAGTAGATAAGAACAGTTAATTTTCTTACAAACCTCTTTTGCCTGAGGCGGCATTGGAGGTTTTTTTAATCAATTAAATTACTTTAAGGAGACTGACAATGGCAGAATCAGGTAAATCAAATAAGATGGGAGTGGTAGAACTTACCATCATCACAGTTGTTAATATGTTAGGGGCTGGTATTATTATGTTACCAACCAAATTAGCAAAAGTAGGTACTATGTCAATCCTATCATGGGTTGTGACTGCTGGAGGTTCTTTAGCACTAGCTTATGCGTTTGCTGTGTGTGGCCGCTTTAGTAAAAAAGGTGGCGGTATGGGAGGCTATGCTGAATATGCTTTCGGTAGATCTGGAAACTTCCTAGCAAACTTTACTTATGCAGTGTCTTTAGTTATCGCAAACGTGGCAATTGCTCTTTCAGCAGTTGGTTACTTTGCTGTATTATTAGGTATAGATTTAACAGCAACTTTAAGTGCTGCATTAACTATCGGATTAATTTGGATCACTACAGTTGCTAACTTCGGTGGTGCGAAAATTACTGGTCGTATCGGTAGTTTCACAGTATGGGGTGTAATTATTCCTGTATTAACAGTATCTGTAATCGGTTGGTTCTTCTTTAGTCCAACTATGTATACTGAAGCATGGAATCCACATAATATGCCATTTGGTGAAGCAATTAGTGCTTCAATTCCTATGACATTGTGGGCATTCTTAGGTCTTGAATCTGCTTGTGCTAACTCTGATGCAGTAGAAAATCCAGAGAAAAACGTTCCAATTGCTGTACTTGGTGGTACAACATTAACAGCTATTATTTATATCGTTTCTACCAACGTAATGGCAGGTATCGTTCCTAACTTAGAATTAGCAGAATCTACAGCTCCATTCGGTCTTGTATTTGCGAAAATGTTTAGTCCAGCTATTGGTCAAGCAGTAATGGCGGCAATGGTTGTAGCTTGTGTTGGTTGTTTATTAGGTTGGCAGTTTACTGTTGCACAAGTATTCAAATCTGGTGCTGATGAAGGATATTTCTCTAAAGTGTTTGCAAAAGTAACAGCTAAAGATGCACCTATTACTGGTATGTTGATTTTAGCAGTAGTGCAAACAGTTCTTGCATTTATGACAATGGGTGATGAGTTAGCTGAGCAGTTTAGTGCGATTGTTGATTTAGCTGCTGTAACCAATTTAGTACCATTCGTATTATCAATGGCTGCTGTTGCTGCTATGCAACGTGCTGAGAATGCACCTAAGTCACAAATGGCAATGAATACGTTTGTTGCATTAATTGGTAATATTTATAGTTTCTACGCATTATATAGCTGTGGTATGGTTGCTATGTACTGGGGTGGAATGGCAACATTCTTAGGCTGGGTAATTTATGGAAAAATTAAGGCTGATGAAATGGATGCTGGTATTGCTAAGGCTTCAGACGAAGCATAATAGTTTTTTGGGTCAAGTTTAACTTGACCCTTTTCATTTGATAAGTAAAGTCATAATTTAAGGAGTACATTAAATGAAAAGTACAATAGATAGTATTGGTAAGAAGATTCTGTTTGTTCATCGTCATTTAGAACATGATGGTGCAGCAGGTAGACTTGTTGGTAATATCGTTTCTGAATTAGAGAGACAAAATGTTGAAGTTATTACGGCAATAACATACCCTGAAGCAATAGGTTTCGCACTTTCTGATATCAGTATCAATATGTTCTTAATTGATTTAGATACTGCAGATAAAGAAGGTGAAGTAGAGGAATTAGTTAATGTTATTCGTAAAAAGAATGCTAAAGTGCCTATTTTCCTTTGTGCAAATCACGAATCTGCGTCTAAATTAAGTGCTGGTATTCTTGCGAAAAGTGATGATTTCATTTGGTTAATGGAAGATACGCCTAGCTTTATTGCTGGTCGTATTATTGTTGCAATTGATCAATATACATCTCAACTTCTTCCACCAATGTTTAAAGCATTAGTTGATTTTGGAAATGAGCATGCTTATTCATGGCATACACCAGGACATACTGGTGGGACTGGTTTCTTAAAACACCCAACAGGAAGATTCTTCTTCGATTTCTTCGGTGAAAATATGTTCCGTACAGACTTATCAATTTCTGTTGGTAAATTAGGTTCACTTCTTGACCATAATGGACCTATTGGAGATGGTGAGAAGTATGCAGCAACAGTATTTGGTTCAGATCGTACTTATTATGTAACTAATGGTTCTTCAACATCAAACCGTATCATTACAATGGCAAGTGTGACAAAAGATGAAGTATTAGTTTGTGATCGTAACTGCCATAAATCTATTGAACACTCATTGATTATGAGTCACTCTGTACCAAGTTACATTGTTCCTGTTCGTAACGGTTTAGGAATTATTGGTCCTGTATTACCTGAAAGCTTTAGCCAAGAAAGTATGGAAAAAGCGTTAGATAACAATGTGATTGTTAAACAAACAGGTAATAGAGATATCAAACACTTAGTATTAACTAACTCAACATATGATGGTCTTTGCTATGATATTGCTAAGATTGAAGAAATTTTGGGTGACAGAATCAATACATTACACTTCGATGAAGCATGGTATGGTTATGCGAAATTCCATCCAATGTATAAAGGTCGTTTTGCGATGCATGATCGTGATCCTAATGCGCCTAAAGGACCAAATGTTATTTCTACACACTCAACTCACAAATTGTTGAATGCGTTATCTCAAGCATCTTATATCCATATTCGTGATGGTAAGAACCCAATTGAACACGATCGCTTTAACGAATCATTTATGCTTCATTCGTCAACATCTCCAAACTATGCAGTAATTGCATCTTGTGATGTTGCAGCTAAGATGATGGAAGGTGAGTCTGGTAAAGAAATTGTTCAAGAAAGTATTGAAGAAGCGGTATCATTTAGACAAAAATTAGCAGAACTTAATGAAGAGTTTGCTAATAAATCTGATTGGTTCTTCAAAGGCTGGCAACCAGATGCTATGCACAAGATTGAAAAATCAGAATTGTTAGAAAGTAATAAACATTGGGTACTACATCCTAATCAAGAGTGGCATGGCTTCGGTGATGTGCCTGAAGGTTGGGTAATGCTTGATCCAATTAAAGTAACAGTGATGACTCCAGGAATGGATGCTGATGGTACTATGCATGAAACAGGTATTCCAGCTTGTATCGTTACTCGTTATTTAGGTCGTCATGGAATTCAAGTTGAGAAAACAACTGACTTTGGTATTCTTTTCTTATTCTCTATGGGTATTACTAAAGGTAAATGGGGAACACTTATCAGTCAATTGGCTAACTTTAAGCGTGATTATGATAACAATGCTCCATTAACTGAAGTACTTCCAGAATTAGCGGAAGAAGCAGCTTATGCTGGTATGGGATTGAAAGACTTATGTAACTATATGTTTGCAACAGTGAAAGAGTTACAAACAACTAAATATATGTCAGAAGGTTTCTCAAGCTTACCAAAACAAGCAATGACACCAGCGAAAGCATTTGAAGAAATGGTTCGTAACAATGTTGAAAAATGTACTTTAGAACAAGCAGCAGGTCGCATTGCGGCAACTGGTGTGATTCCTTATCCTCCAGGTATTCCAATTTTAATGCCAGGTGAGGTTGCTGATGGAGCGGTTCTTGAGTACCTGAAAGCATTAGAAAAATTCGATCTTGCTTGCCCTAGTTTTGAGCATGATACTCATGGTATTGAGGTCGAAGATGGTGTTTGCTATATGCTTTGTGTTAAAGAGTAATTAATAGCAATAATCTAGCAAAATAGATATTGACAGTTTCGTTGATATCTGAAAGAATGAAACCCTTACTTTTTGTAATGTATTTATTGTATACATCTCACAAGGAGTAAGGGTTAGTGCATATAATTTAGAGAGACTAGAGGGACAATATTGTCATCGCTTGAAGTATGGCACAGAATCCTCTTACAGAGTTATCTGTTATCTCCTACAATTTTTAAAAAAAGTAGTTTGAATACTTCAGCGAAGTATCAGGTTTCTTGGAATTATATATGTGAAAGTCTTATATTTAATATTTATTTGAGGAAAGAAAAATGAACGAGAACGTATCTACAAATGCATCTTTTAGTGATGAAAACAGTCTAATTACTGAGCGTCGTCAAAAATTACAAAAGATCCGTGATACAAAGAAGGTTGCTTTCCCAAATGATGCTCGACCAACACATTTTGTAGCAGATTTAAACCGTGATTATGCGGAAGAAGATAACTCAAGTATATTAGATTCAGCGGGTCAGGTTTCTGTTGCAGGAAGACTGATGGCGAAGAGAATCATGGGTAAAGCTAGTTTTATACAAATTCAAGATGGAACTGGTGAAAGAATTCAAGTATATGTTGCAGAGGAACATTTTGCTGCTGAATTATATGCTGATTTTAAAACATGGGATATCGGTGATATTGTTTTTGCTAGTGGCTCTCTGTTTTTTACTAAAACAGGTCAATTAACAATTAAGGCAAGTAATATTCGTTTATTGACGAAATCATTACGTCCATTGCCAGAAAAATTCCATGGCTTAACAGATCAGGAAACACGTTATCGTCAACGTTATGTTGATTTAATTGTGAATCCTGATAGCAGAGCGGTGTTTGCTATGCGTTCTAAAGTTATTAGCCATATTCGCCATTTCTTTGAGCAGAATCTTTTCTTAGAGGTTGAAACACCGATGATGCACCCAATTCCAGGTGGTGCAGCGGCAAAACCATTTGAAACGCATCATAATGCTTTAGATATGCCATTATTTTTACGAATTGCACCAGAGTTATACCTCAAACGTTTAGTTGTAGGTGGATTTGATCGTGTATTCGAGATTAACCGTAATTTCCGTAATGAAGGGGTTTCTGCTCGTCATAATCCTGAATTTACGATGCTTGAGTTTTATCAAGCATATGCGGATTATCATGATTTAATGGACTTAACGGAGAAATTATTCCGTGAATTGGCAGAACTAGCACGTGGTGCAACAGTATTTGACTATCAAGGAACACAAATTGATTTTTCAAAACCATTTGCTCGGTTACCGATGATTGAATCAATTAAGCATTATTTACCACAATATGCAGATATTCTTACAGATGGCAAAGCATTGTCAGAAGTCTTGAAAAAAGAATATAATATTGATATGGATCCAAATAGTGATCTTGATATGCTTACTACAGCCTTATTTGAAGAGGGAGTAGAGCATTTGTTGATTCAACCAACATTTATTACGGAATATCCAGCAGTTATTTCACCTCTTGCACGTCGAAATGATGTTAATGAAAATATTACAGATCGTTTTGAGTTGTTTATTGGTGGACGTGAAATTGCTAATGGTTATTCGGAGCTAAATGATGCAGAAGATCAAGCTGCTCGATTCCGTGAACAGGCCAAAGAAAATGAAGCGGGTAACGAAGAAGCGATGTTATATGACGGAGACTATGTTCGTGCCTTGGAGTATGCAATGCCTCCAACAGCAGGTGAAGGGATCGGAATTGATCGATTGGTAATGCTTTTAACAAACAGTCCATCTATCCGTGATGTAATTTTATTCCCTCATATGAGACCTGAATAGGGGATACTATTTAAATCAGAGCCCTGACTTTTAGTCAGGGCTTTCCTGTTTCAGGATCAACCTTTTTATTTCTTCTCAAATTATTAATATTATCGAGCTAAAATAAGGACTGGAATTACTGGAGTCACTTGATTTGATATAATATGTTATATTTGAAAAGGTTATTTGATCACATAATGCAATACATATATAAATACTCGATTTATGATAACGAGGTAAGGTAAATGGATAATATAGAAATATTAAAATTGGTAGCGATTATTTTCTTGTTTTTTTTCTTGGTCTTGTGTAGTTCGTTTTTATCTTGTTCAGAGCTTTCTCTTGCTGCATCAAGAAAGTTTAAAATACAGGGGCAATTAGATAATGATGATAAAATACAAAAAATATTAGCATTAAAAGATAGCCCAGGGGATTATTTCGCAGCAGTACAGATTGGTCTTAATTTAGTTGCAATTATTGCGGGTGCAATAGGACAAGATGTTATCTCACCTCACGTTACCCCTTTTATAACATCAATTATAGAAAATGAAGAGATAGCCAGTATATGTAGTAGTATTATTTCAGTACTCATTATTACGAGTATTTTTATTGTATTTGCAGATTTAATTCCTAAAAAGGTTGCAATTAGTAATCCTGAGAAAGTTGCTCAATATATAATTAATCCAATGTTGATTGTGGTTAAATTTCTTAAACCATTTATTGTCTTGTTTGATGGTTTAGCTACTGTTATTTTAAAAATTTTTAATGCTAATAATGAGATTAATGAAGAGCTTACAACGGATGATATTTATGCAGTTGTGAATGCTGGTGCTGAAGCAGGGCTATTGGTTACTGAAGAGCAATATTTATTTGGACATATTTTTAATCTCAAAGAAGATTCTGTTACGAGTATGATGACTCATCGTGATCATATTGATTTTTACAGTGAAGATACTCCTATTGAAGATGTCATTAATTCTTTTGATGAAAACCTACATCAAAGAGCGCCAATTTATAAGGATGAAATTGATAATATCATTGGATTTGTTGATATTAAGAAACTTTTGCATCTGTATATTAAAGAAGGTAATACATTTAATTTAACAGATAAGCGTATTTTTCAGCCAGTATTACTTATACCAGACACTTTGTTACTTTATGAAGTATTAGATTGTTTTAAAAAGAATGGCGATGATTTTGCAATTATTTTAAATGAGTATGGGCTTGTCGTTGGAGTAATAACATTAAAAGATGTCATGAGTATTGTTATGGGAGACTTAGTTACATACGATGATGACTATATTGTTAAACGAGATGAATCTTCTTGGATTATATCAGGGGCAACACCTTATAAGGATGTTTTACGTCTTTTAGAAATTGAAGATGATGGTTGTGAATATTATGAAACGTTAAGTGGATTGATTATGTTTTTAGCGAGAAGAGTACCTAAAATTGCAGATCAAATAATATTTCATGGTTTCTTATTTGAAATTGTGAGTATGGAACAACATCGTATTAAACAAGTACTAGTCACAAAAAAATAACCATATAACCAGTCGTTTTTTATTGGAAAATAATCTCCAACTTATCTAAAGTTGGAGATTTATACTATTAATTAGCGAGTTGAAAGCTGAAAAATCATTGCCTCTGCTTGACAGCTAAATTCAAAATTAACCTCTAATTTATAGCCTTCAGTTGTTTGTTGAATATTGCTGGTAATTTGGCAAGGATCTGATTCTGCTTTTCTTGCTTTTTCAGTTAGGTAAGCTAATGCTTCTTCAGCATTTTCCTTTGTTTGATAAGTTTGATAAAAGTCAACAGTGCGATCCTCTCCATCAATGACCGTACCAACATCGACACAACAACAAACTTTAGATTCATTTGCTTGATATTCAGACATATTTTTCCTTATTTTGTATATTTAACAGTTGATAACGAGATAAAGTTTACTCATTTCTGTTTTTTGTTGCAATTAAATTTTTAGCTACAGATATTTAAGTGGTCGGAACAGTTGTTAAGTTATATTAATTACATTGCCTCTTTACTTTTTTATTCTTAGAATCTTACTGTTCAAAATTGAATAGATTTAGAGAATTTTGTAAAAAGTGGTAAATATCTTACCGCTTATATTATTAATTAAGGAACAAAACGTTATGAAAAAAATGGTTAAATTATCACTTGCTTCAATGCTGACTTTGTCTGCAACAGGCAGTTTAGCCGCTGGGTTTCAATTGGTTGAAATTTCAACATCAGGTTTAGGGGTAGCATATGCAGGTAATGCAGCAGTAGCAGATAACGCTTCTGTTGTGGCAACTAACCCTGCTTTAATGACACAGTTTAAAGGTTCAGAAATTTCTGTTGGTGGTGTGTATGTTGATGTTGATGTGGATGTGAGTGGAACACAAACGATAACAACGCCAATGGGGGCAATGTCAGAAGATGCTTCTCACAACAATATTGTACCTGTTGCAACATTACCAAATCTCTATTTTGTTATGCCAATTAATGACCGTTTTAGTATTGGTGGTGGAATGAATTTAAACTATGGTTTAAAAACCAGTTTTGGTGAAAACTATAGTGCTGGCGTTTTGGGTGGAACAACAGATCTAAGAGCAGTGAACTATAATTTTAGTGGTGCAATGAAATTAGATTATGGTTTTAGTGTGGGTCTTGGATTAAATGCAGTTCACTCAACAGCAGAACTTACTCGTTATGCTGGAAGTTTTAGTCAGTTAATTAACCAGCAAGCAGGAGCGAATATTGCTAATAATTCTACAAAAGTAAAACACCTTAAAGGTGAAGAGTGGACTTTTGCTTGGAATGCAGGTGTGAGCTATGATATTAATGAAAATCATCGTATTGGTTTGGCTTATCATTCTGCAGTTGATATTGGTTTTAAAGGGGACTTCTCAAGTGAACTACCAATACTAGCTGGAGGAACTGGAGGGCAAGATATTGCAGGAAGTTTAGATTTGACATTACCAGCGTTTTGGGAATTATCAGGCTATCATAAATTAACAGATAAACTAGCACTTCAGTATAGCTGGAAACGTACTGATTGGAGTAGTTTTAAAGAGTTGCGTGCTGTAAGTAATACAGGTGCAGAATTATTACAAAAAACAGAAAAATTCTCAGATTCAGATCGTTATGCGATAGGTATTTCTTATCAAGCTATGGATAAGTTAACCTTACGAGCAGGTCTTGCTTATGATGAAGGAGCAAGTCAAGAGCATCCATCTATTTCAATTCCAGATACTGATAGAACTTGGTATAGCTTAGGTGCAACTTATCAATTCACTCCAAATCTATCGACAGATTTTGGTTATTCTTATATTCACGGACATAAAAACCGTTTTGTAGAAAATGAGAATATTAGTGGTGTACCAGTTTCTTGGAAAGGTGAAGGGCATTCTCATGTAAACTTATGGGGATTAAACGTAAATTATAAGTTTTAAGTTTATAAATAAGTAAAAAATTTAAAACCAATATTGTTGAAGCGGTAGGATGTTGTTGTTTTTTTGTAAAATTCCAATAACATCTTACCGCTTTTTTATTAAAAAACCATAAAAGTGTTATAAATACTCCATTATTTTGCGATAGATCTAATTTTTTATTTTAATTTTTGTTAGAATCCCTTTAGTTATTTTTATTTTATAGGGGAAACAATGAGTGAAATTGCAATCACAGTGAGTATTCTTTCCTTAGTTGCGGTTTTGGGACTATGGATTGGGAACTTTAAATTTCGAGGCGTTGGACTCGGTATTGGTGGTGTTTTGTTTGGTGGCTTGTTTGTTGCACACTTTATGCAACAATATGGACTTCATTTAGATAAACATACCTTACATTTCATACAAGAATTTGGATTAATTCTATTTGTTTATACTATTGGTATTCAAGTTGGTCCAGGATTCTTCTCTTCTCTTCGTCATTCAGGTTTAAAACTAAATGGCTTTGCATTTCTAATTGTTGCTATGAGTGGTATTTTAGTTGTGTTACTACATAAATTATTTGATGTACCACTGCCTGTTATTTTAGGGGTATTCTCTGGTGCGGTAACTAATACGCCATCACTCGGTGCTGGGCAACAAATCTTAGCTGAATTAGGTACTGATACTGAAGTAATGGGTATGGCGTATGCAATCGCTTATCCATTCGGTATTGTAGGTATTTTACTTGCTATGTGGTTAGTACGTATGATTTTCAGAGTCAATGTGGATCAAGAAGCAGAAGATTTTGATAAGAAACAAAGTAAAACTAAAAGTGGATTAAGCTCCTTAAATGTGCGTTTAACAAATCCAAATTTGCAAGGTTTGATGCTCAGAGAAATCCCAGATTTTGAATTGCATGATGTGGTTTATTCTCGATTAAAAAGGGGAAATGATGAACTGTTTGTACCAAAAGCTGATACTAAATTATTGATTGGTGATGTACTTCATCTTGTTGGAAAACCAGAAACTTTACATAAAATGAAACTTATTTTAGGTGAAGAAGCGGAAATGTCTCTGTCAACCAAAGGTACACACTATCGTTCAGAACGAGCGGTGGTAACCAATGAAAAAATTTTTGGTAAAAAGCTTCGTCATTTAGGTTTTAAAGGTAAATATGATGTACTGATTTCACGTTTAAACCGTGCTGGTGTAGAGTTAGTGCCAAATAGTGAGATGACATTGCAATTTGGTGATGTGCTGAATCTAGTTGGACGAGAAGATGATATTAAAGCTGTAATGGCAATTATCGGTAATGCTCAACAAAAATTACAACAAGTACAAATGTTACCTATTTTTATTGGGATTGGTTTAGGAGTGCTATTAGGTTCCGTTCCTCTTTATGTACCTGGTTTCCCTGTCGCATTAAAATTAGGTTTAGCGGGTGGTCCATTAGTGGTTGCGTTGATCTTAGCCAGAATAGGGAGTATTGGTAAACTTTATTGGTTTATGCCTCCTAGTGCTAACCTTGCATTACGAGAAATTGGTATTGTACTGTTCCTTGCGGTTGTGGGATTAAAATCGGGTGGCCATTTCCTTGAAACTTTATTAAGTAGTGAAGGGATGTCTTGGATTGGTTACGGAGTTGTGATTACTTTTATTCCATTAATTGTGACAGGTTGCATTGCACGTATTTATGGTAAAGTCAATTATTTAACCATTTGTGGGTTATTGGCGGGTTCTATGACTGATCCTCCTGCTTTAGCTTTTGCTAATGCAATTAAAGAAGACAGCGGTGCGTCAGCACTGTCCTATGCAACGGTTTATCCACTTGTGATGTTTTTACGTATAATGTTGCCACAATTATTGGCAATTGCACTGTGGACAGTTGGATAGTATTTAATGATGTAAATGATAGGGTGAAAAATCACCCTATTTTTTATTTTTTGTTCAAATTGTAAACGGTCGTTATTTTATTCCTCGACATCAAAGCGAGTGATCGTTACAATTCACTTCTATTTATCCATTTACTTTATACACCGACTAGAGGTTTAAATTAATGTCAATTTCAATTGAAACAACTCAAGGCTTAGAACGCCGTGTAACTATTACTGTACCTGCTGATAAAATTGAAGCAGCATATCGTCAAGAATTAAAGGGTGTTGCAAAAAATGCTCGTATTGATGGTTTCCGCAAAGGGAAGGTACCACATTCAATTTTGGAACAACGCTATGGTGCTTCAGTTCGCCAAGATGTATTGTCAGACAATATGCAACGTGCATTTTTTGATGTAATTATTGGTGAAAAGGTCAATATAGCAGGTCGTCCAACATTTACTCCAGAAAATTATGAAATCGGTAAAGATTTTACATTCTCAGCCACTTTTGAGGTGTATCCTGAAGTAGAATTGAAAGGTTTAGAAAATATCAAAGTTGAAAAGCCTGTGGTTGAAATTACTGATGCGGATTTAGATAAAATGGTTGACGTATTGCGTAAGCAACAAGCAACATTTACTGAAACAGCAGAAGTAGCAAAAGCAGATGATCGTGTTACTATTGATTTTGTAGGTACTGTTGATGGTGAAGAGTTTGAAGGCGGTAAAACTTCAGATTTCATTTTAGCAATGGGACAAGGTCAAATGATCCCTGGTTTTGAAGAGGGTATTGTTGGTCATAAAGCGGGTGAGCAATTTGATATTGATGTAACTTTCCCAGAAGACTATCAAGCTGAAAATTTAAAAGGTAAAGCGGCGAAATTTGCAATTACTTTGAAAAAAGTAGAAGTAATGGAATTGCCAGAAATTAATGATGAGTTTGTAAAACGTTTTGGTACAGCAAAAACAGTGGCAGATTTACGTGAAGAAATTAAACGAAATATGCAACGTGAACTTAAGAATGCTATCACTGCAAAAGTAAAAACTCAGGTAATTGATGGTTTACTTGCAGAGAATGAAATTGAAGTACCACAATCAGCGATTGATGAAGAAATCGAGGTATTACGTCAGCAAGCAGCACAACAATTTGGTGGTAACCCTGAAGTTGCAGCACAACTTCCAGCTGAGTTATTTACAGAACAAGCTAAACGTCGTGTGCAAGTTGGCTTACTATTCTCATCAGTGATGTCTTCTTATGAAATCAAGGTTGACGAAGCATTAGTAAAAGAAAAAATTGCAGAATTAGCATCTGCTTATGAAGATCCTTCTGAAGTAGTAGAATATTATGCTAAGAATAAGCAGTTAACTGATAATGTTCGTAATGTTGTTTTAGAAGAGCAAGTGGTTGATACTGTTCTTGAAAAAGCACAAGTGACAGAAAAAGAACAGTCATTTGATGATATTATGAATAAGCAACAAGGCTAATTCTCTAAACTATATTAGTGACAATTATTTGTTCAATATTCAACTAAGCGGTTACTTTTAGAGAAGATTTTACTAAAAGTACCGCTTTTTATTTTATGAAGTATAATTTTAGAGAGCAACAGTTATGGAATTAACATTTATTCAAGAAATTCAACAATTTACAACAAATCACACCATTATGGTTGTAGCGTGGTTTGGGTTATTTATTGCTTTGATGGTTAATATTTATCAAGGGTTAACGAGTAAATTTAAAATTATTGCCAATGCAGAGGCCACTCGTTTAATTAATAAAGAAGATGGCGTTGTATTGGATTTACGTTCAGATGATGACTTTAAAGCTGGACATATTATCGATAGTTTACATCTTTTACCGTCGGATATTAAAAATAAAAATATTCATCGTATTGAGAAGTACAAAACTAAACCTATTATTTTGGTTGATGGTAATGGTATGACCTCAAATAGCAGTGCCAAGTTGTTGATAGAACAAGGTTTTGAACAGGTTTATGTTTTGAAAGAAGGAATGAATGCTTGGCGAGCAGAGAAATTGCCTTTAATTAAGAAACATAAGTAACCCTATTATTTAACTATAAGGAATGAGACTATGTCTGAAGAGAATCAAGTAGCAACAGAAGAAGAACAAGAAGGTCAATTTGAGCTTCAAATTCAACGTATTTATATAAAAGATGTTTCATTTGAGGCACCAAATCTTCCTGTTATTTTTCAACAGGAATGGGAGCCTGACTTAAGTTTTGAATTAGATACTGAAACGAAAGAACTAGGCGAAAGTCTTTATGAAGTCACTTTACACCTTAATATTCAAACAACGATGAAAGAATCAAAAGATGTAGCTTTTATTTGTGAGGTAAAACAATCGGGTGTATTTAGTATTGCAGGAATAGATGGAATACAGCTTGCACATTGTTTAGCAGTAACTTGTCCGAATATTTTATACCCATATGCAAGAGAGCTAGTGTCAAGTTTAGTGAATAGAGGTTCTTTCCCTGCGCTTAATCTTTCTCCATTAAATTTTGATGCACTATTTATGAATTATTTAGAAAGTCAGCAAGAAGAAGATGAAGAAGGTGAGCAAACACCACTTAATTAATTCGTTTTGATTACTAAATAAGGTCTAGTATTATTGTGCTAGACCTTTTTTATTATGGGATGAGTTACGCTATGTTTATTTTAACAATTGTGTTAGAGTGAGTCGAGTTTTTCTCCTTTTTATCTTAGTCATTCACTTAAGTTAGCTTTAGTATATTATGCAGTTTGATCTTGATAGTTTTTTAAAAAACCTACCACACTTATCTGGTATTTATTGTATGTATGACAATAAACACTCGGTTATTTATGTGGGTAAAGCAAAAGACTTAAAAAAGCGAGTATCAAGTTACTTTAGAACTAATCTCACCAATCGTAAGACAGAAGCATTGGTTGCACATATTGCTTATATTGAAGTCACCATCACTCATTCTGAAACCGAAGCATTATTACTTGAGCATAATTATATTAAACAATATAAACCTCGTTACAATGTTTTGCTACGAGATGATAAGTCTTATCCCTACATTTTACTGACAGATCATCAGCACCCTCGTATCACAAGTTTTCGAGGTAGTAAAAAAGTAAAAGGAGATTATTTTGGCCCTTATCCTAATGCAATGGCTGTACGAGAAAGTTTAAATTTATTACAGAAGCTTTTTCCTATTCGTCAGTGCCAAGATAGTTATTATAAAAACCGCTCTCGTCCTTGTTTACAATACCAAATTAAACGTTGTTTAGCTCCCTGTGTTAAAGGATATTGTTCTGATGCTGAATATGATCAGCAGGTGCAATTTGTACGACTGTTTTTACAGGGGAAAGATAAGCAAGTGATTACTCATTTAGTCAAAAAAATGGAACAAGCTGCAGCAGACTTAAATTTTGAAGAGGCAGCGCGTTATCGAGATCAAATTCAATTAGTGCGCTCTGTCATTGAAAAACAATTTGTATCTAATGAACGTTTAGATGATTTAGATATTATTGCTATTGCTTATCAGCAAGGCGTTGCCTGTGTGCATATCTTATTTGTTCGACACGGTAAAGTTTTAGGTAATCGTAGTTACTTTCCTAAAGTACCAAGTCATACTGATTTAACGGAGCTTAGCGATACCTTTATTGGACAATTTTATTTGCAAATGCATCAGCATAGAACGATTCCTCATCAAATTATTATTGATCATCAATTGACTGAAAAAGAATCTATAAATCATATCTTAAATCAGCAAGCAGGACATAAAGTTACCATTGTTGATGGCACAGTTAAAGGGGATCGAGAACGCTATTTACGCTTAGCTCAAACGAATGCGATGAAGTCCTTAGAGCTACGACTTAAGCAAAATACTCAAATTGAAGCACGTTATCAAGCATTACAAGATATTTTGAATATCCCTGAAATTAAGCGAATGGAGTGTTTTGATATTAGTCATACAATGGGAAATCAAACGGTTGCTTCTTGTGTGGTGTTTGATCGAAATGGAGTGCTTAAATCAGATTATCGTCGTTTTAATATTGACGGAATTAAAGGAGGGGATGATTATGCTGCAATGGAGCAAGCTTTGCTAAAACGTTATAACAAACCTTTAATGCCAGATAAAATTCCTGATATTATTTTTATTGATGGTGGCAAGGGGCAGCTTAACCGTGCGGTGGCAACATTTGCACAATTGGTGGTGGATTGGGATAAAACCCATCCTTTGCTAATAGGTGTTTCTAAAGGTGTTGAGCGTAAAGCAGGCTTAGAAACATTGATTATTAGTAATCAAAAAAATAAAGAAATTCATCTATCCCCTGATAGTTTAGCGCTACATTTAATTCAACATATTCGTGATGAATCTCATACTTATGCGATTACAGGGCACCGTAAAAAACGTCAAAAAGCGTTTACAGAGAGTGGGTTAGAGTCAATAGCGGGAATAGGAAGTAAACGTCGTCAAGCCTTATTAAAATATTTAGGAGGAATGCAAGGGGTCAAATCGGCAACGGTAGAAGAAATTTCAACTGTTCCTGGTATTTCACTTTCCCTTGCTAATACTATTTTTGATACATTACAAAATAGCTAAGCGGTACGATAAAGTAAAAAATTTGCAAAAATGTGTTTATCACTCTTTCTATCTCCCTTTATCATACCGAGTAAACTTATTCTGTAGTATTCTCAGGTAGTACCGTACCGACAACTGTTCCCGCTGTTTTTATTGCAATTTCTCCCACAGTCATCACAGCCGATGTTGCAAGGCTAAGAGCAGAGGTTACTAAGCATCCTGATAATAAAAAAACAACAGATAATATCCAGAATTTTTTGATAAAAAATAGCATATAATTTTTCCTTAATAAAATGTTTGGCGAGTGTACTTGGTAATGGCAGAAAGGGATACTTATTTTTCTTAATTAGAGTGATAAATAAAAAATAATGGTAAATCGTATGGAATTTTTATTGTTTTTAGATAAAAAATTTAATTTTAGTAAACAAAAGTTTGTTTATGTTATATAATCGCAAATTAGTTTAAAAATCAACCATAATGTTTTTTAAGTTTATTTTTACAAGATTAAGTATCTCCGCCATAGGGTAAGTATATGAAAAGAAGAAGTCGCATATTAACGTCATTAGTTTTGTTAACCATTGTATGGGTATTTCCTACCTATGCCGTTACACATATAGTGAATGTGTTTCCAAAGTTAAGTTTAAAGACGCAGCAAATACATACACAAAAAAGAATAGAGAAATCATTATGGTCAATGAAAAATCCTCAGCTTCTCACTGCGGTTGACGGACAAATTCGTAAGACGGTTTCGGCACAAGAATTAAAATTATTGAATGCGGTAAAAAAAGTGTATGTGCTTTCAAATTTTAGTCCTCTTTGGCTAGATAAAAAAATGGAGCAAACTTTTCTTGAAGATTATGCGGTATTTGCCGTTAGTGGCATTTCTCGTAATGCAACGAGAATACTAAACAAAATTACACATAGTGCTATTGGCAGTATGGAAAGAGATATTTTTTTAACGGATGCCTTTTTAGATTACTTTTATTATAATAAAAATTTGAAAAATAATATTAATACTTGGTTATATCAATCAAATACTTATAATACAAAAGCAGTCAGTGATCAAGAGTTATTAATGTGGGTAGAGGCTGTAAAAAGTGATTACGGAGATAAATTCATTGCTAAATATATTCCAAGTGAAAATAACGTATATACAGAAACAGTAAAAAAAGTGTTAACAGGCTCTGCTGATAATATTTCTCTTGCTAAATTAGCGTTAAATGCACAGCGTTTGCGTGTTATTCCTAATTTCAATAATGGGCTTTATGTGAATATTCCAAGTTATCAGCTTTATTATTATAAAAATGGGCAGTTGGCGTTACATTCTGTGGTTGTAGTGGGACGTAAAAAACGCCAAACACCAATATTATTTAGTAAACTGAGTGATGTAGTAGTAAATCCACCATGGACAATTCCACCCACTATTTTGGAAGAAGATGTTATTCCTAAGTATTCTAAAGATCCAAACTATGGTGCAAAGAAAGGTTTTCAAGTATTAGATTATAGAGGAAATACCATTGCTCCAGAAAGTATTGATTGGGCAGAATATAAAGGTGAAGCAGCTAAAAACTTTCCATATATGATTCGTCAAAAACCAGGAAAGCGAGCAGCATTGGGTCGCTATAAATTTAATATGCCAAGTGCTGAGGCCATTTTTTTACACGATACACCATATAAAGGCGTGTTTTCAAGAAAGAAACGAGCACTAAGTTCAGGTTGTATACGAGTAAAAAAAGCAGCTGCATTGAGTCAAATATTATTATCTGAAGCAGGCTGGTCAGTCGCTAAACAAAAAGCAACTTACAATAGTGAGCAAACCACTTTTGTTAAAATTAGATCGGATAACCCTGTTTATCTTTACTATGTAACAGCGTGGGTTGAAAATGGACAAGTGCACACACTACCTGATGTTTATCGATTAGATCCAGCATTTTCATCAAACAATGTTGATTGGAGTGTTTTTAATAAATCGTTTTAATCAATTGATTATAATTTAATGACTATAAATAAAGTTTCAATAAATTTTGGAACTTTATTTATTTTTGATACACTAAAGCACATGACTATAATTATATAAAAAGGAGAACTTGTGGAACAAATTGATAAGAACCGTCGCCGTTGGCTTTCCCTTGGGGGAATTGTATTAGGTACAAGCCTACTTCCTACAACAGTAAGGGCTCATTTATCAACCAAAAAACCACTTTCTCTTCGTTTCCATAATATCAATACGAATGAACGTCTTGTTTCCAAATTTCATAATGGAAAGCATTTTATTGATGCAGAGTTACATAAACTTAATTATATTCTGCGAGATCGTAGAACAAATAGAATGACGAATATGGATCCCAGATTATTTTTGAAAATTGATCAAATTCAAAAAAAATTAGCTTTGCAAAATGCAGAGGTTAAAATTATTTGTGGATATCGTACTGCTAAAACAAATGCGAAAATGCGTCGTCGTAGTCGTGGTGTTGCTAAAAAAAGTTATCATATTAAAGGGCAAGCCATTGATTTAAGGGTAACGGGAGTACCATTGTCTAGTTTGTATAAGGCTGCATTAAGTTTGCATAATGGCGGAGTAGGTTATTATCCTCGTAGTAATTTTGTCCATATAGATACAGGTCCTGTACGCACTTGGCGTGGTAGATAAGCGGTCACATTTTATGTTTAATTTGCAAATTATTCCTGTTGGAGCCTTTCAACAAAATTGTTCTGTAATTTGGGATAACCAGAAGAATGCAGCTATTGTTGATCCTGGTGATGATGGAGAGTATTTAATTCAGTATATTGAGCAAAACCAGTTAAATTTAACTCAAATCTTAATTACTCATGCACACCTTGATCATATTATGGCAGCAGATCAACTTCGTCAGCATTTTGGTGTGGAAATTTATGGTTCACAACAAGCAGATCAGCCTCTTTTTGAGCAATTAGGACAAATTACTGAAGATTATGGCTTTCCTAGAGTTGAAGGTTTTTTGCCCGATCATTGGTTGAATGAAGGTGATGTAGTTGAGTTTGGTGAGCTCAAATTTGATATTCGCCATTTACCGGGACACGCACCGGGACATATCGGTTTCTTTGATTTTGAAAATAAAATTGTTTTCAGTGGTGATGTGCTGTTTCAAAATAGCATTGGTCGAACTGATTTATATATGGGTAACCTTGAACAATTACTCAATACAATTAGAACAAAAATGTTTGATTTAGAAGATGATTTTATTGTTATTCCTGGTCACGGTGCTTATACGACAATAGGTAAAGAAAAACAAAGTAACCCTTTTCTAAAAAAATGATGTACAATTCTTTTATATTATCCTTATATAACAGTTTAACTAAAGAATATAATGCAAGAGACTAAAAATTTAATTGAGGTTAGAAATCTTACCTTTAAGCGAGGTAATCGTATTATTTATGATAACCTCAACCTTCAAGTGCAAGCAGGAAAAATAAC
This sequence comes from Pasteurella skyensis, assembly GCF_013377295.1. Classification (NCBI taxonomy): domain Bacteria; kingdom Pseudomonadati; phylum Pseudomonadota; class Gammaproteobacteria; order Pasteurellales; family Pasteurellaceae; genus Phocoenobacter; species Phocoenobacter skyensis. The sequence continues at coordinate 1,532,991 of NZ_CP016180.1, read as the reverse complement.
CGCAATTATGGGTCCTTCTGGTATTGGTAAAACAACTTTACTTCGGCTTATTGGGGGTCAGTTGCAACCTGAAATGGGTGAAATTCTTTTTGATGGTGAAGATGTGTGTAAGGCAAATAATAAAACCTTGTATAAAATTCGTCAGAGAATGGGAATGTTATTCCAGTCAGGGGCTTTGTTTACTGATTTATCGACCTTTGACAATGTTGCTTACCCTATCAGAGAGCATACACAGCTACCAGAAGAATTGATTCGAAAAATGGTATTAATGAAACTTGAAGCTGTGGGTTTACGAGGAGCGGCTTACTTAATGCCATCGGAGTTATCTGGTGGTATGGCTCGTCGAGCAGCACTTGCTCGTGCTATTGCCTTAGATCCTGAGCTTATTATGTATGATGAGCCTTTTGCAGGACAGGATCCTATCAGTATGGGTGTTATTGTTGAGTTAATAAAAAAATTAAATCAAGTGTTAAAATTAACCTCGATTGTGGTATCGCACGATGTTAATGAAGTATTAAGTATTGCGGATTATGCCTATATCGTAGCAGATAAAAAGGTGATTGCGGAAGGTTCTCCGAAAGCGCTGGTGGAAAGTAAAGATCCTCGAGTTGTACAATTTTTATCTGGAGAGGCTGATGGTCCCGTTCATTTTCATTACCCAACAAATTTAGATTATGCGGAGGAGTTGTTCAATGATTAAATTGATTTCATTGTTTGGTGCTTCCCTTATTAAGTTTATTCGTGAATTTGGACGTTCCAATTTAATGCTCTGGGGCGCTTTGGTAGGTAAACCACAATTTAAAAAGAATGCCCCTTTAGTGATTAAACATCTGTATGTCTTGGGTGTACAATCATTATTGATTATTATGCTATCAGGCTTATTTATCGGTATGGTACTTGGGCTACAGGGATATGTTGTTTTAGTTGATTTTTCTGCTGAAACAAGTTTGGGGCAATTAGTCTCTCTTTCCCTATTAAGAGAATTGGGACCTGTTGTCACAGCGCTATTATTTGCTGGACGGGCAGGTTCTGCTTTAACCGCTGAAATAGGTTTAATGAAAGCGACAGAACAACTTTCTAGTCTTGAAATGATGGCTATTGATCCTTTAAGACGAGTTATTGCCCCTCGTTTTTGGGCAGGTGTTATTTCAATGCCAATTTTAGCCGTTATTTTTACTGCAATTGGTATTTGGGGTGGTTCACTCGTTGGTGTGGATTGGAAAGGAGTTGATTCAGGAAGTTTTTGGTCAGTGATGCAAAACAGTGTTACTTTAACTGATCTTTTTGATGGTTCAATTAAAAGTGTGTTTTTTGCTTTTGCGGTGGTATGGATTGCACTGTTTAATGGTTATAATGCATTGCCTACCTCAGAAGGAATTAGTCAGGCAACAACAAAAACTGTTGTTAATGCTTCTTTAGTAGTATTAGGATTAGATTTTATCTTAACTGCTATTATGTTTGGTGGTTAAATTTTAAAAGGAAAATAAAATGAGACAATCGTTAAAATATGAGTTTTGGGTAGGATTATTTGTACTCATAGGACTTGCAGCTTTAATGTTTTTAAGTTTACGTGTTGCGAACGTACAAGGATTCTCGTCGGAAAAAACTTATACCCTTTATGCAACTTTTGATAATATTGGCGGACTAAAAGTACGAGCACCTGTTAAAGTCGGTGGCGTCGTGATTGGACGTGTTTCGGATATTAGTTTAGATGCAGATAATTACACACCAAAAGTAACATTAGCAGTAAATGAAAAATTTAATACTATTCCTGATACAAGTTCACTGTCCATTAAAACAGCAGGGTTACTGGGTGAACAATATATTGCACTAAATATCGGTTTTGTACTTGAAGGCGAAACAAGTATGTTAAAAGAAGGCGATACTTTCTTTGATACTAACTCGGCAATGGTATTAGAAGATTTGATTGGTCAGTTCTTATACGGCGATAAAAAAGAACAGAGTTCAAAAACGGACACTATCACAGAATAACTATATAAATAGCTATTTATTTTAACTCGGAGGTCATAATATGATAAAAGCATTTAAGAAAATAGTTTTTACAGGCATTATTGCATTATCAACACTATTTTCTACACAGGTATCTGCAAATACAAGTCCTTATGTATTAATGCAGGAAACAGCGGATAAACTTTTTAGTGATATAAAAGCGAATCAGGATAAAATCAACGCGGATCCTAATTATTTACGCACCATAGTGCGTAATGATTTAATACCTTATGTTCATGTGAAATATGCAGGTTTATTGGTGTTAGGAAAATATTTAAAAAAAGCAAATGCGCAGCAACGCAATGATTTTTTTGACGTCTTCGGACAGTTTATTGAGCAATCTTATGCTCAAGTATTGACACAATATACGAATCAAAAAATAGAAATCGAAAAGCCTAAATCAGTTGAGAATAAAGTGGTGGTGAGCATTCGAGTTAATATTTTAGCTTCTAATAATAATGAACCTATTAAATTAGATTTTAAATGGCGTAAAAATAGTAAAACAGGCGAGTGGCAAGCTTATGATATGTCTGCAGAAGGGGTAAGTATGGTTGCAACTAAGCAGAATGAATGGAGTGGGATTTTACGTAAAAATGGTATTGATGCATTAATTCAACGAATTTCTAAATCTACTCAAAAGCCTATTACACTAAGTAAATAGTGGGAGTTATGAAATTACCAAAACCATTACGTTGGAATATCCAGCAAGATAGTGATAGTTTAACTGTTGTATTGTCAGGTAATTTAATCAGAGACACGTTGTCCCCTATTTGGGAGCAACGTGCTTCTTTTTTAACCTTGACATCTGAACAATCTATCTATTGGGATCTTGGGAAAATTAGTGCTATAGATTCTGCAGGATTGACATTATTGATTGAGTTACTTCATTTTTACAGTAAAACAAATGTAAATCGAGTAATAAATGTGCCTGATAGTATTTTCGATCTCGCACAACTTTTTGATTTACAAGAGTGGCTTGATCAATTTACAGAATAACTGAATAATTAAGTGGGAAATAATTATGGAATTAAAGAAAATTGAAGAGATGTTGAATAGTGCTTTAGAGCTTGATGAAGTTTATGTTCAGGGAGATGGTTCTCATTTTGGCGTGATTGCAGTGAGTGATTCTTTTGCATCATTATCAAAAGTGAAGCAACAGCAAATGATTTATGCACCGCTTGCGGATCTTTTTGCAACAAATACAATTCATGCATTAACCATTAAAACATTTACAACAGAGCAGTGGAAAAAAGAAAAATTGCTTAATATGCCGAGTTAATTGTACCTGTAAGCGGTAAGATTGATCTAAAAATTTACATATTTTATAAAATTTAAAGGAATTAAAATGGAAAAGTTTCGTGTTCAAGGATCCGTTACCCTACAAGGTGACGTTTATATTTCTGGTGCTAAAAATGCAGCACTGCCTATTCTTTTTGCAACCATCCTTGCACAAGAGCCCGTCACATTAACCAATGTCCCTGATTTAAAAGATGTAGAAACCACCTTTAAAATTTTAAGAGAGTTGGGTGTTGTTGTTGAACGAGATGATCAGAATGTAGTGACTGTTGATGCAACGCATATCAATCACTATATTGCACCTTATGAATTAGTTAAAACAATGCGAGCATCGATTTGGGCGTTAGCGCCTCTGTTAACTCGTTTTCACGAGGGACAAGTCTCTTTACCAGGTGGGTGTACGATCGGAGCGAGACCTGTTGATATGCATATTTCTGCATTAGAAAAAATGGGTGCTACTATTGTACTTGATCAAGGTTATGTAAAAGCACAGGTTAATCAACGTTTGGTTGGCTGTCGTATTTATATGGATAAAGTAAGTGTAGGAGCAACATTATCAGTAATGATGGCTGCAACATTAGCACAGGGTACGACTCTTATTGAAAATGCAGCTCGTGAGCCAGAAGTGGTAGATACTGGAGAGTTTTTGCAGAAAATGGGAGCGAAGATTACTGGTCTGGGTTCTGATATGATTACTATTGAAGGTGTAGATTCTTTAGGTGGCTGTGAGCATAGTATCGTGCCTGATCGTATCGAAACAGGAACATTTTTGGTGGCCGCAGCAGTATCGAAAGGTAAAATTACGTGTCACAATACAAAAGCAAACACCCTTGATGCCGTGATTGAAAAATTACGTGAAGCAGGTATGCAAGTTGATGTAACAGAAGATACTATTACTCTTGATTCAAAAGGGCAACGTCCACAAGCAGTGAACGTGAGAACAATGCCACACCCTGCTTTTCCAACCGATATGCAGGCTCAATTTACATTATTAAATACCATAGCAGAAGGTACTAGCACTATTACTGAAACCATTTTTGAAAATCGTTTTATGCATATTCCTGAGTTAATTAGAATGGGTGCTAAAGTAGAAATTGAAGGGAATACAGCCATTTGTCACGGTATTCAGCAATTATCTGGTGCTCAAGTAATGGCAACAGATTTACGAGCTTCCATTAGCCTTGTTTTAGCTGGATTGATCGCAACAGGCGAAACAGTTGTTGATCGTGTTTATCATATCGATCGTGGTTATGAAAATATTGAAGAAAAATTACGCCTTATAGGGGCAAATATAGAACGTTTTAGTGAGTAATTATAAAATTTCAAACGTGAATAAATATAATAAAGGTAATTCTATTTGAGTTACCTTTATTTTTTTAGATTGTTATATTTTTGTCATTTTTTTTGTTTTTTTGTCAAAAAAATATTGAAGTTCCTATAAAAACTTGTATAGTCTTAGACTGATAATTATAAAAAACGACATAATGAGCGTTTAAATTAGGAACAACCCAAACACAAAAAACACACACAATAGGAGTAACACTCTATGAGAAAGATCACTAAATTCTCTTTAATCACACTGGCATTAGCATCTACTACTGCTTTTGCTGCCCCTAAAACTTTCGTTTATTGCTTAGAAGCATCGCCTTCTTTTTTAAGTCCTCAGTTGGCGACTGATGGCGCATCGTTAGATGCAGCAAGTCGAACAATTTATAACCGCTTAACAACCTTTGAAGCAGGCACTACCAAAGTTATTCCGTCTTTAGCGGAAAAATGGGATGTATCTGATGATGGTAAAACTTATGTTTTTCACCTGCGTAAAGGGGTAAAATTCCACAGTAATAAGAATTTTAAACCTTCTCGTGATTTAAACGCAGATGATGTTTTATTCTCTTTTAATCGTCAATTAGATCCAAATCACCCTTATAATAAAGTATCTGGTGGTAGCTATGAGTATTTTGTGGGAATGGATATGGCAAATATCATTGATAAAGTTGAAAAAGTTGATGATTACACTGTTAAATTTAGTCTAAAAGTACCGAATGCGCCTTTCTTGGCTAATTTAGGTATGGATTTTGCCTCTATTTTTTCAAAAGAATATGCGGATAAAATGCTAAAAGCAGGGATGCCAGAAGAGGTGGATACACAACCAATTGGAACAGGGCCATTTAAATTTGTTTCTTACCAAAAAGATTCAAATTTACGCTATGTTGCTTTTAAAGATTACTGGAAAGGTAAGGCTAAAATTGATCGCTTAGTCTTTTCAATTACCCCTGATGCTTCTGTTCGTGATGCTAAACTAACTAAGGGTGAGTGTCACGCAGCTCCTTATCCAAATCCAGCAGATATTGAAAAATTGAAAGCAGATCCAAAAATAACCTTACTTTCAAAACCAGGATTAAATATTGGTTATCTTGCCTTTAATACTGAGAAAAAACCTTTTGATAATTTAAAAGTACGTAAAGCATTAAGCTATGCTGTTAATAAAGCGGCCATTATTGAGTCTGTGTATCAAGGTGCAGGGCAAGCAGCGAAAAATGCTATTCCGCCAACAATGTGGAGTTATAACGATGATGTTAAAGATTATGAATATAATCCACAGAAAGCAAAAGAGTTGTTAAAAGAAGCTGGCTTTAAAGATGGTTTTGATGTTGAACTATGGGCAATGCCAGTGTCTCGTCCATATAACCCGAATGCTCGTCGTATGGCGGAGATTATTCAAGAAGATTGGAAAAACGTGGGTGTGAATGCCAAAATTGTCAGCTATGAGTGGGGTGAATACTTAAAACGTATGCGTCAAGGTGATCACCAAACGGGCTTAATGGGTTGGACAGGTGATAATGGAGATCCAGATAACTTCTTAAATACACTATTAAGTTGTTCTGCAAAAGAAAAAGGGTCTAATTATGCAAAATTCTGTAATAAAGAATTTGATGATTTAGTACTTTCTGCTGTTCAAAAAACAGATCCAGCAGAGCGTACTGCACTTTATAAAAAAGCACAGCAAGTATTTAAAGATCAAGCACCTTGGTTAACTATTGCACATTCAACAACGTATTTCCCTGTGCGTAAAGAAGTAACAGGTTATGTTGTGAGTCCATTTGGATTACACGATTTTTATAATGTTGATTTAAAATAGTTATTGAATCTTGTTATTCAAGCGGTAAGATTTTATATAAAATTTGCAAAAATCGATTATAATCTTACCGCTTCATTTTTATTTAATTTAAGTTGAGAAAATATAAATGTTAAAGTTTATTTTAAAACGCTTACTTTCTGTTATTCCTACTTTTTTTGCAATAACATTGATTACTTTTGCTTTAGTGCATTTAATTCCAGGTGACCCGATTGAAATTAGAATGGGAGAGCGAGGGCTGAGTCCTGAAGTTCATGCTCAAATGATGCATCAACTTGGGTTAGACCTTTCATTGCCTCAACAATATTTTAATTATTTAAAAGGTATTTTTCAGGGAGACTTAGGTAATTCATTTAGAAATAATGAACCTGTTTTAAAAGAATTTTTTACCCTCTTTCCTGCAACTGTTGAATTAGCATTTTTTGCGTTATTGTGGTCATTAATTGGTGGAATTATTTTAGGTGTTATTGCTGCAGTTAAAAAAGATTCGTGGTGGTCTCATTTAATTAGTTCACTTTCATTAACAGGTTATTCGATGCCAATTTTTTGGTGGGGATTGATTTTAATTTTATATATTTCTATTCCTCTTGATTTGCCGGCATCAGGGCGATTACCTGCAGAGTATTGGATTGATACAGATACAGGATTTATGTTAATTGACACGTGGAATTCTGATGAAGAAGGGGCATTTTTTGCTGCGATTAAATCTTTGATTTTACCTTCAATTGTACTTGGAACTATCCCACTAGCGGTAGTTACTCGGATGACTCGCTCATCAATGTTGGAAGTATTAAGTCAAGATTATATTCGTACTGCAAAAGCGAAAGGGCTGACGCAATCTCGTATTATCATCAACCACGCATTACGTAATGCGTTAATTCCTATTATCACAGTAGTTGGATTAATTGTTGGACAGCTATTATCTGGAGCTGTGTTAACTGAAAATATTTTTTCGTGGCCAGGTATTGGAAAATGGGTAATTGATGCCATTAACTCTCGCGATTACCCTGTGTTACAAGGTTCAGTATTAATTATTGCAATGGTAATTGTTTTTGTGAATTTGATGGTTGATTTATTATATGGCGTGGTTAATCCTCGTATCCGTCATAGTTAATTTTAGGGAGAAAAAATGTCTAGTACAGTTATTGATAACACGCTTCCTCCAGCAAAATCCCTCTTAAGTGAGTTTTGGATTAATTTTCGAAAAAATAGAGGAGCAGTAATAGGATTTTACTTTATTGCTTTCGTTTTTCTTATTTGTGTATTTGCTCATTTTGTTGCTCCTTTTGATCCTATTGAGCAAAATCGTAGTGCATTATTGTTACCGCCCGCCTTTTTTGAAGGAGGAGATTGGACTTATATCTTAGGTACTGATGATATTGGGCGAGATATGTTATCTCGTATCATTTATGGTGCAAGATTGTCCGTATTTATTGGTTTATTTATTGTCGTTTTATCCTGTTTATTAGGCGTGCTTTTTGGATTATTGGCAGGGTTTTATGGTGGTTTGCTTGATGCAGTAATTATGCGATTAGTGGATATAATGCTGGCAATTCCTAGCTTATTGCTAACCATTGGGGTGGTAACAATTTTAGGACCATCACTCTTTAATGCCGCAATTGCCATTGCAATTGTCTCAATACCGAGTTATGTACGCTTAGCCAGAGCATCTGTAATGAGTGAAAAAACACGAGATTATGTAACCGCTTCTCAAGTAACTGGTGTGAGTATATTCCGTTTAATGTTTATTATTATTCTACCAAACTGTCTTGCTCCACTTATTGTTCAAATGACAATGGGTATTTCTAATGCGATTTTGGAGCTTGCCGCACTGGGCTTTTTAGGTATTGGGGCTCAGCCACCAACTCCAGAATTAGGTACAATGTTGGCAGAGTCTCGAGGCTTTATGCAATCAGCGAACTGGTTGGTAACTATTCCGGGTGTGGCAATTTTATTACTGGTATTGGCTTTTAACCTTATGGGAGATGGCTTGCGAGATGCCTTGGATCCTCGATTAAAATAACCATTTCTCTTCATATTTTGCCTTCTTCTCGATGGTATACAGAGAAGAGGGCTTTTTCTTTTCATAAAAAACAAAAAGAGTATTACAACATTTACGTTTTGGTGCGATTATTATTGAAATAAAGGTTGTAAAAAGAGTTTCTTTTGTTAAGTTTTGAGCAATATTATTATATAATCTTGGGTAATTTTTTAATTTTCATAGAGAGTCGTGGCTGGAATGATACAGTTTACTAATGTGAATAAAGTCTATATTGGTGCAAGAAGACCCGCACTACAAGGAATTAGCTTCCATCTTCCTGTTGGAGGAATGGCATATTTAACAGGGCATTCAGGTGCAGGTAAAAGTACTTTACTTAAATTAGTGATGGGTATTGAGCAAGCCAATGGTGGAAAAGTTCGATTTAATGGTCACGATATTACTCGTTTATCAGAGCGAGAATTACCTTTTCTAAGACGTCAAATTGGAATGGTTCATCAAAATTATTGTTTATTAACGGATCGAACAATACTTGATAATGTGGCATTACCTTTGATTATTATGGGAGTTAATCAATCCATTATAAAACGAGAAGCACGAATTGCATTAGAGCGAGTTGGCTTAGAGCACAAAGCGAATTATCTACCTATGCAACTTTCTGGTGGAGAACAACAGCGTGTAGATATTGCAAGGGCGATAGTTCATCGTCCGCAATTGTTATTGGCGGATGAACCAACAGGAAATTTAGATGAAAAACTGTCATTTGAAATTTTTCGTTTATTTGAAGCCTTTAATCAAACAGGTACCACAGTTCTTATTGCAACACACGATACTAATATTATTACTCAACGTCCTAAACCTTGTTTAGTACTTGAAGAAGGTCATTTGAAAAATTAATTTAAGGAAATATGATGTCTTATTCATTGAATATCTTTAGTGTACAAACACGTTATATTTTACGTACAGTTTGGCAGGATTTATTTAGACGTAAGTTGAGTACACTATTAACGGTATTAGTTATTTCTGTTTCTCTTACGATTCCAATGATGGGATATCTGTTATGGAAGAATACGCATTATGCTGCGACAGAGTTTTATCCAGAGCAAGAAATTACTGTTTATCTACATAAAAATTTATCAACAAAGGATGTAGAGGTATTAGTCGATAAAATTCGTCCCTTTGAAAAAGATAAAATGGAAGATTTTCAGTTTATCTCTCGCCAACAAAGTTTAGAAGATTTTCGATTATGGTCAGGGTTTGATGAGGCATTAGATATTTTAGATGATAACCCATTACCTGCAATCGTGATTTTTAAGCCGAAAAAGGAATTTACCACTACTGAGCATATGCTTGCATTTCGAAATGCCTTACAGGATATTAAAGGTGTACAAGAAGTGCGCTTGGATAATGGTTGGCTGGAAAAACTAACCGCTTTAACGTGGCTAATTGCTAAGGTGGGGGTTATTTGTGCTGTTTTGATGTCAATTTCTGTGTTTTTAGTGATCGGAAATAGTGTTCGTTCAGATGTGTCCAATAATAAAGCTGCCATTGAAGTTATGCAGCTTGTTGGGGCAACGGAACATTTTATTGCTCGCCGCTTTATCTATACAGGGGTGATTTATGGTTTATTGGGTAGTCTTTTAGCCATTTTATTTTCTTTGATTATCGTGGGCTATTTTGCAGGTGTCGTAAAATATGTTACCGATCTCTTTGTCGTGAAATTTGAGTTAAATAGTTTTAATTTAAGTGAAGTCTGTTTTGCGGTTGCATTTTGTGTCTTTATTGGCTGGTTCTCTGCCAAAATTGCAACGAATAAGTATATCCAAAAATTAGGCTCTAAAAGCCTCTTGCCGTAAAATGATTTATGACAACAAGAGTCCCTATAAAATGAATAGGGACGGCTTAATTGCGTTATTTTTTAATAAAATATCATTATTGTAAGTATAAAAAGTAATGACTGTTATAAGAAAAAGTTATTAAAATACCTTGATCGTTTAACTATTTATTGTTAGAGTTCTGCCGTTTGATAAAAATTTAGGAGATTTTATTTATGGAATATATTCATCAATTTTTTGATGTGATTAACGATTTAACTTGGGGTTGGGCATTAATTCCAATGTTAATTGTATTTGGTTTACTCTTCACTACTGTAGGCGGTTTCGCTCAATTTAGATATTTTGGGCGTATGTTTAATGTATTTAGATCTGAAAAAGATAGTCACGATCCAGATGCAGTAAGCTCACGTCAGGCATTGTTAGTTTCTATCGGTGGTCGTGTTGGTGGTGGTAATATTGCAGGTGTTGCAGTTGCTATCAGTTTAGGTGGACCGGGTGCCGTATTTTGGATGTGGGTTGTTGCTCTGATTGGAATGATGACCAGTATTGTTGAATGTTCTTTAGCACAACTTTATAAACGCAAAGAAGCTGATGGTACATACCGTGGAGGCCCTGCTCATTATATTTTACACGGTTTGGGTAAAGATTATCGTTGGTTAGCGGTGATTTATGCTATTGCGTTAACACTTTCTTTCTCTATTGGTTTTAATGCTTTCCAAGGTAATACCGTTGCAGGTGCTGCATTAGACAGTTTAGGTATTGATCGTCTTTATACGGGTATCTTCTTAGTTGTATTTGGTGGATTGGTTATTTTTGGTGGAATTAAACGTATTGCGAAAGCCGCAGATATTATTGTGCCATTAATGTCAGTGATTTATCTTCTACTTGCTATTGTTGTGATTGTAATGAATATCACAGAAGTACCAGCACTAATTGTCAGCGTAGTAAAAAATGCCTTTGGTATTGATTCTGTTGTTGGCGGTGGAATGGGTGTAGCGATTGCACAAGGTATGCGTCGTGGTTTATTCTCCAATGAAGCAGGTTTAGGTTCAGCGCCAAATGTGGCAGCAACCGCTCAAGCGAATCACCCTGTGAGTCAAGGTATTTCACAAGCTCTGTCAGTATTTATTGATACCATTCTTATTTGTAGTGCGACAGCCTTTATTGTGTTATTAGGCGATGTATATCAACCGGGTGTTGAAATTGATGGTGTGGTATTAACACAACAATCATTAGTGGGTCACTTTGGTAACTGGGTAAGCTATTTATTAACATTCTCAATTTTATTATTTTCATTTAGTTCAATTATCTATAACTACTATATGGGTGAAAATGGTGTGAGTTTCCTTGCGGGAGATAAAGCTAAAGTACCTGTATTTATTTTACGTTTAGCCGTAATTGGGGTGTTATTTTTAGGTGCAGTTTCTCCAGATGCAGTATCAGTGTTCTTCTTCTCTGATCCATTAATGGGCGTTCTTGCTTTAACGAACTTATTGGCGCTGATTATGCTTTTCCCTCGAGCGGTAAAATTATTGAAAGATTACAGATGTCAATTAGATGCAGGTATTGAAGAACCTGTCTTTGATGCTCAGCAATATGAACGTTTAGATATTGATTTAACGGCGTGGAAAGACTTAGATGATAAAAAAATTGTGATTAAATAATCATTCTTTTACGTAATAAAACCAACCCAATTGTTCAAGAATAGAATGATTGGGTTTTTTTATTGTTAAATTGAAGCGGTCACATTTAACCTAAAATTTGCAAAATTGGCATAGTAGACAAAATAGTTGGTAAAAAATGGGTTAAAGCTTTATATTACTGTGCTTTAGCCCACTTTTTTGAAAATGAATAAAAAACTTGTCCTTTTTGTCATAAAACGAATATTCACAAATATGGTACCCAAAATAATGTTCAACGTTATAAATGCTCTATTTGTAATAAAACTTTTACCTTCAAAAAATCCTTAAATTCAAGCCAAATTTGGCTAGATTACACAGAAGGTAAACAAACCTATAAGCAACTAGCAATTAAATATAATTGCTCTGTTAGAACTATTCAAAGATATGTTTTAAAAGCCCCTAAAACGCCATTAAATATCCCACAAAATAATAAATTGAACTTAATGATGGATACCACTTTCTTTGGTCGAAATTTTGGTGTTCTCGTTTTTATGGACACTTTATCAAAGAAGGTAATTTATCATCAAATTGTGACAACAGAAAAAAATCTTTATTATCTATTAGCAATGAATAAATTAAGAGAAAAAGGCTATATTATTCAATCTATTACTTGTGATGGAAGACGAGGATTATTAAGAGATTTTTTAAATACGCCTGCACAACTTTGCCAATTTCATCAAATAGCAAATGTAATAAGGAAATTAACAAGGAACCCTAAATCTGAAGCGGGAAAAGAGCTAAAAATATTAGTTAAAACATTAAAAAATAGCTCTAAAAACGAGTTCTATATTAATTTACATTATTGGTATTTAAAACATAAAGAATATTTAAATGAACGCTCCGATAAAATAAATGAAAAGGGTAAATATCCTTTTAAACATCGTAATATAAGAAATGCTTACAGGAGCTTAAAATATAATATGGATTATTTATTTACTTTTGAAAAATATCCTGAATTAAATATAGAAAAAACAACAAATAGGCTTGAAAGTTTATTTGGAGAACTTAAACGAAAACTATCTAATCATAATGGTTTAACCAAATACCATAAGATTATGTTTATAAAAGATTTTCTAAATAAAAGGAGTTGGTAATTATTTATAAAATAATAAAAACCAACTCATTTGTCTACTATGGGCATAGCTCCTCAAAATTACCAACTATTTTGTCTACTATGCCCAAAATTTATCATCCGATAGATTTTTTATACCAATAACAACAGACACTTTTTCCCCTTGTGATAAGGGTTTATTAATTTGAGCGGTTTCAATGCAAAGCATTTTTTGATAGCCCAGAGAGGTCATTCCATTGGTTGCTTTATGCCACGGATTCCAAAACACAATATTATTGGCTTGGATATGGTGAATGTCAATTCGACGTTGATAAACAGGATCTGTAATGGTATTAACTACCGGCGCTGTAATCTCATAAATACAGTCAATATTTTCTGAAACCTGACGAGGAGAGGCGACCTCTTCTTGCTGTTGAGTCAGTGAGTTAAAGCAAGTGGTTGGTAATCCTGTTACGCTTACCGAGTTAATATCTCCAATATTAAAATAGCTATGTAATGCAACTTGTGCTGTTTCTTGTCCATAATGGATAAAATCGAGCTGACACTGCTCAGTAAAGTGCATTACCATTTTTGCTTCAATAATTTCATTATCAGAAAAGAGAGAAAATTCTAAACTGATTTTTTTATCACTAATTTTATAATCACTTAATTGCCATAAAGAAATCCGTGCATAGCCGTGAGAAGGTGTATGTTTTCCTCCAAACCAAGGATAGCATATTGGAACGCCTCCTCGAATAGCGCTACCTAACTTAAAGGATTCTATTTCACTGAGCCAAAAGATATCATTATCGGCATTCAGAGGTTGCCAACTTAATAAATGTGCGCCTTGTAATGAAATGAGCGCTTTGCCTACTTTATGTTTTAAAACAATAATAGGAATTTCATTACATTGTTGTAAACTCAGTTCAGGTGTAATTTGTTTAATAAAATGCAGTTTGCCATTTAACATATTGAGGTTCCTTTTTAGTATTTGAGCAGACAATCCATTCTACTATGAAATGGTTAGAGAGAGAATAGATCTTAAAATGTGTAAATTTTTGTTGAAATGTGACCGCTTGATTTGTTTTTGTCTTATAAAATAACAGCGAGTACTAAAATTTTAGAATGCCTTATTTTCAAGGGGGTTAGAATATGATATATTTCACCATTGTTTATGGTATTCTCATTTTCATTTGCAAATGAGAATGGTAGATAGTATTATAATTCATAATGGCAAAACAAGATGTAGATTGTATCACGTTAGACCTTTTTGCTTCGGCACCAAAAGTGGGGCGTCCCCGTAGTAATCCATTAACTCGAGAGCAGCAAATTAGGATAAATAAACGTAATCAATTAAAAAGAGATCGTTCCAGTGGTTTAAAACGAGTAGAACTAAAGTTACATTCTGACCTTATTTCTGCTTTGGAAGATGTTGCTAACCAACGGAATATTACTCGTGGTCAGTTAATTCAACAAATTTTAGATGATCATATTAATAAACAACTTATAGATAAAAAGTAGGGAATACAATGGCAGTTGTTGGTTTATTTTATGGAAGTGATACAGGTAATACGGAAGCTGTATCAAAAATGATTCAAAATCAATTAGGAGCAAACCTTATTGATGTTCGTGATATTGCGAAAAGTACCAAAGAAGATATAGAAGCGTATGATTTCTTATTAATAGGAATCCCAACTTGGTATTACGGTGAGTCTCAAGCGGATTGGGATGACTTTATGCCAACGTTAAGAGAAATTGATTTTTCGGGCAAAATCATTGCTATTTTTGGTTGTGGAGATCAAGAAGATTATGCCGAATATTTCTGTGATGCGATGGGTACGGTTCGTGATGTTATAGAAGAAAACGGTGGAATTATTGTAGGGCATTGGTCTACTGAAGGTTATCATTTTGAAGTTTCTCAAGCACTCGTTGATGATAATACTTTTGTGGGGCTGTGTATTGATGAAGATCGTCAACCTGAATTAACCGAACAACGTGTGCAACAATGGTGTCAACAATTAAATGATGAAATGTGTCTTTCGTCATTAGGTTAATAGCTAGGGATTGGCTATTATAAGTTAGCTATAAAGTAAGGAGAATAAAATGTCGGAACAATCTGAACAAAATAAAGAGCTACTGAAAAAAGTAGGATTGAAAGTTACAGAGCCTCGATTAACTATTCTTGCATTAATGCAAAATACTCGTGAGCAAATGCAACATGTTTCTGCTGAAGATATTTATAAGCTTTTGTTAGAACATAAGTCAGAAGTTGGTTTAGCTACCGTATATCGTGTTTTAAATCAATTCGAAGAAGTGGGTATTTTGACTCGCCATACTTTCGATGCTAATAAGGCCGTATTTGAATTAAATTATAATCATCAACACGATCACATTATTTGTAAAGATTGTGGAAAAGTGTTTGAATTTAAAGATGATGAAATTGAGCGTCGTCAAAGAGAAATTAGTCAAAAACACGGAATTGAGCTTGAAAAGCACAGTCTTTATCTTTATGGAACGTGTAACGATTTGTCACATTGTGATAATAAAGAAAAGTAATAGTTTTAGTCTTTTAGTACTAAATTATTTAAATGTAAGCGGTGAGATTTTGCAAAAATTTTGTAGAATCGTACCGCTTCTATCGTTTTAATTCGGTATATATTTATGTCAGAAAAACTGGATACCTCTTCACAGATTGAGGAGGCAAAAATACGCTCTCCTCGTAAAATATCTCCTTTTTGGTTACTGCCTCTTGTTGCTTTTATGATAGGCGTATTACTCTTTTTTCAAATTCTAAAAGAAAGAGGCGAAATCATCACTATCCATTTTGCTGATGGAGCAGGTATTACCGCAGGGAAAACCCCGATTCGTTATCAAGGATTACAAATTGGTAAAGTCAACCGAGTCAATTTTTCAGAAGATTTTAAAAGTGTCGTTGTTACTGCAGAAATTAATGCTGAGGCAACGTCGGTATTGCGTGAAGACACTAAATTTTGGTTAATTCAGCCTTCTGTGTCTTTAGCTGGTGTATCTGGATTAGATTCTCTTGTATCAGGAAATTATATTACGTTATTACCCGGTGAGGGGGAAAGTGCTGACGAGTTTATAGCAGAAACAGACCCGCCAGTAGCTCCTGTGACAGACGGTGATTTATTAGTTAAGTTAATTGCAAATGATCTAGGGGCTATCTCCATTGGCGCAAGTGTTTATTTTAAAAAAGTACCCGTGGGAAATGTATTAAGTTACCGTTTTACTAAAGATCAGCAACAAGTCGAAATTGATGTAGTTATCAATCAAAAATATGCTCATTTAGTGAAAAAAAATAGTCACTTTTGGAACGTAAGTGGCATAAATGCTGAATTGAATTTATCGGGATTGTCTGTTTCTGTTGATAGTTTACAATCCCTTGTACAAGGCGCTATTGCTTTTGATTCTCCAGCAAATGCAGAAAGCGCATTACAGAATCAAAGTTACACACTTTATAAAAATTTAAAAGCCACCAATAGAGGGATTGCTATAGAGGTAGTCTTACCCAAGAATTCTGCGATTCAAAAAGAGAGTACATCAGTATTTTATAAAAATACTAAAATTGGGATCTTATCTGACATTCAGGCTAATGATGAAGCTACGGAGACGGTAACAGGAACATTGTTATTTAACCCTAATTATGCCCACTTATTGCGCACTGGTACGGTGATTGTATTAAAAGAGCCTCAGCTGAGTTTAAACAAAGTGCAATTAAGTAAACTGAATGAATTAGTGAGAGGTCAGTTTTTCGATGTTGTTAAAGTGGGCGAGGGAGAGCCAACCGAAGAACTTGTTGTACAAAAAGAAGCAGATTATTTACTGAATCAACCTAATGTTTTAGGTTTAACCTTTACTTCTCCAGAATCTTACGGTGTGGATAGAGGGCAGGGAATTTATTACAACGATGTGCAAATTGGTGAAATTGTTGAGCGTAAGGTAAATTTAGATAATGTGACTTTTAGCGCAATGATTTATGCAGATTATCACCACTTAATTGCAGAAAATAGTCAATTTTTTTCGATTTCTCGCTTTGCTGTATCAGCAGGTCTTGATGGCATCAATATTAAATCAGCATCACCCACAGAGTGGTTGAAGGGCGGAGTAAGACTGCTGGCAACTGAACCTCAGGGTAAAGCAAAAAAAGTTTATCCGTTATATCAAAATAAAGAAAATGCACAGCAAGGCATTTTGAGTAATGAAAAAGATGTTTCAACAGTGTTATCTGCAACACGGTTATCTGGTATAGATAAAGGATCTGTTGTGCTTTATCGTGATTTTCAAGTGGGGGAAGTATTAAAAGTCACACCTAAAAAAGATCATTTTGAAGTATCATTATTTATTGAACCTCAATATCGTGATTTATTAACCCCTAAAAATCGCTTTTGGATAGAGCCTGCGACGGCGGTTAAGGTCTCTACACAAGGGATCAATATTAACGCAGCACCATTAATGCGAAGTTTAAAAGGTGCGATCAGTTTTGATAATAATGGTTATAAGCAGAGTGGTAAGCTGTATCCTGATTATGATAAAGCCTCGACACACTATTCTTCAATTACCTTAATTGCAAAAGATGCTTCTAAGCTAAGTGAAGGAATGCCGATTAAATATATGGGGCTGGCTATTGGTTATGTGGATAAACTTATATTAGAAAATGCAAAAAAACGTATTAAAGTGACCGCTTCAATTAAGCAGCAATATTATAAAATAGTGGCTCGTAGCGGTAGTGTGTTTAATGCGATTTCTCCTGAAGTGAATAGCTCTGGGTTTAAGCATTTAGAGGCTGTACTGCAAAATTATATTAATGTGGAAGCTGGAACAGGTAAACGTAAGAGATGGTTTACTTTACAAGAAACGGATACAAGTTTTAGTACTTATGCTCAGGGCTTTCCAATAGTGTTAGAAACAAGTGATGCAAGTGGATTGGGTGTAGATACACCGATATTTTTCCGTGGTTTGCAAGTGGGGATAGTTCAACATTTAACATTAAGTGAATTAAGTGATAGAGTATTCTTACACTTACGCATTAATCACAAATATCGTCATTTAATTCGTAAAAATACTCAATTTTGGAAATCATCAGGTTATACAATGAGTATGGGATTAAATGGTGCAACAATCAGTTCAGGTACAATGCAACAACTGATGAATGGTGGTATTTCATTTGCAACGCCATCAGGTAAAATAGTGAGAGCGAAAGCGAAGTCTAATCAGCATTTTATCCTCCAGAGTAATGTTCCCAAAGGAGCGACGGAGTGGAATCAAGGTGCTTATTAACCCTAGATGAATCTTTATTGGTATAATAATAAGCGGTAAGATGAACCCAAAAATTTACAAATTTTTATCATCATCATACCGCTATAAAAGGAAGTAAAATGATTAATCGTTTATTTGAATGGTTTGAATCTCGAATTGAGCCTTATCCTCAAAATGAGCCTAAAACACCCAAATCAGGTTTAATTCCTTTTATTTTTGATGCGACCAAAGGAATGTGGCTTTACATTATTTTGATGATGATGATGACCGCAGGTATTGGTGTGACAGAAGGGTTACTTTTTCAATTTATTGGTGATCTTGTTGATTGGGTCAGCACTCTCTCTCCTTCCCAATTATGGCAAACTAAAAAAGCCACCATTTTCTTTATGTTATCAATTGTATTTTTAGGCTTTTTATTTACTTTCTTTAATGCCAGTTTACGTTTCCAAACCCTACAGGGCGTGTTTCCAATGCGATTGCGTTGGAATTTTCACCGTTTAATGCTTGGGCAAAGTATGGGTTTTTATCAAGATGAATTTGCAGGACGAGTTTCTGCCAAAGTAATGCAAACGGCATTGGCGGTACGTGATGTGGTTGTCACATTATCTGGAGTGATTGTACAAATTACCGTTTATTTGATTACTTCAAGTGTTATTTTAATTCAGTTTGATGGTTGGTTATTACTTCCTTTTGGTATTTGGCTGATTGGATTATTTTTTATTATGCGAAATTTTATTCCCAAATTAGGGAAAGCCTCTCAAGATCAATCTGATGCCCGTAGTTTAATGACAGGACGTATTACTGATGCATATGCCAATATTGCGACAGTAAAACTGTTTTCACACGCCAAAAGAGAATCCAAATATGTGAAAGCATCAATGGAAGAGTTTATGGTGACTGTACACAACCAAATGCGTTTAGTCACTTCTATTGAAGGGTTGCATTATATTAATAGTATGTCGTTAGTGGTTTTTACCGCTACAATGGGTTTAACCCTTTGGTATAATGGGCTAGTGAGTGCAGGTGCTATTGCAACGGCTACGGCATTGGCATTGCGTATTAAAGGCTTATCACAGTGGATTATGTGGGAAGCCGCTCGGCTATTTGAAAATTTGGGTACAGTACAAGATGGAATGAATACGTTATCCAAGCCACATCTGATTAAAGATAAAATGAATGCAACAACACTTAATATGGTTAAGGGAGATATTGCCTTTGAACATATTGACTTTGCTTATGATAATAATCACTACTTGCTCAAAGATTTTAATTTACATATTAAAGCAGGAGAAAAAGTCGGTTTAATTGGGCGTAGTGGTGCAGGTAAGTCAACACTCACTAGCTTATTATTACGTTTTTATGATGTACAAAATGGGTGTATTAAAATTGATGGGCAGAATATTTATGATGTCACTCAAGAGAGTTTACGCTCACAGATAGGATTAGTCACTCAGGATACCTCATTGCTACACCGCTCAGTAAAAGATAATTTACTTTATGGACGACCAAATGCAACAGAACAAGAGATACAAAAAGCAGTAGAAAAAGCGGCGGCCACTGAATTTATTCAATCCCTTAGAGATATAAAAGGAAGAACAGGTTATAATGCTCACGTGGGAGAGCGAGGTGTTAAATTGTCGGGTGGACAACGTCAACGTATTGCCATTGCAAGAGTGATGTTAAAAGATGCACCTATTTTATTACTTGATGAAGCTACCAGTGCTTTAGATTCTGAAGTGGAAGCGGCAATTCAAGAAAACTTGGCAGAATTAATGGAAGGTAAAACCGTGTTAGCTATAGCACATCGATTATCAACGATTATGATGATGGATCGCTTAATTGTTATTGATCAAGGTGAAATTATCGAACAGGGTACGCACGACGAGCTTTTAGCCAAAAATGGCATATATACAAAACTTTGGACACATCAAAGTGGTGGATTTTTAGTTTGATAACTAAATTGGAATATACTCAAAAAGAGTAGTGTTAAATTTTGAAATGAGAGCAAGAAAAATGTTTAATCAATTCAATGAACGAGCAACCAACGTTTATGTTAAAACAATAGATAAATTTTATCAAAAAACTCAACATCTTAAGCAAGAACAGTCTGGTGTTACTGCGATAGAATATGGGCTAGTGGCAGTATTCTTGACTATTTTTATTATTGTGGTATTTACCAGTGATGATAGATTTACGCATCAATTACAATTAAGATTTGCAACACTCGCATCATACTTTGCCAATTTTCAATTTCCTAATTAATCGCTCTGTTATTGAGGACAAAAAGACCGCTAGTATTGCTACAAGCGGTCACATTTAGGTGATTTTTTGCAGAAAGCAACTATTTTTACAGGCATAGTAGACAAAATAGTTGGTAATTTTGAGGAGCTATGCCCATAGTAGACAAATGAGTTGGTTTTTATTATTTTATAAATAATTACCAACTCCTTTTATTTAGAAAATCTTTTATAAACATAATCTTATGGTATTTGGTTAAACCATTATGATTAGATAGTTTTCGTTTAAGTTCTCCAAATAAACTTTCAAGCCTATTTGTTGTTTTTTCTATATTTAATTCAGGATATTTTTCAAAAGTAAATAAATAATCCATATTATATTTTAAGCTCCTGTAAGCACTTCTTATATTACGATGTTTAAAAGGATATTTACCCTTTTCATTTATTTTATCGGAGCGTTCATTTAAATATTCTTTATGTTTTAAATACCAATAATGTAAATTAATATAGAACTCGTTTTTAGAGCTATTTTTTAATGTTTTAACTAATATTTTTAGCTCTTTTCCCGCTTCAGATTTAGGGTTCCTTGTTAATTTCCTTATTACATTTGCTATTTGATGAAATTGGCAAAGTTGTGCAGGCGTATTTAAAAAATCTCTTAATAATCCTCGTCTTCCATCACAAGTAATAGATTGAATAATATAGCCTTTTTCTCTTAATTTATTCATTGCTAATAGATAATAAAGATTTTTTTCTGTTGTCACAATTTGATGATAAATTACCTTCTTTGATAAAGTGTCCATAAAAACGAGAACACCAAAATTTCGACCAAAGAAAGTGGTATCCATCATTAAGTTCAATTTATTATTTTGTGGGATATTTAATGGCGTTTTAGGGGCTTTTAAAACATATCTTTGAATAGTTCTAACAGAGCAATTATATTTAATTGCTAGTTGCTTATAGGTTTGTTTACCTTCTGTGTAATCTAGCCAAATTTGGCTTGAATTTAAGGATTTTTTGAAGGTAAAAGTTTTATTACAAATAGAGCATTTATAACGTTGAACATTATTTTGGGTACCATATTTGTGAATATTCGTTTTATGACAAAAAGGACAAGTTTTTTATTCATTTTCAAAAAAGTGGGCTAAAGCACAGTAATATAAAGCTTTAACCCATTTTTTACCAACTATTTTGTCTACTATGCCTTTTTACACTTGTATTGGTGTGATAAAAATTAATTTGCTTTTGTTTCTTTCTTATCGTTGTGGTTGATATTTTTCCAAAACAGTGCTTCTTCTTTATCTAATTTTTCCAATAAAGGTTCGTAACGTTTATCGGTCAGCATTTTCATAAATGCGACTAAAGCATCTACTTTTCTGTCAGTTAATTTTTTAGCAGCAAGATCTTCCCTATCAATGGTTTCAGGAACTTCTGTTTCTCCCCAAGGTTTACCTGTTTCTGGGTTGATAATGCGCTTAGGATTATTGAAAGTATCATAAAACTCAACCACCGTTCTTAAGTGTTTAAAGACACCGTTATGCATATAAGGTGCGGTTACTGCCACGTTTCGTAACGTAGGTGTTTTAAATCGTCCTTTAAGAGCCTTTAAATTAGGTTGATCTTTTATCTTCTCATTTCCTGCGAGTCCTTTATCAATATAATCTTCTCCTAATTTATTTAATGCTATTAGCTCAAGGTTTTTAGGCACGCCAATATTACGATATTGGAAATTGGTAAAGGTCTCTTTTTTTGCGCCTTCAGGAAATAATTTATGGCAATTGGCACAGCTAACATTATCATTTGAGAAGAAAAGTGTCATACCTAAATCTTCTAAGACAGTTAATTCATATTCGTCTTTGAGATAACGGTCATATTTAGAATCAAAAGGACTAAATTCTTTACTTTTTTCAAAGGCTTCTATGGCATCGGTCATTGCTGTATAAGCCTGTTCATTATTTTCAAAAATATCGTCACCATAGGATTTTTTAAACATTTTTTGATAAAAAGCATTCTTTTTAAGGCGATCAATCACCGCTTTTTTATTTGGCATATTCATTTCAACAGGATTTAGAGGAGGTCCTCCTGCTTGTTCTGCAAGGGTATCAGCACGCCCATCCAAAAATTGTCCCCCAACCCACTCTTGTTGTTTTTCATCAAAATGAAAAGGTGGAGAGAAGGCAGCATAGCTTGCAGTAGGAACGTTACGATCCCCCCTTGAATGACCATCATCACCTAAAGCAACAACCCTACCATTATCAGGACGTTCATCCACAAAACCTTGAGTTGGAGAGTGACAAACAGCACAAGATAAGGTGCCATTTTGAGACAGAGCTTTATCAAAATAGAGCATTTTTCCTAGTATTATTTTTTCTAATGCTGCTTTGTCTTTTTTAATGGCAATTTGTTTTTCATCTGCTGTTGCATAGGTAGAATGCAATGCAATTGACATAAAAGCCAATGTAGTAAAAAACATATATTTTGTATTGCGTAATGATGGATTATTTTTTATTGATTTTTTCATCACGTTTTCTCCTTATCTTTAAAATATCTATAAAAGGTTGTAGTAACAAGCCTCCTAGCGTTTTATAAGGTTTTGCCATCTGAGTGGGAAAACCATATTTTTCAGGTTTTTTTACACTAGAGGCAGTTTGCCACGAACCAAAAATGAAATCCCAAATACCTAAGTATCCCCCATAGTTCTTGTTAGAAAATTCTGCGGTATGGTGTAGTTGATGTTGTGCTGGCGAGATAAAAAATTTTTCTATAAAAGAGGGATAGTAAAAATAAATATGTGAATGTCGAAGATTAGCCCCTAACAGTAGAAACAGGAAAATAAAAGCATTACTGCCAATGATAGTCCAGATACCGAGTTGTGAACCAAATAACCATAAACAAATTCCTGTGACCAGCCCTGTTGAAAGGGAATAACGTAATCCAAAAAGAAAATTTTCTACAGGGTGAACACGATAAAAAGAGAGTGGATTTAATACCTCACAGCTGTGATGTACTTTATGGAAAGCCCATAAAAATGGAACAGTATGTAGCCAACGGTGTAGCCAATAACGAGTAAAATCACTCACAATAAAGAGACTAAAAGAATAAATGGCAATCACAACAGGTTTAGGGAAATGAAAAGTCCACATCATATCTGGTTTGATATAAATTAAAACTTTTAACACCCACAATGCAATGACTTTTGCCGAAATGAGTAGAGGAGCGAGTATAAACATCTTAATCAATGTATTTAAAATAAAATAAATATAATCAAGAATGGCACTTGGGTGTAACCAATAAGTTTTGAGGTTTTGCTTTTTGAAAATGAGTTGTCCACGAGCAAAATAAACAAAAATCCCATAGATACAGGCAAGGCAGAGTGAACTGACTAAGTAAAGCCAGTACACTCTTTGGCTAGGGTTTAAAAAATAATCTTGAATAATTGTCATTTTGCTATTCCAATATGATTACAAAAATTAAAGATTAATCTCCATCTGCTTCTAAGATTTTGCCTTCTACAGGTAGCTGGCTTAAGATTGTCGTGTAATACGTAAAATGTAAGTGTGCTAAATCTAGCATAATTGGTTTGATTTTTTCTGCATCAAAGTCTTTCAATTGATTTAATCCATTTAATATCTGTGTAAGTTGATTATTGGCTTCTTGCGCTGCTTTTTCTAGTTTTCTTGCTTTGAGTAAAGTGGCAAAGTTAGCATAAGGCTGTTGCCCAATTAAGGACAGTTGTGCCTGTATAATGGCTTTGCCTGCTTCTATACTTAAACCGCTTAATGGGTATTCTCCTCGCATTGGATCAGGATTATGTTTGTATTTACTGGTTAATCCAGCAGGATCTCCTAATCGCCAATCTTTAAGTTTAAAGGATTGAGCAGTTAAACGATTAATTATCATTCCAATACTATTATTTGCATCTGCCACAAAATCTTGTTTATGTGTTGTATAAAACGCATCGATTTCATTAAAGTAATCACACATTGAAGAAACAATTTCTTTGGTAAATTGATAACGTCGATCTGACCATTGTCCTTTAGTATATAAAACAGCCTCTAATGCAGAGAATGTTTTATAGGCGTTTTTAAACAGGGCAATATTGGCAGGTTGCTCTTGCTTTAAGGTGCGTAACACAGACTCAGGGATATTCTCATTACCCAAATGAAAAACATCTAAATAAACGGGAATATCCTGCATATCAGAATCCATATCAGGTGCAATATAATTGGTTTCCACCTTTTTCCAATTTAATACCAAATTTTTAAAATCTTGTTGATAAAGTGTTTGATCTTTATTATTTTCAAGATCACTTAAGAAACGCTGACAAGATTGCTTCGCTTGTTGTGAATCTTTTAAAATCACATTTTCATAAATAGAGCTTAAAATAGTTTTTTCTTGTTGATTCTCAACAGTATTATTTGCATAGCAAATCACTGAAAGACTACACAATAGAATACTAATACTTTGTTTCCAATAATTTTTCATTATAAATTCTCCAAAAATTTAATTAACTCTTCTCGTTGTGCTTTTGGTAACGCTTTAAAAGCCTCTTTTGCTTGTTGTGCTTCACCACTATGCCATAATACCGCTTGAGTCACACTGGTTGCTCGACCATCGTGGAGTAGACTTAACTTACCTCGTAATTTAATACCGAGACCCCATAACGGAGCCGTTCGCCATTCAGAACCTGCTACATTAAATTCATTTCTTTTATCTGCTAATCCTTCTCCCATATCGTGTACTAAAAAATCGCTAAAAGGAGAAAAATCTATGCCTGATGGTGTTGTCCAATTTTCCTTATGGCAAGCAATGCAGTTTAAGGATTTAAAAATATCATATCCTTTTTTATATTTTTCTTTTTGGCGTTTTTTAGGCGCTTTTAAGTGTCCAACATAAAACGCAATACCTTTAAGGCGTAAGTCTGGCAAATCTAATGAGCCTTCTGGGGAAGGTAATCCAACAGGTGCATTTAAACACTCAACTTGTGTTGGAGTGCAGGTTTCTTTAGGAAAAAATCGATTAATTAATCCCATATCGTGAATGGCGGCATCTGCGGTTTGCATTGCTAACGTAGCAGTTTGTGCTTTTAAGCTAAAGCGACCTACCATTTTTTTATGTGAATAAGGGTGATAAACCCAATTGACACGACCAGAAATACCATCATTATTGAGATCGTCAGGATCTGCATTTGCAAGAATTTGTTCATCTGTTAGAGCTTCAACTAATCCAAGCCCTGCTAACATTGGTGACATTCTTAAGCTAATATGTGTTTGCGGAGCCAAAGCACCATAATTTAACTCATCAAGTGAAGGAATCGGTTTTTTTAATATGACCTTTGTACCATCCGCTAAAATTTCTGTTGTATATTCAAAATCTACTTTAGGAGTGGCTTCAAATAGAGCGCCCGAATTACCATTAATGGAAATCTGACCACCATAGACAGGATCGGTATATTGAGCAGCGTAGGTTTCACCAAAATGATAAGGCTTAGATAGATCCACGAGTTTAAAAGTCAGAGCACGATTAATATGACCCTCTTTATCTTTAATACGTCCAAAACGACGAGAGTCGTGGCAACTGGCACAAGTATTCGCACTAAAAAGTGGGCCTAGACCGTCTCTGGCTGTTGTAGCACTCGGAGCTGCAACCCAAGGCACTTTAAAAAAAGATCGACCGATAGTAAATAGATCTTGTTCATCATAATCCATACCAGAGATACCTCTATTTAAAGGAAATCGGTTACGTTGCTCACTGGTTTCAAACCAACGATTAGGATTTTTTTCTTTTGTCTGTTTTGTAGATGGTTTTAACAATTCAGGATCAATATCAGTATTATCAGCAAAACTAACAGAAATTAAACCAAAACTTAAACTAATAATTAAAAATAAAGAATTCAAATACATATATAGCTCATTACATCATAAAATAAAGTCTAAAAATAAATTATCCTATATTCGTAAAAACAGAACAGGGTATAAAATGTACCTACGGAACATAAAAGCAGTACAACCAACTTAGATTGTACTGCTTTTTATAATCGTTATCAGTTACAATTTCACAATTGTTTGATTATTAGCAAATTATAGCTTAGTTTCCTCAGCATCTGTCACATCTTCAGAAGTAAGAGAAATTCCCATTGCTTTCGCAACTAAAATCATCTTATCACCGAGTTTACGTAAGTCATTTTTCAAGCGAACAATATTTTTCGCTTCTTCTTTATTATTTGGATGAACTTGATAATCAAAATGCATTTTTGTTTCAGCAATTTCATTCACTTTTGCAATGCGTTTTTCGATTTTAGCAATCAAGGTTTCAATATCAGCACGATCTTTCGCATCTAATTTAGTTAATAGATTAAGACCAACTTGCTGACCATTGATATTTCCTGTTAATAAATATTTGAAACTTAAGTAGTTATCTTCAATATCTTTGTGAGTATTATCAGAGAAACAAGAATGCTCATCTTCTTCAGAAGGTGTTAACACAGCAACGGCAATACGTTCATTCGCTAATTCAGACTTAACAAACATACCCATACCACCAAAGATCTGTTTTAACGCTTCTTTTTGGTCGATATTTTTCGCTGCATCTTTACCTGTTAATTTTCCTAATAAAGCTGCACGATATAAGCCATCTTGACCTTTTACTTTTTCAGCCCAAGCACTTTTCACTAATGCAATATCCGCCACTAATTTATCGGCTGCTGCAACAAGATAGTCTAAACGACGTTTTGCAAATTTATCTGTTGTAAAATCAGTTAATGGACGTTGACCTGCAACCATCGCACCATTTGTGACTTTATCAGCAATCATATTGCCATAATCTTGATCTTGACCCCATAATAGGAATTCAATAGCGTGCCAACCTGAAGCTACATTTGCTTCACCACCATTCTCATTGAGATCCGTGATAGTTGTGACAGTAATAGAATCTACATTAACAGGGCTAGGTTTTTCACCGCCATTTGCTGGGGTAAAGTTACCTTTAGAATCGATAATATTACCAGAAGTACGTTTGCCTTCTGCATCAATAGTATAATCGATCATATTTTCATCTAAAGGCCAAGCATTGATTTGTCCTTCTAAGTTACCGTAGGCATCAGCAATCCAGCCTTCTTCAGCATCGATCGGGCCATTTGATAAACGGAATGACTCTGTTACACCATAAGAATCACGAGCTTTAAGCCATACTTTTTTAACATTGTCTAATGTTTTTTCAGTAGGATTTTTAGCAAATGCTTTGATTGCTCCTTGTAAACGCTCAGCATCTTCATAGCTCTTTGTATATAATAAATCAGCCATTTTAGCATAGCCATTTAAGAAAGAAGTTGCACTTTCAGACACCATTACCTGTTTAGATACAGCGTTATCTTGAGCAATAGAAGGGATAGCAACAAATGAACTTGCTAAAGCGATAGCCACCGCAAGAGTTGTTTTTTTTAACATAGAGTTTCCTTTTTGTGTAAAAATGACAGAGCAGAGTATAACAAAAAATAAATAAGAATCAATCTTAATTAGATTTGCAATACGGTTCACTTAGCAAAAAATTTATTTTTCACTATCAAACCAACCTCTAATCAATTGTATTGAAACCAAAAAGGTAAGTAATAAAAGCACATATAAAATATAGCTAAAAATTGGACGAGAGACTTCTTCAGCTTCATCTAGTGACTTAATAGAAATAATATTTCTAAACTCACTGAGCATATTAATTCGCCAGCCATAATATTTTACTTGAACACGTTTTTTCTCATTTGCATAAGCTTGCGCCTTAGCTTGAACGTCTGCGGAATTAAATTTAAAGTAAAACGGTAATCCCCAACCTGTATCTTCATTACGGTAAACCATAATTTTTTTCGTTTCAGGGTTTTCGGTAAAAATAAAATAAGCATCTCTGATTTGTCCATCAGCAGGGTTTGATTTACTGATAGGACCATCTTTATCGACACGTTTTGCTTCCATTCCAGTTACAATAGTTTCCTCATAACTTGGAAAGGCATAATTAACACTCCCCACAAGTACAATGTGCAGAGATAGCACTACTAACATTAAAAAATACTTAACCATCGCTCTCATAATTTATCCTTACTTAAATTAAACATTAAAAAATTGCTTGTTATTTCCACTTAAAAATAAGCGGTTAGATGTTGAATAATTTTTGCACATTTTGAGTGGTAATGCTAGCCAATTCTGTGACTGATAGACCTTTTAATGTTGCAATATATTCACAAACTTCACGTACATACGCAGGTTGATTAGGCTTTCCTCTATATGGCACAGGGGCTAAATAAGGTGAATCGGTTTCAATTAATAGCCTCTCTAGTGGCAATTTTCTGACCACATCGCGAAGTTCCTTTGCATTTTTAAAGGTAATAATACCTGAAATCGAGATATAAAACCCAATATCTAACGCTCTTTTTGCCATCGCATAATCTTCCGTAAAACAGTGTAAAACACCACCGCATTTTTCAGCATTATGATTTTCCAACAAATTCATCGTATCTTCACGAGCGGAACGTGTATGAACAATTAATGGTTTTGATAACTGATTGGCAACATCAATATGTTGCTCAAAAATGGATAACTGTAATGCTTTAGTTTCAGGGGTATAGTGATAATCCAATCCTGTTTCACCAATGGCCACCACTTTTGGATCATCCGCAAGTTGTATCAATCGTTGTTTCTCAAAAGGCTCATCTTCGACATTAAGAGGATGCATCCCACAAGACAGAAAAACCTCATTACGATGAGCTGTCAATTGTTTCATTTCCACAAAATCGCTCAATGTAGTACAAACAGAAATAACCTGTTTTACACCACGTTGCAACGCATTGTCTAATACTTCATCTACATTCTTGTGACGAGTTTTATAGTCTAATGAATTCAAATGGCAGTGGGAATCAATAATAAATAAATCGTTCATATTTGTATTTTTTGAATGAATAATAGCGAAATTTTAACATAGTTTACATTATTAATGTATGTACTATTTTTTTATAAACTATCCAATCTTTTTAAAAAATCCTTTGCGTCTATAAATCCAGTGACACGTTTTTGGATTTGTTCTTGACCTTGTTCGTTAAAGAATAAAACAGAGGGTAGACCTAAAATCTTTAATTTTTTCATTAGTATTTTATTTTTAGCGGTGTTTTTAGTTAAATCTGCTTTTAAAACAATAAATTGATCCAATTTTTGTTTGACTTTTGGATCGGAAAAAGTGTCTTTTTCTAACATTTCACAAGAAACGCACCAATCAGCATAAAGATCTAGCATCATTTTCTTACCTTTGTAAGCGGTTACTTTTTGTTGTAAATCGGCAAAACTGGTGACTTTAATGATATTAGACGTAGATGTCACTTTACTTGGTGGAGCTGAATGACTATTCCAAATAAAATCAAAGAAAGGTTTGGCACTGACTATTATCAACATAAATAACCCAATATGCACTATTTTATACCACACTTGTTGGCGAGGGAGTTGAAAATGCAACCAAATCAAAAAAGCCATTGCCAGACTAGACCACAACAGAGGCTCAACATAATGAGGAATAATACGACTCAATAAAAAAATGGGCAAAGCAAGCATAATAAACCCAAAGGCTATTTTCACTTTCACTAACCAATCTCCAGATTTAGGTAATATTTGATGTCCAAACAGAGAAACCAAAATAAGCGGAATACCCATACCTAAACCAAGTAAATACAGCGCAAAACCACCAACCCAAAAATTACCTGTTTGAGAAACATAGAGTAACGCACCTGAAAGTGGAGCAGAGGTGCAAGGAGAGGCAATCAAACCTGCCACCATTCCCATCACAAACGCCCCTTGAAGGGATCCACCTTGTTGGTTTTGACTAATCTGATTCAACTTTTGTTGCCATTTATTTGGCAAAGTGATCTCAAATAACCCAAACATCGACAAAGCAAACAACCCAAACACAACACTTAAACTAATCAACACAACAGGGCTTTGCAACGCCACTTGAAAAGGTAAACCAATACTCACCACAACTAATCCGAGTAAACTATAAGTCAGCGCCATCCCCTGCACATAGCTGACACTCAGCAATAGCGCCCTTTTACCACTCGGACGTTGCTGTTGACCAAGCACAATAGAAGAAAGCAATGGCAACATAGGCATCACACAGGGTGTAAACGCCAATCCAATCCCCAAGATTAAAAACCAAAACAGCGAAATAGGATTGTCAGACAGCTTATTTTTATAATCATAAGCGGTACGATTTGAATCAAAATTTGCAAATTTTTGATCAAATGTTACCGCTAGTTTCTGACTAAAATGGACTGTTTGAGTTTGAGGAGGATAACAAAAACCCTCAGTACACCCTTGATATTCCACATTCAAATCAAAATCAACAGTAGAAGAAACGACTGGTACCCTAATGGTCAATAGATCCTTATAAACCCCCACTTCACCAAAAAAAGGATCAACATATTTTTGTGCTACAGGCAAATCGAGTATCCCAACCTTTCCCTTTACCGCCTCAACCTGAATTTTATCCTTATACAAATAATAATCAGGAGCAATCTGCCACCTAAGCTGAATTGCCTCTCCCTCTTGCACCGCAGAAAAAGCAAATGCCTCCTCACTTGGCAAATAGTGAGGCTGATTTTTCTTAAACAGATCCCCATAACTCGAAACAGAAATGGCAATACTAATAATAAACAGCAGAGATCGTAAAAACATATATCATCATAAATAAAAAAGGTAAGAATTGATTCTACTGATAGTTACTGTCTTTATCAATAAATAGTTAAAAATAACAAATGAGTAATGATATTTTCGTTCTCGGTTAGTTGTGTGGTTTTAATTTAGCTTACGAGAGGATACTCCACTCGCTTCGCTCATTAAATTCTTTGCTACAAACCATTTATAAATCAAAAAGTTAAAAAGATCGACCGTAGGGGAGGATTAGCAAACTTGTTTGCGTATATCCTCCCGTTGCTCGGTATAAAATCTCCACAAAACATCATAAGACATAATCATAGCGGTCACATTTCAATAAAAATTTACAAATTAGATCAATAATCATACTGCGCCTCCGTTCTTGATTGACCTCTGTGATCGATGTTCCTGTTCTCGGTTACTGAGCTTGTCGAAGATACCATTAGAAATAGCAAGAAAATTTTTTATTTTTTAACATTAATAATGGTGTCTTATATTTTTAGAGAATATTTTATCCTCTAAAATCTGTATAACATTTATTGTTAATAACTACATTGTCTTTTGGTGTAAACTTGCATCAAAAGGCATTTGATTTTTTAATACTGTTTGAGCAATGGCCACTAATTTACGCATTAAAGCCACGATAATCACTTTTTTATCCTTCCCTTTTGCCAGTAAATTATCAACAAAAGTCTTATAAATTCTATCTTTATAATTCCCAAAACTATAGGCAACCGCAGGCATAAATAAAATTTTACGAATATCCGTTTGTCCAATTTTTGATATTCTCGGTTTACCATTTATGCTACTGCCTGATTGATGGTGCATAGGAGTTAAGCCTGCATAAGCAGCTGCAGCTTTTCCATTTTTAAAACGAGAGCCATCGCCAAGATAAGCCAGTAACCAAGCAACACTTTTTTTACCTAATTCTGGAATGCTTGATAATAATTTTGCATTTTGTTTGAGCATTGTATCCGTTTTGATTGTTTCATCAATTTGTTTTTCAAAAGCTTTTATTTCTTCACGCAAGAAATTAGCCAAACGCTCTGCACTTGAAATACTTTCGCTATCTGACATCATTTTAATCCGAGTACGTTCTTTTTGCTCAGCTTGTTTAAGATGTTCTAGCTGTCGTAATCTTAATAATAATGCACGTTGAGCCTTTGGTGGTGGTTGCCACGCTTGTGGTTGCTCTTTTGCCGCAAAACGAGCAATAAGCATTGCGTCTATCTTATCGGTCTTATTTCTAAGATTTTGTCCAATGCCATAAGCCTTGATACATTTAGGGTTAATCACGCTTACTTTTGCCTTTTTATCATAGAGAAAATAGGCTAATTCTTCCCAATAAATACCAGTTGCTTCCATTACAACGTGTAGATTTTGAGTATCTTTGTTAATCCATTTTAATAATGATTCAAACCCTTTTTTATCATTATCAAAAGTATTATGTAGGGCTTTTTTATTTTCTTTATAAATCGCTACATCAAACTTCTTGCAAGCAATATCAATACCAATGTAGAATGTGTTATTCATATTTGTTCCTCAACCTTGTTTATACGAGCTAGCACTAATAGTGTTACTCAGGATACCATTCGGGATGAATATGGAGTTGAAGTAGGTTATATCTTCGACACAGGTTTTTAACCTAAGGATATTTACAAGCTCTACTTCATAAACCCAACCAATATAACTACACCTCATAGATCGAGATAAATGTGGGAAGAGTTAAAACAATATGGGAAGTGTTGGGATAGAAAATGAAAGAGTGTTACATATAGAGAAATAAAACCCAGTCAGAAATAACCGGGTTTATTTTTTAGTTGGCGGTCAATTTTGGAGTTTCTTTGCCATTCACGCCGTGGTTCAATTTTACTTTTCGACCTTGCTGATAACCAATATTCTGAGAAGTATTGTAGCCTTTTTCTCTAGTATTACCAACTTCACGAGTAGTTGCTTTTTTTAAAGTCATCTTTTTTCTTAAATTAATCGGCATAGTAGACAAAATAGTTGGTAATTTTGAGGAGCTATGCCCATAGTAGACAAATGAGTTGGTTTTTATTATTTTATAAATAATTACCAACTCCTTTTATTTAGAAAATCTTTTATAAACATAATCTTATGGTATTTGGTTAAACCATTATGATTAGATAGTTTTCGTTTAAGTTCTCCAAATAAACTTTCAAGCCTATTTGTTGTTTTTTCTATATTTAATTCAGGATATTTTTCAAAAGTAAATAAATAATCCATATTATATTTTAAGCTCCTGTAAGCACTTCTTATATTACGATGTTTAAAAGGATATTTACCCTTTTCATTTATTTTATCGGAGCGTTCATTTAAATATTCTTTATGTTTTAAATACCAATAATGTAAATTAATATAGAACTCGTTTTTAGAGCTATTTTTTAATGTTTTAACTAATATTTTTAGCTCTTTTCCCGCTTCAGATTTAGGGTTCCTTGTTAATTTCCTTATTACATTTGCTATTTGATGAAATTGGCAAAGTTGTGCAGGCGTATTTAAAAAATCTCTTAATAATCCTCGTCTTCCATCACAAGTAATAGATTGAATAATATAGCCTTTTTCTCTTAATTTATTCATTGCTAATAGATAATAAAGATTTTTTTCTGTTGTCACAATTTGATGATAAATTACCTTCTTTGATAAAGTGTCCATAAAAACGAGAACACCAAAATTTCGACCAAAGAAAGTGGTATCCATCATTAAGTTCAATTTATTATTTTGTGGGATATTTAATGGCGTTTTAGGGGCTTTTAAAACATATCTTTGAATAGTTCTAACAGAGCAATTATATTTAATTGCTAGTTGCTTATAGGTTTGTTTACCTTCTGTGTAATCTAGCCAAATTTGGCTTGAATTTAAGGATTTTTTGAAGGTAAAAGTTTTATTACAAATAGAGCATTTATAACGTTGAACATTATTTTGGGTACCATATTTGTGAATATTCGTTTTATGACAAAAAGGACAAGTTTTTTATTCATTTTCAAAAAAGTGGGCTAAAGCACAGTAATATAAAGCTTTAACCCATTTTTTACCAACTATTTTGTCTACTATGCCAAAAATTCTTAAACCACAGGCTCGTGTTATCTATAACGACTTTGATAACTACACAGAAGCATTGCAATATATAGATGATATTAATGTTTTAAGAGAGTTATTACTCAAGCAGTTAATAGATATTGAAAAAGGCAGCAAAATACCGAAATCATTAAAGCCTAAAATTATTAAAAACCCAAGTTTAAAGATAAAGAAAAGGTATTACTAATACTTGATCCACCGTACTTATGCACCAATCAAAAATCATATAAGCAAGCGACTTACTTTGATTTAATTGATTTTCTAAGGCTAATCAATTTGACGAAGCCACCCTATATATTCTTCAGCTCGACTAAATCAGAGTTTATTAGATTTATTGATTATATTCAGGAAGCAAAAATAGACAACTGGGAAAGTTTTGAAAACTGTGAACGTATTACAGTAAAGTCTTATGTTAGTCATAATAATAGGTATGAGGATAATTTGGTTTATAAGTTTTAAATATAGATAAAGCGAGAAATGTAATACTATTTCTATATGTGAAATAAAATAAAAATAGAATTATCTCGCTCTTTTATCGAATTTTATCTCGCTGGGGTTTAACTTCAACAGCCCTACTGTTATTTATAATAGTAGGGCTTTTTTATAATACAAGTATAAGAGAACGCTCACCAAACTAATTCAGTGCCCAAACACCCAACACTTCGACAGGCTCAGTAAGTGATGTTTGATTTGTTTTGTAGATAAAAGAAAACATAGCGGGTAGATTGTGATAAAAATTTGCAAATTTTTAAGTGAATGTACCCGCTTGATGCTATGACATGGGATCCTTTTTTTATAGTTATTGTTGTAAATCAAGATTCGGCGTAAAAATTAGCAAAATACATTATTCAAAACTTTACTTTTTGTCAAAAAATGATACATTGATCACAGTTTTATTCGGAGTGATTTGTGTCTCAATTAAGTCTATTATCAAAAGAATATCAAAGTGTTTTGCAAATGGAAATTGCAAAACAGCAAGTTGATGCCCTTGATGAATTGAGAATTGAAAGAGCTCTGTCTTCTTATGACATTGATTCTAAACATATTTTTCAACTACTTCCTGTTTTAATTAACTATAATCATCCCTCCTTACCTGGATATGTTCCTGCTGTGTCAAAAGGTATTTGGCATTTCACTCCTACTGCTTATCAAGATCACTATTTACAAGAAAAATTGGGTACTGCTATTGAGTTATTTACAGAAGATGAACCTGATTTTGATGGGATATATGCAATGGGTAGTACGGGTTCCATTTCACAGACTCCATTATCTGATTTGGATATTTGGGTGTGTAGTGAGAAGGAGTTTAGTGTACAGCAGCGGTCATTGATAGAGAGTAAATTTAATTTAATTAAAGAGTGGGCAAATCAGTTTCAGGTTGAAATTCATTTTTATTTGATGAACCCTAATCAGTTTAAAAACCATCTTTATCATAATCAAGTGTCGAAAGAAAATAGCGGATCGGCACAACACTTTTTTTTATTGGATGAATTTTATCGTTCTGCCATTAGATTAGCGGGTAAACGCATTTTGTGGCTTCACTTACTCAAATCACAAGGGCAATCATATCAAGAAGCGATTGATCAAGCTGTTGCTAATGGTCTTGTTCTTAGTGAATGGGTTGATTTTGGTGATTTTTCAGAGCTTTCTATTGATGAGTTTTTTGGTGCTAGTTTGTGGCAGCTTTATAAAAGCATTAATTCTCCCTACAAATCCGCACTAAAAATTTTATTGTTAGAAAGTTATACAAAAACCTATCCAGAAACAAATTTGATCTCTAAGCAATTCAAAAAAATTCTATTAGAAGAAGGGAGAAATGACTACCATTTTGATCCTTACTTAGCAATGCTTGAGCAAGTGACAGACTATTTAATTCAGGAAGAAGAATTTGAGCGCCTTGAAAATATTCGATGCTGTTTTTATATAAAAGTAACTAGTGGTAAACAATACAGAGGTGGGCGATTAAGTAAGTTACAAGATCTTATTTCACAGTGGCAATGGTCACCCGAGCAGCTGAATGTATTAGATAGTCGATCTTTTTGGAAGATAAAGCAAGCGATGGAGCATCAACAAACTTTGGTTGATCTCTTTATTCAAAGCTATTATAACTTGGTTAATTTTGCTAGAAAGTTGAATGTTGAGCCTAGAATTTTATCTCAAGATAGCGATGCACTAATGCGTCAACTTTACTCTACTTTTGAAGTGTTGCCTGATAAAGTTCCTTTGCTCAATAATAAAATTAAATGGAATTTAGAGGAGAAAGAGCTGACTTTTGTTGAATCGAATAGTTCAACTTCTGAAAGAGGGTGGTATTTGTTAAATCACGAACCTAAAATTGTTTATAATTCAAGCAATCGTTATGTTCAATATTTCCCTCATCTGACCCAACTTGTTGCTTGGGCTTATTTTAATGGATTGATTGCGCCTAAAACACGTTTACATATTATGAGTAAAACAGTGAGTTTAGCAAAATTACGCAAATTTATTACTGATTTACGTTTGTATATGCCTATCAAGTCGCCATTACCAAGTAGTGAAGCATGGTATCACCCTAATGAAATACGACATTTAGCTGTTATTGTGAATTTAACGAAAGATTCTACTTATGAGCAAGGTTTAGATATTTCTAAGTTATCATTGACAGATCTTTTTAATTTAAGCAGCTCATCACAACGAATTATTGGAAGTATTGGATTGATTTATCGTAATATGTGGAATGAAATTCGTACTGAGTATTTTGAAGGTGATAATGCGTTATTGGATGCATTAAAGTTGCTTTCAAATAAATTGTACCAAAGTGTTTCTGCTCCACATTCTTTAAATGTTTTTTGCTATTCGCATTACCTTAACTATGAGTTACAGATGTTTATCAGTAATTTAGTGAATCGTTGTATAGTGGTGCAAACAGGCGTGAATTATCAAAAACAATCATCGATTCGCTCAGATATTTCTAATAAAAAATGGCAATTGGTGTTTGAAGATAGTGTGGTGAGTGATGAACCAAAGCTAGGGAACGTGCAACAAGAAAGTAAAATGGCTTATTTAAAAGCAAATCCGTTACCAAAGGAAATTGGTAATTTTGCAGTAGAAGGTTTTACGCAATTTTTCTTTGAGAATCGTGGTGATAAAACATTTAATGTGTATATTTTAGATGAAAAGAATCAATTAGATATTTATTTAAATTGTATTGGTAGTAAAGCACAAAAGGTTCGGCTGATCAATGCAACTTATGCAGAGAAGCAAGCCGAGAAGATAAGTTTTAGCTTTCCTCAGTTTTATCAATTTACCACTAAGGGAGGGGAGCAACATATCGAATTGTTTAAAGTATGATGTTATTTAATTAACATAATTTGCATTAGTGGTGTAAAGTGAGATAAAATGTGAAGTAAGTCTCATATTTTAATATATTTTGAGATTTTTTGAGATTTTTTGTGAAAAAATCTGTACAATTAGCCCACTTTAATTTAATCATTTAACGAGGTTTTATCAATATGAATAGTGTATTAAACAGCTTTTTAGGTATTTTTGTACTTTTAGCTATTGCTTTTGTGTTTTCTAATAATAAAAAGGCAATCAACTATCGTACTGTTTTAGGTGCATTAGCATTACAGATTACTATTGGGGCATTGATTTTATATGTACCACAAGGTCGTGATGCATTAGGTGGGGCGGCTGATGCTGTTTCAAAAGTGATTTCTTATGGAAATGAAGGAATTTCATTCTTATTTGGTGGTTTGGTTTCAGACAAAATGTTTGAAGTATTTGGTGGGGGCGGCTTCGTCTTTGCTTTCCGTGTATTACCAACTATCGTTTTCTTCTCTGCGTTAATTTCAGTACTTTACTACGTGGGTATTATGCAAATGGTTATCCGAGTATTAGGTGGTTTATTACAAAAAGCACTAGGTACTTCGCAAGCAGAATCAATGTCAGCAGCTGCAAATATCTTTGTTGGACAGACAGAAGCCCCATTAGTGGTTAAGCCTTTTGTAAATAAAATGACTGAATCAGAGCTATTTGCTGTAATGAGTGGTGGTACTGCTTCAATTGCAGGTGCTGTAATGGCAGCTTATGCAGGAATGGGTGTTCCATTACCTTACTTAATTGCTGCATCGTTTATGGCGGCACCGGGTGGATTATTATTTGCTAAAATTATTCTTCCACAAACAGAACAATTTAAAGATCAATTAGAAGAAGTTGATTTAGAGAAACCAGCAAACGTATTAGAAGCCGCAGCTTCAGGTGCAAGCACAGGTTTAGGCTTAGCGGCTAACGTAGGTGCAATGTTAATCGCATTTGTGGCGTTAATTGCATTAATTAATGGTGTAATCGGTGGTATTGGTGGCTGGTTTGATCATCCAGAATGGTCATTAAGTCTTATCTTCGGTTTAGTATTTAAACCATTAGCTTGGGTCATTGGTGTACCTTGGAATGAAGCATCAATTGCAGGTGAAATGATTGGGCTTAAATTGGTTGTAAATGAGTTTGTGGGTTACTTAGAGTTCATTAAATATTTAGCGCCAGAATCAGCAGTTCATTTAACAGATAAAACAGTTGCAATTGTTACTTTCGCACTTTGTGGATTTGCAAACTTTAGTTCAATTGCAATCCTAATCGGTGGTATTGGTACAATGGCGCCTAGTCGTCGTAGTGATATTGCTCGTTTAGGTATGAGAGCAGTATTAGCAGGATCACTTTCTAACTTAATGAGTGCAACTATTGCAGGATTATTTATTGGAATTAGTGGAGCACTGGTTTAATTTTTTACATAACATTAAAAACACCACTGGTAACAGTGGTGTTTGTCGTTTTAGAGTTAAGAAAACGATTACTTTATACGTTTTCAAGAAGGAGAAAAAATGAATCAAAAACAAATTGCAGAGCAAGCATTATCATTGATGGATTTAACCACTTTAAATGATAATGATACAGATGCAAAAGTGATTACATTATGTAATCAAGCAAAAACAGATTTTGGTAGCCCTGCTGCCGTTTGTATTTATCCACGTTTTATTCCAGTGGCACATAAAACATTAAAAGCATTAGGCTTAGATGTAAAAGTGGCAACAGTGACTAATTTCCCTCACGGTAATGATGATATTGACATTGCTGTAGCAGAAACTAAAGCTGCGGTTGCTTATGGTGCAGATGAAGTGGATGTGGTATTTCCATATAAAGCATTAATCTCAGGTAATGAACACGTTGGCTTTGAATTAGTCAAACAGTGTAAAGCAGTATGCGAGCAGGCGAATGTTTTATTGAAAGTTATCATTGAAACAGGTGAGTTAAAAACAGAACAGCTTATTCGTAAAGCAAGTGAAATTGCGATTAATGCAGGAGCGGATTTTATTAAAACATCAACAGGTAAAGTTCCTGTGAATGCAACCTTAGAATCTGCTAGAATTATGTTGGAAGTGATTCGTGACTTAAATGTGGCGGATAAAGTTGGTTTCAAAGCAGCAGGTGGTGTGAAAACAACGGCAGAGGCTGAACAGTATTTATCATTAGCGGCAGATATTTTAGGTAAAGATTGGGTAAATTCAACTCACTTCCGTTTTGGTGCATCAAGTTTATTGGCTAATTTATTAGCTACATTAAATGGAACTGAAGAACAATCAGTAACAGGTTATTAATTGCAAAATAATTTTGTAAATTTATAGCAAAATCGTACCGCTTAAAATTTTTATTACAAACTAAATGAGGAAAATAAAATGGCAACTCCACATATTAACGCGCCAGAAGGTGCATTTTCAGATGTAGTATTAATGCCGGGTGATCCACTTCGTGCTAAGTATATTGCAGAAACTTTTTTACAAGATGTAAAAGAAGTAACGAATGTTCGTAATATGCTTGGTTACACAGGGACTTACAAAGGTCGTAAAATCTCTGTTATGGGACACGGAATGGGTATCCCATCTTGTTCAATCTACACAAAAGAATTAATCACAGAATACGGAGTGAAGAAAATCATCCGTGTTGGTTCTTGTGGTGCAGTACGTAAAGATGTGAAATTACGTGATGTGGTTATTGGAATGGGTGCTTGTACAGATTCAAAAGTAAATCGTATGCGTTTTAAAGATCACGATTTTGCAGCGATTGCAGATTTTGATATGACAGCAGCAGCAGTTCAAGCAGCTAAAGCAAAAGGTGTTAACGTTCGTGTTGGTAACCTTTTCTCAGCGGATCTTTTCTACACACCAGATTTTGAAATGTTTGATGTAATGGAAAAATATGGCATTTTAGGTGTTGAAATGGAAGCAGCAGGCATCTATGGTGTAGCAGCAGAATTTGGTGCAAAAGCATTATCGATTTGTACTGTTTCAGACCATATCCGCACGGGCGAGCAAACAACAGCAGAAGAACGTCAATTGACTTTCAATGATATGATTGAAATTGCGTTAGAGTCAGTTTTATTGGACGACTAATAAAATAGAAGCGGTATGATGTGGACAAAAATTTGCAAATTTTTAGTTTTATCATACCGCTTGTTAGTTTCAAATGTTATTTAATATAATAACCGTATTAAAATCAGTGAGTAGTCTCTTCTAATTTTACCATAACACCCTGCACAGAATGTTGCACTTCTATAGAAATAAGTTCTTGTAACAGAGACTGTGTGGCTACTGCTTTTTCTATATTTGGTTTATCTTCATCATCAAAGTAACCTTGAGATTTTAAACTTGATATAAAAGTAGAAAATAGTGCTTTGTCAAAAAATTCTGGTGCGTTGATTCCGTGTAATACAGATAGGCGTTGTGCAATAGATCGACTTTCAGCCTCTAATTCATTACGACTGATATCATTTTGTTTAATCAGTAAGCTTAAGCTTATGTAATAGCGTTGTAATGGTTCTCTAACCCCAGCAGAATAGAGTTGTAATGTTCTTATTTGTTGAGTATTAATTCTGAGCATATCACTTTCATTTTTAATGATGCCCTGACGAGTAAATTCGATGATAATCGCATCAATTTGTGAATGGAGCGTTTGCTCATCAAAACGTACAAAGAGTTCTGCTTTTAAGAACGGATAAATACGATTAATAATTTGTACAACCAAATCTTTTGATACGGCTTCGTGATGCAATACAATACTGGCAATCAGAGAAGGTAATATAAATAAATGTTGAATATTGTTACGGTAGTAAGTCATTAATACCGCAGATTGGCGATCTAAACGGATAATATCTCCAAAGCTGTCGGCTTCTATTAGAATACCTGAACGAGGTAAGGTAATAGCGTGATCTAATAACTGTGACGCAGACTCTTTTGGTACTGTAATATCATTAGCATACGATACATTATGGAGTAATTGTAAGTAACTTTCTACTTGCTCAATAAGCTGTTCTTTTGTTAATGAGCGTTGGCGAGAGTTAAGTAATGCAGTACCAATTAAGTTTTGAGCATTAACTGCTGCTGCATTATTGATTTTAGTCATTACAAGATTTGCGACATCATTGACGGCGTTATTAAACCACTGTGGACGTTCTTCTCCAAATTCTTCTTTCCATTGTGGATAATGATCGTTAAGGTAGTGATTAAGCTGAATCGGTTCTCCAAAATTCACAAATCCTTGTCCTAAATTACGTAATTTTTTGATAACTTTAAAGACGAGTGCGACATTTTCTTTCTCTTTTTTGGCTCCTCGTAATTCTTTAGCATAGGTATCCACTTCGAGTACGTGTTCATAGCCAATATGTACAGGTACAATTGAAATTGGGCGAGTTGCACCTTGTACTGCTCTTAATGTCATTGCCATCATACCTGTTTTTGGCGTGAGTAGTCGTCCTGTTCGAGAACGTCCACCTTCAATAAAGTATTCAACGGAATAGCCTCGATGGAATAGTTCTGCTAAATATTCACGGAAAATGGTTGAATATAGACGATTACCATTAAAGGTACGTCGGATAAAAAAGGCTCCCCAGCTACGGAAAAGAGGACCTGCTGGCCAAAAATTAAGATTGATACCAGAAGCAATGTGTGGCGGCACTAAACCTTCGTGGTATAAAAGATAAGAGAGGAGTAAATAGTCCATATGGCTACGGTGACAAGGAATATACACAATTTCGTGACCATCTAAGGCTAATTTACGTACACGATCTGCATTTTCAACAGTGATACCTTGATAAAGTTTATTCCAGAGCCAACTTAAGAAACGATCTGCGACTCGTAAACTGTTATAGTTTACTTTTGCAGCAATTTCATTCATCATTTTTTCTGCTTCTTTACGTGCTTTTTCAGGTGAGCTTTTCGGTTTTTTAGCTTCTTCTTCAATTGCCGCTAAGATACTTGGTGTTTGCAATAGTTTATTAAACATTGCTTGGCGATTAGGTAACTGTGGCCCTGTTGCGGAATAGCGTTGTTTTGCAAAGTGCATTCTTGCTACACGAGACAGTTTATGTGCAATTTTGGTATCTGAGCCGTGTTCGTCAGTCATATAGCGTAATGATACCGCTTGTGAAAAACGGATAAAGTTATCCCTTCCAAACCATAACATTGCGATAATGCGTTGGAAAAAACTTAAAAAACGTAATTTTGGCGCATTTTCTTTACCAGGCGAACGTCCCCACAATACAGAAACAGGAATAACTTGAACATCAAGCGCTTTATCATCTTTATGTAAATTCAAATATTGATTAAATATTTTTTGAGTTTTTTCTTTGGTTTTTACAAAACAGCAACTGTGATCTAAGTAAACAACACGAGATAGTTTTTGCTCTTTTAATATGTTATATCCCAATGGGTCAGGAAGGTTTAAGCTGAGGCAATGTTTTTGTAAAATTAATAAATCTGTTTGAGAGCTATAAGGCAAAATATAGATAATAGGTTGCTCTAAATTTAAGTTCAATTCTGACACAGGATTTTCGGGAATAGCACGAGGTCTCACTAGTAGAGAAAGAGGGAGTTTTAATACTGTGTGATAAAGAGAGAGTAATTTAGACATTCATTAATCCTTTATAATTACTAATAAGTTAAACGGCGGAAATTTTAACATAAAATTTTTGTTTAATCCGTAATTTCTTAGTTGCAAATTCTCTTGTACTGTATATAATGCCAATATTGTCTGTATATAAAAACAGTAGGGAGAAATCTGTATGCAACGTCAACCCTTAACACAACGTCAGCAAGAAATTTTTGATCTTGTTAAGTCTCATATTGAAGAGACTGGAATGCCACCTACTCGAGTAGAAATTGCTCGTGAAATTGGTTTTAAATCACCCAATGCAGCAGAGGAACACTTAAAAGCATTGGCTCGTAAAGGTTATATTGAAATTTTATCTGGCACTTCACGAGGCATTAAATTGTTAATAGATGAAGAAGAGCAAGAAAGTGAAGAGCAGGGGTTGCCTCTTGTCGGAAAAGTTGCAGCAGGAGAACCAATTTTAGCCATTGAGAATATTGAAAATCATTATCCTGTTAATGGTGAAATGTTTTCCCCTTGTGCGGATTATCTGCTTAAGGTAAGTGGTAACTCAATGGAAAATATTGGCATTTTGGATGGCGATTTGCTTGCCGTGCATAAAACTAACACTGTACGAAATGGTCAGGTTGTGGTCGCTCGAATTGACGATGAAGTCACAGTAAAACGCTTAGAAAAGAAAGGTAATATCCTTTATTTACACCCAGAAAATGACGAACTTGAAGCAATCGTCGTTGATCCTTCAAAACAATATATTGAGATTGAGGGGCTTGCTGTGGGAATAATTCGTAATAATGCGTGGATGTAAATTAAACAAGTGGTATTTAAACTAGTTTAATACCACTTTTTAGTTGTTAACTAATATTAAACTTTGCTTTAGCAAATGCTTGAAATTCAGTGCAACCACCGATATGTTCGTTATCAGCAAATATTTGAGGAACGGTAGCCACTGTTTTACCAACTCGAGGTTCAAGATCCGATTTCGATATGTTTTCAGCAGTCATATTGATAAATTTAAAATCAAAATTATCTAATTGTTTTTTCATCTTCTTAGCGAGTAAAATTGCTCTAAGACAGTAAGGGCAAGTTAGGCGTCCATAAATTTCTACAAACATAATCATTCCTTTAAATAAGTTAAAAAATTCTTGTAAATAATGACATCTAATTTGAGGATTTGCAAATTTGTGGTAAAATCGCACCGCTTATTTGCCTGTTGTAAAGGTGATAATAAGCAAGAATTTGTAGGGCAGAGAGAAATCTGCCTTTTTTATTTGATTAATTATAGTCAAAGAAAAATAACTTCAATACGAGTAAAGCGAGCGAAGTAGTGAATTATTTTTCAAAGACTACAACAAGTTGCCTTTTGTATGGGCGACCACTGTAAAGGAAAAAAAATTATGCCAATTATTACTTTGCCAGATGGCTCAACACGTGAATTTGAACAAGCAGTTTCTGTTTTTGAGGTTGCTCAAAGCATTGGTTCAGGTCTTGCTAAAGCGACTATTGCAGGTCGTGTAGATGGCGTACGTGTTGATGCGTGCGATATGATTGAACAAGACAGTAAATTAGAAATTATTGCTGCAAAAGATGAAGACGGTTTAGAGATTATTCG
The DNA here is from genome assembly GCF_013377295.1 of Pasteurella skyensis. Classification (NCBI taxonomy): domain Bacteria; kingdom Pseudomonadati; phylum Pseudomonadota; class Gammaproteobacteria; order Pasteurellales; family Pasteurellaceae; genus Phocoenobacter; species Phocoenobacter skyensis. The sequence continues at coordinate 1,488,162 of NZ_CP016180.1, read as the reverse complement.
TCACTCTTGTGCCCACCTGTTAGGCCACGCAATTAAACAACTTTATCCAAATGCAAAAATGGCGATTGGTCCAACGATCGACAACGGTTTTTACTATGATGTTGATTTAGAACACTCTTTAACCACAGAAGATATTGAAAAAATTGAAAAAAGAATGTTAGAGCTTGCTAAAACAAACTACGAAGTCATTAAAAAAGTCGGTAGTTGGCAAGATGCTTATGATGCCTTTGATGCACGTGGCGAGTCTTATAAATTAGAAATTTTAACGGAAAATATTGATAAATGTGATACACCAGCGTTGTATCATCATCAAGAATATATCGATATGTGTCGCGGTCCACACGTACCAAATATGAAATTCTGCCAACATTTTAAATTACAAAAAGTGGCAGGTGCATACTGGCGTGGTAACAGTGATAATAAAATGCTACAACGTATTTACGGCACAGCGTGGGCGGATAAAAAACAATTGTCAGCCTATTTAAAACGCTTAGAAGAAGCAGCAAAACGTGACCACCGTAAAATTGGTAAAGCGTTAGATTTGTACCATATGCAAGAAGAAGCACCGGGTATGGTGTTCTGGCATAACGATGGTTGGACAATTTTCCGTGAGTTGGAAACTTTTGTGCGTACTAAATTAAAAGAATATGATTACCAGGAAGTAAAAGGTCCGTTTATGATGGATCGTGTACTCTGGGAGCGTACAGGTCACTGGCAAAACTACGGTGAGTTAATGTTTACGACTTCATCAGAAAACCGTGAATATTGCGTAAAACCGATGAACTGTCCTGGTCACGTACAAATCTTTAATCAAGGTTTAAAATCGTACCGTGATTTACCATTGCGTATGGCGGAATTTGGTTCTTGTCACCGTAACGAGCCGTCAGGTTCATTACACGGTTTAATGCGTGTGCGTGGCTTTACCCAAGATGATGCACATATTTTCTGTACTGAAGATCAAGTTGAAAGCGAAGTAACCAGCTGTATCAAAATGGTTTACGATATTTATAGTACCTTTGGTTTTAATGAGGTTGAAGTCAAACTTTCAACTCGTCCAGAAAGTCGTATTGGCTCTGATGAAATGTGGGACAGTGCAGAAACAGGCTTAGCAGCTGCATTAAAAACTAACGGTTTAAGTTATGAAATTCAAGAAGGTGAAGGGGCATTCTATGGTCCTAAAATTGAATTTACTTTACACGATTGTTTAGGTCGTGAATGGCAGTGCGGAACCATTCAGTTAGACTTTGCTTTACCTAGTCGTTTAAATGCGTCTTATGTAGCAGAAGATAATGATCGTAAAACACCTGTGATGATCCACCGAGCTATTTTAGGATCACTGGAACGCTTTATCGGTATTATTACCGAAGAATATGCAGGTTTCTTTCCTACGTGGTTAGCACCAACGCAAGCGGTAGTATTAAATATTACTGAGAGCCAAGCTGACTATGTAAATGGTGTTGTGAAAAAATTATCTGACGCAGGTTTACGTGTAAAATCAGATTTACGTAATGAAAAAATTGGGTTCAAAATCCGTGAACATACCTTACGTCGTATACCTTATATGCTAGTTTGTGGCGATAAAGAAATTGCTGAAGGCAAAGTCGCAGTGCGTACTCGTAAAGGTAAAGATTTAGGTTCAATTAGTGTTGATGAATTTGTTCAAATGTTGAAAACACAAGTACGTAATCGAGATCTGAAATTATTTGAAGAAGAGTAATAATATAGCATAATAAAAAGAGGTAGCTTATATTATAGGCTACCTCTTTTTTTATTAATGATTTGTTTAGGCATAGTAGACAAAATAGTTGGTAAAAAATGGGTTAAAGCTTTATATTACTGTGCTTTAGCCCACTTTTTTGAAAATGAATAAAAAACTTGTCCTTTTTGTCATAAAACGAATATTCACAAATATGGTACCCAAAATAATGTTCAACGTTATAAATGCTCTATTTGTAATAAAACTTTTACCTTCAAAAAATCCTTAAATTCAAGCCAAATTTGGCTAGATTACACAGAAGGTAAACAAACCTATAAGCAACTAGCAATTAAATATAATTGCTCTGTTAGAACTATTCAAAGATATGTTTTAAAAGCCCCTAAAACGCCATTAAATATCCCACAAAATAATAAATTGAACTTAATGATGGATACCACTTTCTTTGGTCGAAATTTTGGTGTTCTCGTTTTTATGGACACTTTATCAAAGAAGGTAATTTATCATCAAATTGTGACAACAGAAAAAAATCTTTATTATCTATTAGCAATGAATAAATTAAGAGAAAAAGGCTATATTATTCAATCTATTACTTGTGATGGAAGACGAGGATTATTAAGAGATTTTTTAAATACGCCTGCACAACTTTGCCAATTTCATCAAATAGCAAATGTAATAAGGAAATTAACAAGGAACCCTAAATCTGAAGCGGGAAAAGAGCTAAAAATATTAGTTAAAACATTAAAAAATAGCTCTAAAAACGAGTTCTATATTAATTTACATTATTGGTATTTAAAACATAAAGAATATTTAAATGAACGCTCCGATAAAATAAATGAAAAGGGTAAATATCCTTTTAAACATCGTAATATAAGAAGTGCTTACAGGAGCTTAAAATATAATATGGATTATTTATTTACTTTTGAAAAATATCCTGAATTAAATATAGAAAAAACAACAAATAGGCTTGAAAGTTTATTTGGAGAACTTAAACGAAAACTATCTAATCATAATGGTTTAACCAAATACCATAAGATTATGTTTATAAAAGATTTTCTAAATAAAAGGAGTTGGTAATTATTTATAAAATAATAAAAACCAACTCATTTGTCTACTATGGGCATAGCTCCTCAAAATTACCAACTATTTTGTCTACTATGCCTTTGTTTATTAAAGGTATTTAAGCATAAACAGGTAATTTCTTACAAATAGCTAATACTTTTTGTTTTGTACTCTCAATTACTGCTTGCTCATTTTCTTTACCAACGGCATCTAACACGTCACAAATCCAACCTGTTAACTCAATCACATCTTGTTCTGTAAAACCTCTACGAGTGACTGCTGGGGTACCAATACGAAGACCAGATGTCACAAATGGACTTTGTGGATCGTTTGGAACAGAGTTTTTGTTCACCGTGATATTTGCGGCACCTAACGCTGCATCTGCGGCTTTTCCTGTAATACCTTTTTTGATTAAATTCACTAAGAATAAATGGTTTTCTGTTCCATTAGAAACAATATCATAGCCACGTTGCTGGAAGACCTTAACCATTGCTTTAGCATTTTTTACCACTTCTTTTTGATAGGTTTTAAACGTATCTTCCATTGCTTCTTTAAAACAAACGGCTTTTGCTGCAATCACGTGAATTAATGGACCACCTTGATTAGCAGGGAATACGGCAGAATTTAATTTTTTATGTAACTCTTCATCTTTTAAGCCTGAAAGAATTAAACCACCACGAGGACCTGCTAAGGTTTTGTGCGTAGTTGTGGTGACCACGTGAGCATAAGGAACAGGGTTAGGATAAACACCTGCTGCAATTAATCCTGCAACGTGAGCCATATCGACAAATAAGTAAGCCCCCACTTCATCGGCAATTTCACGCATTTTTGCCCAATCAACAATTTGAGAATAAGCAGAGAAACCTGCTACAATCATTTTTGGTTTACATTCAATAGCTTGACGACGGATATCTTCATAATCCATCACACCATCAGCAGTAATACCATATTGTACAGCATTATAAATTTTACCAGAGAAGCTCACTTTTGCTCCGTGAGTTAAGTGTCCGCCGTGATCAAGGCTCATTCCTAAAATCGTATCACCAGGTTGTAATAATGCCATATAGACAGCAGCATTAGCTTGAGAACCTGAATGAGGTTGAACATTGGCATATTCAGCCTCAAATAATGCTTTGGCTCGATCAATCGCAAGCTGTTCCGCAATATCAGCAAATTCACAACCACCATAATAACGCTTACCCGGATAGCCTTCGGCATATTTATTGGTAAATTGGCAACCTTGTGCTTCCATTACGCATGGGCTGGTATAGTTTTCAGAAGCGATAAGTTCGATGTGTTCTTCTTGACGGCGATTTTCATCTAAAATAGCTTGCCATAAAACAGGATCATAATCCGCAATATTCATATTTCGACTTAACATTTCGTTCTCCTTTATAGATAAGATGGGCAGGATAAATACGGCTATTATTTTACGCCTTTTTAAATTGGATGGGTAGTTTTTTCTCATAACAAAGCGGTATGATCTTGCAAAAAATTTACAACATCATACCGCTATATTGAGGTCAATTAGTCTTTATATTTTTGAAAAACTAAGCACGCATTTGTGCCACCAAAACCAAAACTGTTAGACATTACAGTTGTGAGTTCTTTATCTTGATATTCAGTGACAATATTTGATTCTTTTGCTTTTTCATCTAAAGTTTCAATATTAATACTTGGAGCAATAAATTTATTTTCTAACATTAATAATGAATAGATAGCTTCGTGAGCACCCGCCGCACCTAAAGAGTGACCAGTCATTGATTTAGTGGAAGAAATGGCAGGTTTTTTATCACCAAATACAGTTTGGATTGCTTCTAGCTCTTTGACATCCCCAACTGGCGTTGATGTACCGTGCACATTGATATACTCAACTTCATCTTTCACTGTTGCTAACGCTTGTTTCATACAACGAACGGCCCCTTCACCACTTGGTGCAACCATATCATAGCCATCAGATGTTGCACCATAGCCTACAATTTCAGCATAAATTTTTGCACCACGAGCAAGAGCGTGTTCAAGTTCTTCTACAACAACGACAGCACCACCAGCAGAGATAACGAAACCATCACGGTTTGCATCATAAGCTCGAGATGCTTTTTCTGGGGTATCATTATATTTAGTAGAAACCGCTCCCATTGCATCAAATTCACAAGCTGATTCCCAAGCGAGCTCTTCACCGCCCCCTGCAAACACAATATCTTGTTTGCCTAGTTGAATTAATTCCATTGCGTTACCAATGCAATGTGCAGAGGTTGAACAGGCAGAACTAATACTATAATTGACACCTTTAATTTTAAATGGGGTAGCTAAACAAGCTGAAACACTTGAAGACATTGTTTTGGTGACGGCATAAGGTCCAACTGCTTTAATTCCACGAGGACTTTGAGCAGCATTACACGCCATTAACTGCCAGTGCCCAGACCCGATACCAGAGCCAATAATTAATCCAGTACGTTCGTTTGAAACCTGATCTTCAGTTAAATTTGCATCTTCAATCGCTTCTTTCATTGAAAGATAAGCATAAGCAGCACAATCACCCATAAAGCGAAATACTTTACGATCAATGAGTTCCTTCGGATCTAATTTGATGGTTCCTGCAATCTGACTACGCATTTTCATATCAGCAAATTCAGGTACAAATTCAATACCAGATTTCCCTGTTTTAAGTGAATTTAATACTTCTTCTTTGTTATTTCCAATACTTGAAACAACGCCTAAACCTGTAATAACGACTCTTTTCATTGTTATCCTCTAATGAAAGTTTAATAACTAAAAACGGTTCTAGCTTATACTTGTTGATAGTAATAAGCCATAATATTTTGACTATTTTACACGATTTTTTTCGTGGTCAGAGCAGTTTTTTTATATTTAAATATTTTGGAGCAAATTTTGGGTAAAAAAAACCCTCATAAATGAGGGTAAAAAGTTTCTTTGATCTAATTCTTGGAGGAATGAATCACTGTTTTACAAAAGGAGACAAATAAAACAAGATCAAAGGATAAACTAAAATAACTGGCTCCTCCTGCTGGACTTGAACCAGCGACATATGGATTAACAGTCCACCGTTCTACCGACTGAACTAAGGAGGAATTAACTTTTGTAATATTATATTAACAAATATATCTTGTCAAATAATTAAGTTTATTTGTTAGTATAGATCTAAATTATTAGGTAATACAAGAGATATTAACTTGCAATCGTTAGGTATTTCCTGAGAATTTACGATTATATTTAAAAGTCCATTTTTATCTACGGTATAAAGGGGGATAAAGTTGTTATTATCTACTTTGTAGTTTGTATAATTGTAGCTTTCTGTGAGGTTGGTAACTTTTATTTTTGCATTATTATTTAACATTTTACTCAATTTACCATAGGTCACATCTTCGCCAAATAAACATTTGACTGTAAAGCCATTTTGTTTTTGATGGCGCTCTTTTAAATTGGTTTTATCATTAAATTCTAAGCGGAAAATATTTTGTTCTCCAAACTCGTGGAGGTAATGAGCGGCAGATAAAATATTCATTTCCTGATCGGTACTTACGGTAAACAAATAACCAATACCAATTAAATCTAGGTGACTGTCTGCGTGATTTGATAGGGGACTACCATAGTAGGTTTGAATGCCCATCATTCTTGCTTCGGTTAAATCATTATAATTGGTATGAGTCATAATAACTTTAAAATCTAAGTCTTTCAGGGATTTGGCAATCATTAATGCAACAGGATTAGCCCCTACAATGAGTACACCCGTATCTGCCACTTCTCGTACTTTAAGGAATGTGGCAACAGCTTTTGCTCCAAGTCCTTGAATAAAGACTGTACCAATAATAATGGTAAAGACCAGTGGAACTAATAATTCCACTCCTTGAATATTAAGATCTTGTAATCGTATTGCAAAAAGAGAGGAAATTGCAGCCGCAACAATACCACGAGGTCCCACCCAACTAATCATTAATTTTTCATTTAAGGTAAGCTTTGATCCAATAGAAGATGCCCAAATTGCTAATGGTCTTGCTACGAACATTGCAATTAATAATAGTAGTATTCCAGAAAATCCAACACTAAGCAGAGCATCAAGATCAATTCTTGCAGCTAATACAATAAATAAGACTGAAATTAATAAAACAGTAAGAGACTCTTTAAATTCTAAGATATTATCTTTAGGAAAGTTTTTCCAGTTTGCAAGTGCAACACCAAGAACTGTCACAGTTAAGAGCCCTGATTCGTGAGATAGGGCGTTTGAAATGGAAAAAAGTAATAAAACATAAGCTAACACAAAAACATTGCGTAAATAATCAGGAATTAAATGGTGCTTGATCAATTTGGCTAAACACAAGGCACCGAGCATTCCTAAAATAGTTGCAATAATAACAATTTTTACGAAGATCCAAATTTCATTTGAAGTACCCGCAGAAATAATGTATTCATAAACTAATACTACTGCAATGGCACCAATAGGATCGATCAAAATCCCTTCCCATTTAAGGATATTGGAAATCGTCCTATTAGGGCGAACACTACGAAGTAGAGGAACAATAACTGTCGGCCCTGTGACACAAACTAAAGCGCCAAATAAGAGTGCGATTCGCCAATCCACATCAAATAACCAGTAAGTCGCTAGAGATATTACGGCTGTAGTCACTAGCATTCCAACAGAAACCAATAATTTTACAACTTTACCGTGATGTTGAATTTCTTCAAACTCTAAGGTTAATGCGCCTTCAAATAGAATAATTGCAACACCGAGGGAGATGAAAGGAAATAGCAATTCACCTAACACAGCATCAGGGCTAAAAATATTTAAGACAGGGCCGACTAAAATACCGATTAATAATAGAAATAAAATAGAGGGTTGTTTTAAATACCAAGCCAGCCATTGTGCTCCAATGCCTAATCCGACAACGGCAGATAATGTTAGTGCTAAATCCATAATGGTTACTCCGAAAATTTGTAAATTTTAAACAAGATCGTACCGCTTATTTTTGAATAAGTGTTAGAAATTCAGTGCGAGTATTTCGATCCTGTAAAAAAACACCGCCAAATGCAGAGGTGATTGTTTTGCTATTGGTATCTTTTATTCCTCGACATTTTACGCAAAAATGTGTTGCTTTCACATAAACGGCGACATCATCCGTGTCTAAAATAGTTTGGAAAGCTGTTAATATTTGCTCTGTAAAACGTTCTTGTACTTGAGGTCTTTGTGCAAAAAATTGTACGACTCGATTTATTTTTGATAGTCCAATGATCCAATCTTTAGGGTAGTAAGCGACAGCAACAGTCCCATCTATGGTGACAAAGTGGTGTTCACAGGTACTGGTTAGGGTAATTTCATCGACGAGTACCATTTCACTGACGTTCATTTGATTTTTTATTTTGGTAATTTTAGGGAAAGTGTCATAGTCTAATCCACTAAAAATCTCATCAATATACATTTTTGCGAGACGTTGAGGCGTTTCTTCAAGGCTGTCATCATTTAAATTCATACCTAATAATTCAAGAATGGATCGGAAGTGTTGTTGAATGGCGACTTTACGAGTTTCTTTATCTTGTTGTAATGAAACCATTGGGGTTTCAATCCCCTTTTTTAACAAAGCATTGCGAACGTTATCTGCTTCAAATGATGTTGTATTCATAATTTACCCTTAAAAACTAAGCTGAGGATTCTATCAAATTGCCTTGAAAATTCAATAAAAGTTGTAAAAATAGTGTGAAGTTATTGATCTTTTATGAATCTCTGCCAGAATACCCCTTTATTTTTGTTTTGTGAAAGCCAATGAATTATTACCAGTTTAACCCTAATATTGTTAATGAGAGCCAAGAAAAAGTGATTAAAGAGTTATTAAATACAAGCTCTTTTGATAATCATACACGTTTACTTGGATTTTCAAAAGGAAGGGGAATAACGTGGTTTTTACAAACGGATGATATTATTGGAGTAAATAGTGTGTTACGCCATTATTATCGTGGCGGTTTATTTGGTAAATTGATTAAAGAGAGTTATTTTTTTACTACACTTGAGAAAACTCGAGCAATGCAAGAATTTAATTTGCTACAACAAATGTCTCAGTGGGGATTACCTGTTCCTCGACCAATTGCAGTAAAAATTAATAAGAAGGTTTGTGTTTATTCTGCTGATATTTTGATTGAAAAGATTGAAAATACGCAAGATCTTAGCCAATTTCTACAAAAAAATACGCTATCACCACAGCATTATGTTGAAATAGGGAAACTGATTAAGCAGCTACATCAACATCAAGTACATCATAGTGATTTGAATATCCATAATATTTTATTTGATGAACTCAATAATAAGTTTTGGTTAATTGATTTTGATAAATGCAACATTCAGCAAGGCGAAGCTTGGAAAAGTAGTAACCTTGAAAGATTACTGCGCTCTTTTAATAAAGAAGTTCAACGCTTGAATATTCATTTTGACAGATCTGATTGGGAAATCTTATTGAAAGGTTATGATCTATAAAACTTTTTATAATCGATTTAACTCTTTTTCTCGTTTATTTTAACCATTTTATGATCTTGAAATTTAGTATATAGACTCTCTAATGTTACCTCATTTGGTAAAATTAACTTAGGATCCAACTCATAAAGTGGCACAATCACAAACTCACGATGGTGCATATCATAATGGGGAACGATTAAGCGGTCACTTGTGATCACTTTTTTACCAAAAAGCAAAATATCTAAATCTAAAGTACGTTCTCCCCAGCGGCGTAAACGTACTCGTCCTTGTTGATTTTCTATATTCTGTAAATAATCTAATAACTCAAGTGGCGATAAATCAGTCTCAAAACTTGCAACGGCGTTTATATAATCTGGTTGATCTTGTGGTCCAAGAGGTTGACTTGTGTAGAAAGAACTGATTTTAAAATTTGCAAATTTTTGTAAAGATCGTACCGCTTGTTTAAGTTGAACAAGCGGATTATTCAAATTGGAACCTAATGCAATATATACTTTTGTCATTCATTGACACTCGTTGTTGTTTTTGGTTTACGACGATTTTTATAATAACGCTTACGACGTGGTTTACGTTTTTGAGTGTCACCATTTTGAAAAGATTTAACAGAATTAATTTGCTGAGTGCGTTGGACTTCATTACTTAACTGAAACTCGTGCCACCAAGCACTTAATTCAACTAAATCGCCCCCTTCAATTTCAGCTCGCATAACCAAGAAATCAAAACCGGCTCTAAATTTAATGTGTTCGAGAGTTTGATAAGGACGTCTTCCAACACGTTTTGTCATTCTGAATTGTAATTGCCAAATATCACGAATGACAGCAGTGTGACGGCGATGTAATGCGATTCTATTACAAGTTTCAGCTAAAATCTCATTAGCCGCTAACATCATTGCATCGTGGGTGTTAAGCCCTCCTTCATTTTTCAATTCATCCATTTTTTCTCGCATTGGATACCATAACAGTGCAGCGTATAAAAAGGCAGGATTAATACGTAAATTATCCTGAATACGATTGTCCGTTGAAGTTAATGCTTTGATGATCATTTTCTCAGCATAAGAATCTTCTTGTTCAGTAAAAGAGCAAGCAATGGTAGGGAACAAGATCTCAAATAAATGATATTCACGAAGTAATTGGTATGTTTTTACGCCACTTCCAGATTGTAATAGCTTTAATGATTCATCAAATAAACGTGCTGCAGGAATATTATTGAGTAAATGAGTCAATTGATAAATGGGTAATTCCGTTGATTTTTCTAAAAACATATCCAGCTTTGCCATAAAACGAATGGCTCTGAGCATTCGAACAGGATCTTCTTGATAGCGTGTATTAGGATCGCCAATTAAGCGCAATTTACCTGCTTGAATATCTTTAATCCCTTCAAAAAAATCAAAGATTAAATTATGCTTTACATCAAAATAGAGGGCATTAACACTAAAATCACGGCGCTGAGCATCTTCTTTTAATGAACCGTATACATTATCCCGTAACAACATTCCTTCATTACTGGTTTTTGCAATATTATTATCGACTTCATTTTGATTTGACAGGGTACTCGGGTTAGCTCGAAATGTTGCCACTTCGTATACTTCACGGCCATAGACAATATGGGCTAAGCGAAAACGCCGTCCAATTAAACGACATTGACGACCAAAAATTTTTTTAATTTCTTCTGGTCGAGCGTTTGTTGTAATATCAAAATCTTTAGGTTCTCGATCTAAGAGAATATCACGGAGACACCCTCCTACAATGTAAGCTTCAAAACCATTGCGAGACAGTTTGTTAACGATAGCTATTGCATTGTTAGAAAAGTTTTTTGTTGAAATACCATATTTCTTTGCATTAACAGTAAATTTTTTATGCAAAAGATGTGAGGGAAGCTCACTATTTTGATGTATTGGTTTCTCGAATACATCTTTTCGTTTTTTATTTACTTGAATAGCTGCTTTTTCCTGTTTTTTCGAACCAACAGAACTTGGCTGAATCTTTTCTTTCTTAGAAAGAAAAGATTTAATGTAACTAAAAATAATTCACCTCAATAATCCAAGAAAGAGGGAGTAATTGCTCCCTGAATTATATCAATAATAACTTAACGTCCTATATGTTTTTCACGAATTTCTGCAAGGGTTTTACAATCAATGCATAACTGTGCAGTTGGACGAGCTTCTAAGCGACGTAAACCAATTTCTATACCGCATGCATCACAAAAACCATAATCATCTTCTTTTAATCTTTGCAATGTATTTTCAATTTTCTTTAATAAACGACGTTCACGATCACGATTGCGTAATTCAAGACTAAATTCCTCTTCTTGAGTTGCACGATCAGAAGGATCTGCAAAATGAGTTACATCATCCTGCATTTGTGTTTTTGTTCGTTTAGCTTCATCCATAATTTGAGAATGCCAAGCCGTTAAAATTTTATGAAAATGTGCAATTTGAGCTTCATTCATATATTCTTCATTTTTTTTGAGTTTATATGGTGATACCTCTGCAATAGTTAACAAACTTAGTGAAGATATTGATGACTTTTCTGCCATAATGCCACTCCTTTTTTTAAATTAATTATTTAATAACAATGAGTTGTTAGTTTTTTAGTATTCTCTTTTAAACGTTAGCAAAATAAGAGATATTTTTAAGGTCGCTACAAATAGCAGAAAAATGACAATTTAGCAAATAATTTTTTAATTCTTGACTGAAATAAATTCAAAAATATAATACAAAAAATGATTGTTAACAATAAGAGATTACAATGAAAAAATCAGCCCATTATATTCTATTTCCAGTTTTATTTTTTATCATCATTAATTTGGTCATTCTTTCTGTCAGCCGTGTAGGTTTATCTGTTTGGCAAATAGAGAGAGTGAGTGCAGTCAATGGTTGGTTACCCTTATTATTACAAGGTCTTCGTATTGATATTTCAGCACTCTGTTGGTTATTTGGTATTCCGACTTTATTAAGTGTTTTATTTCTCTCTTCAAACGTTGTTGGACAGGTTTGCAAGATGATATTAAGAGTATGGCTTACTGTTGGTAGTACCTTTATTCTATTTATGGAACTGTCTACTCCTGCTTTTATTGAAACTTATGATATACGTCCTAATCGTTTATTTATAGAATATTTACTTTATCCAAAAGAAGTGTTTACAATGTTGATTAATGGACATCTGGTTGCTGTATTATCAAGTGCCATTATTACAACCTTAGCCGCTATTCTTTATTGGAAATTGTCAGCTAAAGTGGTTAAATCGCTTTATTATCCAAATTGGAAATGGCGTCCAGTTATAGCGTTAATTGTTGCGGTAATTACCTTCGTTGGTGCACGTTCGAGTTTCGCACATCGAGGAATGAATCCCGCAATGGTTGCATTTTCAAGCGATCCGCTAGTTAATTCATTAGTGTTAAATTCAGGTTATTCTGTTTTATTTGCAGTTCAACAATTAAAAGATGAAAATTCATCTTCTGAACAATATGGGAAAATGTCTGCAAAAGAGATGTTTGCTACTATTAAACAGAGTCAGCTACGACCTATTTCAGACTACATTTCAGAAGACATTCCAACACTTTCTTATAATGAAGCAACTTATAAAGGTAAACCTAAAAATATTGTGATTATTTTAGAAGAAAGTTTAGGTGCTCAGTTTATTGGAATATTAGGTGGAAAACCACTTTCACCAGAATTTGATAAGTTAGCTCAAGAAGGTTGGTTGTTTGAAAATATGTATGCCACAGGTACTCGCTCAGTCAGAGGAATTGAGGCGGTGATAGCAGGATTTACCCCAACACCAGCACGTTCAACCGTTAAACTCGCTAAAAGCCAGCGTAATTTTTTTACTATTGCTGAATTACTAAGTAGAAAAGGTTATGAAACGTCTTTTATTTATGGGGGAGAAAAGCATTTTGATAATATGGCAAGTTTCTTTTACGGTAATGGTTTTAAAACAATTATAGATGAAAAAGATTATACTAACCCTGAATTTGTGGGTTCTTGGGGAGTGAGTGATGAAGATCTTTTTAAGAAAGCACATCGTTTATTTAATCAGTGGAATAAAGAGAATAAACCATTTTTTAGCTTAGTTTTTTCATCTAGCAATCACGATCCCTTTGAATTTCCTGATGGAAAAATTGCTTTATATGATGAAGAAAAGCAAACACGTAATAATGCAGCAAAATATGCAGATTATGCGTTGGGACAATTTTTCAAATTAGCAAAGAATTCAACATATTGGGAAGACACGCTCTTTTTAATTATTGCTGATCACGATTCTCGTGTAGCAGGGGCATCGTTAGTGCCTATTCAACATTTTCATATTCCAGCGTTAATTTTAGGTAATGGTGTTGATATTCAAAAAGATAAGCGATTAGTGAGTCAAATTGATATTGCTCCAACCCTATTATCTTTAGCTGGAATTAGTGGTGCTTATCCAATGCTTGGTTATGATTTGACTAAAGATATTGATCCAAATCGTGCATTTATGCAATATAACCAAACACAAGCAATGATGAAAGGTAATGATGTTGTAGTATTAGAACCTAAAACCATGGCGAAAGGTTATACTTACAATCATCAAACTCAACGTTTAGAAGAAAAAGAATTACCTCAAAGTATGAAAAAAGAAGCCCTTGCTTATGCATTAGTGGGAAGCTATTTATATAATCAGCAATTATATAAATTACCTAAAGAGGAAAATTCTAATAAAAATTGATGTTTGTAAGCGGTCACATTTTGCTAAAAATTTACAAAAAGTATTCGAATTGAATTAAAAATGTTCGATTAAAAGAAATTTTAAAAAATTTTGCAAAAAGTACTTGCGTCGTATTTTAAAATCTCTATAATACGCCACACACAACGACGCACTGTTGTGAAACGAAGTTTTAACTGGTGCGTCGTTGTTTTTTGCTCTTTAACAATTTATCAGACAATCTGTGTGGGCACTTGTTGATTGACTTATTTGAAAAAAATATTTGAAATAAAGAAGTCTTAATAAGTGTCACTGAAAATTTATTTAATAAAAATTCTATGTCAGTTTATTGAGCGATTAAACTTTTAATTGAAGAGTTTGATCATGGCTCAGATTGAACGCTGGCGGCAGGCTTAACACATGCAAGTCGAACGGTAACAGGAGAAAAGCTTGCTTTTCTTGCTGACGAGTGGCGGACGGGTGAGTAATGCTTGGGAATCTGCCTTATGGAGGGGGATAACTACGGGAAACTGTAGCTAATACCGCGTAAAATCGAAAGATTAAAGTATGGGATCTTCGGACCATATGCCATAAGATGAGCCCAAGTGAGATTAGGTAGTTGGTGAGGTAAAGGCTCACCAAGCTGACGATCTCTAGCTGGTTTGAGAGGATGACCAGCCACACTGGAACTGAGACACGGTCCAGACTCCTACGGGAGGCAGCAGTGGGGAATATTGCACAATGGGCGCAAGCCTGATGCAGCCATGCCGCGTGAATGAAGAAGGCTTTCGGGTTGTAAAGTTCTTTCAGCGATGAGGAAGGGTATATATCTAATAGGTATGTACATTGACGTTAGTCGCAGAAGAAGCACCGGCTAACTCCGTGCCAGCAGCCGCGGTAATACGGAGGGTGCGAGCGTTAATCGGAATAACTGGGCGTAAAGGGCACGCAGGCGGTTGTCTAAGTCAGATGTGAAAGCCCCGAGCTTAACTTGGGAATTGCATTTGAGACTGGGCGACTAGAGTCCTCTAGGGAGGGGTAGAATTCCACGTGTAGCGGTGAAATGCGTAGAGATGTGGAGGAATACCGAAGGCGAAGGCAGCCCCTTGGAGAGAGACTGACGCTGAGGTGCGAAAGCGTGGGTAGCAAACAGGATTAGATACCCTGGTAGTCCACGCTGTAAACGATGTCAATTTGGGGGTTGGGTCTTGAACCTGGCGCCCGTAGCTAACGCGATAAATTGACCGCCTGGGGAGTACGGCCGCAAGGTTAAAACTCAAATGAATTGACGGGGGCCCGCACAAGCGGTGGAGCATGTGGTTTAATTCGATGCAACGCGAAGAACCTTACCTACTCTTGACATCCATAGAAGAAAGCAGAGATGCTTTTGTGCCTTCGGGAACTATGAGACAGGTGCTGCATGGCTGTCGTCAGCTCGTGTTGTGAAATGTTGGGTTAAGTCCCGCAACGAGCGCAACCCTTATCCTTTGTTGCTAGCAGGTAATGCTGAGAACTCAAAGGAGACTGCCAGTGATAAACTGGAGGAAGGTGGGGACGACGTCAAGTCATCATGGCCCTTACGAGTAGGGCTACACACGTGCTACAATGGCGTATACAGAGGGCTGCGAGCTAGCGATAGTGAGCGAATCTCAGAAAGTACGTCTAAGTCCGGATTGGAGTCTGCAACTCGACTCCATGAAGTCGGAATCGCTAGTAATCGCGAATCAGAATGTCGCGGTGAATACGTTCCCGGGCCTTGTACACACCGCCCGTCACACCATGGGAGTGGGTTGTACCAGAAGTAGATAGCTTAACCTTCGGGAGGGCGTTTACCACGGTATGATTCATGACTGGGGTGAAGTCGTAACAAGGTAACCGTAGGGGAACCTGCGGTTGGATCACCTCCTTACCAGAATAAGCGACAGCGAGTGTTCACACAGATTGTTTGATAGAAGTAATAAGACAAAGAAATCATTTCTGGGTCTGTAGCTCAGGTGGTTAGAGCGCACCCCTGATAAGGGTGAGGTCGGTGGTTCAAGTCCACTCAGACCCACCACTCATTGAGTGTGGTAGGAAATGATAGTAATGTGAATGGGGATATAGCTCAGCTGGGAGAGCGCCTGCCTTGCACGCAGGAGGTCAGCGGTTCGATCCCGCTTATCTCCACCAATTCATCATTGCTAAATCAATTCATGAAGAGAGATATTCGTTTGGGGTATTTTGTTTAGGAGTTAATTTAGCAATGATGAAGCACGTTTAAGTGTTTTGTTATATTTGTTCTTTAAAAAATTGGAAACAAGCTGAAAACTGAAGGCTTTCAAGTTTGGTATTTGGTTTATTGATTTAAGTTGATAAATTAAATATTAAATCTTTATGAAGTCTGAGTAAGAAACGAAAAAAGTATGTTGAAGAAAGGCAACATACGACTTGAGTTGTTTAATTGCAACGTTAAGTGTGAAAGCACTTGAGGTTGTATGGTTAAGTGACTAAGCGTACACGGTGGATGCCTTGGCAATCAGAGGCGAAGAAGGACGTGCTAATCTGCGAAAAGCTTGGGAGAGTTGATAAGAAACGCTATCATCCCAAGATATCCGAATGGGGAAACCCAATAGGTGAAGAACCTATTATCAAATGGTGAATACATAGCCATTTGAAGCGAACCGGGAGAACTGAAACATCTAAGTACCCCGAGGAAAAGAAATCAACCGAGATTCTGTGAGTAGCGGCGAGCGAAAGTGGAAGAGCCAGTTAGTTTTAGCATTTGTATTAAGAGAATGAGTTGGGAAACTCAATCATAGAGGGTGATAATCCCGTATCTGAAAATGCAACTGTGGAACTAAGCTAACGATAAGTAGGGCGGGACACGTGATATCCTGTTTGAAGATGGGGGGACCATCCTCCAAGGCTAAATACTCCTGATTGACCGATAGTGAACGAGTACTGTGAAGGAAAGGTAAAAAGAACCCCTGCGAGGGGAGTGAAATAGAACCTGAAACCGTGTACGTACAAGCAGTAGGAGCCCCATCACTCAAACATATTGAGTGGTGAGGATGATTCAGCACACAAAAGTAGTTAACCACTTATGAATGAAATGAATAAGTGGGTCAACCGCTAAATAAACAGTGTGATTGAGTGATGGGGTGACTGCGTACCTTTTGTATAATGGGTCAGCGACTTATATTTTGTAGCAAGGTTAACCGAATAGGGGAGCCGTAGGGAAACCGAGTCTTAACTGGGCGTTTAGTTGCAAGGTATAGACCCGAAACCCGGTGATCTAGCCATGGGCAGGTTGAAGGTTGGGTAACACTAACTGGAGGACCGAACCGACTAATGTTGAAAAATTAGCGGATGACTTGTGGCTGGGGGTGAAAGGCCAATCAAACCGGGAGATAGCTGGTTCTCCCCGAAATCTATTTAGGTAGAGCCTTGAGCGGACACCTTTGGGGGTAGAGCACTGTTTCGGCTAGGGGGCCATCCCGGCTTACCAACCCGATGCAAACTCCGAATACCAAAGAGTGATACTCAGGAGACACACGGCGGGTGCTAACGTTCGTCGTGAAGAGGGAAACAACCCAGACCGCCAGCTAAGGTCCCAAAGTCTATATTAAGTGGGAAACGAAGTGGGAAGGCTTAGACAGCTAGGATGTTGGCTTAGAAGCAGCCACCATTTAAAGAAAGCGTAATAGCTCACTAGTCGAGTCGGCCTGCGCGGAAGATGTAACGGGGCTCAAATATAGCACCGAAGCTGCGGCATCAGATGTAAATCTGTTGGGTAGGGGAGCGTTCTGTAAGCGGATGAAGGTGAATCGAGAGGTTTGCTGGACGTATCAGAAGTGCGAATGCTGACATAAGTAACGATAAAACGAGTGAAAAACTCGTTCGCCGGAAGATCAAGGTTTCCTGTCCAACGTTAATCGGGGCAGGGTGAGTCGACCCCTAAGGCGAGGCTGAAAAGCGTAGTCGATGGGAAACAGGTTAATATTCCTGTACTTGTAATAACTGCGATGTGGGGACGGAGAAGGTTAGGTTATCAGGGTGTTGGATTACCCTGTTTAAGCCGTTAGGTGGGAATTTTAGGCAAATCCGGAATTCCATTAACACCGAGAAGTGATGACGAGACTCTAAGGAGTTGAAGTAACTGATACCACGCTTCCAGGAAAAGCCACTAAGCATAGGTTATTATAAATCGTACTGTAAACCGACACAGGTGATCAGGTAGAGAATACTCAGGCGCTTGAGAGAACTCGGGTGAAGGAACTAGGCAAAATAGCACCGTAACTTCGGGAGAAGGTGCGCCGGCGTAGATTGTAGTACTTAGCGTACGAAGGTTGAACCGGTCGAAGATACCAGCTGGCTGCAACTGTTTATTAAAAACACAGCACTCTGCAAACACGAAAGTGGACGTATAGGGTGTGATGCCTGCCCGGTGCTGGAAGGTTAATTGATGATGTAATCGAAAGAGAAGCTTCTGATCGAAGCCCCAGTAAACGGCGGCCGTAACTATAACGGTCCTAAGGTAGCGAAATTCCTTGTCGGGTAAGTTCCGACCTGCACGAATGGCATAATGATGGCCAGGCTGTCTCCACCCGAGACTCAGTGAAATTGAAATCGCCGTGAAGATGCGGTGTACCCGCGGCTAGACGGAAAGACCCCGTGAACCTTTACTATAGCTTGACACTGAACCTTGAATTTTAATGTGTAGGATAGGTGGGAGACTTTGAAGTAGCAACGCCAGTTGTTATGGAGTCAACCTTGAAATACCACCCTTTAACGTTTGATGTTCTAACGAAGCACCCGAAACGGGTGTTCGGACAGTGTCTGGTGGGTAGTTTGACTGGGGCGGTCTCCTCCCAAAGAGTAACGGAGGAGTACGAAGGTTTGCTAATCACGGTCGGACATCGTGAGGTTAGTACAATGGTATAAGCAAGCTTGACTGCGAGACGGACATGTCGAGCAGGTACGAAAGTAGGTCATAGTGATCCGGTGGTTCTGAATGGAAGGGCCATCGCTCAACGGATAAAAGGTACTCCGGGGATAACAGGCTGATACCGCCCAAGAGTTCATATCGACGGCGGTGTTTGGCACCTCGATGTCGGCTCATCACATCCTGGGGCTGAAGTAGGTCCCAAGGGTATGGCTGTTCGCCATTTAAAGTGGTACGCGAGCTGGGTTTAGAACGTCGTGAGACAGTTCGGTCCCTATCTGCCGTGGGCGTTGGAGAATTGATTGGAGCTGCTCCTAGTACGAGAGGACCGGAGTGGACACATCACTGGTGTTCCAGTTGTCTCGCCAGAGGCATTGCTGGGTAGCTACATGTGGAATAGATAAGCGCTGAAAGCATCTAAGCACGAAACTAGCCAAGAGATGAGTTCTCCCAACTTTAGAAGTTGTAAGGGTTGTTTGAGACTAAGACGTAGATAGGCAGGGTGTGTAAGCGTTGTGAGACGTTGAGCTAACCTGTACTAATTGCCCGAGAGACTTAACCATACAACGCTCAAGTGTTTTTGGAAAGACGAAGAGATAGAGAAAGTAGAAGTTAGAAGCTTGTTTTTGATTAAAGAATAAAGAAAAGATTAGATATAGATATCGAGAGATTTTCCTGATGGCTATAGTGCAACGGAACCACCTGACTCCATACCGAACTCAGAAGTGAAAAGTTGTAACGCCGATGGTAGTGTAGGGTTTCCCTATGTGAGAGTAGGACACCATCAGGGTTTTATTAAGGAAGAGCCGTAACTAGAGATAGTTACGGTTTTTTTGTGTGTGAAGAAAACTGAAAATAAATAGAGTGGTGCTTTAAATAAGAGTGAAAATTGTGTTTTTTGTGTGAAAAAATCAGTGGAATTATAGTTATAAAATTTACAAATTTAGTACTGTAAACAGTAATAGTGAAAAAATGAATAGAAAAAAATGATTTTGTATTGCCAAATCGTTTTTTTTTTTTGCACAATTTTGTCGATTTTAATTGAGTTGGAGATGTTTTCTATGAAAAAAAGTTTCTTTAAGCTACTATTTTTAGTTAGTGTTTTTTTGCTAAATACCTGTATTCGAGTTGTCTCAGTAACAGAAGGAACTGTACGAGATAAAGATTCTGGTGAACCCATTTCTTCTGCTGTAGTAACTGTTAATAAGAATATGGCTACAACAGATGGCTTTGGACATTATCGTCTTGTTGGATATTTTATGCCTGGTGATACAATGATTATTAATGCTCCTAGTTACAATATTCATACTCTGAGTATAAAAAGTATGCATTCAGTTGTAGATATTGATTTAAAAAGAAAGTAATTATTTGAAGCTTTAAAAGAGTAATAATGATTTCTAGTTATTGTATGTTAGTAGTAAAAAATTTTGATGAATAGTATTTTTGAATTAAAAAATGAAATTAATGTAAAAACATCCAATTTTGTATTGTTAGATGTTATTACAATGGGAATTTATTCCATTTTATATCTGTATAAATATACTTCAGTTATTGAGAGAGTTGTCAAAAAAAATGTATTTCATTCTTTCTTTATTGTGAGTATAGCAATATGTTATGGAGTAGATGTCTTTTGTCAAAACTTAGTTTTAATTGATTTTTGGGGAGAGAATCACTATTCAGATTTATCTATTATTCTTAATTTTTTAATCTTTATTTTAGATAGAGTTTGGGCATTTAAAATAGGTATAGCTTTGAAAAAATATGCTTTAAATAATTATAATCTATGCTTTTCTATGAATAAGTTTTATATCTTTTTATTCTCTAATTACTACATTAATTATTGTATCAATGATTTCTGTAAGAACAATGTCAAAGCATAAATATTATCTATAAACATTTTTTGCTCAAAAGGATAAATAAAAATGAAAAAGGTTTTATTCATTAGTTTTGTTATTTTTATAATTAATTTTTGGAGTAATGCTGTATTAGCTAGAACGCTTTCTAAAGATATTATCGTTATTTATGAGGAAATGAATAGCTGTATGAAAGAACAGAATTTATTTACTTCTTATGATAGGTTTAGGAAGAAATGTGCGGGGTATATTTATCTAACTCATCGCTTTTCTAGTAAAGAGAAGATTATTGAGATTTATGAAAGTATGAATAGTTGTATGAAAGAGTATGATTTATTTACTTTTTATGATGATTTTAGAGAACGATGTGCATCTTATATTATTAGTGAAGAGGAAAGTTGGTGAAGTGTTTACGTGAGGAGTTAAAGACATTTATTAAGTCTATAGGAATATCCCAAAAAGAGGCTGCAGATATTATTAGTGAAGGAAGACCTGAGTTTTATGAGTGTTTTAAAAAGGATTTAAACCGTTGCAATAACGAACAAAAACTTAAAAATTATATAGCAATATTAAAAAGTAGTGAAAAATACAGGACATTAAAAGGCTGTCGAGCAAGATATGAAGGTGATATTGATATATTGGGTAAAGAGCGACAAGCAGAATTACATAAAATAAGTAAAAAAATAAAAGAGGCGCTTATGGCTGAAGATGTAGAAGAATAAAGAGAGATTAATAAGTAAGATGGTTAATCTCTCTTTTTTGTTCAAATTATTTTATGATAATTTATTTTTTGGAGGATTATTCCCTCTTCCACCTCCTGAAGGATTGCCACTTTTACTAGGCCAGTTTGGGTTTCTAGTATTGTTATTTTTTTGCATAAGAGCTCCTTATATTTAAGTTAAAAAATAATTAAAACTACAAAACAGCAGTAATTGTTGTTTTGACCTGAGTTTTTTTATATGAAAACAGTGTTCTGAAAATTTATACATTTTATTCTCCTATAAAAAAATATTTTTGAATATCTCGTTTGAGTTGTTTAACACTATTTCGATCACTTGGTGATGATGGAATAGGGATTTTTTTGCGTCCTTGTGTGATAAAGTGATGTTTTTTACCTTTTTTAATTTGGACATTAGAATATTTAATTAACTTTTTAATTAGTTTAGATATATCTTTTTCATTTGAAACTTTTAGCATATTTTCTCCTTGTGTTTTAGTATCAATATTCTTTTTATATTTTTGCACATAGCAGGGGACGAAAAGGGATAATTAGTTTAAGAATTAAGCAATTAGATATTGGTAATTAGTGGCAGTTGTTTTTTTGAATTGGGAAGTAATGTTTGCTTTCGTACTTAGGTTCCTACCTATACAGTATGAAGCGGTTACATTTAAGCATTTTTTTGCAAATTTTATCTTCTAAAGATGAGTTTATTTCTAACTTGAATCTGTATTATGAATCAGTTATTCTTGGATAATAGTATATAGATTTTTTGAATAAAAAGTCATTTAATGTACACAGCATTGAGGATATTTATAATGGATATTAGTCATTTACGTCACGATTTT
The DNA here is from genome assembly GCF_013377295.1 of Pasteurella skyensis. Classification (NCBI taxonomy): domain Bacteria; kingdom Pseudomonadati; phylum Pseudomonadota; class Gammaproteobacteria; order Pasteurellales; family Pasteurellaceae; genus Phocoenobacter; species Phocoenobacter skyensis. The sequence continues at coordinate 1,465,889 of NZ_CP016180.1, read as the reverse complement.
GATCACCACTCTCCCATTGATATTAAGCAATTACCAAATAATCCCCATAGTTTATTTGAGGAATGGTTTAATGTTGCGAGAGAATATCAAATTGCGGAGCCTAATGGTTTTGTATTATCAACAACGAATGCAGAGAGACGAATCCGTAGCCGTACGGTGTTATTGAAATATTTTGATGAAACTGGCTATGTGTTTTTTACTAATTATGGAAGTCAAAAAGCAAAGGATATTGCTGAGAATAATCAGGTTTCAGTTTGTTTTCCTTGGTATGCTTTAGAGCGACAAGTTATGATTGAAGGTAGGGCTGAAAAAATTAGTCATATGGAGTCTTTAAAATATTTTTCATCTCGTCCTCGTAATAGTCAAATTGGGGCCTGGGTATCAGAGCAAAGTCAAATTATCTCTTCTCGAGCAGTGTTGATGGATAAAGTTAAGCAACTGACAGAACACTTTTTTGATAAAGATATTCCTCTTCCTGAATTTTGGGGTGGCTATCGTATTATTCCCGAACGTTTTGAATTTTGGCAAGGGCAACCAAGCCGTTTGCATGACCGTATTGAGTATGCCATTAAGGAAGGGGTGTGGCAACGTAGTCGTTTGTCACCATAAAAATAACCTATTTTGAAAGAAAATAGTTATAAAAAACTCGTTAAATTCTGTTAAGAATAATAACGAGTTTTATTTTATGATATTAATTTATGCTTGAGAAAGTATTATTTTTCCTTCAATCACATCAAGTGTAATCAAATTATTAGGTAATAATCGACCACTTAAAATATGTTGAGCTAGAGGGTTTTCAAACTCTTGCTGGATAGCTCTTTTCAACGGTCTTGCTCCAAATAGCGGATCAAAGCCAGCTTTTGCAATATGGGTAAGAGCATTATCGCTCACTTCAATTTGATAGCCACGACTTGCCATTCGGTTAATTAAGCGTTGTAGCTGAATTTTTGCAATTGCTTTGATATTTTCTTGTCCCAATGAATGGAACACCACCGTTTCATCAATTCGGTTGATAAATTCAGGTCTAAAATGTTGCCCTACTACGCTCATTACCATTGTTCGCATATCTTCATAATTACCGTCAGTATTCCCCTGAATGAGGTCTGAGCCTAAATTAGAGGTCATAATTACCACTGTATTACGAAAATCAACGGTGCGACCTTGTCCATCTGTTAAGCGCCCATCATCAAGCACTTGTAATAAAATATTAAACACATCACTATGGGCTTTTTCCACTTCATCAAGCAAAATTACAGAGTAAGGACGACGACGTACCGCCTCCGTTAAATAGCCCCCTTCTTCATAGCCCACATAGCCCGGAGGTGCACCGACCAAACGAGAAACACTGTGTTTTTCCATAAATTCTGACATATCAATGCGAACCATTGCATTTTCATCATCAAATAAGAAATTCGCCAAGGTTTTACAAAGCTCTGTTTTCCCCACCCCTGTTGGTCCTAAAAATAAGAATGAACCAATCGGACGATTTGGATCGGATAATCCTGCTCGGCTACGGCGAATCGCATTTGCGACCGATTCCACCGCCTCATTTTGCCCAATCACACGTTTATGCAATTCCTGTTCCATTTTAAGTAGTTTTTCTTTCTCGCCTTCCATCATTTTCGCCACAGGAATACCCGTTGCACGAGAAAGCACTTCAGCAATTTCTTCTTCAGTGACTTTGGTACGTAATAAATGGTTTTCTGTACCTTGCTCCTCACGTTCTTCCGCTTCTTTGAGCTGTTTTTCTAAGGCTGGAATAACACCATATTGCAACTCTGACATTTTTTCATAGTTACTTTCACGCTTCGCTTGTTCCATCAAAATACGACTATTTTCTAACTCTGATTTTAAGTGCTGAGTACCTAGAAGAGCAGATTTTTCAGCTTTCCACACTTCCTCAAGCTCAGCATATTCACGTTCCTTAGCGGTCATTTCTTGCTCTAATTTTGCTAAACGCTGACGGCTTGCCTCATCGTCTTCTTTTTGTAACGCTTGCTGTTCCAATTTAAGCTGAATGATACGGCGATCCAAACGATCCAACGGTTCTGGTTTAGAATCAATTTCCATTCGCACGCTTGATGCTGCCTCATCAATTAAATCAATCGCTTTATCTGGTAACTGACGATCGGAAACATAACGATGTGACAGGGTTGCTGCCGCCACAATGGCTGGATCGGTAATTTTAACGTGATGGTGAATTTCATAACGTTCTTTTAAACCACGCAAAATCGCAATGGTGTCTTCAACCGTTGGCTCATCAATAAAGACTTTTTGAAAACGACGCTCCAATGCTGCATCTTTTTCAATGTATTGACGATATTCATCTAAGGTTGTCGCACCCAAACAGTGCAATTCACCACGAGCCAACGACGGTTTTAATAAATTCCCTGCGTCCATTGCACCGTCACTTTTACCAGCACCGACCATCGTATGAATTTCATCAATAAATAAAATTACTTGCCCTTCTTCTTTGGCAAGCTCTTTTAACACTGCTTTTAAACGTTCTTCAAATTCGCCACGATATTTCGCTCCTGCAATCAACGCCCCCATATCCAATGAAAGCACACGTTTATTACGTAGTCCTTCGGGAATTTCATTATTCACAATGCGTTGTGCTAAGCCTTCCACAATCGCTGTTTTACCCACACCTGGTTCACCAATTAATACAGGATTATTTTTAGTGCGGCGTTGCAATACTTGAATTGCTCGGCGGATTTCTTCATCTCGCCCAATTACAGGATCAAGTTTACCCTCTTTAGCTCGCTCGGTTAAATCAATGGTATATTTATCTAATGCTTGACGTGTTTCTTCTGCGTTTGGGTTATTCACTTTTTCGCCCCCTCTAATTTGTTGAATGGCATTCTGCACTTTCGCTTTATTTAAGCCTAACTGTTTCAATAACTGTCCCAACTCGCCACGATCTTCTAAGGTTGCCACAACAAATAATTCTGATGAAATATAACTATCGCCCATTTCTGTCGCCAGTTTTTCGCATAAAGTTAATAAACGAATAAATTGCTGGCTTGGTTGGGTATTTGCCCCTTGAACCTGTGGCAATTTGTTAATCAGTGTGTTTAATTGGTTTTGTAATGCCATCACATCAACTTGTAAGCTCGTAAATAACGGAGCAACACTGCCCTCTGATTGTTTTAATAACGTAATAAGTAAATGTGTTGGTTCAATATAATTATGATCTTTTCCTATCGCAAGTGATTGAGCTTCTCCAATCGCCTCTTGGAATTTACTGGTAAATTTTTCAATATTCATTTGTTTTCCCCTCTAAATAGTAAGGATTAAATTCTGAGTTTGAATAAACTTCAAACTATTACAGAACTATAAATGGGGTGTGTTTTGATAAATTTCAAGATGGAAAGAAAAAACTGATAAATAATAAGAAGTTGAAGCGGTAAGATGATTGAAGAAATTTGCAAATAATCAATGATTATGTTTAATTTAGAAAATAAGTTTAAAACTTAAAGTATTTGACGAAACTATAATCTATGTGCTCTAATTAAATACAGTTAATGATGTTATTACATTTGATTAACTATTCTGTTCTGATTAATTTTATTTTTTAATAGGAGAACATAATGAAGATACAAAAAATAACCTCTACTTTAGTTGTTGCAACAATGTTAGCAGGGTGTGCAACGATGACAGATACTCAAAAAGTTGTATTCGGTGCATTAGGTGGTGCTGTTGCAGGCGGTGTTATTGGACATCAAGTTGATCATAAAAATGGGCGCTATGTTGGTGCAGTTTTAGGTGCTTTAGCTGGTGGAGCGATCGCTCACTATATGACACAACAGCAGCAGGATTTAGAAAAAGTACTTGCTTCATCAGGTATTACGGTAACACGTGTTGATAAAGGAACGATTAAACTTAATTTACCAAATGATATTACTTTTGCTGTAGATAAATCAAGATTGAATTCTAATGTATACGGCTCTTTAACTTCTATTGCTAATATTGTGAATAAATACAATAAAACAGCCGTACATATTAATGGATTTACTGATAGTACGGGTAGTGCAAGTTATAATCAAGGCCTCTCAGAAAGACGAGCTAAATCAGTGGCTAATTATCTAGCTTCTCGTGGTGTAGTGGCAGGACGTCTTGTGACCAGAGGCTATGGTGAGAATTACCCTATTGCAAGTAATTCAACGGTACATGGAAAAGCACAAAATCGTCGAGCTGAAATTTATATTCGTGCGATTCAACAAGGTCAAGAGCATATAGCTTACGCACCAATTTATTAGGATTGATACGATAGTCGTCATTGTGAGGAGTATTTTTTCTCCTTACAATGACGAATATTTGCAAATTTTTAGAGTGATCTTGTCGCTATCAGATAAAAAATCGTACAAACTAACCTAACTGCCTCGCTCCTTCACTATCAACCTTACAAATATGTACAAAGCCTGAACTATTTTGAAGATAGTTTTCCTTGAGATAGTTGGATAATTTATTAGCACTTTCAAGATCTGAAGCAATGGCATAGATTGTAGGTCCCGAACCAGAAATTCCCATTGCTAAGGCTCCTAAATCGTTACACCCTTGACGATTTTTAGCAAAATGAGGAAGTAATTTTTCACGGTAGGGTTCAGCAATAACATCTTTCATCATCATTGCAGCAAGTTGTTCTTGCTGTGTATAACAGGCTTGTACAAAATTACCTAAACAACGAGATTGTGTAATAATATCTTGGCGAGAATAGTGTTGTGGTAAAATAGCGCGAGCCTTTGCGGTGGAGACTTTGATTCCAGAATAAGCGAGTACCCAATACCAATTTTCAAAAAATGGGAGAGGTTGGCAAATATTTCCTAATGCTTCAGTCATTAATTGTAAACCACCCAGATAACAAGGTGCAACATTATCGTAATGGATGCTACCTGAAATACGTCCTTCCAACTGTCCCATCATTTCTAATAGTTCCATTTTGTTAAGGGGTTCATTATGAAATTGGTTTAAGGCAACGAGTGCTGCAACAATCGAGCAGGCGCTCGAACCTAAGCCTGAGCCAATTGGCATATTTTTTTCTAAAAGAAGATGTAAGTTTTTGACTTTACCACCTGAGAGTTTTAAGCGTTCACTGAATAAAACGTAAGCTTGGTAAACAATATTTCTTTCTTTTTCTCGAGGCAGTTTATTCGCAAAATGTCCAATAGTTTGAAATTCAAACCTAGTATCACAATCATCGATTTCAACGACATCTCCTAGCAAAGAGCCATCAATTGGAGAGAGTGCAATACCGAGAGAATCAAAGCCTACACTGAGATTAGCACTGGTTGCTGGAGCATAAATTCTGAATCCCATTTTAATTTACTCCACCTCGTAAAGTACGTAAAATATCTGCAAAGATACCTGCCGCAGTTACACTGTTTCCAGCACCATAACCTCTTAATAATAAAGGGATTGGTGAATAATAGCGAGTATAAAATGCAAGGGCGTTTTCACCATTTTTGACTCGGTATAATGGATCTTCATTATCAACGGCTTTAATGGACACTTTACATTTTCCATTATCAATAGATCCAACATAACGTAAAACTTTATTGTTAGCGGTAGCTTGTTGTACTTTTTTTGCAAATTCTGCATCAAGTTGAGGAAGTTGTTCTAAAAATTCGGCAACAGTAGTTCCTTCCGCAAATTCTTTTGGTAGTACTTGTTCTACTTCAATATCATCAAGTTCAAGTGCTAAACCTGTTTCACGAGCTAAAATTAATAATTTACGAGCGACATCTTCACCAGATAAATCATCTCGAGGATCGGGTTCAGTAAAGCCTTTTTGTTTTGCCATTAATGTTGCTTCTGAAAGTGTAAATCCCTCTTCGAGTAAACCAAAAACAAAAGACAGTGAGCCAGATAGAATGCCTTCAAAACGTTCTACTTCATCGCCTGCTGCTAATAAATTTTGAAGATTTTCAATAACAGGTAGCCCTGCTCCTACATTAGTTTCATATAAAAATTTATGATGGCTTTGACGAGCATTTGTACGTAGCTCTTGATAATAAGCATAATCAGTAGTATTTGCTTTTTTATTTGGTGTTACTACGTGGAAGCCCTCTTTTAACGCATAAGCATAAAGGCTTGCTACGGATTGTGCTGTGGTACAATCTACAAAGACAGGATTGACAATATGGTGTAATTTGATGAAAGAGAGTAACAGCTCAAAATCTGATGGTTGTGTTGCATTTGCTAGTTGATCTTGCCAATTTTCTAAATCTAATCCATCTTTATTTAAAATGACTTTATTTGAATTTGCTAAGGCACAAACTCGAATTTCAATATCTTTTGTCATCAAATATTGACGTTGTGTTTTTATTTGTTCGATTAATTGACTTCCAACACCGCCTACGCCAACAAGGAAAATATTGATAACTTTTTTGTTACTAAATAAAATTTGGTGAGTGGCTTTAACTGCTTCGATAGCCTTGTTCATTGGGACGACCGCAGAAATAGAACGTTCCGATGATCCTTGAGCAATGGCTACAATACTGATATTCACTTGAGCCAATGCAGAGAAGAAATTTGCAGCTAAGCCTTTTGCTGCGTGCATTCCATCACCAACAACAGAGACGATAGATAACTCTGTAATGACATCAATAGGATCTAATAATCCTTTTGATAACTCTTGTTGAAACTCATTGTTTAGTGCTGAAAGTGCTTTTTCTGCTGATTTGATTGGCACACAGAAACTAATGCTATATTCTGATGAGGATTGAGTGATCAAAATAATGGATATCCCCTCATTAGACATTGTTGAAAAAACTCTAGCCGCCATTCCAACCATTCCTTGCATTCCTGATCCAGAAACGTTAAACATAGCCACATTATCAAAATTTGTAATACCTTTTACTTTTAAATTATCACTAATAACATTGTTGCTAATTAATGTTCCTTTGCCTTGTGGATTTGCTGTGTTTTTGATTAAGCAAGGAATACCTTGAGAAACTAAAGGGCCAATTGTTCTAGGATGAATGACTTTTGCACCAAAATAAGACAGTTCCATTGCTTCTTGATAACTCATTGACTCTAAACAAATAGCATCAGAAACAAGGCGAGGATCACAAGTGTAGATACCATCAACATCTGTCCAGATTTCACAACAATCAGCGTTTAAGCAAGCAGCTAAGCAAGCGGCTGAATAATCGGAGCCATTACGACCTAATAAAACCAGCTCACCTTTTTCATTTCCAGCAGTAAAACCAGCCATTAAGACAAGGTTTTGTTTTGGAATGGCTTTTGCATTTATTCTCTCCATTGATTCAGCAATATCAACAGAAGATTCTAAATAACTGCCTCGTGCTACTAATTTTTTGACAGGATCAATTTTAGTAACAGTATAATTTTTGGCTTCAAACCAGCCTTGCATCATTGCAATTGAGAGTTTTTCTCCACGACAGTGAATTGTCGCACTTAATTTATCAGTACAGCCTTTTTCTTTAATAATATTTGTGGCAACAACCTTAATTTGCTCTAATTCTTCTTTTACTAAATTTAATAAAGTATCACGAGCAACGTTATTGTTTGCTGTATATAATCCTTCAATAATAGAACAAAAAATAGTGTTTATTTCAGTTAAATGAGAGTCAAACGTCGTATTTTCTGTTGCTTTTTCAAGTATTGCTACTAAGTGGTTGGTTACTTTTGCTGGAGCAGACAATACAGCTGCAGCTTGATCTTCTAAGTGAGTTTTTTCAATAATATTTGCGGCTTGAATGAAACAATCTGAATTAGCTAAAGATGTTCCTCCAAATTTAAGCACTCGCATAGTTTTCTCCTAATAATTTTTATTGTGTTTGCAAAATGAGCTATAAAAAAACCCGCATATTTGCGGGTTATACTATTGTTATATTTTGACCATAACCACCCGCATTATGAAATCATAATGATTGTTGTGGTAATAATGGTGTTAACAAAAAGTTTCATATATAAATTTAGTAAAAAATAAACTTTCATAAGGATGAAACAAAGACATTATTTTGTCAATAGTTTTTATACAAAAATTTATTATGTTTTCCAAAATGCGGGAGTAAAGAGTACTAATAAAGAGAAAAACTCTAAACGACCAGCCACCATTGCAAAAATAAATACATATTTTGCACCATCTGGTGTGTTTGCAAACCCTAAACTCGTCATTCCAATACCTGGACCTGCATTAGTAATTGTTGCCCAAACGCCACCAATTGCATCAAATGCTTCCATTCCACACAGCATAGCAGCAAAAGAGCAGCCAAAAAAGAGCAGAATAAACACAATAAAAAACGCCCAAATACTTTCAATAATTCTAATAGGTAGTGCACTTTTTTCTAATTTTATTGAGTTAACCAAACTTGGATGAACCAATTGTTTTAATTCTCGTTTTACTTGTAACCATAACACGAAAACCCGAATCGCTTTTAAACCACCTGATGTTGAACCCGCACAACCACCGATTGATGCGGCAAAGAGTAATAAGATTCCTAAATAGGAGGGTAATTGGTTAAAATCAAAAATAGTAAATCCTGATGTCATTGACATAGACACTAATTGCAAAGAACCTAACTCAAAAGACTTTAATAGAGAGTATTCAGAAGACGTTAAATATAGCCCAACAGAAAAAAGGGTAATAAATACACATTGAGTGAAAGCAAAAAAACGAAACTCTGGGTCTTGAGTATAGACTTTGAGTACATTGCCTTTTTTCCAATTCATTGTTGCTAAAATATGTAATGAAAAATTACAGCCCGCAATGAGCATAAACACTGTAGCAATAATATGAATTGAGGTGCTTTTAAAGTATCCCATATTCGCATCGTGAGTTGAAAAACCACCGTTAGAAATAGTTGAAAAACTATGCCCAATAGCATCAAATAATGACATCCCCGCTATCCAATAAGAAATAGCGCAGGCGAGTGTGGTTAATGCGTATAAGATCCATAATAATTTTGCAATTTCTGTAATTCTAGGGAGAATTTTTTGATCTTTCAGTGGCCCTGATGATTCTGCTTTGTAGAGTTGTGTACCACCGACACCTAATAAAGGGATAACGGCAACTGCCAATACAATGATCCCCATTCCTCCAACAAATTGTGTAAATTGTCTATGGAATAAGAGGGCTTTGGGCAATTGATCTAACCCTGACATTACCGTTGCCCCTGTTGTGGTTAAAGCAGAAAAGGATTCAAAGAAAGCATCAGCAGCACTCATATTAATGCTTTTTGCCAGTAGTAAGGGTAGGGTTGCGATACCACCTAACACAAACCAGAACGCAACGACAATTAAAAATCCTTCTCGAGAACGTAATTCATCTTTACAGTGTCGACAACTCCACCAAGATAAGAACCCTAAAGTGACACTAATTAAAAAAGATTGAATAAATGTTGTCCCTTCACCATCTCCATAGATTAAAGCAACGATTGCAGGAACAAGCATAGTAAGTGAAAAACACATTACTAGAATGCCAATAATACGAATGATCGAACGTAAATGCACTTAAATCTTTCCTTTACAAAATGACGATTAATGGGAGCATTATAAATTATATAGATTTATTTTCTATAAAATAATGCGCATTGTGGGTGATAGCGGCAGGGCAAAATCATACTTGAATAAAAAATATACTTATTAGTAAAATAACTATTTATTTGAATTTGAAAATAAACTTTATTTATAAAATTTAAGCATAGAAAGACATTAATTAAACAGTTTTTGTTTGGCATTTAATCTTTTAAATAAGATAAATAATGAACATATTGTAAGTTTACAAGTATGATCTTGCCCTGTGATAGCGGTTAGATGTAAAGAAAAATTTGCAAATTTTTCCTTATTATCTGATAAAATGCAATATATGATTTATGGGCTAGTTTTTTATATAAATAACAAATCTTCGTTTATTATGTTTGAAATACCCATAAAAATTATATTTTATATTGAATTTATATGGACGAAAGTGTACAAATAAAATATAGTTACAGGATTTGAATAAATTCATCAATAAACTAAATGGAACAATTAATAATTATGTCTGAACAACAATCTTTACAAGAAAACAGTACTCAAACAGCAAAAACAACTATGACAGTTAAGGAAACCATTGCGTATTTAGCAGAAAAGTTTCCACTTTGTTTTTCTATTGAGGGAGCGATTAAACCACTTAAAATTGGTTTATTTCAAGATCTTGCTCAAGCATTAGAGAATGATGATAAAGTCAGTAAAACAATGCTTCGTCAAGCCATTCGAGGTTATACGATGGGCTGGCGTTATCTTAGTGCTTGTAAAGAAGGTGTGGAGCGTGTTGATTTGAATGGAGAGCCTGCTGGTGTGATTGATGCTTCACAAGCTGAACACGCAGCCCAAACTTTAGCGGAATCAAAAAAAATAGTTTCAGAGCGTCGAGCTCAACAACGTAAAACTGAACGTAAAGAATTTTTTAAGAAAAAAGCACAAGAGCAGAAAAAAGTTGTTAAAAGAAAATCTGTTAATGAGCATAAGAAAAGTGTAAAAACAGAAGAAAATCTTACCGCTATCGCTCACTCAGATATTACTAAGGGATTGGATGTAAAAGTGAAAGTAGGTAATACGGTTCAACAAGCAACGGTTCTAGGCGTTGAGAAGCAAGAAGTGCGTGTGCAACTCAATTCGGGTCTTACGTTAAATGTTGCACTAAATACAATTTTTATCTAAATACTACTATGAAATTAATTAAACTTATCGCCATTACTTTCTTTTATTTTTCATTACTTACAAGTAATTTAAGTATAGCAAGTGTGCCTAAAATTAAAGAAAGTGATATTGTTACTCCATTGCCAAATGAAAATCATATTATATCAACAAAACGAGTGACTGCTCGTTTAGTGAGATCTCATTATCGTAAATTTGAACTTGATAATGATTTTTCGGCGCATATTTTTGATCGTTATATTGATTGGTTAGATGGTAGTCATAAAATTTTTCTTCAATCTGATGTAGATGAGTTGCGTTCAAAATATGCGAAAGTGTTAGATGATGAGTTGTATTTCGGTAAACTTGATGCGGCGTATAAGATTTATGATCTCAGAGCTAAACGTCTTTACCAACGCTATTCTTATTTACTTTCTTTGGTGGATCACGAACCTGATTTGACTGTTGATGATTATATTGAAAAAGATCGAGAGAAAGCTGCGTTTCCAAAAACAACGCAAGAAGCAGAAAAGTTATGGAAACAGCGTTATAAATATGATGTGATTGCTCAATATTTAAAACATAAAACATGGGCTGAGACAAAGAAAAAGCTAACCAAACGTTATAATATTTCTATTCGCCGTTTAACTCAAACCAATGCCGATGATATTTTACAAATGTATCTCAACTCCTTTGCGAGAGAAATAGATCCTCATACAACTTACCTTTCACCTCGTAATGCAAAACGCTTTGAAGAGAGTATGAAACTATCTCTTGAGGGAATTGGTGCAACCTTGACGATGGAAGATGATTTAACCACAATCAAGTCTTTAGTAAAAGGTGCTCCAGCTGCACGCAGTAAGCAAATTCATGTTGATGATAAAATTGTTGGCGTAGGGCAAGCAACAGGTGAGATTGAAGATGTTGTAGGTTGGCGACTTGATGATATTGTGGATAAAATTAAGGGTAAAAAAGGAACTAAAGTTCGCTTAGAGATTGAGCCTGCAAAAGGTGGAAAGAATCATATAGTGACACTTATTCGTGATACCGTACGTTTAGAAGACAGTGCTGCAAAATTAACGATTAGTACTGTTAATGCTAAAAAAGTAGCCGTCATTGAGATTCCTAGTTTTTATCTTGGTTTAACAAAGGATGTGAAAAAACTTTTAAGTGAAATGAAACAACAAAATGTTGATGGATTGATCATTGATTTGCGAGATGATGGTGGTGGTTCATTAAAAGAGGTCATTCATTTAACGGGTTTATTCGTTAAACAGGGTCCTGTTGTACAAGTTAGAGATGCTTTTGATCGTACTAAAATTTATACTAATGCAAATTCGCAGGTGTTGTATGATGGCAAAATTATTGTGATGGTAAACCGTCATAGTGCATCTGCATCAGAAATTTTTGCTGCTGCGATGCAAGATTATAATCGAGCGATTGTTGTAGGGCAAACCACCTTTGGAAAAGGAACTGTGCAACAAGGGCGTTCGTTAAATAGTGCTTTTGATAAAAATAAAGAACCATTAGGTATGTTGCAATATACTATTCAAAAATTTTATCGAATTAATGGTGGCAGTACACAGATAAAAGGGGTAGATCCTGACATTCATTATCCTGAAATTATTAATGCGAAAGAGGTGGGTGAAAGATTTGAAGATAATGCTTTACCGTGGGATAAAATACCTCAAGCTGACTATTCGAGTGTTTCCAATGCTCGTGGTGTTGTCTCTAAGTTAAAAGCCAAACATCTTACTCGTATTGCAAAAAATCCTGAGTTTATTGCATTAGCGAAAGAGATTGAAATTGAGCGTCAAGAAGAGCAGGAAAAATGGCTATCTCTTAATTTGATTAAGCGTCAAACAAAACGTAATGCTGATGATGAGAGACGTTTAAAGAATCTTAATGCTCGTTTTAAACGTGAAGGTAAAAAACCTTTAAAAGATTTAGATGATCTAGCCAAAGACTATGAAGCTCCTGATTTTATTCTTAAAGAAACAGAAAAAATGATGGTAGATTGGATTAAATTAGCCTCAAAATAATATTTATTGAATTAGATAGCGGTCACTTTATATTAAAAATTTACAGTTTTTAATAATTCTTGACCGCTTTTACGAATGGACAACACGATGAAAAAATACTTTTTTACCCTCCTTTTTTTAGGTTTTTTTACCTTTTCAAATAGTTATGCAGTAGCTCTGCCCACACAAGCTGAGTTAAAAACTCAACTTACAAAAGCTAAAAAGAGTAAGTCTGATGATCCGAGTTCAGTTGAGTCGATTAAAAACTTAGAAAAGTCCCTTGAGTTACTCTCTGAAGTGGAACAGCAAACGGATAAAAATCAAAAATTACAACATTTATTAGCAAATATTGATACGAAAATTCAGCAAGGTCAAACAGAGTTAGCCCAGTTACAAAAATCATTGAATAATAAAAAAGCATTTGATGAAAATGCAACTATTGATGAATTACAGTCCCAGTTGGAAGAGAGAGCAGAAACACTTAAAAAATTACAAGAAGAGCTGAATGATGCAAACTCTCATTTAGTCAAACAGAATACACTTTCCGCAAATACGCAAACTATTCTAACTAAAAATAATGAACGAACTAAAGAGCTCAATACTTTGTTGTTAGACAATAGTCTTAGTAGCGTTTTATCTACTCAATATCATATAGAACTTGAGTTACTCAATTTGCAAAATAATTATAATAAAGAGTTACTAAAGAATAATGATCAGATTACCTTGTTCTATCAGACTCAGTATAATTTATTACAATTAAAAGAAAAACAATTACAAAATACAATTACAGAGATTCAAAGCAATATTAATCATAAACGATTACAACAATCTCAGGCGCAGTTTGAACAGGCTCAAGCTAAAAATCAACAGCTTAATTCTGAGCATAACAAAGTCATTCAGGCAGAACTTGATATTAATACTCAACTGAGTAAACAACTTTTGATGCAGACAAAAGAGACCAATACACTTTCGCAGAATGAGTTACGTTTACGTAATATGTTAGATAATTTAACTCAGACACAACGGACACTGAAAGAGCAAATTAGTGCTTTGGAAGGGACATTAGTTTTATCTCGAATTATTCAAAAACAAAAGCAAAAATTACCGATTAATAGTGGAGTAAAAGGGTTATTTGAAAAAATTTCAGATCTGCGAGTCAATATTTTTGATATTACACAAAAGCGGAATGAGCTTTATACTCCTTATCAATATATTGAAGAACTGCAACAGATCAATAAAACGTCATTTACGAGTGATGAAAATCAGCAATTAAATAAAATTTTAGCTGAGCGCCGTAAGGTATTATCTGATATTTTAACGGGACTGAATAATCAGTTAAATTTAGCGATTAATTTAGAATTAACACAAAAGCAAGTATCGGAAATCAGTCAACAAATTGAGAGTGAATTAGCACAGCAAAGCTTCTGGGTGAAAAGTAATTCTCCAATGAGTTTGAAATGGTTAAAATCATTGCCACAATCACTAACATACCAGCTCCAAGAGATTATTAAAAAGTTTAATTTAGCTAACAATGATGAGTATTTAACTTTGTTTATCAGTCTCTTGGCGGGACTTATTTTTGTCGCATTTATTATTCGCCATTTTAAGTTAAGAATCCAACGTCATTTGGAATTAATTAATGGAAAACTAAATTCTTTAAATTCAGACCGTCAATGGTATACCCCAATCGCATTTTTGTATAATGCCATTTTAGTTTTGCCAAAAATAATCGTCTTTTTGGTTATATTTCTACTTATAGGTTACTTTTTCTTTTACTCTCCTGATGAAGTTTGGCTATGGGCGTTTAGAATGGCGGGATACTTATGGCTATTCAGCTTTATTATTTCATTGTTTAAACAACGTGGAATGGCGAGTAAGCACTTTGATATATCAGAAAAAAGCTGTCAAATTTTCAAAAAATTTATTCAAAGAAGTACCATTATTATTGCGATTTTACTGAATATTTCTATTTTTACTAATGTCACAGAAAATGGTATTAGCGATGATGTTATCGGTCAGATAACGAGTATTTTGGCACTGATTTTTTGTATTCTTATTTTGGCGCCTAACTTCAAAAAAGCACTTAATGCTTATAGTCAAGATAATAAACTAGACAGTACGAAAAATGCTCTGTTCACTATTATTCGGTTTTTAATTCAATTAATACCTGTCGGATTAATTATTTTAATTGGGTTGGGTTATTATTTTACCTCCCTTAAATTAATCTCTTTGATTATTGACTCTTATATTATTATCATTTTATGGTTACTGATTCGCTATACCATTTATCGTGCAATTCAGGTCTCTTCACGTCGTTTAGCTTATCATCGTTTACAAGAAAAGCGTCGTAATCAAACAACGGAGCAAACAACCAGTGTGGCTGATGATATTGTGGTGATTTCTCAGCAGAGTGAAAGTATTAAAATAGGAATCCTAAAATCTCAAATTATTCATATTACTAATATCGTATTATGGGTGACCGTTTTTAGTTTACTTTATAATATATGGTCTGAATTTATTGTTTCAGCAAATTATTTACATAATATCTCACTGTGGCAAAGCTCGGTTGTGACAGATGCAGGAACAACAACAGAAACTATAACTTTATTTAACTTATTGATAGCATTGGTTATATTAGTTGTTACCTATATTTTAGTGCGCAATATTCGCAGTATTCTTGAGGTATTTATTTTCTCACGGATTACATTATCACAAGGTACGCCTTATACCATCACCACTTTACTTACTTACATTATTGTAGCGATTGGTTCTGCTTGGGCATTCTCTTCATTAGGAATGTCATGGGTAAAATTACAATGGTTATTTGCGGCACTGTCCGTAGGTTTAGGATTTGGTTTACAAGAGATTTTTGCAAACTTTATTTCAGGTATTATTATTTTATTTGAACGTCCAGTGCGAATTGGTGATGTAATTACTGTTGGTGAGTTTTCAGGTACAGTGTCTCGTATTCGTATTCGAGCCACAACTTTAATGGATTTTGATGGTAAAGAAGTGATTGTACCAAACAAAAACTTTGTAACAGAGCGTTTAACTAACTGGGCGCTATCTAGTACTACCACTCGTATTATTATTAGTGTTGGAGTCGCTTACGGTTCTGATTTAGAGTTGACTAGAAAATTATTACTACAAGCAGCAGAAGAAACGAAAACGGTATTGAAAGATCCTGCTCCTGTTGTGTACTTCCTTACTTTTGGTGCAAGTACACTTGATCATGAATTACGTGTTTATGTGGGAGAGTTAGGAGATAGAAATAGTACTACTGATGCTCTTAATCGTAAAATAGATCAACTTTTTGCAGAAAATGGCATTGAAATTGCATTCAACCAGCTTGATTTATTTATTAAAAATCCACAGCAAAGTACTGTTCAACCAGAAGATCTGGTTAAAGGGATGGTTACAGCACAAAATGGTTAATTTAATTAACTTATTAACAGGGAAAACTCACTGTCATTTGGTTTCCCTGCCTGATTCTCTTTCATCACATCACCTGTTACAAAAGCAGGTGATGACGGCTTATTTGGGTTTACAAAAACACGCTAAAAAAGCGGGTTTTAACTTACAACCAGCAAGTACTTTTCGAGATTTTGAACGCCAAAAGCTGATTTGGAATGCAAAATTTAATGGAACTCGTAAAGTACATAATGATAGTGGTGAAAAACTTGATTTATCTCAGATGAATGAATGGCAAAAATGTCAGGCTATTTTGCGATGGTCTGCTGTAGCAGGGGCAAGCCGTCATCATTGGGGAACAGAGATAGATGTGTTTGATCCTGATTTATTACCACCGAATCAACGACTACAACTTGAACCTTGGGAATATCAAGCGGGTGGATACTTTGCAGAATTTGCAAATTTTTTACAAGATCATACCGCTACATTTGATTTTTATTTACCTTTTTCTCCGTCACAAAAACAAATTGGCGTTGAACCTTGGCATATGAGTTATCGTCCATTAAGTGAACAATATCAACGGCAACTCACCCCTGAAATATTAAAATTAGCGTGGCAAGGTGAAGATATTGCAGGTAAAAATACCTTAATCCAAAATATAGAACTACTCTTTAAAGATTATATTTTATGAGTCATATTCAACTTATTTGTGAAACTGAAGATAAACAACAATTTCAAGATTTTTGCGACAAATGGCAGCTTATTCACGACATTTCGTCAATTTTAGCGTTAGTTAAAACAGACAAACAACTTGAACTACGTAAGCTAGATGAACCTAAATTAGGTGCAGTTAGTGTTGATTTTGTCACAGGAACATTAGCACATCGTCGAAAATTTGGCGGAGGGCGAGGAGAAGCGGTGGCCAAAGCTGTTGGTATTAAGAAAGGCGTTTTACCAACAGTAATAGATGCGACTGCAGGTCTTGGAAGAGATGCTTTTGTGTTAGCTTGCATTGGTTGTCAAGTACGTTTGGTGGAGCGTAATCCAATTGTATCTGCATTGCTTGAAGATGGTTTACAACGAGCTTATTGTGATCCTGAAATTGGCGAATTTATGCAACAAAAAATGCAACTTCTTACTATTCGTTCTATTGCTGAATTAAATCCTGAGACAGATGGAGCAGATGTTGTTTATCTTGATCCAATGTATCCGCATAAACCCAAAAAAGCATTAGTTAAAAAAGAAATGCGTGTTTTCCAACACCTTATAGGAGAAGACTTAGATACAGATTACTTTTTTGAGATAGCAAAAAAACTGGCTAAAAAACGTGTTGTAGTAAAACGACCTGATTATGCTCCTTTTATAGCGGATCAAAAGCCTGATTTTAGCCAAACAACCAAAAATCATCGTTTTGATATTTACTTAACTTATTGAGTCAGGGTGTTTTTTACAATCTGATTAATTTGTTGTAGACCGTTTAAACGAGTGCTAGTTAAATGTTTGGTGATTTTAAGATCATCGAAAAGATGTTGAATATCAAAGTGTAACAATTCATCAGCTGATTTCTCAGACAGCGCAATACTCACAATCATCAATAATCCTTGCATTAAACGAGCATCACTATAGGCTTTTATTTCTCTAGGTTCAATTTGAAAAGCAAACCAGAGACGACTTTCGCAACCGTAAATTTCAGGTATATTTGATCGTTCATCATCACTTAATTGAGGTAGTTTACGGCTAAGTTGAATTAATAAGCGGTATCTTTGTTCCCATATTTTGCAATTTTCAAACTGAGTATAAATTTCTGCTAATGTCATTGAGTATTCCATAAAATCGTTGATATATAATGTAGAGATAAGAAAATACTTATCTCTACAAGATGACTAATTTTTATGTGGGTTTCGAGTGTTATTTGCACCTTCTAAATTACGCATTAACAAAGCATAATTTAATTCAATATCCGCTGGGACATCTAAAAACACAAAATGTCCATCACCTTTTCCTGATTCCACTTCTTCATTTTTACGATTGAGTATGCGTTCAATTTTAAAAACAATATTTCCTTTAGGAGTCATTAATTCAACATTATCACCCACTAAAAATTTGTTTTTAACAGCAACTTCCGCCATTCCTTGATCGTTACGTTTACCAGTAAATTCACCCACAAATTGTTGCTGATCTGAAATGGAGTAACCATAGTCATAATTTTGATATTCATCGTGAGTATGGCGACGTAAAAATCCTTCGGTATAGCCTCGATGTGCTAAGGATTCTAACGTTGTCATTAATGATTCATCAAAAGGTTTTCCTTCTGCTGCATCATCAATTGCCTTGCGATAAACTTGTGCTGTTCTTGCGCAGTAATAGAATGATTTGGTTCGTCCTTCAATTTTTAGGGAATGTACGCCAATTTTAGATAACTGTTCTACGTGTTGAATGGCACGTAAATCTTTGGAATTCATAATGTAAGTACCGTGTTCATCTTCGAATGCACTCATTTGCTCTTCTGGGCGATTAGACTCGGCTAATAAATAGACTTTATCTGTAGGTTTTCCTTCACCTAAAGTAGGAGCAACATTTTTAATTTCAATTTTCTCTGGTTTATTAGAAACAATATTACCTGTATCGTCTTCTTTACCTTCTTCTACAGAATATTCCCAACGGCAGGCGTTAGTGCAAGTTCCTTGATTTGGATCTCGTTTATTGATATAGCCTGAGAGTAAACAACGTCCTGAATATGCCATACACAACGCACCGTGCACAAATATTTCAATTTCCATTTCAGGAACTTCTCTACGGATCTCCGCTATTTCATCAATAGAAAGTTCTCGAGAAAGGATCACACGAGTGAGTCCCATTTGTTTCCAAAACTTAACGGTCGCCCAATTTACTGCATTTGCTTGTACGGAAAGGTGTACATCTATATCAGGAAAGTTCTCACGTACTAGCATAATTAACCCTGGATCGGACATAATCAACGCATCAGGCTTCATATCGACAACTTTTTTCAAATCACGGACAAAGGTTTTTAATTTAGAGTTATGAGGTGCAATATTCACAACCACATAAAACTTTTTGCCTAAAGCGTGTGCTTCATCAATGCCAATTTGTAGATTGGCGTGATTAAAATCATTATTACGTACTCGTAGGCTATAACGAGGTTGTCCTGCATAAACGGCATCTGCTCCATAGGCAAAAGCGTAACGCATATTTTTTAATGAACCAGCTGGTGAAAGTAGCTCTGGTTTATTATTTAACTCTTTTTGTAACATAAGGTAATTCTCTCTGATAACAAGTCAGTACTTCCTCACAAGGGAGGAAGCGTTAAAACGCTACATTTTCCAGTAATTTTTACTTTATCGCAAGGGATTACTGGATTTAAGTGGCAACTTTTAGTATCTTTATCTGATTAATACATTAATATCAAAAGAAATCGAATGAATAACACAACTTTTACCAAAAATATGCCGCTTAAAAAGGATTTACAGAAAACCATTGTCTTGAAGTTTGGAACAAGTGTTTTGACGCAAGGAACTCTCACTTTACATCGTCCACAAATACTGGAAATTGTACGTCAATGTACTGAGTTACAGAAACAAGGTTTTAGAATAGTGATAGTGACTTCGGGAGCGATAGCTGCTGGACGAGATTATTTAAGTAATCCCAAACTTCCACCTACTATTGCATCTAAACAGCTATTGGCGGCAGTCGGGCAAAGTCAGTTAATTCAAACGTGGGAGCAACTCTTTGATATTTATAATATTAAAATTGGACAAGTATTGTTAAGTCGTGCTGATGTAGAGGATCGAGAGCGTTTTTTAAATGCTCGAGATGTTTTAAATGTAATGTTAGATAATCAGATTATCCCTATTATTAATGAAAATGATGCTGTGGCAACGGCAGAAATAAAAGTGGGGGATAATGATAATTTATCTGCACTTACTGCCATTATTGCTCAGGCGGATCAACTCTATTTATTAACGGATCAACAAGGTTTATTTGATAGTGATCCTCGATCTAATCCTAATGCAAAATTACTCTCTGTCGTCAGTGAAATTACTGATGAAATTAAAGGGATCGCAGGGGACAGTGTCTCTGGTTTAGGAACAGGAGGAATGAGTACTAAAATTACGGCAGCGGATATTGCCACTCGTTCAGGTATTGAAACCATTATTGCTTCAGGAAGCCGTAACAATGTGATTTATGATCTGGCTAATGGAATGGATATTGGTACAAAATTTACGGTTGCAACGAATCTACTAGAAAGCCGTAAACAGTGGTTATTTGCAGCACCAACAGTAGGATCTTTATTGATTGATAAAGGGGCGGAAGTTGCACTAAAACAACATAAATCAATGCTTCCAGCAGGTATTGTAGCAGTAGAAGGGCGTTTTTCTCGAGGAGAGGTAATTTTAATTAAAAACAGTGATAATCAAGCTATTGCAAGGGGAATGGTGCGTTATAACAGTGAAGCGTTAGAATTAATTAGAGGAAAGCAATCGCAATATATTGAAACTATTTTAGGTTATCAATATGGCAGTGTTGCCATTCATAGTAATGATATGGTGTTACTATAATAAATAAGCCTTAAAAAGGAAAATAAGATGATGAAACTCAACGAAATGGGTAAAAAAGCGAAACAAGCGGCTTTTATCCTTGCACAATTGTCACAGCAACAAAAAAATAACGCCCTTGAAATTATTGCAAAAAGTTTACAAGATCGTACCGCTTCTATTCTTATTGAAAATGCGAAAGATATTAAAAATGCACAGCAAAACGGGCTGAGTGATGCATTAATTGATCGTTTATTATTAACAGAAGATCGTATTCAAAGTATAGCGAATGATGTTCGTCATATTATTGGATTGGCGGATCCTGTTGGCAAAATTTTGGATGGTGGACGTTTAGATAGTGGTTTAGAGATTAAACGAGTTTGTGTTCCTTTAGGGGTGATTGGCACAATTTATGAGGCTCGTCCTAATGTCACCGTTGATGTGGCAACCCTTTGTTTAAAAACAGGTAATGCGGTTATTTTGCGAGGAGGGAGTGAAACTCAGTATTCCAATAAAATATTGGTAGATGTTATCCAATCAGCCTTGCAGCAAGCAGGATTACCCATAGATGCTGTTCAGGCGATTACTGATACGGATCGTCAATTAGTGATGGATTTGCTAAAACTGGATCAATACGTAGATATGATCATTCCTCGTGGTGGGGCAAGATTACAAGAATTATGTAAACAACATTCTACTATCCCAGTTATTATTGGAGGGATCGGAGTTTGTCATCTTTTTGTAGAAGAAACAGCGGATTTAGAAAAATCCATTCTAGTGATCGTTAATGCTAAAACGCAACGTCCAAGTACGTGTAATACTTTAGAAACTTTGTTAGTACAACGCTCTATTGCAAAACAGTTTTTACCTAAACTAGCGGTATCATTACAACAAAAATTTGCAAAATTTCATTGTGATCCTACCGCTTATCAAATATTAGATAACGCAGGGTTTGATGTGCAACCCGTGACAGAACAAGCACTTCGTCAAGAATGGCTGTCGACTGATTTGAATATTGTTGTAGTTGATAATTTAGACCAAGCAGTGGCTCATATTCGTGAATATGGCAGTCAGCACTCTGATGGTATTTTGACTCAAAATCCACAACTTGCAGAGTTATTTGTTCGTCAAGTAGACTCAGCTGCGGTATATATTAATACCAGCACTCGCTTTACCGATGGTGCTCAGTTTGGACTTGGTGCAGAAGTTGCTGTTAGCACTCAGAAACTCCACGCTCGAGGTCCTATGGGATTAGATGCACTGACCACTTACAAATGGGTGTGTTCGAGTGACTATGTGAGCCGACAATAATCTTAAAAAAGCGGGGTTTTATACTGGCGTGCCTTTTAACTGCTTTCTTAACCATACTCGATTAGGATTTAAGACATGCCATAAATCTTCACTTAATGGGATCGGCTCATTACAAATTTGGCTAGCAAGCAGTTCACCAAGCAGTGGAGCAGTGGTTAAGCCACGTGATCCTAAACCAACAATAGTATAAAGTTGTGGATAAACGATCGCTGTTCCGATCGGTTTTCTACGACGACGAAGGTTGAATAAATTATTATATTGTTCTCGTTGTTTGTCTAAATTACCTACTGATCCCACCATTGGAATACGATCTCTTAATGTCGCTCTCACTCCTATTCTGGCAAGGTTTTGAGAGTGGTCGATCTCTTTATTCCAATCACAAGCGGTGACATTTTTTTGTAATTTTGCAATATTTTGTTGATGTTCTTCCAAACTAAAATGAGTATCCGTATTATCTCGTACGTGGCTTGCTCCAATACAGTGCGTTCCTTGTGCTGAAACAGGGGTTAAATAACCATCGTAACATAAAACGGTTTTTAATTTTTGTAACTCAGGGGTTGTTGGAAATTGACTGACTTGTCCACGCACTGCATAAAGTGGAATACCTTGTGTTTGTTCAAAATCTTTTAATGTGTGTCCGTTAGCTAATACTAAAGTTTGATGAGCAAAGGTTTCACCATTATGTTGCCATTGCCATAGATTATCTTGAAAAACAGGATTGGTGACTTCGTGATTTAGCACGATTTTCAAGCCTTTTTTCTCTAAATAAGCAAAACTGTTTTGTACAAATTGAATCGGGGATAGCCAGCCCGCACGTGGAATAAAGCCCCCGCCTTTTGTTACTGGTAAGCCAATTTTTTCACTTAATTGTTTTGCATTACATAGATGAAAGAGTGAATGATCATAATTAAGATCTGCCAGTTTTTGCAATTTATCCTGATTTTTCTGATTGTAGCCATAAATCGCTACACCACTTAGACTATGTTCAAAATCAATTTGTGGCTCTAACTGTTGAATACGTTGCAACGCATAGTCAAAACTATGCACATAAAAACGAATATTCCGTTCATCGTCATCACTAAGTTGAGGATAAATCGCTCCCTGAAGATTACCCGAAGCATTTTGAGCTAGGGCATTATCTTTACAGTATAATGTGACTTTTTTGCCTTTTTCTAATAAGGATAAACTTAAAAAGAGACTCGCAATTCCCCCACCGACAATCGCAATATCTTCTGTTTTTTCTTGTGGCTGTTGATAATAATAAGGCACTTTAATGGCTAATTTTTCACTTTGTTGTGGTTTTTCACCCCATAACATTTCACGCTTTTTACCAAAACCTTTGCGTTTTTTCACATCAAATCCAACTGCTTGTAACCCTTTACGTACAATACTTGCAGCAGTAAAAGTCGCAAAAGTACCTCCGTTTTTGGTTAAACGAAACATTTGTTGATACAGAGCTTCACACCACATTTGAGGGTTTTTATCAGGAGCAAAACCGTCTAAAAACCATACATCAATTTTTTCATTATATAAATCACCAAGTTGTGGCAGGTTGTCTAAAATATCGCCAAACCAAAGATCAAGATAAACATTGTCAAAGTGATAACGCTGACAACCTGTTTGCCACACATTCCAACAAGCGGTCAGATGTTGTGAAAAATTTGCAAATTGTGGGTAATTGCTATGAACTTGCGTTAATTGTTGCGAAGTTAAAGGATGTTTTTCAAAGGAGATAAAGTATAAACGCTGTAGTTGATGTTGTGGGTTTTGTTGTCTGAATTGCTGAAATCTTTCTGCTACTGCAAAAAAGTTTAATCCTGTTCCAAATCCTGTTTCTGCGATAACAAAAGCTGATTGTGAATGATTTAGCCATTTTTCCCATAGCTTATTACCTTCTTGAAAGACATAAATGCTTTCTGCAAGTCCGTCTTGGGTGGAAAAATAAATATCATCAAATTGTGTTGAAAAAGGTGTGTTATCAGTATTAAATGAAATGGAGGCAAAAGTAAGTTTAGACATTTTTATAAATTTTTATTAGATTAAAAATACGCTAAAAAGGATGTAAGTATAATATTATGGCATTATTTGGCGAAGTTGATCATATCTACCACGATTGCGAGCATTGGTATAGCCCATTTGTACCAATTTTTTTCGAGCGACTTCCGCCCGTCTGCCAGAGTGGCAATACAAATTTATCAGTTGTTTCCGATCTTTAACCACTGTCTGAATTTTTGCTGCGATTTCGTTGTAGGGAATTAACACAGCATTTTTGAGATGTCCGTTGTCCCACTCCTGTTGTGTACGCACATCAATCCACACAGCTTTTTCTTTTGCAACACTAACAGAAGGCAATGTTAGTCCCAAAATAATTAAGGAAAGCACCGCCAAATAAAATGTTTTCATTGTCTTCATTTTTTGTGTTTTTTATTAGTTTGTTGCAAATTCTCTCATATCAGGATCAACAGTTGTTTCTATTTAAGATTTACCACTAATTTTATATTCTAAAAAATATTATATGCAAAAAGTACGATCATACCTAAAGATGCACATACTGTAAGCATTGAATAACCAAAAGTTCCCATAATTAATTCCTCGAAAAAGTAAAATAATAAATGTATTTTAAAACTATTTTTTGAAATTGCAATCAAAGGAATTATTTTATTTAAGAAATTTTTTAAAACTCAGTTATAATAGACATAATTTTAAGTGTTTTATCTAGTAGGAGAAGAGAATGGCGACAATCAAAGATGTAGCTAAATTAGCTGGAGTATCAACTACAACGGTTTCTCACGTTATTAATAACACACGCTTTGTAGCTGAAAAAACGACTAAATTAGTTTGGGATGCCATTTCTGAATTGAATTATTCTCCCAGTGCGGTTGCTCGTAGTCTAAAAGTGAATACGACGAAATCTATCGGAATGATAGTGACAACGAGTGAATCGCCTTTTTTTGCAGAGATTATTTTAGCAATGGAACGTCATTGCTACGAAATGGGTTATTCACTTTTTTTATGTAATACGCAAAATGATCCTGAAAAAATTCAAAACCATTTGGATATGTTGATGACCAAACGTGTTGATGGTATTTTGGTTATGTGTAGTGAATATACTGAAAATTCTCTTGCGTTGTTAAATAAAGCGAATATTCCTATGGTAGTAATGGACTGGGGAGTAAGGGATCATAGTAGTGATCTTATTGCAGACAACAGTTTTTTAGGTGGTTATTTAGCGACTCAGCATTTGATTCAGAATGGGCATAAAAAAATTGCGGTAATAACAGGAAATTTATTTAAAACAGTGTCTAAAAATCGTTTTCAAGGTTTTAATAAGGCAATGGATGAAGCAAATTTATTAATTGAGCCACGATGGATTCAAGAAGGGGATTTTGAACCAGAAGGTGGTTTTGAATGTATGAATAATATTCTTGATTTAGAAGAATTACCAACTGCAGTGTTTTGTTTTAGCGATGTAATGGCATTAGGGGCAATTTCAGCGATTAATCTTAGAGGATTATCTGTTCCGCAGGATATTTCAATTATTGGTTATGATAATATTCACAATTCTCGTTTTTACGCACCTCCTTTAACAACGATGCATCAATCGAAATCACGACTTTCAGATAGGGTATTGGAGTTATTGTTAGAACGAATTTCTTCAAAAGAAACAAGTCACGAGCGACAGATGTTAGAATTTATACCTGAACTGGTAGTTCGTGATTCAGTACAGAATTTAAATAAAAATTAGGTAGGATTTTTAATGGAATTTTTAATTGATTTTTTTAGTGGTTATGGTTATTGGGCGGTATTTTTCGTATTGCTGGCTTGTGGATTTGGTTTACCTATTCCAGAAGATGTCACTTTGGTTTCAGGAGGCGTGATTTCTGGCTTGGGCTACACTAATGTGCATTGGATGTTAGTCGTGAGTATGGTTGGAGTGCTAGTAGGTGATAGCACAATGTACTGGCTAGGGCGTATTTATGGTAAGAAAATCTTACGTTTTCGATTTATTAAGCCATTAATTCGTCGTGGACGTTTGTCTGCGGTGAGGAAAATGTTTGATAAATATGGTAATCGTCTTTTATTTACCGCTCGCTTTTTACCTGGATTACGAGCCGTTGTTTACCTTGTTTCAGGGATCACGAATCGAGTAAATTATCTTCAGTTTGTTTTTGTTGATTTTTGTGCTGCTATTATTTCTGTGCCTATTTGGGTTTATTTAGGGAATTTTGGTGCTTCAAATTTAGATTGGGTTGAGGCTCAAATGCATAAAGGACAGGCGGTTGTTTATGTGATTTTAGTGGCGGTTATTTTATTTGTGGCGTGGAAAATTTATAAGAGACGTAAAAAGAAAAGTGCAAAAATCAAGCATAGCACAGAGAGCTGTGACAAGGTAAAATAAATGAAAAGAGTGGAGATTTTTACTGATGGTTCTTGTTTAGGTAATCCTGGTAGTGGTGGTATAGGTGTTTTGTTACGCTATAATCAACACGAAAAAAAAGTGACTAAAGGTTATTTTCAAACAACCAATAATCGAATGGAATTGCGAGCAGTCATTGAAGCTTTAAGTTTATTAAAAGAACCGTGCCAAGTCATTTTATTTAGTGACAGTCAGTATATGAAAAATGGGATTCAAAAATGGATTTTTAATTGGAAAAAAAATGATTGGAAAACCAGTGCGAAGCAACCAGTTAAGAATAAAGATTTATGGATAGCTTTGGAACAGCAGATAAAATTTCATCAAATTGATTGGCAGTGGGTAAAAGGACATTCGGGTCATCGTGAAAATGAAATTTGTGATGAGCTAGCTAGAGAAGGAGCAAATAATCCAACCTTAGAGGATATTGGATATGTTGCTGGATAACTAAACATAAGCGGTAAGATCTTGTTAAATTTTTGCAAATTCTGATAAACATCGTACCGCTATCAATAATTTAAAATGGATATAGCTTAACATTTTAAATTTTTCAAAGTATGAGGGTAGCTATGATTGATTATATTATTATCGGAATTATTGTTTTTTCGGCACTTGTTAGTTTATGGCGAGGGTTTATAAGAGAAGTAATGTCTCTTGCTGGTTGGGTACTCGCTTTTTTTGTAGCAAGTTATTTTTATCCTTATTTAAGTGTTTATTTGATGCAAGTAGATTCTATTTATCTACAACAATCTGAGTATTTACGTAATGGTATTGCCGCAACAGCCTTACTAATTGGAACATTAATTGTGATGAGTGTGGTTAACGCATTGTTGGGTAAGTTAGTAGAAAAAACAGGCTTAAGTGGTACAGATCGAGTCTTAGGTATTGTTTTTGGCGGATTACGAGGCGTGTTGATTATTGCGGCCTTGCTCTTCTTCTTAGATAGTTTTACTCAAGCGAATCAAACACAATGGTGGAAAGAATCTCAATTGATTCCTCATTTTGGCTTTATTGTAAAATGGTTTTTTGAACAGCTACAAGCTAATTCAAGTTTGTTGAAATAAAATTGAATGAAAAATAGTAAAAACTTAATAACATCTAACCGCTTATCTGAGCGTTTAGTTATTGCTATAACAGGTGCGAGTGGTGCAATTTATGCTATTCGTATGTTAGAAGTATTAAAATCAACAGAAGTTGAAACACATCTTATTATTAGTAATGCAGCAAAGCAGACTATTGCGGCAGAAACCAATTATTCTCTAACAGAAATTAAAGCTTTGGCAGATAAAGTGTATGATATTAGAGATATTGGTGCTGCCATTTCATCAGGTTCATTTCGAACGAGAGGAATGATTATTTTACCTTGTTCGATGAAAACCCTGTCAGGGGTGGCAAATAGCTATACAGATGATTTGATTACTCGTGCTGCTGACGTTATTTTAAAAGAGCGTAAACCGTTAGTACTTTGTGTACGAGAGACGCCATTACACTTAGGGCATTTACGTTTGATGACTCAAGTCACAGAGATGGGTGGGCAAATTGTGCCATTAATGCCAGCATTTTATCATCAGCCTAAAACGGTTGCTGATATTGTTGATCAAGGTGTTAATCGTTTGCTTGATCAATTTGATATTTATCTTGGGGATGAATTATTTACACGTTGGGGAAGTGAGTAATCACATTATATTTGGTAGTAGTATGTTCCTGTAAAATGAAAGTTAAGGAACACTGACTGTTTATTTTGTCATATAGTTTCAGGAGGATTTATGGTTGCGATTCGCCGCTCCCATTTACTTGATTTAAGTAATTTTGAATTAGCCAACTGGGGTGCTTCTTTGCAAATGTCTCCAGTGACTTTTGAAGAAATTCAGATTGCTTGGAATTATTCTCAAGAAAAATTAGATGTGGAACATTATCCATTGATGTGGTTCGGCATTGAAATGGTGGAAATCTTGCATAGCTTGAATATGGATGATGAAAGCCTTGTTGCAGCCTTTTTATTTCCTTTAGTTAAATATCGCATTATTGATTTAATCCAAGTTAAAGATGATTTTAATGATGGTATTACGAACCTTATTCAAGGTGTATTAGAAATGGATAATCTGCGCCAATTAAATGCAGGTAACTCCTCAGATATTCAAATTGATAATATCCGTCGTATGTTATTAGCCATGGTAAAAGACTTTCGATGTATGGTTATTAAACTGGCTGAGCGTATTACTTATTTACGAGATACAGCCCAAACGGAAGAAGACATTGTTTTAGCCGCAAAAGAGTGTTCACAAATTTATGCTCCTCTTGCCAATCGTTTAGGGATTGGACAGTTAAAATGGGAATTAGAGGACTATTGTTTTAGATCATTACATCCTAGCCAATATAAGCAAGTGGCTAAAATGGATCTTAACGAAAGACGTTTAGATCGTGAAAAATATATTGCTGATTTTATTTCAGATCTCCAAAGCCTGTTTGAGGAAGAGCTTGAAAACTTCCAAATTTATGGACGTCCAAAACATATTTACAGTATTTGGAAAAAAATGCAACGTAAGCATCTCTCTTTTGAACAACTTTTTGATGTCAGAGCAGTGCGAATTATTGTTTCTACTTTAGAAGATTGCTATACCGCATTGGGAATTGTACATACCAACTACCAACATTTAGCAGAGCATTTTGATGATTATATTTCAAATCCAAAACCGAATGGCTATCAATCATTACATACTGTTGTATTAGGTGAAGGTGATAAACCAATAGAAGTACAAATTCGAACGCAACAAATGCATGATGATGCAGAGTTAGGCGTTGCCGCTCATTGGAAATATAAAGAAGGTACAGCAGCAGGTAGAGCTGGCTACGAAGATAAAATTGTATGGCTACGTAAACTACTTGATTGGCAGAATGATATTGCAGATTCTAATGATACGATCAGCGAATTGCGTAGTCAGGTATTTGATGACAGAGTCTATGTGTTTACACCTCGTGGTGAGGTTATTGATCTACCTAAAAATGCAACACCGCTTGATTTTGCTTATGCGATACACAGTGAAGTAGGACATCGTTGCATTGGTGCAAAAGTTGCTGGACGCATTGTGCCTTTTACCTACATTCTGAAAATGGGGGATCAGGTTGAAATTATTACACAAAAGACACCAAATCCAAGTCGAGATTGGTTAAATCCAAATTCTGGCTTTATTCATACTGCTCGAGCGAGAGCCAAAATTGTGGCGTTCTTTAAAAAACAGGATCGAGATAAGAATATTCCAATTGGAAAAGATCTGCTAGAAGCGGAAATGGCAAAGTTTAATTTTACTCAAAAACAAATTGAGCAATATGCGTTGCCTCGTTACAACTTAAAACAGATTGAAGATCTCTATGCTGCCATTGGTAGTGGTGATATCCGCCTTACTCAATTAAGCCATTATTTACAAACAAAATTAATTAAGCCAACTGCAGAACAAGAGAATGAGGCAATTCTTAAAAATGTTGCTAATAAAGCGTCCAATATTGCCAAAGCAAAAAGTAGCGATATTATTATTGATGGCGTTGGCAATTTAATGCATACCGTTGCACGCTGTTGTCAACCTATTCCAGGAGATTTGATAGTGGGTTATATTACTCAAGGACGAGGTATTTCTATTCATAAATCAGATTGTGAACAATTGTTTGAATTAAAAAGTGTTAATCCTGAACGTGTTGTTGAGGCGCAATGGGGAACAAATGATGCTCGTGGTTTTGGTTTGACCATTCGAATCCTAGCGAATGATCGTAATGGATTATTACGAGATGTAAGTGGTGTAATGGCGAATGAGAAAGTAAAAGTATTAAGTGTTTCTAGTCGAACAGATGTGAAAACAAATTTAGTAACCATCAACATTGAAATTGAGCTGACTAATGTAGAATTATTGACTAAATTATTAGCCCGACTTAAGCAACTTGATGAAATAATCGAAGCAAAGCGCTTAGCAGGTTAACATAATGGTTTATGATTTACATAGTCACAGCACAGCTTCAGATGGATTATTGACACCAACAGAATTAGTTAACCGAGCAGTTGAAAAAGGTATTGATGTACTTGCTTTAACTGATCACGATACGATCGCAGGATTAGTAGAAGCAAGGCAAGCGACACAAACACTGCCTATTCAGCTTATTTCTGGAGTAGAAATTTCTGTAGTATGGCAAAACAAAAATATTCATTTAAGTGCATTAAACTTTGATGAAAATAATCAAAAATTGGTAAATTTATTACAAAATCAGACCGCTTTAAGAGAGCAACGCGCCATTCAAATTGCAGAAAAGTTAGCAAAAGTGGGGATTCTTAATGCGTATGAAGGTGCGAAAGCATTGGCAGAGGGAGAAATAACACGGGCACATTATGCTCGTTTTTTAGTAGAGATTGAAGCGGTAAAAAGTATGGAAAAAGCCTTTAAAAAATATTTAGGGCAAGGAAAATCCGCTTATGTGAAGCCAATGTGGTGTTCAATGGAAGATGCGATAGATACTGTTCATCAGGCTGGCGGAGTTATAAATATTGCTCACCCACTGCGTTATAAATTAACGGCTCGCTGGATCAAGCGTTTGATCACTGCTTTTAAAGAAGCAGGCGGAGACGGTATTGAAGTGGCAGGTTGTGGACAGTCGAAGGATCAACGTCAACTTTTAGCACGCTGGGCAGAAGAATTTGAACTTTACGCTTCGGTGGGATCTGATTTTCACTTTCCAACTCAATGGCTCGATCTTGGAAAAGATCTTTCACTTCCAACAAATTGTAAGCCAATTTGGGAATTATGGGAACGTGCTTCCTAAAAATAATGAAAACAAATAGTTAAGTATTTTTTACAAGGAAAATATTTATATACTTTTAGTTTTAATCAAACTATTTATATAAACTTTTTCTCAATTGTGGTATAACTTGCCCCTGTTAAATTTTGCAGGCAGAAATAAAGGAAGAAAAGTATGAGTCAGTTTTTTTATATCCATCCAGATAATCCACAACAACGTTTAATTAATCAAGCAGTTGAAATTATTAAGCAAGGTGGGGTTGTGGTATATCCAACAGATTCTGGCTATGCATTAGGTTGTGGAATTGGTGAAAAACGTGCAATTGATAAAATTGTAGAAATTCGCAAGTTACCCCTTAATCATAATTTTACTTTGGTATGTAATGATTTATCAGAGCTGTCAAATTATGCGTTAGTCACCAATGTATCTTATCGTTTAATTAAAAATAATGTACCGAATCCTTACACTTTTATTCTCCCTGCAACAAAAGAAGTTCCTCGCCGTTTATGGACAAAGCGTAAAACTATTGGTATTCGAGTACCAAAAAATAATATTGCGTTAGCATTATTGCAAACCTTAGGTGAGCCAATTTTATCGTGTTCATTAATGTTACCAGATGAAAATGTGACTCAGTCTGATCCTGATGAGATCAGAAATTATTTAGAACGACGTGTTGAATTGATTATTCACGGTGGTTATTTAGGGCAAACGCCAACCACAGTGATCGACTTAACAGAAGACACACCAGTGATTATTCGTGAAGGAACAGGCGATTTAACGCCTTTCTTAGCATAAAATTATTTATAACCGACGCTTGTGAAAGCGACAACAAAAGGAAAGATCGATGAAAGATTTGCAAAAAAAGACAACAAAACGACCGCTTAGAACAACCGCAAAACCAGCAGTAAAAAGAACGGATACTCAAGTAGAGCAGAAAAGTGAAGATAAAAAAGTAAAAGTGGAAGGGGAAAAACTACAAAAGATCTTGGCGAGAGCAGGTCGAGGATCTCGTCGTGAATTAGAGAAAGTCATTGAGCAAGGGCGAGTGAGTGTCGATGGAAAAATTGCCAAACTAGGTGATCGAGTGCAACTGAATAGTGGCACTAAAATTCGTATTGACGGACACCTTGTTTATCTTAAAACAACACAAAAAGAAGTGTGTCGAGTGTTAATGTATTACAAACCAGAAGGTGAACTTTGTACTCGTTCTGATCCTGAAGGTCGAGCGACCGTATTTGACCGTTTACCTCGTTTAACAGGTGCAAGATGGATTGCTGTTGGACGTTTAGATGTAAACACATCGGGGTTATTACTTTTCACAACCGATGGAGAATTAGCGAATCGTTTAATGCACCCAAGCCAAGAGGTTGAGAGAGAATATTCGGTGCGAGTGTTTGGTAATGTTGATGAGGCAATGCTACAACGTCTACGTAAAGGTGTACAGCTTGAAGATGGAATGGCAAATTTTAAACAGATTAAAGCAATGGGTGGTGCAGGAATTAACCAATGGTTTGATGTTACCTTAACGGAAGGGCGTAATCGAGAAGTGCGTCGTTTATGGGAATCTCAAGAGGTACAAGTCAGTCGCTTAATCAGAATTCGTTACGGAAACATTAAATTGGCAAAAGGTTTGCCTCGTGGTGGCTGGGAAGAGATGGATCTACAACAAGTAAATTATTTACGTGAACTTGTAGGTTTAGCTCCTGAAACAGAAACTAAAATTGATGTGACTAAAAACCGTAGAAGAACCAATATCCGTCAAATTAGAAAATCGGTTAAACAGCATCAGAAATATAGAAAATAATATTATTTTTAAAATTTGTAAAAATTTATTAGAAAGTGACCGCTTGTTTGGTATAAAAAAAGGAAGATATAAAAATCTTCCTTTTTGCTATTTTTATAATAACTTAAAACGGAATATCATCATCAAAATTATCCATCGGTGGAGCAGATTGTTGTGGTGCTGCTTGAGATGGTGTTGATGGTTTTGGGGCAGAACTAAAACTGTTTTGCTGTTGTGGTGCTGAGTAACCACCTTGTTGTGCTTGAGGAGCAAAGCCTCCAGCTTGACCACCACGACTATCTAGCATTTGTAATACATCACCTACAATTTCAGTTGTATAGCGATCTTGCCCAGTTTGATCTTGCCATTTGCGGGTTTTTAATTTCCCTTCAACATACACTTTTGAACCTTTACGCAAATATTCACCTGCGACTTCTGCTTGACGACGGAAGAATACAATTCTATGCCATTCAGTCACTTCACGACGTTCGCCTGTATTACGATCTGTCCAACTTTCTGATGTCGCTACACTTAAATTTGCTACCGCTTCACCATTTGGCATTGTTCTCATATCTGGATCATTTCCAAGATTACCAACAATAATTACTTTATTTACACCAGCCATAAAAATTCCTCTTTGTTTAATTTTGTTATTGATTTGATCTTGCTATTTTGCCTGAAATAAAAAATAAAATCACTAGTTAAACTGACAGTTTGTACAGTTATTTTTAAATTTTGCGATAGGAAACGAAAAATGAACACTATATTTAACTGAATTAGTAAGTACTACTTGTGACATAATATTGTGTTGTACTTATTCAGTAATTAATTTTGCAAACTTTTCTAATTTTTTGATATCTGATGTATTATTCTGTTTCGCTATTTCAATATGGGGTTGTAAATTCCAACCTATTGATTTTGCACCTTTGGAAACTAATTTATCTAATTCTTTCTCACTCTTTTCCTTCCATTTATTGTAATGGGCATATCTATAAAACCATAATTCTGCCAAAAGTCCTAAATTATTTTGATCTACCATCTCAAACGCCTTATCAATATATTTTTCAGCCGTTTCAAAATCTTGTTTAGAAATTATTCGGTGATGTGCATAGTTTCCAATGCTGTTAGCATGATCAGGGTCTAATTCAATGGATTTTTGGTAATAATGTTCTGCTTTATCATAGTCCTTGCGAATATCAGAAAGGAATAGAGCATAGTTGCCAATGTGGTTAGCATTATCAGGGTCTAATTTAATAGATTTTTGGTAATAATGTTCAGCTTTATCATAATTCTTGCGAATATCAGAAAGGAATAGAGCGTAGTTTCCAATAAAGTCTGCATCTTCAGGTTCTAATTCAATGGATTTTTGGTAATATTGTTCAGCTTTATCATAGTCCTTGCGAATATCAGAAAGGAATGAAGCATAGTTGCCAATGTTGTTAGTATGATCAGGGTCTAATTTAATGGATTTTTGGTAATATTGTTCAGCTTTATCATAGTTTTTGCGAATATCAGAAAGGAATAGAGCGTACTCTCCTATAAGGTTAGCACTATTAGGATAGTTAATTACACCTTTTTGGTAAATATCTCCTTTTTTATTGATATCTTTTTCTAAATAAGCATCCAACATTACTTTCATTGCACCAGTAAAAAAGTCTTTAATTTCTGTGGTTACTTTCTTTTCTTCTTTCTGTGATTTAAACTTATCTAAAAGAGCTTTGTGTTTTTCATTTAAACTTGAAATTCTTTCTTTTGCAGCTACAACAAATGAATGATTTTCAAAATCATCTAAGTTTTTAAAAATCTTATATTCCAAATTATTATAAAGAGAAAGCATTAATTCATCAAAATCAGATATTTTAACTATAAAATCTTTTCCTGTTAGTAAGTTATTTATTTTAGAATTTCGCGGACTATTATTTTGCATACACCAATAAATAGGTTTTCTATCTTCAGATTCTATACTCTTTAAGTAATCCATTAAACTGCCATCATTACCTCCATAGCCTATAACTAATAGATTGAAATTTTTTAAAATTGGTTTTAAAGCCCGTTCCCATTCTTCTTTTAATTTCTCTGTCTCTTCTTTATCATTAAGAGGATGTAAGAATAAATCTCTATGAATTTTAATTATGGTGGGTCTTTCTGTTTGAGAAGAAACAAATTCGGCAAGAGTTTCATGCCCTGCGCCAAAAGGTTTTGTAGGAGTATACATCCTAACAGCATCTTCTATTAGATAATCAAAATTAGTCGTGATAACAAAATTATGTTTCTCATTAGCAAGTATTTGAGAAAGAATGACATAACCCAAACCCGGTTCTATAGGTTCCATTATTTTCTTAAACTTGTCGTAACCAAGTTGTGGTGATGTTTCATATCTCTTTTGGTATATAGAAGAATAAAATTCCCCTATTCTATCTTCTTCAAAACCACTTTCTTTTTTCCAGTCTGATAATTCTGTTTCATCTAAGTCATTCTTTAAATCATTATACCATTCGCGTGATAATTCCCAACCAGTTGGAATTCCTGAACTTTTTGATGCACCTGCCCCAATTAAAAAACAAAATCTTGTTTCAGAACTATTAAGTTTTTTGACGTCTTTAAATATTCTAACAAGCTGCTTTTGGTTCATTTGTTTAGGTTTATGATTATCCATTTTTTTATCCTTAATTATTGATAAATAAATTTGCAATTCATTGATTTAAAAATATTTTTTATGAAAAACATTCAAGAATCTGTAAATTCTTATAAAAATCTGACCGCTTATAAACAGATCTAATACTAGCACAAAAAACAACAATAAAATAAAAAAGCTATCACTAAAATTGATTTTCTGTATAGTGTAGCAAGACTAAAATTATGCGATAATTATGTATGGTTTATTTTTGAATTTTAAAAAGTTAAGTGATTATGAAAAACATTGATGTGCGTGGGGCAAGAACCCATAATTTAAAAAATATAAATGTGATTATTCCTCGTGATAAATTAATTGTCGTCACAGGTTTATCGGGTTCTGGCAAATCGTCTTTGGCATTTGATACCCTTTATGCCGAAGGACAACGTCGTTATGTAGAATCACTTTCCCCTTATGCAAGACAGTTTTTATCTTTAATGGAAAAGCCTGATGTAGATCATATTGAAGGGCTTTCACCAGCAATTTCTATTGAGCAAAAATCAACCTCTCATAATCCACGTTCAACGGTCGGTACAATCACGGAAATTCACGATTATTTACGTTTGCTTTTTGCAAGAGTGGGTGAACCGCGTTGTCCTGAGCATAACACTACATTACAAGCTCAAACTATTTCACAGATGGTCGATCGAGTTTTAGAAGAGCCAGAAGGTAAACGTTTAATGTTACTTGCTCCAGTGGTTAAGGCTCGTAAAGGTGAGCATATAAAATTATTGGAAAATTTGACTGCTCAAGGTTATATTCGAGCAAGAATTGATGGCGAAATTTGTGATTTATCGGATCCCCCAACCTTAGAATTGCAGAAAAAACATACCATTGAAGTGGTGGTGGATCGATTTAAAGTGCGAGCTGATCTAAAAACACGTTTAGCAGAATCCTTTGAAACTGCTTTAGATCTTTCAGGCTCAACGGCTATTGTGGCGGATATGGACGATCCAAATGCAGAAGAATTAGTTTTTTCTTCTAGTTTTGCGTGTACAGAGTGTGGTTATTCATTAACGGAGTTAGAGCCTCGTCTGTTTTCCTTTAATAATCCAGCTGGGGCGTGTTCAACTTGTGATGGGTTAGGTATTCAGCAATATTTTGATGAAAATAAAGTGATTCAAAATGCTGAAATTTCATTAGCTAATGGTGCTATTAAAGGGTGGGATCGCCGTAGTTTCTATTATTTTAGTCTACTAAAATCATTAGCCGCACACTATAAATTTGATATTGAAAAACCATTTAATCAGCTATCTAAAAAGATCCAACATATTATTTTAAATGGTTCGGACGAAGAAATTAAATTTAATTATATCAATGACAAGGGCGATACCGTTACTCGCACTCATACCTTTGAGGGTATGTTAAATAATATGGCACGTCGTTATCAGCAAACAGAATCAAATTCAGTGCGTGATGAATTATCAAAATATATCAATAATCGCCCTTGTAAAGCCTGTGATGGCTCACGTTTGTGTAAAGAAGCACGAAATGTCTTTATTGAAAAAACAAATTTACCTGAAATTTCAGAGAAAAGTATTGGTGAAGCGGCTGAGTTTTTTGAACATTTAACCCTTTCAGGTCAAAGAGCCAAAATTGCCGAGAAAATTTTAAAAGAAATTCGTGAGCGTTTGCAGTTTTTAGTGAATGTTGGGTTAAATTATTTATCCCTTTCTCGCAGTGCAGAAACTTTATCGGGTGGGGAAGCACAGCGTATCCGTTTAGCAAGTCAAATCGGTGCAGGGCTAGTGGGGGTGATGTATGTGCTTGATGAACCCTCTATTGGTTTACATCAACGAGATAATGAACGTTTATTAAAAACTCTTATACATTTGCGTAATTTAGGGAATACCGTAATTGTGGTAGAACACGATGAAGACGCGATTATGATGGCGGATCATATTATTGATATTGGTCCAGGTGCAGGGGTTCACGGTGGTGAAGTGATCGCAGAAGGAACAGCGAAACAGATTATGCAAAATAAACTCTCTTTAACAGGTAAGTTCCTTTCTGGTAAAGAAAAAATTGATATACCAACTCAACGAGTAAAACGTGATCCTAAACGTATCTTAAGTTTAAAAGGGGCATCAGGAAATAACCTTAAAAATGTCAATTTAGAGATTCCAGCAGGTTTATTTACTTGTGTAACAGGTGTTTCTGGCTCAGGTAAATCAACCTTAATTAATGATACTTTATTCCCATTGGCTCAAAATGAATTAAACCGAGCCGATAAACGCAATATAGCCCCTTATAAAAGTATTGAAGGCTTAGCCCACTTTGATAAAGTCATTGATATCAACCAAAGTCCGATTGGTCGAACACCACGTTCAAACCCAGCAACTTATACCGGTGTGTTTACCCCTATTCGTGAGCTTTTTGCTGGTGTGCCAGAATCTCGAGCAAGAGGTTATAATGTAGGACGTTTTAGCTTTAATGTGCGAGGTGGACGCTGCGAAGCCTGTCAAGGTGATGGTGTAATTAAAGTTGAAATGCACTTTTTACCTGATGTTTATGTGCCTTGTGACCACTGTAAAGGTAAACGCTACAATCGAGAAACCTTAGAAATCCGTTATAAAGGGAAAACCATTGATCAAGTGTTAAATATGACAGTGGAAGAAGCGAGAGAATTTTTTGATGCAATTCCTGTTTTAGCACGTAAATTACAAACTTTAGTTGATGTGGGATTATCCTATATTCGCTTAGGACAAGCTTCAACTACCCTTTCTGGGGGAGAGGCACAACGTGTTAAATTAGCGACTGAATTATCAAAACGAGATACAGGCAAAACCCTTTATATTCTTGATGAACCAACCACAGGCTTACATTTTGCAGATATCAAGCAGTTATTAACGGTGCTACACAAATTACGCGATCACGGTAATACCATTGTGGTGATTGAGCATAATTTAGATGTCATCAAAACTGCTGACTGGATTATCGATTTAGGACCAGAAGGTGGTAGCGGTGGCGGAGAAATCATCGTACAGGGAACACCTGAACAAGTCGCAAAAGATAAAAAATCTTATACTGCACATTTTTTAAAAGCAGTGTTAGAGAAAGGGTAAGAGATATAGCGGTTACATTTAAGTGAAAATTTACCAATTAAATCAAGTCTTTATGTCGTATAATATGTTACGCCCTCGTTCTCGGTTCCTGAGCTCGGTTATTGAGTCTGTCGAAATATCGAAGGGTAGAGAAGCGTTCACCAAAAAAAGATTAGTGTATAAACACCTAACACTTCGACAGGCTCTGTGATCGGTGTTTGGCTAGTTCGATGATAGATGTTTATCGTTCTCGATTCCTTAGCCTGTCGAAGATACCATTAGAAATAGCAAGAAAATTTTTTATTTTTTAACATTAATAATGGTGTCTTATATTTTTAGAGAATATTTTATCCTCTAAAATCTGTATAACATTTATTGTTAATAACTACATTGTCTTTTGGTGTAAACTTGCATCAAAAGGCATTTGATTTTTTAATACTGTTTGAGCAATGGCCACTAATTTACGCATTAAAGCCACGATAATCACTTTTTTATCCTTCCCTTTTGCCAGTAAATTATCAACAAAAGTCTTATAAATTCTATCTTTATAATTCCCAAAACTATAGGCAACCGCAGGCATAAATAAAATTTTACGAATATCCGTTTGTCCAATTTTTGATATTCTCGGTTTACCATTTATGCTACTGCCTGATTGATGGTGCATAGGAGTTAAGCCTGCATAAGCAGCTGCAGCTTTTCCATTTTTAAAACGAGAGCCATCGCCAAGATAAGCCAGTAACCAAGCAACACTTTTTTTACCTAATTCTGGAATGCTTGATAATAATTTTGCATTTTGTTTGAGCATTGTATCCGTTTTGATTGTTTCATCAATTTGTTTTTCAAAAGCTTTTATTTCTTCACGCAAGAAATTAGCCAAACGCTCTGCACTTGCAATACTTTCGCTATCTGACATCATTTTAATCCGAGTACGTTCTTTTTGCTCAGCTTGTTTAAGATGTTCTAGCTGTCGTAATCTTAATAATAATGCACGTTGAGCCTTTGGTGGTGGTTGCCACGCTTGTGGTTGCTCTTTTGCCGCAAAACGAGCAATAAGCATTGCGTCTATCTTATCGGTCTTATTTCTAAGATTTTGTCCAATGCCATAAGCCTTGATACATTTAGGGTTAATCACGCTTACTTTTGCCTTTTTATCATAGAGAAAATAGGCTAATTCTTCCCAATAAATACCAGTTGCTTCCATTACAACGTGTAGATTTTGAGTATCTTTGTTAATCCATTTTAATAATGATTCAAACCCTTTTTTATCATTATCAAAAGTATTATGTAGGGCTTTTTTATTTTCTTTATAAATCGCTACATCAAACTTCTTGCAAGCAATATCAATACCAATGTAGAATGTGTTATTCATATTTGTTCCTCAACCTTGTTTATACGAGCTAGCACTAATAGTGTTACTCAGGATACCATTCGGGATGAATATGGAGTTGAAGTAGGTTATATCTTCGACACAGGTTTTTAACCTAAGGATATTTACAAGCTCTACTTCAACAGCCCTACTGTTATTTATAATAGTAGGGCTTTTTTATAATACAAGGATGAGAGAATGCTCACCAAACAAATTCTGTGCATAAACACCTAACACTTCGACGGGCTCAGTGATCGGTGTTTGGGTAGTCTAGTGACTCAGCTTAGAGATTAGTTTTGTAGATAAAAGAAAACATAGCGGATACATTGTGATAAAAATTTGCAAATTTTTAAGTGAATGTACCCGCTAGCAAAATAAAACTAATCGACTTTGACAATCCAACCTTCAGGAGCAGGAATATCACCGAATTGAATACCTGTTAATTCATCGTATAAACGTTTTGTAATAGGACCAACTTCCGTTTCTGAGTAGAAAATATGAAAATTATCTTTATATTGAATACCCCCAATAGGAGAAATCACAGCAGCCGTTCCACAAGCTCCAGCTTCGATAAAATCATCAAGTTTATCAATATAAACATCACCTTCAATAGTTTCCATTCCTAAACACTCTTTGGCTAAATAAAGTAAAGAGTATTTGGTAATACTAGGTAGAATAGAGGGGGATTTTGGCGTGATAAATTGGTTGTTTTTTGTAATGCCAAAGAAATTAGCCGCTCCTACTTCTTCAATTTTAGTATGAGTGGTTGGATCAAGGTAAATACAATCACTGAAATTTTTTGAATGAGCAATTTGACCCGGTATTAAGCTAGCAGCATAGTTTCCACCTACTTTGTCAGCGCCTGTACCATAAGGTGCAGCACGATCATAGTCAGGTAATACTAAGAAATTGGAAGGAGTTAATCCGCCTTTAAAATAATTTCCTACAGGGCAGCAGAAGATGGAGAAAATAAATTCAGGGGCACTTTTTACCCCCATATTTTCACCAACGCCAATCACAAATGGACGTAAATATAATGTGGCACCAGAACCATAAGGAGCAAGCCATTTTTCGTTAGCCTTTACGACATCTTTACAGGCTTGAATAAACATTTCTTCAGGGATTTGTGGCATTAAGAGTCGTTTACAACTGCGTTGCATACGTTTAGCATTTTCATCAGGACGGAAGAGATTAATTGAACCATCTTTGCAGCGATAGGCTTTTAAACCTTCAAAACATTGTTGTCCATAATGTAATGCAGTAGAGGATTCACTGATATGCAGTGTGGCATCTTGTGTTAGCTTGCCTTCATCCCATTGACCGTTTTTCCAGTGTGCAATAAAACGATAATCTGTTTTTATATAAGAAAAACCTAAATTTTGCCAATCAATATTTGTTACCATTGTTGTGTTCCTTTTGTTTTGTATTATGGATAGCTTGAATTTACATCATATAGTTCAATTTGAAAAGGCATAATAAAAAGAAATTGTGGCAGGGGGAATTAAATCTGTTAGAATATTGGAGTTTGCTAAATAAAAAAACCGTCCAAATACTGACGTAAAGGACGGCAAAAAATCAAACCCACAGGGTTTAAATATACAGGAAGTGAAATGAGTAACTTACTTGTTACTCGAGCTTAGATTTACTAAGCTAATATGCAAACACAACATCATACTTAAATAACAAAACTATGCTACTTAAGTAAATATGTCACAAATTTTAAGTATATTGAATGAATAACACAAACGAGATTTTTTTATCTCTAAAATAAGAAAAAATAATGAATAGAAAACTTCCACCTTTAAATGCGTTAAAGACATTTGTATCGGCTGCTAGTCATTTAAATTTTACAAAGGCTGCAGAAGAATTATTTGTTACTCAAGCTGCGGTGAGTCACCAAATTAAATTGCTTGAAGATTTTCTTGGTACACCGTTATTTTATCGTCGTAATCGATTATTGGAATTAACAGAAGTTGGTTTGCAATATTTTGAAGATATTCAACCACTGTTAGATCAAATTATTGTTGCTACGGATTGCGCCAAAAAAATAAAAACACGTCAAGTATTAACGATCAGTGTTCCTCAAACTTTTGGTATTCATTGGTTAGTGCCTCGTTTGAATGATTTTCATCAAGAGTATCCTGATATTGAGGTGAGAATCAAAGGCGTGGATCAAGATGAAGGAAAACTTGGTACGGAAATTGATGTGGCTATCTATTATGGATTAGGTCATTGGGAAAACCTTAAATCAATTCGTTTAGCAGAAGCTCGTATCATTATTTTAGCTTCTGAGCTTTTTATTAAAGAGCATAATATTCAAACGCCAGAAGATTTAATCGGTAAGCCATTATTACATTCAAATACTCATAATAAATGGAAGAAAATGAAGGAGCATTTGAATTTAGATGGATTAGATGCTGAATCTGGTTCAGTTTTCAGCCATTCATTTATGGTATTACAGGCGGCAATGCACCAACAAGGTATTGCGATTACCAATAGTCTTTTAGCACATCATGAGATTGATGAAGGGCATTTGGTCGAGTTATTTTCTACTAATCTTTACGATGAAAAAGCGTTTTATGTGGTTTATCCTCCTCAGATGGAAAAAGTAGAGAAAATTCATCATTTTGTGGAATGGATTATGAAAGAAATGGAAGAGGGAAAGAGAGATTAATTATTTTTATTTGCAAAAGTATAAAAATCTTCTATACTCTTTCGTCTGAGTTGGTTAGGCAATCGCTGGTTTATTGAAGCCCGAAAAAGAGTTGAAAAACTATCTATGGGACAGATAAACGAGAGGAAAGTCCGAGCTACACAGGGCAGAGTGCCAGATAACATCTGGGAGGCGTGAGCCTACGACTAGTGCAACAGAGAGCAAACCGCCGATGGCTCGTAAGAGAACAGGTAAGGGTGAAAGGGTGTGGTAAGAGCACACCGCATGAGTGGTAACATTTCATGGCACGGTAAACTCCACTCGTAGCAAGACCAAATAGGAACTCAATGGGCGGCTCGTTCAGAGTTCGGGTAGGTTGCTTGAGCGTATGTGTGAATGTACGCCTAGAGGAATGATTGTCCACGACAGAACTCGGCTTACCGACCAACTCACCTCTTTTAAGATATAAGTCATCATTACTTATATCTTTTTTATGGGTATAAATTCACCTTATTTTATTATCTATTTTTAGTTGAAAAAATCTTTATTTTCTATTTAAAATCATTATAATGACAGCCTGTCGTTTTTCTTGAATATTAAACGGCAATAAATTGAGGGAAGTAGCTGGGTCGCCTGCTACTTTTATTTTTAACGGAACAAAATGTTCCTTTTTATATGAGAATTAAAAAATGTCATTTACATTTGAAGCCAAAGTTCGTTCAACGCATGGTACGGGTGCGAGCCGCCGTCTGCGTCATAAAAATCAAGTTCCTGCTATTATCTATGGTGGTAATGCAGAAGCAGTTGCGATCACATTAGATCACGATAAAGTAAACAACGCACAATTTGAAGATTCATTTTACAGTGAAGTATTAACATTAGTTGTTGATGGTAAAGAAGAGAAAGTAAAAGTTCAAGCAATTCAACGTCACGCAACTAAACCAAAATTATTACACTTAGATTTCAAACGTGTTTAATCACTAAATACTCAGTTTTAAACTAGGTTTTTGATTTAAAAAGATTAAGTTCGTAAGGGCTTAATCTTTTTTGCAAATTTTACCCAAGATCTTACCGCTATAACTTAATCATTCAATCCTTTTCTCAATGCGAA
Organism: Pasteurella skyensis; assembly: GCF_013377295.1. Lineage (NCBI taxonomy): Bacteria > Pseudomonadati > Pseudomonadota > Gammaproteobacteria > Pasteurellales > Pasteurellaceae > Phocoenobacter > Phocoenobacter skyensis. Next base: position 1,422,122 of record NZ_CP016180.1, on the reverse strand, counting down.
ATAGCCGAATATAAGGTATAATCTCTCACAGATTTTTAAACTAAATTAAGAGATTTCAATGACAACAATCGCAAAAAATCCGTTCGTTTTAGTGGACGGTTCATCTTATCTTTATCGTGCATTTCACGCATTCCCTCCTTTAACCAATGCTGAAGGTCAGCCGACAGGAGCAATGTATGGTGTGTTGAATATGTTAAAAAGTTTAATTTCGCAGGTTGAACCAAGTCATATTGCAGTGGTATTTGACGCTAAGGGTAAGACGTTTCGTGATGAAATTTTTGAGCAATATAAAGCTCATCGTCCACCAATGCCTGATGATTTACGTAGTCAAATTGAACCATTGCATACTATTATTAAAGCATTAGGTATTCCACTACTTTCTATTGAGGGTGTCGAGGCTGATGATGTGATTGGGACACTTGCTTTGCAAGCCTCAAAAGAAGGTAAAGATGTATTGATTAGTACAGGTGATAAGGATATGGCACAGCTTGTTGATGATCATATAATGCTGATCAATACGATGAGTAATACATTATTAGATCGTGAAGGTGTGATTGAAAAATATGGTATTCCTCCTGAATTGATGATTGATTATCTTGCATTACGTGGTGATACGTCAGACGGTATTCCGGGTGTGAAAGGCGTAGGAGAAAAGACCGCTTTGGGTTTATTGCAAGGAATTGGTTCACTTAAAGACATTTATCAAAATTTAGATAAAATTGCTGAATTAGGTTTCCGTGGAGCAAAAACACTTGCCCCTAAAATGGAAGCTGAAAAGGAAATGGCAGAGTTATCTTATATCTTAGCCACTATTAAAACTGATGTTGAACTTGATATTACTCACGATCAACTAATAACCGAACCACAAAATCAATCTTTATTAGTTGAGTTATTTGAACGTTATCAATTCAGACGTTGGTTAAGTGAAGTACAAGGTAATGCTAATCCTGTTACTCAACAACAAAAAGAAAAAGTACCGAATAATTATCAAATAACGTCAAACCAAGCGGTTACATCAGAGAAAAAATTTGCAAAAATTGAAATAAATCGCACCGCTTATCAGCAAGTGGATAGTGAAGAAGTATTACAACAATGGCTTGAAAAACTACAACAAGTGAGCGTGTTTGCGGTTGATACTGAAACCGATAGCCTTGATGTGATGACAGCAAATTTAGTGGGAATTTCATTTGGTTTAGAAAATGGCGAAGCCTGTTATATTCCACTTGAACACAACTATTTAGGCGTGCCACAACAGTTGGATAAACAGCACGTTTTAACTCAATTAAAACCGATTTTAGAAAATCCAGAAATTCTAAAAATAGGGCAAAATATTAAATATGATTTAACCATTTTTGCTCAAAATGACATTGAATTACAAGGGGTTGCCTTTGATACAATGCTAGAATCCTACACCCTAAACAGCACAGGGCGACACAATATGGACGCATTAGCAGATCGTTATTTAGGGCATAAAACCATTAGTTTTGAAGAAATCGCAGGCAAAGGCAAAAATCAGCTTACTTTTGATCAAATTGAGTTAGAACAAGCCACGCAATATGCTGCCGAAGATGCCGATATAACAATGAAATTGCACCAAGTTTTATCCGCTGAATTACAAAAAACACCTGAATTAGTCAAGTTATTCAACGAAGTAGAAATGCCATTGGTTAATGTGCTTTCACACATTGAGCGTAACGGTGTGTTGGTTGATGACCATCTTTTATTAGAGCAATCAAGTGAAATTTCAGCTCGTTTGATCGAGTTAGAAGAGCAGGTACACAATGAAGCAGGGGAAGTGTTTAATCTCGCTTCACCAAAACAGCTGCAAGAAATTTTATTTAATAAATTAAACTTACCTGTTATCAAAAAAACGCCAAAAGGTGCGCCTTCAACCAATGAAGAAGTATTAGAAACGCTCGCAAATCAAGGGCATAATGTACCAAAATTGATTATTGAACATCGTGGTTTAAGCAAATTAAAATCAACTTATACCGATAAATTGCCACAAATGATCAACCCAACAACAGGGCGTATTCACACGTCTTATCATCAAGCGGTAACTGCCACAGGACGTCTTTCATCAAGCGATCCAAACTTGCAAAATATCCCAATTAGAAACGAAGAGGGGAGACGTATTCGTAAAGCCTTTATCGCTCGTGAGGGTTATGTCATTTTAGCCGCCGACTATTCGCAAGTTGAGTTAAGAATTATGGCACACTTATCGAACGATCAAGGAATGATTACTGCATTCGCAGAGGGCAAAGATATTCACAAAGCCACCGCAAGTGAGATTTTTGGCGTATCACTCGATGACGTCACAGGTGAACAACGCCGTAGTGCCAAAGCGATCAATTTCGGCTTGATTTATGGAATGTCTGCTTTTGGATTATCAAATCAGCTTGGCATTTCACGAGGCGATGCTCAAAACTATATGGATCTCTATTTCAAACGCTATCCAAACGTCCAACAATTTATGTTAGACATTAAACAAAAAGCCGCAGAACAGGGCTATGTTGAAACCTTGTTAGGTCGCCGTTTATATTTACCTGAAATTCAATCCAGCAACCAAATGCGTAAAAAAGCCGCCGAACGTGTCGCTATCAACGCTCCAATGCAAGGCACAGCTGCGGATATTATCAAAGTTGCAATGATTAGTATTGATAAACAAATCCGTGATTGCAATGATATTCTAATGATTATGCAAGTCCACGATGAATTGGTGTTTGAAGTTAAAGCCGATAGAGTAGAGCATTATAGTCTGTTGATTAAAGCAGAAATGGAAAAAGCGTTTGAGTTGAAAGTTCCGCTGATTGCAGATGTTGGAGTTGGGGGTAATTGGGACGAAGCACATTAAAGCGGTCTTATTAAAAATTTACAAATTTTAAGGAAAAATAAAATGGCAAAGAAAATACAATCAATAGAACCAAATATTGCAGATTTAGCAAATGGGTGGTTAAAAGAATACGGTTTAGACTATAAATTAGAACAAGAAAGTTTAAATACAGAAATAGATAATGCTCTTGATGATTATCATTCGAAAAATGGTGGGAAAGGCGGAAATCGTCCTGATGCAAAACTTCTCAAACAAGATAAAAATTTAGATTTTTATCCTATTTTGATCGAATATAAAGGCTATAAAGATAAACTTGAAAAATTAAATGCCAATAATCAAGTTGATAATATGACTGCTAAAAATCAGCCTAATTTTAAAAATATTAAAGATTATGCGGTCAATGGTGCGATTCATTATGCTAATGCTCTTTTACATCATACAAGTTATACCGATATTATCTCGATCGGTATGACAGGCTACAAAGATGAAAGCGGTAAGATTATTCATCAAATTGGCGTGTACTATGTATCTAAATCTAATTTAGGTATTGGGCAAAAAGTGGGCGAATTTTCAGATTTATCTTTTTTAGCTGATAATAATTTTGATGCGTTTATTGAGCAAGTTAAAAAACTTATGCTCTCAAATGAAGAGCTTGAATTATTAAAATCACAGCGTGAAAAAGAAATTGATGCAAGTTTAGTAAAACTTAACAATGATATTTATCAACAAGAAAAAGGCTTGGGAGAAAATGATCGTGTTTATTTAGTAGCCGCATCTATTATTGCAACCTTAGGTGTTGCAGGAAAAGTTGCACCTCTTGAAAAGTCAGACTTAAAATCATCAAGTGAGGCAGGTAATACTGATGGCGAAATTATAATGCGAAAAATCAATGCCTTCTTAAATGAAAAGAATATTCCAAAAGATAAAAAAGATCTGATTGTTAGAACATTATCAAACACGCTTTTGACAGATAATATCAACAAAGTTAAAGATGGAGAAACTCAGCTTAAACGCGTGTTTTCTAAAATTGTTGATGATTTAGGCATTTATTACAAAATTGGTTTAACAACTGATTTTACAGGAAAATTATTCAACGAAATGTATGGTTGGCTTGGGTTTTCACAAGATAAACTTAATGATGTTGTTTTAACGCCATCTTATGTTGCCACACTTTTGGTGAAACTTGCACGAGTGAATAAAGATTCTTATGTGTGGGATTTTGCGACAGGTTCAGCAGGTTTATTAGTTGCAGCGATGAATGAAATGCTTATTGATGCAAAAAATACCATTACTTCACCAAATGAACTCATAAAAAAAGAAGCGATGATAAAAGCAGAGCAGTTATTAGGGCTAGAACTACTTTCTAGTGTTTATATGCTTGCGATATTAAATATGATTTTAATGGGCGATGGCAGTTCAAACATTCTTAATAAAGACTCTTTAATTGACTTTGATGGAAAATATGGCTTTGGTAAAACAGACACTGCATTCCCTGCTGATGCGTTTATTCTAAACCCACCTTATTCTGCAAGTGGAAATGGTATGAATTTTGTGGAAAAGGCGCTTTCTATGATGAGTAAAGGTTATGCGTCAATTATTATTCAAGGTAGTGCAGGAAGTGGTAAAGCGGTTGAGTTTAACAAGAGAATTTTGCAAAGAAATACTTTACTAGCGAGTATTAAAATGCCGATTGATTTATTTGTCGGAAAATCAAGCGTACAAACTTATGTTTATGTGTTCAGAGTCAATGAAAAACACAATAAAGATGAAATGGTTAAATTTATTGATTTTTCAAATGATGGCTACACAAGAACGAACCGTAAAAAAGCAAGTAACAATTTAAAAGATACGGATAGGGCAAAAGAGCGTTATGCAGAGCTAGTTAATCTTGTGAGATTTGGTAAATCTAAGCTAAATATTTTTACCGAGCAAGAATATTATGAAGATACCATCGATCCTGAAAATGGAGCAGATTGGAATAAATCAGCCCCTATTGATACCAAGCCAACCCTTGAAGATTTCAAAAAGACGGTGAGTGATTATTTAGCGTGGGAAGTGTCAAACTTACTTAAAAATCAAGGAAATGACAGCTTGGGAAAATAAATGCCCCACTTAATAAAATGTTAGAAAATGTTGAGTGGGGTGAGTTTGAAGTACAAAATTTATTTAATGTTGTAGGGACAAGATCATTAGATAGTAATGCGATAGAATTTACAGAAACAGGAATAAATTTTGTAGGGCGAACTTTTGAAAACAATGGTATTCAAGGGAAAATCCAAGAGAGGAATTTTAAACCAAATGAACCTTTTACTATAACTGCAACGGTTATTGGTAATTATAAGTATGTTAAATATCAGAAAGAGCCATATTATTGTTCTCAGAATATTAATAAATTAACCCCTAAGGAAATTATTGAAAAATGGAATGAAAGAATTGCGTATTTTTTTATTTCAAATTTACAAAAGTTTGTTTCTTTATATGATGGGCAACAGGGGGGATATAAATTAGATGATATTAAACAGTTTAAAATCACGCTTCCCATTACTAGTAATGGTTCGATAAATTTTTCCTTTATGGAAAAATTTATCGCGGAGCTAGAGGCGAGCCATCTAGCGGAGCTAGAGGCGAGCCATCTAGCGGAGCTAGAGGCTTACCTAAGCGTTACAAATTTAAAAGATTACCATTTAACCCAAGAAGAAAAAGATGTTTTACGATCTTTTGAGCAAAATGAAATTGAGTGGGGCGAGTTTAATTTAGAAAAATTATTTGGAAAATCTACAAGAGGCAGACGCTTAAAAAGTGATGATAGAATAAAAGGAACTTTACCTTTTGTTACAGCAGGAGAGGCAAATACAGGAATATCTGATTCTATAGGAAATGATGTTCATATTTTTTCAGAGAATACTACAACTATTGATATGTTTGGATCTGCAAAATATAGAAATTACAAATATGGTGGAGATGATCATATCGCAGTTGTTCATACTGAAAACTTACAAAAACATTCATCTATTTTTGTAACAACAGCTATTCATAAATCTTCTTATACGAATAAATTTAGTTATTCAAGAAACTTTTATGCAAAAGATGCAGATGAATTAAATATACAATTACCATTATTAGACAATGAGCCAAATTACCAAATAATGGAAATCTTTATCAAAGCCATTCAAAAACTTGTAATAAAAGATGTTGTTTTATATTCAGAACAGAAAAGAGCATTAACTAAACAGGTTATTAGCTCTTAATGGATAAAGCGGTTATTTTTATTAAATAATTTACAAATCGTAAAATTTTATAAAAATATAACCGCTTAAAAACTATTTGAATAAAAAAATATTAACTATGACAAGAATAAACCTTATCCCCCCAAAGAACTCTGCGATCAACACCTTCTCGCAGAGTTTAGAGAGCTTACTCGTATTCCTAATGCTGTTGCAAAAGAAAAATATAATTTAGTTGGAATGCCAGAAGATTATAAACTTGGAACAGGACACGTTCGTTTTTTCTTTAATAAATTGACGTTCTTAAAAAAACGTTATCAAGATTTATATGAGGAATGTAAAGCGAGAAATTTCAATGTCACTTATATTTGGCCAGAAAACTTACCAGATGATGAAAGTTTATGGCTAGATTACATTCCGACCGTGAATGCGATTGCTGTAAATAGAGCAAGAATTTTAGAAAGAATGCCTACAAAACCAAGATTTACAGCTCGGATCGAATTGCAAAAAATAACAAAAATCTAACCGCTTAAAGATAACTCTTACTATTATGCTTTTGGAAAATACGCTTTAATTGAGCAAACGCTTTCCTATGACAAAAATCAAAATATCCCAAAATAATGGGGTAAATACACAAATTTTCGTTTATAATCCAACGAATGTCTTAATCACATTTTTTAACAAAAAAGGAAAACAATATGAAAGATTTTATGAGTATTGCACAACAATGGTTAGCACAAGATCCTGATGCAGAGACTCGAGCAGAGTTGCAAGCGATTATTGATCAGAATGATGTTAAAGAGTTAGAAGCTCGTTTTTCAGATCGTTTACAATTTGGTACAGCTGGGTTACGTGGTAAATTGCAAGCGGGATCAATGGGTATGAATCGTGTGCTAGTTTGCCAAGCTGCGGCTGGGTTAGCTCGTTTCTTATTGAAAAAAGAAAAAAATCCAACAATTGTGATTGGTTATGATGGTCGTAAAAATTCATTACGTTTTGCACAAGATACTGCTGAAATTATGCAAGCAGTAGGAATTGAAGCTCAGCTTATGCCAAGTTTACGCCCAACGCCAGTATTAGCATTTGCGGTGCGTAAATTACAGGCAAGTGCAGGTGTGATGGTAACTGCAAGTCATAACCCTCCAGAAGATAATGGTTATAAAGTTTATTTAGGCGGTGAAGATGATGGGGCTCAAATCATCTCTCCAAATGATAAATTGATTGCTGAAGAAATTCAGTGGGTTGCAGATAATCAACGTGTAAATGATATTCCACGTGATACAAATTATAAAATGATCGATCAAGCTGTGATTGATGAATTTATTGAGCGTACGGCAAAATTAGTGACTGCTCCAGCAACAGATTTAAGTTATGTTTATACAGCAATGCACGGTGTGGGTAAAGAAACTTTATTAAGTGTGTTAGACAAAGCAGGTTTACCAAAACCAACCTTAGTATTAGAACAATGTGAACCAGACGGAACATTCCCAACTGTTGCATTCCCTAACCCAGAAGAGAAAGGGGCGTTAGATTTAGCGATTGCGAAAGCAAAAGAAGTTAATGCGGAATTTATTATAGCGAATGATCCTGATGCAGACCGTTTGGCTGTAGCAGTAGCGAATGAAAAAGGCGAATGGGCAACATTGCACGGTAATGAAGTCGGTTTATACTTAGGTTGGTTTATTGCACAACAAGCTCAAGCGGAAGGCAGAAAAGGGGTATTGGCATGTTCTTTGGTATCTAGTCCATTACTTGGAAATATTGCTAAATCTTGTGGTATGGAACATCAGGAAACCTTAACAGGTTTTAAATATATCGGTCGTATTCCTCACTTAATTTTTGGTTTTGAAGAAGCATTAGGTTATCTTGTAAACCCAACTGAAGCTCACGATAAAGACGGTATTTCAGCGATTACCTGTTTCTTAAACTTAATCAATAGTTTAAAAGCACAAGGTAAAACGTTCGCACAATATCGTCAAGAATTTATGGATACTTTTGGGGCAGCAAATAGCGATCAATTAAGTATTCGTGTTGAAGACTTAAGTCGTATTCAGCGTATTCAACAAGCAGTACGTGCAAATCCATTTAAAGAGCTAGGTGGTGTTGCAGTTGAGCAATATATTGATCATTTAGAAACTGAAAAACAAAATGATATTTTAGTGTTCCATCTTGCTGGTGGACATCGTGTTATTTTCCGTCCATCAGGCACAGAACCTAAATTGAAAATGTATTTAGATACTACTGGTAAAACATTGGTTGAAGCAAAAGAAATTTGTGCTAAAGTAAAAGCCGATTTGGATAAATTTGCTACTAGTATTGCTTAATTCGTCTTACTGACTTTATTTTAAATAGCGTCAATCATTGAATCTACACCCTAAAAGTTTGATTAATAATCAACAAATTAAGGTGTAGATTTTTTTATTTAAAGTTTCTAACTAAAAGTGCTAATATTCGTTTAATTCTCAAGGTATAGGAATACAAAAGCTATGATGAAAAACAAAAAACTTGCCTTTATCGGTGCTGGAAATATGGCATTTGCGATAATGAGTGGCTTAATTAAAAATGGTTATTTATCAGAAAAAATTATTGCGTGTAATAAAAGTAATCAAGTTCGCCGTAAGGAATTAGAGGAATTGGGGATTACTGTAAATTTGAGTAATAGTGAAGCAGTGAAACAAGCTGATGTTGTTATCTTAGCGGTGAAACCACAGGTAATGAGTGCTGTTTGTGCTGAATTTTCAGATTTAGATTTTAGTGATAAGTGGGTTATCTCCGTTGCGGCAGGTATTTCGGTAGATCGTTTAGAAGCATTGTTGCCTAGTGCAAAAAATATTATTCGTACAATGCCCAATACTCCTTCATTAATTGGTGAAGGAGTAACAGGATTATTTGCAAAATCTTCTACGGATCGTACCGCTTGTGAGTTTGCTGAAGCCTTGATGGAAGCTGTTGGCAAATGTTATTGGGTAAAAACAGAAGATCAATTAAATCAAATTATTGCAATTACTGGTTCAAGTCCTGCTTATTTTTTCCTTTTTATGGAGGCAATGCAACAATCAGCAATTAAAATGGGATTTAGTGAGCAAGATGCTCGTTATTTAGTGCAATCTGTAGCATTGGGTGCTACTAAGTTAGTAGAAAGTAAGCCTGATACTCCACTTTCTCAATTACGAGAAAATGTCACTTCAAAAGGAGGAACAACGGCTGAGGCTTTAGCGATTTTTGAACAACACCATTTACTACAAACTGTTGATAATGCGATGCTTGCAGCAATTAAACGAGCGGAAGAGATGGAAAAATCATTATGATAAAACTTTCACCTTTCCAATGGACATCATTTAACTTTTTTGGTTATTTTTGTGCTTATGGTGTACTAATGCCATTTTTTCCTATTTGGTTAGAAAATAATGATTATTCTAGTGAAGTTATTGGTTTTTTACTTGCATCTGGTTATTTATTTCGCTTTTTGGGTAGCCTCTTAACACCTCAAATTGTCACTCAACCAACGCAGTTACTCAATGTTGCTAGATTACTCTCTATTGTGACCCTTATTGCTACTGTAATGATGGCGTATCTTGTTGATTCAATTTGGACATTAGTCCCTATTTTTGCTCTGTTTCATATCGTAAATGGTGGCTCAATGACGATTGGTGATGCAATAGCCTCCACTTGGCAAAAGCAAGTGGGAATTGATTATGGAAAAACACGCTTATTTGGATCAATTGCGTTTGTTGTAGGCTCTCTTGTCGCAGGTTATGTTGTTGGTTTATTTGGTGAACAAACAATTATTTGGTTAATTGTTGGTTTTTTGATCTTTCTTACAAGCGGTCAGATGTTGGGAACAAATTGCAATTTTGTAAATTCTGAACAAAAACAGACCGCTTCAAAGGTGACTTATCTATCATTGTTAAAAGATAACACCGTTTTACGAATGTTAATTGCGACATCACTTATTCAGGCTACACACGCTACTTATTACACTTATAGTACTATTTATTGGAAATCGCAGGGAATTTCTCCACAAACCTCTAGTTTGTTATGGGGATTATCAGTTGCTGCAGAAGTCGGCGTATTCTTTATTTCAGGTAAAGTGTTTAGTAGTAAAAAAGTACATCATCTCATTATTATTGCAACATTATGTGCGATTATTCGTTGGGTTTTATACGCATTTACGACAGATGTTATTCTACTGGCTTGTGGACAAATATTACACGCATTCACTTTTGGTTTAACTCACTTTGCAATGATTCGTTACATCTCAAACCAGCCTTCAGAAACAATTCCTAAGTTACAAGGGCTATATTTCGGATTAGGTTTTAGTGGAATCACTGCATTATTTACGTTTTTCTCTAGTACTGTGTATGGCTATTCACCAAGTTGGAGTTTTATATTAATGGCAATATTGGTTGCTCCTGCGATATTGATTGTACCAAAGAAATATTAGATAAAAGAGCAGAATTAAGGTAATGAATATGATAGATCGTGCAACTCAACGTCAGCAGTTACGCAATCAAATGCGAATAAAACGATGTGGGTTATCAGAACAGCAACAACATCAAGCAGCACAAAGTATTATTCAACCTGCTTTAGCTTTAATTAGAAAATATAATGTAACAAAATTAGCCTTTTATTTGCCATTTAATGGTGAAATCTCACCCTTACCCTTGATTGATGAATTATTAGAACAGGGCAAACAAATTTACTTACCTGTATTGCACCCTTTTTCAAAAGGGCATTTATTATTCCTTGAGTATGATAAAAATTGCAAAAAGTCTTTAAAATCTAACCGCTTTGGTATTATTGAACCTCAATTAGATGTGAGAAAAGTATTGCCATTAGGTGAATTAGATATCATTTTTGCTCCCTTAGTTGCTTGTGATAAAAAAGGCAATCGCTTAGGAATGGGGGGCGGATTTTATGACCGAACCTTTGCTCAAGCACCTTCCAATTTAATTAGTATAGGACTGGCTCATCAGTGCCAACAAGTAGAAGAACTACCTGTTGAAAGTTGGGATATGCCGTTGGATTATATTGTTTGGCATAGTAGACAAAATAGTTGGTAATTTTGAGGAGCTATGCCCATAGTAGACAAATGAGTTGGTTTTTATTATTTTATAAATAATTACCAACTCCTTTTATTTAGAAAATCTTTTATAAACATAATCTTATGGTATTTGGTTAAACCATTATGATTAGATAGTTTTCGTTTAAGTTCTCCAAATAAACTTTCAAGCCTATTTGTTGTTTTTTCTATATTTAATTCAGGATATTTTTCAAAAGTAAATAAATAATCCATATTATATTTTAAGCTCCTGTAAGCACTTCTTATATTACGATGTTTAAAAGGATATTTACCCTTTTCATTTATTTTATCGGAGCGTTCATTTAAATATTCTTTATGTTTTAAATACCAATAATGTAAATTAATATAGAACTCGTTTTTAGAGCTATTTTTTAATGTTTTAACTAATATTTTTAGCTCTTTTCCCGCTTCAGATTTAGGGTTCCTTGTTAATTTCCTTATTACATTTGCTATTTGATGAAATTGGCAAAGTTGTGCAGGCGTATTTAAAAAATCTCTTAATAATCCTCGTCTTCCATCACAAGTAATAGATTGAATAATATAGCCTTTTTCTCTTAATTTATTCATTGCTAATAGATAATAAAGATTTTTTTCTGTTGTCACAATTTGATGATAAATTACCTTCTTTGATAAAGTGTCCATAAAAACGAGAACACCAAAATTTCGACCAAAGAAAGTGGTATCCATCATTAAGTTCAATTTATTATTTTGTGGGATATTTAATGGCGTTTTAGGGGCTTTTAAAACATATCTTTGAATAGTTCTAACAGAGCAATTATATTTAATTGCTAGTTGCTTATAGGTTTGTTTACCTTCTGTGTAATCTAGCCAAATTTGGCTTGAATTTAAGGATTTTTTGAAGGTAAAAGTTTTATTACAAATAGAGCATTTATAACGTTGAACATTATTTTGGGTACCATATTTGTGAATATTCGTTTTATGACAAAAAGGACAAGTTTTTTATTCATTTTCAAAAAAGTGGGCTAAAGCACAGTAATATAAAGCTTTAACCCATTTTTTACCAACTATTTTGTCTACTATGCCTATTGTTTTAGGTAAGTAAAAAATAAATATTATTTTTACTAAAGTACTTTTTGTCCTTTATGTCAATTCTTCCTATCTTATAGCGATATGATATTAATCATTTTTTGCAAATTCTAATCAATATATTAGCTCTCAATTTTGCATATTAGTTTTTAAGAAATTTTCTAATTGTTTAATATCTATTTTGCCAGAAAAATAGTCAATAAAGAGCATTGCCTGTGAAGATTTTTCGCAATTAGCTTTTTGTATATAAAATATTATTTCTTTAAAATTCCAGCTATATCCATTGATAGCAGGATATTGTTTAATAACCTCTAGAATAGAGTAGAGAGTAATATTGTTATCATTTGCCAAATAGCGAATAAAGTACATAATAGCAATATTATATGTATCGTTATTAAGCTGTATCATTAGTGTTTCTGCTTGTTTTGCTTTTTTTATAGAAAGCTCAAAACTTTTTTGAAGAAGGTATAGTTCAGCAATGTTTTCTACCAATTGTGTATATTGATATATAATTTGTTCATTCTTACTTTTTTTATAAAGATACTTAAATTCTTCGTAAGTAGCAATAGCTTGTTTGATATTAGGTGGATTAAGTTGTGTATAGCAGACAGCTAAATTATACATAGCGTTAGCACATAGTATTTGAATTTCCTCATTATTATTTTTTTGATATCGTTGTTTTATTGCTTCGTAAGTATCAATTGCTTCTTGAATATCACCTATTGAATTACGTTCTCCATAACAGAGTGCTAAATTAAACATAGCGTTAGCACATAGTATTTGAATTTCCTTATTTTCATTTATTTGATATTGTTGCTTTATTGCTTCGTAAGTATCAATTTCTCGTTGACTATCACCTATTGAATTACGTTCTCTATAACAGAGTGCTAAATCAAACATAGCGTTAGCACATAGTATTTGAATTTCCTCATTTTCATTTATTTGATATTGTTGTTTTATTGCTTCGAGAGTATCAATTTCTTGTTGACTATCCCTTACTGGGTTACGTTCTCCATAACAGAATGCTAAATTATATATAGCTGTTGAATGTAGTATATCTGAAGATTGATACATTTTGCTTAATTGTTGATATGCAGTAAGTATTAATTCTGCAACGTTTTTATCTATTTCTAATATTTCTGAGTGTGATAATTTCTTTTCTCTTTTTTTATCATTTATTATATTGGCTTTCTGTAGTAAATAATAAATGTCTTGTAATTCATTTTTATTGTAATTAAGATTCACTTCTAAGTTAAGATAATTGTGAAGTGTTGATGTGGTATTGCCAGAAATTAAAAAAGCGTAGTAAGCACGTAAAAAAGCACTATATGGAAAGGAAGTTATAGCTAATATATAGAGCTGACTACTGTATTTTAGTTTAGTTGAAAATTTATTTTTTTCATTATCAAAGGCTTCTTTTAATGCTTTTATTTGATATGAGGATAAAGTATAGGTAAATATTCTCCATTTTTCTTTAAATATTAGACTTACTGACATTAGTGCCATAGCGTATAAGTTACCTTGTTCTAGATTATTGGTAATAAAATCTGAATTATTTATTTCTAATTGCGCTATATTATCTTCAAGAAGTAATGCATATAGGGAAAAGTGCATTGCCATAATTGGGAGTGTACGTCTTAAGGCAACGAAGTAATTGTGTTCAGCTTGGTGTTGTCTTGAGTATAGCCAATAGTCATTTAAAGTGACTTTGGGATTTTTACTCTTTTTCAATTCATATAAAACAGAATAATCACATAATGTATCGTGTCCTAGAGCATAAAGATTATTTTCCTTATGTAACCAACCATCTTTTTGCCAATGAGTAATAATATTTTGAATGTTAGGATCTAATGTTTTTACAATTTCAGCACTAAGTGGAAATAACATTGTTAATTGAGCAATACTATAATGATTTTGCATTTCCTGAGGAAGGCTGCTGTCTAAGATTCGCCATATATCATAAAAACAATCAGAGCTAAATTCGATAGGTATTTCTTGATATTTTAAATACTTTTGAATAACAGCTAAGATAGGACTATCATTATTATTGTCACTATCACTATAGATAAATTGGCAAGCTTTTTTTCTCCAGCCATTAAGCCAAGAGTCATTAGCACTTAAATTAATTACAGATAAGTTTTCTATTTTTAATTTTGAGGGTTTCTTTTCATCATCAAAATAGCTACTACGACAAGTAAGTATCCAACGGATATATTGGTTATATTCACTGTTGGCTTCCATATACTGATTATATAGTTCATCAAAATCAAGATCACCAGATAGTGTATCAATATAATCAAGTACTAAAACAATTTTCTTTTTATGTAGTTTTGCTCGTGTTATTAATTCATCTAATGAGGATTTTTCAAGTTTTTGTGGGGATTTATATACAACCCATTTTTTGTTATATTCAGGTAGTGAATTTATATTACGGGCAAGTTCTAAGGATAAACGTGTTTTACCACAACCACCTTCTCCAATAAGTAATAAGGGTTGAGCATTTTCAGCACATAGTTGTTTAAGTAAAAGTAATTCATCGTTTAGGTATGTTTTATCACCAGTAAAATTGTGTGGATTTTCTTTTTGGTATGCTTTCCATCCATAATATGTTTGTTGTTCATCGTATAAATAACTGTGTAAAGTAATGGAATGAGTTGGAGGAGGGTATAAACTGTTAAAACCTTTAAAACCGATATTTTTATTCAGAGGCTTTTTCTTTTTTTCTTTTTGAGTTTTCAGGCAGTTGGTTAATGTTGAAAGAATCACCTTTTCTACGAAGCGTATAAATAATTTGAAAAGCCATTTGCAGATAGGAAAAACTATGTAGAAGATAGCAATAATAATAAACAATAGCACAATAGGTTTATCTTGAGTTTGTTCTAACCAATTTATTATGTCTATTATACTTTTAAATTGTTCTAGTGGTTCTAGTAGCCATTTCATCGTATTACTCCCTTTACAGAATAGTTTAAAGGTGAATTTTTATGAGTGTAATGTTCTGTTATTGATGGTAACTTATGTGGTATATGATTTTCAAGTTTTTTTATGATACACAATTTAGGTGAAACTCTATGTTGCATAAAGTATAGCGGTTAGATAAAACCAAAAATTTGCAAATTTTGATCAATATCTTACCGCTTCATTGGAATTGGAACACTAGTTCTGAATCGGATTTACCTTTGCTTTTTGTACTTTTGCATACGCTTCAAGTAATTTTTGATGAGAGGTTAAACCTGTTAAATTTTCATCAGAGGCTGTCCATTGGTAGAATGGATTTCCCCCAGCAACAGCATTCCAAACAAATTCCACCGTCTCTTTTCCATACATTTTTTCAAAGACAGTTTGATATTGTTTAGGCTCTCGCTCTTTATCTAAAAAGAGTTCAATAGATTGAATTAAACAACGATAGTAATTGTTTCTTTCTGGAGTGAATACTGTTGCGTTCATATCCATTGTCCAGTTTGCCCAATCTAGTGCCTCTTCTAAGTTGCCAATGGCGAGGTTGAGCATTGATTTTAGTTCACCAATACGTAGGGTTTGTAGTGCTGAACCTTTATTTGCGGCTATGCCTAAAAACTCTCTTACACGGGTGAAATCATCAATACCTTGTTCGTCAAGTTGCTCTAGTAATTCTTGATAAGTGGCTTTGTTATGATGAAAATTGGGTAGATCTAATAAAATTTCACGCCACTGCATTCCCATATTATTATTGGCATAAATTAAATCATCAGCAGGGTAAATATTAGATATACTCGGGGCTAAAATTCGGCACGCATAAACTCCTAAATGCTCATAATCCATAATATAAACAGGTTGTTCAAGGTGGTTGAATATTGCCATTAGGTTATCAAACTCTTGTTGGGTTGAGCCTGAAAAATCCCAATGATGGAAATCAAAATCAGGATCTTTTTTGAATAAATCCCACGAAATCAGACCGCTTGAATCGATAAAATGCGTTTCAATATTGCTATGTTCTGCCACATCATCATTATCAAAAGAGGGCGGAGTGAAAACATCTAAATCTTTTAAACTTCTGCCTTGCAATAATTCGGTTACCGTACGTTCAAAAGCGACTTCAAAATTAGGATGTCCACCAAACGAGGCGAAGCAAGTACCATTGTGTGGATTTAATAAAATCACACAAATGACAGGGAATTGCCCACCTAATGAGGCGTCAAAACAAAGGATTGGAAATCCCTCGTCTTCCAGTTTAGAGATTGACGCTTTGATATTAGGATAACTATCTATAATGGTTTGAGGAATTTCTGGCAAGCTGATGGCTTCGGTAATAATTTTATGTTTAACATAGCGTTCAAAAACTTCTGAAAGCCCTTGTACACGAGCCTCAAATTTCGTATTACCTGCAGACATTCCATTAGATACAAATAAATTACCAACAATACTTTGTGGAATATAAATGGTTTTATTATCACTAAGACGAGTATAAGGCAGTGCGACGATACCACGCTTTTCATTACCAGATTGTAGATCAATTAATAGATCTGGTGTGAGTTCATTATCAGGATCAAAATAATTGCATAAATAAGGATCTAACAGACCGCTTGGTAGTTGCTGTTCATTTTCAATTGCAAACCATTTTTCATTGGGATAATGCACAAAATCGCTGTTTGCAAGTTGCTGACCTAAATAAAAATCCGCCCAAAAATAGTTAGTTGAAAGACGTTCAAAAAATTCCCCTAGTGCAGAGGCTAATGCCGCTTTTTTAGTTGCCCCTTTGCCATTGGTAAAACATTGTGGGCAATGTTTATCACGAATATGCACCGACCACACATTAGGTACGGGATTGAGCCAAGAGACTTCTTCGATATCAAAGCCAAGTTGAGTTAATTTATGTTGAAAAGTATTAATACTGTCTTCTAACGCTTTGTCTTTACCTAAAATAAAGGTTTGAATTGTCATTGATTGTTGTCCTATTAGTAGAAGTTGGGTATTACATCTACAATATATTAAAATTATGTGAAACGGATCGCAGATTAGCAAATTTATTGTGAGATACAAAGTAAATTTTACTCTCTATAATGATATTTAGTGTTAAAATTAGAAGATTAGTTTTTTAAATAAGAATAGAACAATGAATGGTGCAGAATTATTAGTCAATGTAACACCAAGTGAAACTCGTGTAACATTAGTTGAAAATGGTGTTTTAAAAGAAGTTCATATTGAACGAGAATCAAAGCGGGGTATTGTTGGGAATATTTATAAGGGAAAAATTACCCGAGTATTACCAGGTATGCAATCAGCTTTTGTGGATATTGGATTAGAAAAAGCCGCCTTTTTACACGCTTCTGATATTGTTTCTCACACTGAATGTATTGATGAAAGTGAAAAGAAACAATTTATTGTTAAAGATATCAGTGAATTGGTGCGAGAAGGACAGAGCATTATTGTACAAGTGGTTAAAGATCCTATTGGTACAAAAGGAGCGAGATTAACCACTGACATTACTTTACCCTCTCGTTATCTGGTTTTTATGCCTGAAAACAGTCACGTGGGCGTTTCACAACGTATTGAAAGTGAATCAGAAAAAGAACGTTTAAAAGCACTGGTTGAGCCTTATTGTGACGAACTGGGAGGCTTTATCGTTCGTACGGCTGCTGAAGATGTTTCAGAAGGTAGTTTGCAACAAGATGTGGTATTTTTAAAACGCTTATGGCGTAAAGTTATGGAGCGTAAATCAAAATACAAAACCAAATCAATGATTTACGGTGAAGTGGCTTTAGCACAACGTGTATTAAGGGATTTTGTTGGAACAGAAATTAGTGCCGTTATTATTGACTCAAAAACAATTTATGAGCAAGTGAAAGAGTTTTTAACAGAATTTATGCCTGAATTGGCACAAAATGTAGAACTTTATAACGGCACACAGACTCTTTTTGATGCCTATGGTGTAGAAGAAGCGATTCAAAAAGGGTTAGAAAAACGTGTTGATCTAAAATCTGGTGGCTATTTAATTATTGATCAAACTGAAGCAATGACCACCATTGATATTAACACAGGTGCTTTTGTTGGGCATCGTAATCTTGAACAAACCGTATTTAATACTAATATTGAGGCAACCAAAGCCATCGCTCATCAGCTACAACTACGTAATCTTGGCGGTATCATTATTATTGATTTTATTGATATGCAGGATGAAGAGCATCAACAACGAGTATTGCAATCACTAGAAGAGGCATTGAGTAAGGATCGAGTAAAAACAAATGTTAACGGCTTTACTCAGCTCGGGCTAGTTGAGATGACTCGTAAGCGAACCAGAGAAAGTTTAGAACATATTTTGTGTGAAGATTGCCCCTCTTGTAAAGGAAAAGGCGTACAAAAAACGGTTGAAACCGTATGTTATGAAATTCAGCGAGAAATTGTACGAGTGCATCATCTCTTTTCAGCAGAACGCTTCGTGGTTTATGCCTCAAAAAATGTAGTAGATTACTTGATTAACGAAGAAAGACACGCCTTACTTGCAGAACTAGAAGTGTTCATTGGTAAAAAAATCGAAGTTAGAATCGAACCTTTTTACAGCCAAGAGCAGTTTGATGTAATTGTAATGTAAAAGTAAACTATCAAGCGGTAAGATATTAACAATAATTTGCAAATTTTAATCAACATCTTACCGCTTACAACCTTCCATAAATCTGTTAAAATCTTGCCCAATTGTTTTTATATTATGCCTCAAGGAAAATATGGCTTTATTAAATCTCTCTAATGCGTGTTTAGGTTTTGGTGATCAACCTTTATTAGATCACAGTGAATTACATATTGAACCAAACGAACGAGTGTGTCTGGTAGGAAGAAATGGTGCTGGTAAGTCAACCTTGATGAAAGTACTTGCGGGTGAAATCAAACTGGATGATGGCTCATTAATCGTTGAAAAAGGGATCGTTATTGCAAGATTGGAACAAGATCCCCCTCGTCATATCGAAGATACCGTTTTTGATTATGTGGCAGAGGGTGTCGCTCATTTGGCTGATTTATTAAAAGAATATCATCATATTCTGACTCAAATGCAAACGGATTATTCTGATCAGTTGATGAGTGAATTATCGCAAGTGCAAGCAAAATTAGAGCATAGCGATGGTTGGCGATTTGAAAATAAAATTCAAGATACCTTAAAAATCTTAGAGCTTAATCCTGATATGCGTTTATGTGAACTTTCGGGTGGTTGGGTGCGTCGTGCTGCTTTAGCGCGAGCATTAGTGGCAGATCCTGATATTTTATTATTGGACGAACCGACCAACCATCTGGATATTGATGCGATTGCGTGGTTAGAAAATCTGTTATTGGACTTTAAAGGAAGCATTATTTTTATTTCCCACGATCGTAGTTTTATTCGTAAAATGGCGACTCGTATTGTCGATTTGGATCGTGGTAAATTAATTTCTTATTCTGGAAATTATGATACTTATCTTGAAACCAAAGAGGAAGATCTTCGAATTGAAGCCCTTCAAAATGATCTGTTTGATAAAAAACTCGCACAGGAAGAAGTGTGGATCCGTCAAGGGATTAAAGCAAGACGTACTCGTAATGAAGGACGTGTTCGAGCCTTAAAAGCGTTACGCCAAGAAAGACAGCAACGCCGAGAAGTGCAAGGTAATGTAAAAGTTTCGGTTGATAATCGCATCCGTTCAGGCAAAATCGTTTTTGAAATGGAAAATGCCAGTTTTAGTATTGATGGTAAACCATTATTAAAAGATTTCAGCACCATTATTCAGCGTGGCGATAAAATTGCTTTAGTTGGTGCAAATGGTTGTGGAAAAACCACGTTTATTAAATTATTACTTAATGAGTTACAACCTACTTCTGGTACAGTGCATTGTGGCACCAAATTAGAAGTTGCCTATTTTGACCAACACCGAGCGGAATTAGATTTAGAAAAAACCGTGATGGATAATGTTGCAGAGGGAAAACAAGATGTTGAAGTTAATGGTGTAAAACGTCACGTTTTAGGCTATTTACAAGATTTTTTATTCCCACCACAACGTGCGAGAACACCGGTTAAAGCGTTATCTGGAGGTGAGAAAAATCGCTTATTATTAGCAAAATTATTATTAAAACCGAATAATCTGTTAATTCTTGATGAACCGACCAATGACCTTGATGTAGAAACCTTAGAACTGTTAGAAGAAATGCTGACAAATTATCAAGGCACACTGATTATTGTGAGCCACGATCGTCAATTTATTGATAACACCGCAACAGAGTGCTATTTTTTTGAAGGTGATGGCGTGGTAAATAAATATGTAGGTGGTTATTTTGATGCAAAACAGCAACAAGATAATGTGTTTGCAACTCGAGAAAAATCACAAAAAGTCGTACAAAAAGCACCGCTTAAAAAAGAAGAACCTAAACAAGCGGTCACATCAACACCAAAAAATGCAAAAAAAGTAAAACTTTCTTACAAAGAAAATTTAGAATTAGAAAGCTTACCACAAAAAATGGAACAACTTGAAGCCGAGATTGAAACCTTACAACAAGAAGTTAATTCAGCAGAGTTTTTTGCACGAGAGCCAAGCTATACCAATGCTCAGTTACAAAAATTAGCCGATAAAGAGCAAGAGCTAGAACAAGCTTTTGAGCGTTGGGAAGAGTTGGAAAATATTAAGAATAGTGTTTAATTAAAGGATAAATATGATGAGAATTTTATTAACAATCTTTTGTGGAATATTGTTTACTCATTCTGTAAACGCATTAGAGAATAGTACTTGGAAGACTGATAGACTTAATGGAAAAGTAAAAAGTTTTGTTTCTGCATCATTTGTTGATAAGGATATTATCAATAAAATTAATAGTTCAAAGCAGATACAGAAACTAGATCCTAAGTATTATGAGTATGGTGGTCGTTATAATAAAAGAGGGAATAAAACTGAATATATTATATATAAGGAAAATGGAGATATTGATTATATTGAATCAGTTAAATATGATGATAGGAATAATGCAATTGAAATATCCGCTTCAGGTTCGATATGGTATAAGACTATATCAAAGTATGATAATAGAAATAATAAAATTGAGAGTAGAACCTATAAAAGTAATGGTGTTTTAGATAAATTAAATATCTTTAGCTATAACGAAAATAATCAATTGATTGAATATATTTCGTATGATTTTAATGATCAATGGAATTTTTATCGTCATATAATAACAAAATATGATAAAAACGGAGAGGAGATTGAGAACTCATCTTATACAATTAATGGTAGTTTAGAGTATAAATGGATTTCTAAATGTAATCAAAAAGACAGTAAAAAAATATGTAAAAGTAATAAATATAATGAAGATAATATTTTAATTGGTTCGGCTAAGTCTATTAAAAAATATGATGCTAAAGAAAATATTATTGAAAATATGTCTTATGATATAAATGGAAATTTAGGGCGATTTAGCTGGCACCGTAAATATGATAATAATGGAAATAAAATCGAAGAAACTACTTTTCTAACAAATGGATCTGTAAATACTAAGGTTATATATAAATATAATAATGAAAGAAAAATGACTGAAAAGGCATATTATAATTCTAATAATGAGTTATATACCAAATTTATTTTTAAATATAACAGTGGTAATCTTATTGAAGAATCTAAATATATAAATCGTGATATTTTAAACTATAAAAAAGTTTATAAATATGATGATAAAAATAATCTTGCTGAAGAATCTAAATATATGAATCGTGATATTTTAGATTATAAAAAAGTTTATGGATATGACGATAAAAATAATTTAGTAAAAGTAATTAAATATAAAGAAAAAAATAAGAAACTTATTCCGATCAAAATAACAATTAAAGAATATACTTATTATGACTAGAATAGACAACTACGATCAACGTTTTGGCGGTATTGGTCGTCTTTATACGCCACAAGGATTAGAAAAATTACGTCAATCGCATATTTGTGTGATCGGCATTGGTGGTGTGGGTTCGTGGGCGGTGGAAGCATTGGCTCGTTCAGGGATTGGCAAGATTACCTTGATTGATATGGATGATATTTGCGTCACCAATATCAATCGCCAAATTCACGCACTTTCTGGGCAAATAGGCAACCTAAAAACCGAAGCAATGCAAGAGCGTATTAAACTGATTAACCCTGAATGCGAAGTGCAAATTATCGATGATTTTCTAACCAAAGATAATTTGAGTGATTATTTAATGCGTGGTTATGATTATGTGATTGATGCGATCGATAGCGTGCAAACCAAAGCAGCGTTGATTGCTTATTGCAAACGCAATAAAATTAAGCTGATTACGACGGGCGGAGCAGGTGGTCAGACTGATCCAACCCAAATTCAAATTACCGATTTAAGCAAAACAATCCAAGATCCTCTAGCCTCAAAAGTCCGGAATATTTTGCGTAAAGAGTATAATTTCAGCACCAATCCAAAACGCAAATTTGGTGTGGATTGCGTGTTTTCAACCCAGCCGTTGATTTTTACAAAAATGGGGGATGGTTGTGAAGTGTCAGCGACAATGAATTGTGCCAATGGTTTTGGTGCCACAACGGTGGTGACTGCCACTTTTGGATTTTTTGCGGTAAGTCGTGTAGTTGATAAACTTTTAAAGCAGATTTAATGGCGATTTAATGTTAAAATTAACGTCATATTTACTATTTTTATTAACAAAGAGGATTTTATGAAAATTATTTTATTAGGTGCACCCGGTGCAGGAAAAGGAACACAAGCTCAATTTATTATGAATAAATTTGGTATCCCACAAATCTCAACAGGGGATATGTTCCGTGCAGCAATCAAAGCAGGTACTGAATTAGGTAAACAAGCAAAAGCGTTAATGGACGAAGGTAAATTAGTACCCGATGAATTAACCGTTGCATTAGTACGTGATCGTATCGCACAACCAGATTGTGAAAAAGGTTTCTTATTAGACGGTTTCCCTCGCACAATCCCACAAGCAGACGCATTAAAAGAATCAGGTGTTGCGATTGATTTTGTTTTAGAATTTGATGTTGCTGATGAAGTGATCGTTGAGCGTATGAGCGGTCGCCGTGTACACCAACCTTCTGGACGTACTTATCACGTGGTTTACAATCCACCAAAAGTGGAAGGTAAAGACGACGTAACAGGTGAAGATTTAATTATTCGCCAAGATGACAAACCTGAAACTGTATTAGATCGTTTAGCGATTTACCACAAACAAACTAAGCCATTAGTGGAATACTATGGTAAAGAAGCACAAGCAGGCAACACAAAATACTTCAAACTAGATGGTACGAAAAAAGTTGAAGAAGTCAGTGCTGAATTAGATAAGATTTTAGGTTAAGCTGAAATTTTACTTTAAAATACAATGAAATAAGCGGTTAGATTTAATGAAAAATTTGCAAATTTTTCTATAAAAGTAGCCGCTTTGTTGTATCAGATAAACACTAATTATTGAGAAAAAACTATGCTACTCATCGATATCGCAGGCTATACGTTGACCCAAGAAGAAAAAGAAATTTTAGAGCATCCTTTGATTTCAGGGCTGATTCTGTTTAGTCGTAATTTTCACGACAAAGCACAGTTGCAAGCCTTAATTCAATCTATCCGCAAAGAAGTGAAAAAGCCATTATTGATAACTGTCGATCAAGAAGGAGGACGAGTACAGCGTTTTAGAGAAGGCTTTACCACTTTGCCTGCAATACAATCTTTCTTAGCCTTAAAGCAACCACAATTAGCTAAAGAGGCAGGTTGGGTTATGGCGGCGGAAATGTTTGCGATGGATATTGATCTGAGTTTTGCACCTGTGTTAGATTTAGGTCATCAATGTAAAGCGATTGGCGATCGTTCATTTGGATCGCAAGTGAATGAAATGTTACCTGTCGCAGAGCAATTTATTGATGGTATGTTAGAAGTTGGAATGGCAACCACAGGTAAGCATTTTCCTGGTCACGGACGAGTGATTGCTGATTCACATTTAGAAACACCTTTTGATGAACGTCCTAAAACTGCTATTTTGGAACAAGATATTGTGCCATTTGCGAATTTAATTCAAAAAAATAAACTGTCAGCTATTATGCCTGCTCATGTGATTTATACGCTCTGTGATTCTCAGCCAGCCAGCGGTTCAAGTTATTGGTTAAAAGAGGTGTTACGCAAACAGCTCAATTTTAACGGGGTGATTTTTTCTGATGATCTTGGTATGAAAGGGGCTGGCTTTATGGGGGATTATGTTGAGCGTAGTCAGAAAGCGCTAAATGCGGGTTGTGATTTGTTATTGTTATGCAATG
This sequence comes from Pasteurella skyensis, assembly GCF_013377295.1. Classification (NCBI taxonomy): domain Bacteria; kingdom Pseudomonadati; phylum Pseudomonadota; class Gammaproteobacteria; order Pasteurellales; family Pasteurellaceae; genus Phocoenobacter; species Phocoenobacter skyensis. The sequence goes on along the minus strand of NZ_CP016180.1, from coordinate 1,397,696 downwards.
AACCGCAGGGCGTGATACAGGTTTTAGATAAGTTAAACTATACCCCAACTCAGCAGCAGAAAGAGCGTCATTTCTCATTGATGAAACGTAAAACTATTACGTGGCGAGAATTACAATCAACAACACGCTGGAAAGCCGCAACACAAAAACTAAGCCAGTTACAGCACCAGTGGTTAGAGTTTAAAGAGAGTAACAGATAATAAAAAAGTTGGGATTTATACCCAACTTTTTATGTTATGACTGATTCTATGTTATAGAATCATTGCAGCAATCCAACCGAACACTAATAATGGAATATTAAAGTGTAAGAAAGTTGGTACCACAGAATCCCAAATATGATCGTGCTTGCCATCAGCATTTAAGCCCGATGTTGGACCTAAGGTTGAGTCTGATGCTGGAGAGCCTGCATCACCTAGTGCTGCTGCTACACCCACAATGGCAACTGTTGCCAATGGTGAAAAACCAAAAGATAAACAAAGTGGTACATAAATTGAAGCAATAATTGGTACCGTTGAGAATGATGAACCGATACCCATCGTAATAAATAAACCTACTAAGAGCATTAAGAAGGCAGCTAGACCTTTGTTATCTGCACCAATAGTTTCACTTAACGAAGTAACTAATTCAGGCACTCCACCTGTTGAATTAACGACACTGGCAAAACCTGATGCTGCAATCATTACAAAACCAATCATTGCCATTAAGCGTAAACCTTGTTGGACGATATCACTACTTTCTTTAAGTTTAAAGACTCCTCCTAAAGCAAAGATAATAAGTCCTGCGAGTCCTCCCATAATAGTTGATCCCACTACAAGTTGCACAGTACAAGTAACAATAATAGCAACAATGCTAATACTAACGTGGAATGGTTTCACTCGTTTTACTCGTTCTTCAATACTTTCTGCCGTTGGTTCAGGGCAATCTTCGATATAGGTACGAGGTTTACGATAAGTAATGAAAAAGGCACATAATAGACCTAAAATCATACCTAAAACAGGAATGAACATTGCTTTTGACACTTCCAATACAGATGTTGCTATACCTAAACTTGCACCTGCATCATTGATGTTTTTCACCAAAATACTTTGAATAAAGATCTGTCCAAAACCTGCAGGAATTAACATGTAGGTTGCAGTTAAACCAAAGGTTAATGCACAGGCTACCGCTCGACGATCTATTTTTAATTGGTTCATCACACTTAATAGTGGTGGCACAACAATTGGGATAAATGCAATATGAATTGGAATCACATTTTGTGATGACATTGAAAATGCAACCAATACAAACAATAGGATATATTTAAACCAAAAAACGGAACGATCAGATGGTTGTTTGCCAAAATGTTGAATAATTTTATAGGAAAGTAAATCAGTAACGCCAGACTTAGACAGTGCAACCGCAAAAGCACCTAAAATGGCATAATTCATCGCCGTTTCAGAACCACCACCTAAACCATCAGAGAAACTATTAATAGTTTTGGATAATGCATCTGAAAGAGTGATGCCATCAACACCGTAATTTCCGATAATACCGCAAACTAAGGCTGAAATAATAAGGGCGATTATCACATTTATTCGTAATAAGCTTAAAGCAAGCAATACAATAATTGAGATAACAACTTCATTTGAAAACATTGTGTTTGACCTCTTTTTTATTAGAATTAATCTAATACTGTAACGAAAAAATAACAATTGTCTAGTATTTTTTATTAGTATTATTCAGTATTTTTACGCTTTTTAAAGAAGATTAAGTCGGATTTATTTCTCTTGATGTAATTTTTCTTGCTTTGAATGATAAAAGTAGAGATAAAGTAATCCAATTGGTGCAATAATAAAAGAGAAATACCAGCATAGAAGCATTGTTATGAATTTTGCAAACAGAAAAATAATACCGTTAAAAATAAAGAAGTTATCTCCTAAAATATAGTCAATAACACTTTCATAAACAAATCGAGAGTAAGGATACAGTATATTTAAGACAACAGAGAAAGTTGATATTGCAATAAAATGGTTCAGATTACCTGTTCTTTCAAAAGATGAATAGCCTGTAAATATCAATAAAGCAACAAAGATTAATCCAAATAGAAAGTGTCTTATATAGTAAGATTTTGATAATCCACCAAATGTTTTTGATAAGAATCCCATTATTTTCTCCTTAAAAATAGTAATACTCATTAAGTCTAGCTTATACTTTACAGGGGAGCAATCATAAGTTAAGCGAGTTTATGTTTTAAAAGCATTGAAAAATTTGATACTTATTTAGAATAATTATCCCTTTTTTTATATAAAAAGAGTAAACTATAATTTTCATTTTTATTAAGGAAATAAAATGACTGAAAATACCTTACCACAACAGTCTATTTGGCAACAAATCTTTACAAAAAATATGTTGCTTTGTATCTATACGGGGTTCTGTTCGGGTTTACCACTGTTTGTATTGATTCAACTCATTCCAGCGTGGTTTACCTCTGAGAATTTAGATATTAAAGCGATTGCTGCTTTTACTTTAATTTCATTACCCTATACGTTTAAATTTTTATGGGCAGCCTTGTTAGATCGCTATCCTTTTCCATTTTTAGGGCGTCGTCGGGGGTGGATTTTTGTTGCCCAGATAGTCCTTATTGTTATTTTGGGAAGTTATGGTTTTTTTGATCCTAAACAAGATATTACCCTTATTTCAATATTATCCTTACTTTTTGCTTTTGCATCAGCAACACAAGATATTGTGATTGATGCCTATCGCCGAGAAATTTTAACGGATAATCAACTTGGATTAGGAAACTCCATTCACGTGAATGCTTATCGTGTCGCCGGTTTAATACCAGGAGGGCTTTCACTCGCATTGGCGGATCATATGGCTTGGGAAAGTGTATTTATGATTACTGCAGCATTTTTAGTTCCTGGTTTATTGATCACGATCTTTTTTAGTGATGAAAAGATTTTCTCCACAAATGATCACTCCAAACCTTTTTATACCGCTTTTGTGGATCCTTTTAAAGAGTTTTTTACTCGTAAGGGCGTGTATGGTGCGATAGGATTAATTCTATTTATTTTCCTTTATAAATTAGGAGATTCCCTTGCAACGACACTACAAACTAAATTTATTTTAGATATGGGATTTACTAAAACACATATTGCTTCAGTGGTAAAATTAACCTCTTTTTGGTGTAGTATTGGAGGTGGGATCATTGGTGGTATTGCAATGATTAGATTAGGTATAAACCGTGCATTGTGGATATTTGGCGTCGTGCAAATTATCACTATTTTAGGCTTTGCTTATTTAGCAAGTTTTGGACATTTTGATACTGACACTATAGGTATTAGTGAGTTAATTAAGCTAGGTTTCGTTATTTCAGGTGAATATCTGGGCGTTGGATTGGGAACAGTGGCTTTTGTGGCATTTATGGCAAGGGAAACGAATCCAATGTACACGGCAATGCAATTAGCCATTTTTACAAGCTTATATGCTCTTCCTAGTAAATTATTGGGTGCAGGTACAGGTTGGTTTGTGGAGCAATTTGGTTATTACCATTTCTTTATTGGTTGTTTCTTTGTGGCAATACCAGGAATGATTTGTTTATTTTGGGTTGCGCCATGGAGTGAAAAAGTCACAAATACTTAATTAGTTTTTAGACGAATAGAGCTACTTTGTTATATAGCGGTTACATTTACGTAAAAATTTGCAAATTTTTATCAGTAAGTAGCCGCTTGCTTTTATTTTATAAAGCTTAATGCAGTTTCAACCACTTCTATACCCGCCCCTTGTTTATGAGCGTTTTCACTGAGGTGACGTCGCCACTGTTTTGCTCCTCGACAGCTTTGAAACGCATTTAGCATTGGTCGAACCATATGATTTAAGAAGACGCCTTTAGAAAGCTGTTGTTCGATATAAGGGAACATTTTTTCTACAGCTTGAATGGGGGTGACGATAGGGGCAGTTTCATCAAAAATAGCTTGATCAATATAACCTAATAAAGTGGTTTTTTGAAACGCTTCTCGTCCCACCATTACACCATCAACAAATTGTAAATGATGTTTAATTTCCTCAATCGTTTTAATCCCTCCGTTGATACTGATATTCAAATGAGGATATGCTTTTTTGAGTTGATACACTAGCTCATAATTTAAAGGAGGAACCTCACGGTTTTGTTTTGGACTTAATCCAGAAAGCCAAGCCTTACGTGCGTGAACAATAAAATCATCACAAACAGGCTGTATTTTTTCAATAAAATCACACAAAAATTCATAACTATCTAATTCATCAATGCCAATACGGTGTTTAACAGTAACAGGGATAGTCACTTCATTTTTCATTGCTTCAATACATTGTGCTACTAACTCTGCATTTGCCATTAAACAAGCTCCAAACATTCCATTTTGAACACGATCTGAAGGGCAGCCTACATTAAGGTTAATTTCAGTATAACCACGCTGTTCTACTAATTTGGCACATTGTGCAAGTTGTTGTGGATCACTTCCACCAAGTTGTAATACAACAGGGTTTTCTGCAGGATCAAACACCAATAAATCATATTTTGCATTTAAAATTGCTGGGGCAGTGATCATCTCGCTATAAAGCAAAGCGTGTTGGGTAAATTGTCGATGAAAATAGCGACAATGGGAAGTTGTCCAATCAAGCATTGGTGCAACAGAAAAACGTCCACGATAGTTTTTGTTTAGCATAGTTATGATGGAAATAATTAGAAAATTGTATTTTATAGGTAATTAAAAGGGTATTTTTTGATATTGAATACCCTTCTGCTAAGTTTATTTAAGTAATTTATGATAAGTGAAGAAATCAACTTCTCTTTGATAACCCAGTTTTTCATAGAGTTTTTGTCCAGCTATATTATCAATTGCTGTTTCAAGAGTAAGTCTTTGAAAACCTTTTGCTTTATAATAATCAATGATATGTTGCATAATAGTGAAAGCATAACCTTTTCTACGATATTCTGGTTTAACATACAAGTCGGATAGGGATTTGTAGCTTTCAAGAGCAATTGGGCAATAATTTGTATACAATTGAACAAACGCAATAAATTCTCCGTTGTCTTCTAATATAAATATTTCAGAACGCTTATTTTTAAAATTATCAACAATGAATTGTTTACTGGCTTGGTAATCATCTGGTTGTTCATAGAACATTCTGTACAAATTAAACAATTCGGATATCTTATCAATATCTATTTCTGATGCTATAAAAATTTTCATCATTTGCTCCTTAGTTTATCTATTTTAGTAAGTGTTATTTAGCTCTTTTATATAAAACTGTTACCTGTGATGGTAACATAGGATTTACAAATTTTCATTATAATCTTACCGCTTGTTTATGCTTAAAAATTAGTAATAAGAATGTTCACCTGCTTGATGTTCAGTTGCATCTTGAACGCCTTTGATTTCATCACCAAAAATACTAATAAGCTGTTTTTCAATACCTTCTTTTAAGGTTACATCAATCATTGAGCAACCGTTACAACCACCACCAAATTGTAATACTACAATACCATCATCCGTTAATTGAGTGAGGGTTGCCATTCCCCCGTGATTAGCAAGTTGTGGATTAATTTGAGTTTGAAGAACATAATCAATACGTTCGATAAGTGGGGCATCATCAGCTACTTTTTGCATTTTTGCATTAGGGGCTTTCATTGTTAATTGAGCACCAAAGTCATCAGTGACATAATCAATTTCAGCATCTTCTAGAAAATTGATACTCATATCATCAATAAAAGCAGAAAAATAATTAAACTTTATTTCTGTATCAGATTCTTCAACAGCATCAGCAGGGCAGTATGAAACACCACATTCAGCACGTGGCGTGCCCGGATTGACAACAAAAATACGGATATGGGTTCCTTCATCTTGCTCTTTAAGTAGTTTTTTAAAATGAAGTTGTGCATTTTCTGATATAGTAATATTCATTCAAATTCCATTATGATTTCTAAAAGTAAGCGTATTCTACCTGTGATTATTAAATTTGACCAGTATCAAATTTTAGGTGAATTTGTTTATTTATTGTTACGAGTTGTTAAAATTTCAGACTTAAAATACAAAAAAGTTACTTTTTAAGTAGAACTCAAGGGGGTTTTTTAGGTAGAATACCCTGTTTATTTCTATTTTACATTTTCCTTAGGGCAAATTGTTAATTATAGAAAACGAGATTTGAGAAATTAGCAGCGTGTTTTAAGAATAAGTGGAGTGTTTATTCTTATTTTCACTGTAACTCAATAACGGGATTGCAGTTTTGCAATCATTGTATTAACCCAATAAAAGTAGTGCAAATAATTATGATTACAATTAAACAAGGCTTGGATCTTCCTATTGATGGGAAACCAGCACAGGTAATCCAAGACGGTAATACCGTGAATGAAGTTGCGATACTGGGTGAAGAGTATGTGGGAATGCGTCCATCGATGAAAGTTCGAGTGGGCGATGTTGTAAAAAAAGGTCAGGTTCTTTTTGAAGATAAAAAGAATTTAGGCGTTGTTTTTACAGCTCCAGCAAGCGGTACAATCACAGCGATTAATCGTGGTGAAAGACGTGTTCTTCAATCAGTTGTAATTAGCGTTGAGGGTTCGGAGCAGATTACTTTTTCTCGCTATGATGTATCAGAACTTGCTACATTAAACGCAGATCAAGTGAAACAAAATTTAGTAGATTCAGGTATGTGGACAGCATTTCGTAGTCGTCCATTTAGTAAAACTCCTGCAATTGACAGTAAACCTTCCTCAATTTTTGTGAATGCGATGGATACTAATCCATTAGCTGCAAATCCTGAAGTTATCCTAAAAGCACATTGGCAAGATTTTATCAATGGTTTAACTGTGTTAGGTCATTTAGATGAGAGTCCTGTTCATCTTTGTAAAGCTGGTGGAAGTAATATCCCAACGGTTGATCTACCTAATTTAAAAATTCACGAATTTGAAGGTCCACACCCAGCAGGGTTGAGTGGGACGCATATTCATTTTATTGATCCTGTGAGTATTTCTAAATCAGTTTGGTACATCAATTATCAAGATGTAATTGCGATAGGTAAATTATTTACTACAGGTGAATTATACGTTGATCGAATTGTATCTTTAGCAGGTCCTCAAGTTAAAGAACCTCGTTTAGTAAGAACATGTATTGGAGCAAACCTTTCTCAATTAACCAATAATGAGTTAAAAGAAGGGGAAAATCGAGTGATTTCAGGTTCTGTATTAAGCGGAGCGAAAGCAGAAGGTCCTGTTGATTATTTAGGGCGTTATGCTTTGCAAGTTTCAGTGCTAGCTGAAGGACGTCAAAAAGAATTATTTGGTTGGATTATGCCAGGTAAAGAGAAATTCTCTATCACACGTACAACCTTAGGTCATTTCAGTAAAAAATTATTTAATTTTAATACTGCTTTACACGGTGGTGAACGTGCAATGGTGCCAATCGGTGCTTATGAACGCGTGATGCCATTAGATATCATTCCAACATTATTATTACGTGATTTAGCTGCTGGCGACACTGATTCTGCACAGAACTTAGGCTGCTTAGAGTTGGATGAAGAAGATTTGGCACTTTGTACCTTTGTTTGCCCAGGTAAAAATGAGTACGGTCCTCTCTTGCGTCAGGCGTTAGAAAAAATTGAGAAGGAAGGTTAAAATGGGATTAAACAATCTTTTTGAAAAAATGGAACCTGCCTTTCATAAAGGTGGAAAGTATGAAAAATTCTATACTTTATTTGAAGCAGCTTATACCATTTTTTATACGCAAGGAACAGTAACCAAAAAAGACTCTCACGTTCGTGATGCTATAGATTCAAAACGAATGATGATTATTGTTTGGTTAGCTTTGTTTCCTGCAATGTTTTATGGAATGTTCAATGTGGGTGAACAAGCCATTGCAGCTACACATCATTTAGGATCATTAGCAGATAGTCTTGTAAATAACTGGCACTACGGTTTATCAGATATGTTAGGGGCAACCTTAAGCAATGATGCTGGTATATTTAGTAAAATGCTCTTAGGCGCAACCTATTTTCTTCCTATTTATTTAACCATTTTCTTAGTGGGTGGTTTCTGGGAAGTCGTATTTGCAATGGTGCGTGGTCACGAAATTAATGAAGGTTTCTTCGTTACTTCTATTCTACTCGCATTGATTGTTCCACCAACATTACCATTATGGCAAGCAGCATTAGCGGCAAGTTTTGGGGTAGTTGTAGCTAAAGAAATATTTGGTGGTGTGGGTAAAAACTTTATGAACCCTGCATTAGCGGGTCGTGCATTTTTATTCTTTGCTTATCCTGCTCAAATTTCAGGGGATATGGTTTGGACTGCTGCAGATGGTTTTTCTGGTGCAACTGCTCTTTCCCAATGGGCAGCTGGTGGTCAAGGTGCATTAACGCATTCAGTAACAGGTCAATCCATTACTTGGATGGATGCATTCTTAGGCAACATTCCAGGTTCTATGGGTGAAGTCTCAACCTTAATGCTTATAATTGGTGCCGCAATCATTGTCTTTACACGTATTGCTTCTTGGCGAATTATTGCAGGTGTAATGATCGGTATGATTGCAGCATCGACATTATTCAATTTTATTGGCTCAGAAACTAACTCAATGTTTGCAATGCCTTGGTATTGGCATTTAGTATTAGGTGGTTTTGCACTTGGTATGTTCTTTATGGCAACTGACCCTGTGTCTGCATCATTTACCAATAAAGGCAAATGGTGGTATGGAACATTAATCGGTACAATGTGTGTCATTATTCGTGTAGCAAACCCTGCATACCCAGAAGGTATGATGTTAGCCATTTTATTCGCTAACTTGTTTGCACCATTATTTGACTATGTTGTTGTTCAAGCTAATATCAAACGTCGGAGAGCTCGTAATGTTTAAGAATAAAGATAGCATTGGCGGAACAATTTCAATTGTTGTTCTGTTAAGTTTAGTTTGTTCAATTATTGTAGCTGGATCGGCAGTATTATTAAAATCAGCACAAGAAGAACAAAAAGCATTAGATAAACAAAAAAACATTTTAAATGTGGCAGGTTTATTAAAGGGTGATGTAACTAAAAAAGAAGTGAAGCAAATTTATACTAAAAACATTGAACCTCGAATTGTAGATTTGGCAACAGGGGACTATGTTGAAGGTATTAAAAACTTTGATGCAAAAGTGGCAGCAAAAGATCCTGCTCAAAATGTTAAAATTTTACCTAATGATGATAAAGCCAGCATTCGCACTCGTGCAAAATATGCAGAAGTATATCTTGTAAAAGGTGAAGATAATCAATTAAGCCAAGTTATTGTTCCTATTTATGGAACAGGCTTATGGTCTGTGATGTATGGTTTTATTTCTATTCAACCAGATGGAAATACTATCAATGGTATTACATACTATGAGCAAGGTGAAACACCAGGATTAGGTGGTGAGATTGAAAATCCAAAATGGCAAGCTCAGTTTAAAGGTAAAAAATTACTGAATGAACAAGGTGAGTCTGCTATCACTATCGCAAAAGGTGGTTCATCAGACAAAGAGCACGGAATTGATGCATTATCAGGTGCAACCTTAACGTCTCGTGGAGTTGATGGTACATTTAAATACTGGTTTAGTAAAAATGGCTTCGGTCCATATTTAGCAAAACTCAAAGCAGGAGCTAACTAATGGCAGATAAATCAAATATGAAAAAGTTATTGTTATCACCCGTAATGGATAATAACCCAATTGCATTGCAAATTTTGGGTATCTGTTCTGCGTTAGCGGTAACCACAAAATTAGAAACTGCAGTGGTAATGACATTTGCGGTAATTTTTGTAACAGCATTCTCAAACTTGTTTATTTCAATTATCCGTAACTATATTCCTAACAGTGTGCGTATTATTGTGCAAATGGCAATTATTGCATCATTAGTAATTTTGGTTGACCAAATATTACGTGCTTATGCTTATGGTTTGTCTAAACAGCTTTCGGTATTCGTTGGTTTGATTATTACAAACTGTATCGTAATGGGACGTGCAGAAGCCTTTGCAATGAAATCTGCACCATTAGAAAGTTTTGTGGATGGTATCGGAAATGGTTTAGGTTATGGTGCAATTCTTGTGACTGTTGCCTTTATTCGTGAGCTAATTGGTTCAGGAAAATTATTTGGAATGACTGTTTTCCAAACCATTCAAGATGGTGGTTGGTATCAAACAAATGGCTTGTTCTTACTTGCTCCAAGTGCGTTCTTTATCATCGGTTTTTTAATTTGGGGGCTTCGTACTCTCAAACCTGAACAAGTGGAGAAATAATAATGGAACATTATATTAGTCTATTTGTAAAATCTGTATTTATTGAAAATATGGCACTGTCTTTCTTCCTTGGTATGTGTACATTCCTTGCGGTATCTAAAAAAGTATCAACGGCTTTTGGTTTAGGTATTGCAGTAATCGTGGTTTTAGGTATTTCAGTACCTGTAAACCAATTAGTTTATGTTCACGTACTAAAAGAAAATGCACTTGTTGAAGGGGTTGATTTAACCTTCCTTAACTTTATTACCTTTATCGGTGTTATCGCTGCATTAGTACAAATTCTAGAAATGTTTTTAGATAAGTTTGTACCAGCACTTTATAATGCATTAGGTATTTTCTTACCACTAATCACTGTAAACTGTGCAATTTTTGGTGGTGTATCATTTATGGTACAACGTGAATATAATTTTGCAGAATCAGTGGTTTACGGTATTGGCGCTGGTACAGGTTGGATGTTAGCCATCGTTGCTCTTGCAGGGATCACAGAGAAGTTAAAATATGCGGATATTCCAGCAGGACTTCGTGGTTTAGGAATTACCTTTATTACCGCTGGTTTAATGGCATTAGGATTTATGTCATTTTCAGGTATTCAACTATAAGGAGCATATCGAATGAGTAATTTTATTTTCGGTATTATCGTATTTACTGCAATCGTATTTGCATTAGCCGCACTTATTTTAGTGGCTAAATCAAAATTAGTAGATTCAGGCGATATTACCATTTCAATCAATGATGATCCTGAAAAAGCAATTACATTACCTGCTGGAGGAAAACTACTAAATGCACTAGGTAGCAAAGGTATTTTTGTTTCTTCAGCTTGTGGGGGCGGTGGCTCTTGTGGTCAATGTGTGGTTAAAGTAAAAAGTGGTGGAGGTGAAATCCTACCAACTGAGCTTTCGCATATTACTAAACGTGAAGCACAAGAGGGTTATCGCTTATCTTGTCAAGTTAGTGTAAAAAGCAATATGGATGTTGAGTTACCAGAAGAGATCTTTGGTGTAAAAAAATGGGAATGTACCGTTATTTCTAACGATAATGAGGCAACCTTTATCAAAGAGCTTAAGTTGGCAATTCCTGATGGTGAAGATGTGCCATTCCGTGCGGGTGGTTACATTCAAATCGAAGCTGAACCACATACTGTGGCTTATAAAGATTTTGATATTCCAAAAGAGTACCACGAAGATTGGGACAAATTTGATTTATGGCGTTATGTATCTAAGGTTGATGAACCTATCGTACGTGCTTACTCAATGGCTTCATACCCAGAAGAGAGAGGCATTATTATGCTAAACGTACGTATTGCAACGCCTCCTCCTCGTAATCCAGATGTTCCACCGGGTCAAATGTCATCATACATTTGGTCACTTAAAGCAGGGGATAAAGTCACAATTTCAGGTCCATTCGGTGAATTCTTTGCGAAAGACACCGATGCTGAAATGGTATTTATCGGTGGTGGTGCGGGTATGGCACCAATGCGTTCACATATCTTTGACCAACTAAAACGTTTGAAATCAAAACGTAAAATGTCATTCTGGTATGGTGCAAGATCAAAACGTGAAATGTTCTATGTAAATGATTTTGATACGCTTGCAAAAGAGAATGAAAACTTTGAATGGCACGTAGCACTTTCAGATCCACAACCTGATGATAATTGGACTGGTTACACGGGCTTTATTCACAATGTGCTTTATGAAAACTACTTAAAAGATCACGAAGCACCAGAAGATTGTGAATACTATATGTGTGGACCTCCAATGATGAATGCAGCTGTAATTGGTATGCTAAAAGATCTAGGTGTTGAAGATGAAAACATCTTACTTGATGATTTCGGTGGCTAATTAGAGCATTGATAAAGATTTGTAGAGAGGTAGCGTGCTACGTTTTTACGAGATCAAACAAAAACAAGCGGTCAGATTTGCAAATTTTTTTACAAATCTGACCGCTTTGTTTATTTTATGTTAAAATTAGCAAACTTAAATTTTATGTACGAAGGATGTTTCTATGAATAAATTAAAACTGTTTAGTGCGTTGGCACTGGCATTGTTTTTATTGAGTGGGTGTAATCAAGAGTCGGAGCAAATCAGTCTTGAAGGAAAAACGATGGGAACGACTTATCATATTAAATATATTGATGAGCATACCAAAGAATTGCTTAAACCAGCAGAGATAAAAAAAGAAATAGATCATTTGTTGGTGGGGGTGAATAATGCGATGTCTACCTATCAAAAAGATTCTGAAATTAGTCGTTTTAATCAATCGATAGAAATAAATAAACCTTTTGTGATTTCTAAAGACTTTGCAACAGTTGTTAAAAGTGCATTTGAGTTAAATAAAATCACTCAAGGTGCGTTAGATATTACCGTTGGACCTTTAGTCAATTTATGGGGATTTGGACCTGATAAACGATTAAATCAAGCACCAACAGAACAACAAATCGCAGAAAAATCACAAGCAGTTGGAATTAATAAAATTAGACTTTTGTCTGAAAATAATCAATTTAGTTTAGTGAAAACTCACTCAAAGGTGTATATTGATACTTCTTCTATTGCAAAAGGATTTGGCGTTGATAAGTTGGCACAATATTTAGAACAACTAGGCATTGAAAATTATCTTGTAGAGATTGGCGGCGAGCTAAGAGCCAAAGGGAAGAATATACATAAAGATGATTGGCAAATTGCTATAGAAAAACCAACTTTAGTGCAGGGTCAAGAAATTCAAATTTTAGTGCCGATTAGTAACTTAGGTATAGCCACATCAGGAAGTTATCGTAATTATTTTGAAGATGACGAAGGAAATCGTTTATCGCATATTATTGATCCAAAACAGCTAAAACCAATTAGCCATAATCTTGCCTCTATTACCGTATTAGCAAATACATCAATGAAAGCAGATGGTTTAGCGACAGGGTTGTTTGTACTTGGTACAGATAAAGCATTAGAAATTGCAGAAAGAGAACATTTAGCGATTTTTTTAATTATTAAAACAGATAATGGCTATGAGACTAAAATGTCGAGTGAATTTAAGAAATTAACACATTTATAATTGATTATTTGGAGTGATAAATGGAAACTATTTTATTAACCTTTGGCTTTTTTCTTGCAATCATTTTTGCAATGTCAATTGGCTATATTGTTAAAGGTAAAACAATTAAAGGAAGTTGTGGGGGGATCTCTGCATTAGGAATGGAAAAAATGTGTGACTGTGAAGAGCCTTGTGACAACTTAAAAGATAAGGTTGAAAAAGGTCAAGCAGATCCAACAGAACTTGAGCGTTTTAAACAAAATTCCTCTTTTTATGAAGTGAAGTAAAGGGTATGAAATCACAAACATTTGTAAATAATTGCTCACAAGTGACCGCTTGCCAGTTAACTGAAAATGCGACGAAAAAGGTTATCTGTGGAATGTCTGGGGGAGTAGACTCATCGGTCTCTGCGTTTATTCTTCAACAACAAGGTTACCAAGTGGAAGGCTTGTTTATGAAGAATTGGGAAGAAGATGATGATACCGATTATTGTACCGCTGCGGCTGATTTAGCTGATGCTCAAGCGGTATGTGATAAATTAGGCATTAAGCTACATAAAATTAACTTTGCCGCAGAATATTGGGATAATGTCTTTGAGCACTTTTTAAGTGAATATAAAGCAGGACGAACACCAAATCCGGATATTTTATGCAATAAAGAGATCAAATTTAAAGCTTTTTTAGAATACGCTGCAGAAGATTTAGGTGCTGATTATATTGCAACAGGGCATTATGTACGTCGTCGTGATCTTGAGGGACAATCTCAGTTATTACGTGGTTTAGATGCGAATAAAGATCAAAGTTATTTTTTATATACTTTAAGTAAAGATCAAGTAGCTCAAAGTTTATTTCCCGTCGGTGAACTAGAAAAACCTATTGTTCGCCAAATTGCCGAGGATTTAGGTTTAGTCACTGCGGAGAAAAAAGATTCCACAGGGATCTGTTTTATAGGTGAGCGTAAGTTTAAAGACTTTTTAGCCCGCTATCTTCCTGCTCAAGTCGGTAATATCAAAACCATTGGTGGTGAAGTAATAGGTCAACATCAAGGCTTGATGTATCACACCTTGGGGCAACGCAAGGGCTTAGGTATTGGTGGTTTAAAAAATAAATCTGAAGAGCCTTGGTATGTGGTGGAGAAAGATTTAATCAATAATGAGTTGATTGTGGCACAGGGACACGATAACAGTGCATTACTTTCAACTGGTTTAATTGCTCAACAATTACATTGGGTCGATCGTCAACCTATTCGTAAAAATTTACGTTGTACTGTCAAAACACGTTATCGCCAAACTGATGTTGCTTGTGAAATTCAGCCTATTGATGATGATACCATTAAGGTCATTTTTGATGAGCCTCAAATTGCTGTAACTCCAGGTCAATCCGCTGTCTTTTATCTTGGTGAAGTTTGTTTAGGTGGCGGTGTTATTGAAGAGCAGTTAAAATAAATGATAACCTCTATCTGAGTAGATAGAGGTTTGTTTTATAAAAGGAAATATAAGAATGAAAGCATTGGAAAATTTAATTCAGTTATTAACATTAAAAAAAATTAATGAAAATACCTTTCAAGGGGAATCAGAAGATTTAGGTTTACTGAAGGTATTTGGTGGTCAATTGATGGCTCAATCATTAAGTGCTGCAATGGAGGTGGTTGAATTAGAGAGACATTTGCACTCTTTTCATACTTATTTTTTAAGGGCTGGAGATATTCATTCTCCCATTATTTATGAAACAGATATTTTACGAGAGGGAGTAAGCTTCACTGCTGTTAGTATATTAGCAAAACAAAATGATGAAATACTTTGTCGAATGATCGCGTCATTTCAACTGAAAGAAGAGGGATTTGAGTATCAATCCCCAATGCCAAAAGTGGAAGAACCTGCAGCTCTTTATTCAGAAAATGAATTAATTCAATCGATGGCATCATACTTGCCCGAGCATTTAAAAGAAAAATGCCAAGAAGAGCGGCCATTTGATGCCAGAATTAAATATGTGAATAATCCTTTTAAGGGAGTAAAACTTCCCCCAGAGCAGTTTGTGTGGGTAAAAGTAAATGGAAAAGTTGCTTCAGCTAATCAGCGCTTACAACAATGCTTATTTACTTATTTTTCAGATTTTCATTGCTTGCCAACGGCACTTCATCCTCATAAGAAAGGAATAATGCAGCAGGGAATGCGATTTGCCACTTTAGATCACGGTATTTGGTTTCATCGTGATATTGACTTAAATGATTGGATTTTATATGCGTTAGAGAGCAATAATAGCTCAGGAGGACGAGGATTGACGAGAGGACAAGTTTTTGATCAAACAGGTAATCTGTTGGCAACCGTTCAACAAGAAGGAATGCTTCGCTTTTCCTCTTAAAAAGTTACATAAAGTTGATGATTAGAGATTATTTTGTAGGTATTTGTGTTTATGATTAAGAAGTATTGATATGAATTATAAAATCCCCATTTATTTTGTGTTCCTTGCTGCAGTGTGGGGTGCATCTTTTATGTTTATGCGAGTAGGCGCCCCTGAATTGGGTGCTTACGCATTTAGTGGTTTACGAGTGGGGATTGCAGGGTTGATTTTATCTCCTATTTTATTAAAACCAAGCTGTTTCAAAGAATATAAAGAGCATTGGCTGAAATTGTCATTAATTGGTATTCTTAATACAGGTATTCCCTTTATGTTATTTACGCTTGCTACTTATCATTTGACTGCAGGAGTAACCTCAGTGATTAATGCATCCGTTCCTGTAATGACGGGAGTTATTTCTCATTTCTTTTTTAAATATTATTTGTCAAAACAACAGTTTTTGGGGTTGATTATTGGTATTTTAGGTGTTGCTTTATTAATGTTAGATGGATTGCAGGGAGAAGGAAGTATTTGGGCATTTATTTCCGCATTGGGAGCTTGCCTATGTTATGCAATGAGTAGTAATCTAGCAAAGCGATACTTATTTGCTATTAGTCCAATGACAATAGCGGCTTCAGGATTATTAGCCTCAGGGATAGTGATGTTACCGATAGTTATCTTATTTTTTCCTCAAAATACGATTAGTTGGACAGCATGGAGTTCTGTGTTTGCTATTGCGGTGTTATCAACTGCTATTGCAATGATCGTTTTTTATCAACTGATTCAACTATTAGATCCGACAAAGACGGCAATGGTGACACTATTTATTCCAATATTTGGTATTTTCTGGGGCGTATTGTTACTTGATGAAAAAGTATCACTTCAGATGTTATTAGGAACAGTGATAATTTTATTGGGTACTGCCTTAACTATTTTTCGCCGTAAGAGTATTAACGTAAAGAGCTAAAGATAAATATTTAGTGAGAAGATAAAAAATGATGGCTAAAGGAGCTAGTCTTAAAGATAAAATTCAAGAGACAAATGCTTGTGCAACACCACTTTGAGTCATTGCGATATAAGGTGTAATGGATATTTGATCCACGCAAGTCGCTGAAAAAGAATTACTTTTAAGCTGGCAAACCTATATCACTGCTCAGGGTTACATTGACAATAATTTATTATCACAAATGAGGTTAATCAACTCTCTGTTCGTTTATGGCGACCGTTATATAATGAATTTAATAATGTTATCGGTATTAGCTTAACCAGAAATCAGACCTTAAAAATAACCAATGGTGAAAAAACTCTTCATCGAGCAAGTCAAAAACAGCCTACATGTTTAAAGGTAATATTTTGACTCAGAAATAGGCTTGCACTACAATTGCTATAGCAATTATGCTCCGAACCCCAGATGCTAATCACTGCTGACTCAATGGGAGTAGGGGCTTGTATAGGGGAATATTTTTTTGAGCTTGGATTGAGCATAATGAAAAAACAAAATAAAGCACATTTTAATATTAACTTTTTAGATCTGCCAACAACAGATAGCAATGACAAGTTAATGTATATAGATTATTTTTTAAATTATGATCCAAATAAGTGGAAAAAAGGATCTGGTGGGGCTTCATTCGTTTATATTGAAATGGATAAAATATATTCATTGGTTATAAATGAACACTCTAAATATGGCTTCAATTTAATGTATGAACCTTCACATAATGGTAATGGTTGTTACTCATTGGGTGATAGCAGTCTATTAAATGAGTTTATTGAAGATAATGAAGAGAATTTTATGCCAGTTGGGACATATATTTCAGCAGATAAGGCTTGGCTTGTTGTTGAAGATTTTCTTAATAATCCTAAGATAGCATCAAATCGGATTCAATGGGTGAGTGATGATGATATTGAATGGAATTATGATTATTAGTTAATAGAGGGCAATTTTGATCCCCCATTTAAAGAAGTAACACACTACCCCACATTGGATGAACTGGATACTATGAAATAGATTACTAACTATAATCATATTGAATTTCTGGAATAGAGTATGTTAATTAAAAAAGTATATACTGAATCACCAATTGATACATTTAGATTAGAATACAGGCTGTGTAAATATCAAAAGAGAAATGGTTATCTATTATTTTATATAAATAGATTTCAGCCACTAATAAATTCTATACATACTAAGCGGTTGGATCATACTTTGTATGTATTAAAAGGTAGCATAGCATACCAAGAGGATATTGGTGTAGAACACGTTTGCAAAGAAACAGCACTGAATATTAACGAAGGAGAATGTGTGTTTTTACCTCGTGGTAGCTATTACTATTGGGTAGGAGAAGAAGGCGTAGAATTTGTTACAGTAACGGATAATGTACCTCAAAAAATTTATGACGCTATTCAGGTAGAGGACATAATAGTTTTTTAACTTTGTAAACATTATTTTTTAACATCACTAATGAAAAGGGTGAGTGCGATATCATTGATTATTATCCTAGTAGCTTAGTGCAACATGAGTGCACCTTTGATAGTTGGAAGCTTCATTATCAATACGACTTAAAGGGTAAGCTCACAATATATCACTGCTGACTCAATTGGACTTGTGAGCGGCTTGAACAATTTCAGTATGTGACCAATTCGACGAGGTTTGTTGATCCTTTGGGGTTGGCAGGTAAAAATGGACACTGTCCAAAGAAAAAGAAAGTTGAACCAACTAAAGAAAAAAACTCTCTTCACCAAATCCTGTACAAATCCCTGATCTTGCGAGAGCATATGAGGATATCATTTCAGGAAGAGGAATGCCCAACCCTGATGAATTTGGTAATCCCAAAATTTTTAGAGGAGATGGTAAACTTTCTCAATGGGCTGGGGCAACTGAATGGTATGTTCCTAACAAACAGGGACAAAGGCACCCCGAAATGAGGATACTAAGAAAGCCAAACGGTCAAATGGGCTATTCATTGAAACATTATAGAGATGGCGTAAAACTGTTGCTAAGCCCATGGTATCCCGATGGTGGAAAAGCAACAAAACCAATTAGGTTACCGTAACATGTACAAAATTACTTTATTTTTAAAATATGACGATGATGATGGCTATCCAATATATGCACAAAGGATAGTCCAAGAAGATACTATCATTTTGAGGCTGATTGGCTATAAGGGAGATATCAACTTTAAGACGACATTTGAAAGATGCGTGATTGAAGTAAAAAATAATCAGGGAATGTATTCTGAAGTAGAAAGGTGTGTTCAAGTAGATAAACTGGTTGCCCATGAAGACAAAATGTTTTTATACCTTGATAATGATTTTCTATCTGCAGGCTGGCTTGAATATAATATTTTTGAGTACTTAGAAATTTTATCGGATTGTAAAGAAAAAAGATATTGGCTTAATTTAAACGAAGAAGAAAAAAGTAATTGGTGCGTAAGTTGTATGTGTTTTAATAGGCAGCCAGAACTATTCCATGAAGAAGTTGTTATCGATGGTCGTTTCATCGATTCAAAATTAAGCTTTTTATGTGAATTTGCAGAAAGCATTATTGGCATTGGCGGCTATTTTGGAAGTACTTTAGATGGGTTTGAAGATTGTCTAGCTTTTGGCTACTACATGGATCATCCTTTACGAGATACGCTAAAAAATATTACTGTCATATGGAAGCATTTTGATACATGTGAATTTGAAGGTAAAGATGTTGTATTAGAAATATTGGAAGAGCGTGGGGTGACGCTAATAGCAGAGTAGCTTACGTAGATATCATTGCATGCTACAGAGAAAGTTTTAGGTCATAATTAAATAATCCTTATGAGAATATCCGTATATAAATATTAAAAGAACCAGAAGAAAAGCCATGAATATTTTTGTAAATAATACTGAAGTAAGAATAAGTGAAGTATCGTATAGAGAATTAAATTTTGGGCAACTAAGAAATTACACAAAATTATATCCATATAAAGTAAAAATACCAAATAATGAGTTTATTAAAGTATTTAATAATTATTATAATAAATTTGTAGAAGAATTAAGGATAGATGATGCTATGTATGATGACTTTGAACCTCCGTATAAAGGAGCAACAGATTATCCCCAAATAGAAGAGCTACTTTATTTAAATAGTCAACAATTAACAGAGTGGCTTGATTTTTTACAGGATGAGTTGTTTATTTTTTACCTAGCAAAAAAAAATTACAATAATGTAAAATATTTTTTACTTACTTGGGATAAGGTAGAGTTTATTGATGGTGTTTTTGTAGTATCTGGTTTTGCTGATTGTCCTACTCGTACAGTAGCTTATGATGGAAGCATAGGATTGAACTAACACTTTCTCCAAACCTTATAATTCATAGTTTTCCAGCGTCCCCTGAGCAAGTAAAAAAATATATAAAAGGAATAAAAGAATGAGCGATATGTGGCAAAATATTCAAGCTTTAAGAGTAGCCCCCAGCTGGCTAATTGAATACAATGTTTTTTTTGATTATGAACCTATTTCCGAAAATATGGAATGGTTTTATGCATCTTGTCTTTTATCAGCTTCTAGCCAAAGAGACAAAAAGTGTTTTGAACTTGTTTATGAACCCGAAGGTGACCCTGATGGACAGTTTGTAATATACTTTTTTTCCTTTGATGGCAAGAATTATGCCAATACGACCCTTTTGGATATCAAAAAAACAAAAAGTAAAAAGAAAGTAACAACCTTAATTGAAGAGTTTATGTGGGGCACAAAAAAACTAAACACAACAAATAACGCTTACTTTAAGTAAGCTACCAAGAAGAGGACGATAATGAAATATTTGTACGAATTAAAAAATAATTTTGAAAATAAGAAAGCTTTTGACCTTTACTATGCTTTAAAAGAAATCTTGAAAGAAAAAAGAATGAGCTTTAATGAAATAATATTCGAATTTAGTCAAGGTCTTAGTGTTATTTCGGGAGCCTATACTATCTTATTAGATGAAGATTGGGATACGCCTAGTGATTATGGAACAGTGGAAATTTATATTGGAGAAACATCGACCATATTAGATATAGAGACCTATGTATTATTAGTTGAGAGTGTTTGTGAAAATTATCTTAACTACCATCCTGAAGATAAAGAAAGGATAGATAAATACATAGACAAAATTAATGAGCGTTATGCAGAGTTTTTTGATAAGTAGATAAATATGATTAAATTGCAAAATAGAGAATAAAGATATGATTGAGTTTTATGGTTGGATAAAAATAAGAGAATCTTATGATGAGAAAAATGACTCTGATGAGCTGTTATCTGATATTTATAAAAAATTAAATACTCGGCTTTCTGAAATCCAACACAATAATTTTTTTATAGAATTATTGTTCTTAAATGGTGAAGGACGTTTGATTTTTACAGGAGAGAGTAATCATAAATCACAAAGTTGGTATGATTGTTTGTCTTTATGTGAATGGGTGACAAAAAATGCAGTAGGATCCTATGGAGTTATCTATTTTTTTGATGATGAGGATACCGAGGGCTATAATAATCAATTTCAAGTTTTCTCAATAAAAAAAGGAAAATTATCATTAGAAGCAGATAAGCTACTTTCCCCTTTTTTTGAAGAGTTGGAAAATAGATAGCCATTCTAGTAAATCAATAGTTATTATGTGAACTATTAAGAAAAGTAAGCATAAAAATGGTAAATTTTAAACAAAATGTAACCGCTATATTTTATTGATTTTCATATAACCCATTGATATATAAATTGTAGCGACAGAGAATTCCCTGTCTATCTGTGAAATATGAAATGTGTAAATTTTGGCATGAAGGAAAAATAATGCTAAAAAGTCGTTTAAAACCTTATAGAATAAGGCTTTGAGTGGCTTTTTTTGAATGTATTTAAAAACTGTGAAAAATGCAGTAGTAAAAATCTAAAGAAAAATGGAAAATTTAAAGGTAAAAAAAAGTATAAATGTAATATTTGGCATAAAGGACAAAAGTAATGCTATTTTTTAGTACTACTTGAGTAAAGGACAAAAAATATTATTTTTAAACCTTAGAAAGAGTAATTATTTAGAAATAAGCTAAACAGGGAAGGGAAGCAAGGGAGAGATGCCTCCCTTGTTTATCAAGATAAATGATAGAGCATTAACTTTTTTCAAAGTTGTTATAAACCGTATTAATTTGACGGCTTACTTTGATAAAAGTCGTGCGTTTAGGTAAATGTTTTAGTTTGGCTGCACCAACATAAGTACAAGTAGAACGAATACCACCCAGAATTTCTTGAACGGTATGTTTTACTTCACCACGATAAGGAAGCAATACTTCTTTGCCTTCACTCGCACGGTATTCATTCACTTTTCCATAGTGTTTTTTCATTGCATTGCTCGAACTCATACCATAAAAAGTCATAAACTCTTTGCCATCTTTGATCACTACTTCGCCATTTGATTCTTTATGTGCTGAAAGCATTCCACCTAACATCACAAAATCCGCACCGCCACCAAATGCCTTAGATATATCACCGACATTAACACAGCCACCATCAGTACAAACTAACCCACCTAAACCGTGAGCAGCATCAGCACATTCAATAGTAGCAGAAAGTTGTGGCACACCAATACCAGTCATCTTACGAGTAGTACATACAGAACCTGGGCCAACCCCAATTTTGACAATATCAACACCACTTAAAATAAGTTCTTCAGTAATCTCATAAGTGACAACATTCCCTGCCATTAATACTTTATCAGGAAACAGTTGGCGAATTTTTTTGACTTGATTTAAAAAGTGTGCACTGTATCCGTTGGCAATATCGACACAAATCATCTTAAGTTCAGGCACCTTAGCAATAATTTGCTGTAATTTCTCTATTTCAGTATCGCTTGAACCAATTGTGACAAAAAGGTATTTTAGAATAGCTTGATTATTTTTGGCGAAAGCAACCCAATCATCGACATCATAGAATTTATGCACTGCTGTGAATATTTGAAATTGTGCTAAAGATTTCGCCATTTCAAAAGTTCCAACACTATCCATATTCGCCGCAATAATAGGAACACCTTCAATTTCTACTTTACTGTTTCTTGTAGTAAAAGCTCTGTTTAAAGTGACTTCTTTCCTAGAATTAAGAGTACTTCTCTTCGGTTTGATTAAGACATTATCAAAATCTAGGTATTCTTGTTCTTCAATTAGCATAGTTTATCCCAATAAAAAGTTAAAAAAAAATTGTTCTAGATTTGTAACGCAATGATACGATTGGATATGCATAAAATGATAGACATTCAAAT
Source organism: Pasteurella skyensis (assembly GCF_013377295.1). Lineage (NCBI taxonomy): Bacteria > Pseudomonadati > Pseudomonadota > Gammaproteobacteria > Pasteurellales > Pasteurellaceae > Phocoenobacter > Phocoenobacter skyensis. The sequence continues at coordinate 1,374,838 of NZ_CP016180.1, read as the reverse complement.
TATGAATTGCTTGTATATCGACCGCAATTACTGAAAGAATTTAGCATAAAAAGATAATTAATCAAATAAAAAATATTGTAAATTTACAAATATTTACATTCTTATAAATTACGTTCACACTAAGATAGCAAACGATTACTATTTTAAAAAAGTGGCTACTATCACAACCTCTGAGTAAAGAAATAAATCAATTCTCAGGATCAATTTGTAAAATACAGAGATTATCATTATTCCATAATTTTTTACTTATTGCTTTTATTTGATCTAAAGTGACCGCTTGTTCTAAATGATACATTTCAGATAGATAGTTTGGATTACCATAATAAAGATAAGAGGCACGTAAGCGACTTAACCATATTTTAGGTTGTGTTAATTTTAGTTTTTCTTTTTTTCTAAAATTTATCAGCATTTGGTTTAATTCTGTTTGAGTAATTTTGTCAGGAAACTCCTTTAATACTTGCTGAGATTTTTTCCATAATAATTGAGTACGTGCACTCTCACTACTAAAGGAAAGCATTGAACGAATTCTGTTATTATATGGACTTACATTTGAACTAAAACGTACACTATAAACGCCTTGTTCATCATCTCGTAATGCAATTTGTAGATATTTATAGGTTAATTGATTCGCAAAATGCAGTTGTAAATTGGTTTCTGGTGTTGCAGTTTGCGGTTGCCACGTGATTGCTGCAAAATCAGTACGTTGTTCACTATTTTGATTTAATATGGCTTTACCTGTGCCAGAAATAGGTTCGTAAGGTGTGAATTTTACAGGTTGTTTATCTCTTGGAATACCTGCTAAATATTTTTTCACCAATGGTTTTATGTCTTTTGCTGGCATATCGGCAATAAGGTAATAAGTAACAGGGATTTTTTGTAATACTTTCCATTGAGCAAATAAATCATCCGCTGTTAGGGTATTGATATCCTGTGGCGTAGGTTGTTTATATTCTTGTTTACCATAAAGTAATTTTGCAAGGGCTTCACGTCTTTGGATATTTTTAGCATAAATTGGCGATTTTAACTTTTGTGCTGTTCTAATTTTAGACACCTTAAAACCTTCTTCATCTATTTGAGCAGAAAGTAGCTGTGACTGATACAAATGGAACAACTTATCGATTTTATCTTTTTTTCCTAAACCTTGAATTAACCAATATTTTGATTTCATTTTACGATGAAAAAGTGTAGTTTCATTTTGTTTATGCCAGTCTTTAAGACTGGTTTTATCAAAGCCTTTTGGTCCACTAAACCAAATAAATTTAACTGCTAATTTTGTTTTCCAAGGATTTAGTTGTTCTGCCATATAACCTATCGGTGCTTCAATGGTCATAGAAACATCATCTTTGGCAAGCTTACTTTCTAAATAAACAAATTTATCACCATTGTTTAAATGCCATTCCGTCACAGATTGTTTAGGATAAGTGATTTCTTTTGTTATATCGCCTGCTTGAATTGGTTTAGGCAGTTTAGTGAGTTCTTTTTTCTGTACTTTATAAAGATTAAAAGTATTCAATTTTGCTTTTGCTAAGTTTTGTACTTTTTGCTCTAACTCTTTTGTACTAGGCAACGCTACTTTGGTTAAAGCTGGGGCTTGAAGTTGTAAGATTTTATCTTGTGAATTTAGCCATTGAATTAATCGCTTATTAACGTCTGCTACTGTAATAGTTTTTAAGATAGCCTCCATTGATTTAGCTGATTGTGCAGGTGTACGAATGGGTAAATTGTCAAACAAAAAATAGTGTGCTGTTTCTAATACATTGGAAAATTCATCAGAAAAACCAGTTTTCTTTTTCTCTTGTTTAATTAAGTCTTTCACATCTTTAATGTAATCTTGCATTTCTGAGGCAGTGATAGGGGAGCGTAAAAATTGCTCTCTAATTGTCAGCAATTTATCTGTCGCAAGACTATGTATATTATCTGTAATTTCTGCATTTAGGATCATTCCAGCAGTGTGATGCCCTAAATAGGTTTTGCGTAAATAAATATTAACTAAATGTTCAGGAAACGTTTTTTTTAGTTTTTTTAATCGGTTATTCACTGTTGAAACAACAAAACCATCGACTAAACGCTCTCTCAGTTCATCATCTACACGAGCCAGTTGCTCTTTTTTAGGTTGTGTGATTTTATCTTTACCTGCTATATCTTGAGTATTACGGAAAATAATCGAAACACTGTTACCATTGCTGTCTTTTTCTTGAATTTGAGAAACCGTCCAGCCTGATTTCAATTTAGGTTCATAATAACTTTCATCTCGTTTAGGAAGAGAATGTTGCGGTTTTACAGAGAATTTCTGTTTAATTTGTTTTGCAATCGTTTGGATAGGAATATCACCCGCTACAACCAATAATTGCATATTATTCGGCTGATACCACCGCTTGTGGAATTGTTGCAACACTGCTACTTTTCTTGTCTTAATTCCTTTCTCCGAGCCAATAATTTCAGAGTGAGTATAACGGGAGCCACTACGTAAACTATTCAAATATTGCTTTCTTAAACGTTTAAAAGGACTACTTTGACTACGCCATTCTTCTAAGACAATTTTTCTTTCTTTATCCCAAGCCAGTGACGTGAGAGACGGGTAGAACATCATATCAGCTAAAATATCAAACAACTGATTTAATTGCGCTTTAGCTTTTGGCGGACTAAATGTATAAGTGGTATGTTCATAACCTGTACTTGCATTATATTGACGACCACGCTCCCAACCTTGTTTCATTAAATAATTCCAAGATCCCATAGGGAATTTTTTGCTGCCTTGAAAAACCAGATGTTCTAGCATATGAGCAGAGCCGTATTCATTTGGCATTTCATCAACTGATCCCACTTTTACTCGTAAACGAACATCAATACGATCCCCTGCATTTGGTACTTTAAAAATAAGATATTCTAAACCATTAGCCAATGTCCCTTTTTGATAGGTTATTTTCTCTTTACTTGATTCAGCATTGGCGAATTGCAAGCAACTAACTAAAAGTATACATACTAAATAAATTAATTTTTTCATTATGATTTTATCTTTCCTAATTCTTAAAAAATTCCCTCTTCTATTACAGAAGAGGGAAAAATTTGCAAAAAGATTAAAGAATCTTACCGCTTATTTTATTACCAAGAATACTTCGCACCAAGCCAGAATTGACGGCCAGCTTTGTAACTCACTTTTGTTGCATTAGAAGGACTTGCAGATTCAATGGTTGAATTAAGTACATTTAATACATCTAAGTTTAGTTCTAAATTCGTTTTGCCAATTGGCTGTGTGTATGCAAAGTGCCAATCAAGAGAGAAGCGTTTTTTGAAGTTTTGTTTTTCATAAACATCAATATCTTCACCTGCATATTTACCACATACTGAAGCATAATTATTATTTTCACAATTATCAGTAACATACATCTGATATGGTGCGGTATAATTTAAACGATTTGACCAATTTAAACGGATGCTAGGGAAGTCAAAATTGATGTTAGCAAATAAAGTCCAAGGTCTATTAAAATCAAGAGATGGCATATCTCCTTTATTAATTAATTTACCATCAAAAACAACCTTATCGATTTGTTGCTCTTTTGTTATAACATCATCATAATCTGCTTGCCTTGCTGATGAGTGGTCAATATCAAAATTAGATTTTGTTTTTGAATAGCTCGCTCCTAAATTCCAAGAAATCGTTGTATATTTCGTTTCAAATGGTTTCATTAATCGACCAGTTAAAGTGTAAGAATCAGAGGTGCTACTGCCTTCATTGGTTAAATTATACCAATTTTCTTTATAAGTTCTGATTTTTTTAGTTTTAGGATCAATATACTCAACTTTTTGTTTGCCTGCATATCTGCTAGAAAACTGATCTTTTGCTTTACGGTGTACCCATTTTGCAGTCCATTCAGTGTTTCCAAAACGCTGACTCATACCTAAATTAAATTCATCACTATACGGCGTTTTCAATTTATCTACACCAGATCTTGTCCAATTTGGATTGACTCTATTTGGCACTTTAAGCATAAAGTCATCTTGTGGCTTACTACGATAATAATATTTAATACTTTTTTGTAAATCATCACGTAATGCTGAACTTAACATACTATCAGCATAATATCGGTTTACACCGCCAAAAATACGGGTATTTTTATCGTTGAAAACATTATACGAAGCAGTAAGGCGTGGAGCAATATCAGTGTTACCTAAATATTGATCATAATCAATGCGAATTCCTGGAGTAATTTCAAATTGTTTATATTTAATATTATCTTCAAAATAAACACTATAATGGTTATTGTTTACGACCGTATTTTTTATAGGATAGAAATTTTTTATTTTAATAAATTGTTCACCTTCAATACATGTCGAATCCCCTTCTTTACAAGAATACTTTGGATCTGTAGGTTTCTTAATTTTAGAGGCAGTATAAGTATATAATTCTGTTTTGCGATTAAAGCCTGCTTTTGCAAGATCAGCTTTCCATCCCATACTAAAATTATGCTCAGTATTACCGAATTTAAACGTGTCTATTTGTAAATCTTGTTTTAAAACAAGGCTACGACGATATGTGTCATACTCGCCAAAACCACCTATATCACAATTTAGAGAAATATAATTGTAACTTTTTGGACAAGGAGAGTTTTTATACATTTCTAAAACTCTTTTTCTTTTATTTGTTACAGGATCTCTAACCCAAACATATTTGGCTTTTCCCCAAGAATAGTATTCGCTTCTATCGTGTTTAATTTTATTACCTGATTTTTTCCAAGTAATTTTGGTTGAAAGTGTTGAACTATCAAACAGGTGTTTCCAGTCTAAGGCAATTCGATTACCGCCACCAATATTTGTATAACCAGAATCAGCACGGCTATTGGCAAAATATTTAGAACTGTGGGGAGAGTGCATTAATGATAGTTTTAGCATATCTCTATTAGTAAGTTCATGAGAACCTTTAAGTAAGAAAGTCTCACTATCTCTCTTTTGCTCATTCCAATCTTGACTGCGTCTATTAAAAAATGGGATACGAGAACTTGCTTTATTATAAGAGAACATTACTGCGGTTCTATCATTAACTGGGATATTTACATTTACTGCATAATTATGTTTAGTAAATTTAGGTTGATAGTATAATTCGTCTGCTTTTTTAAAATTTTCTTCATTTTTTTCTTTTTCTTCAGCAGTGTTACCATAAGTATGGAATTTAGTCCAAGCATCACGGGTTGTTCGATAAGAAATGCTTCCTGATATTTTTTCATCAAAACTTGGATCTTTTAACTTGGCGTCAATAACCCCACCAGTAAATTGCCCATATTTAGCAGAAATATTACTATCATAAACCGTTACGCTATCAATAATATCCGAATTAATCCAAAATGACTGAGTACCTCCAGCAGGTAAAACAGCAGGGCTTCTACCATCAGGATTTGCAAGTAATCGACCATTTCCAGATCCAGGATGAATATTATCATTATTAGACATTCCATCAATTAACCAAGCATTATTATAAAAACGTTCTCCGTGAAAAGAGACATTTTCAGGGGAAATTTCCCCTTGAGTTTCTGATACATCTGCAAAATTTTGGAAACGAACATTAGGATTAGATTTTAATAAATCGCTGACTGTCCCATTTTTTGTAGGGAGGCGACTAATCTCAAGGCTATTTAGTTTTTGCGTTCCCATTTGTTGAGCAAAAGAACCGCCATAAACTAAAATAGGAGCAAGTTCAGTACTATTTTGTGCTGTGATTTTAGGGTGATTATCATTCCCTTCTGCACTTGAATTTTGAGCTATTGAGGCAATGGGAGACAATCCAATCATTATACAAATATAAATATTTGAAAATTTCATTAACAACTCCGATAGATTAAAATAAATAGCCTTTATTTTAATGCAAAAAAGAATTATTATCAATAACAAGAAATGTGAAATTAACGCAGGTAGGGTTCAAGGATAGCCTTGAACCCTATTGTTAAACTTATAGAGTTTATGGAATGGTGTCCGATGTTTTTAGCTTCAATGTCATACTTATTGACAAAAAGCTATTACTTCATAGAATCCAAAATTTTATCAATATGTTCTTTTTGAGTATGTTCATTTAAGAAGCAAAATCTTGTAATTGTTTCATCGTGCCAATGTGTTGGCATTACAAATCCTTTGCCTTGTTGATGTAAATTGATAGACCATTCTATATAATCTTTATCTTTCCAACCTATTCTACGGAGCATAACCACAGATAAACTTCTAGGACGAACCAGTTCAACGTAAGGAAGTTCTTTTATTTTTTCTTCGGCATATATGGCAAGATCAATCGCATAATCAACTTTTTTACCATAACTTTCCGTTCCATTGGTGGCTAAAGCAAACCAAAATGGTAAACCACGAACACGACGTGATAATTGAATTTGATAATCAGAAGGATTAAATCCTTTTTGTAATTCTTCAAAAATATCAAGATAAGGCGCTTGTTGAGTATGTGCAAATTTTGCTTGTTCCATATCTCTATAAACAATTGCGCCACAATCATAGGGTGTAAACATCCATTTGTGTGGATCGATGGTTAAACTGTTCGCCATTTCTACCCCGTTAAATAAAGGTCGCATACGAGGAGAGGCCATAGCGCCACCTCCATAAGCAGCATCTACGTGCATCCATATATTGTGAGTTGTACACCATCGTCCGACAGATTCTAGATCGTCAATTACACCTGCATTTGTCGTTCCTGCACTCGCAATAACACAAAAAACTCTTGCTTTATCTTCATCAGATAAAGCATCGAATGTTTCTTGAATCGTTTGAGCCGTTAATTTATCTTCTTCATTAAGATTTGCCATAACAATATCGCAATCAATCACTCTTGCCATAGATTTATTTGAAGAATGTGAACTGCTTGCTGTGATAAGTAATAATCTACTTTTAGCATATTGTGGATTTTTTCGACGGAAATTCTCACGAGCAGTGACAAGGGCAGATAAATTGGCAGCGGTTCCACCACTTGTAAACACGCCAAAAGCAGTTTTAGGCAAATTAGCTAAACTCACAATCCATCTCATTGCTTCATTTTCACAGAAAATGCCACCGCCTCCTAATAACCACTTACATCCATTAATACAAGATGATGAGGTGACTAGATCAAAAAGAGAGGCTGATGGAGAGGGAGATGAGGGAATAAAGGATAAGAATAGGGGATGATCTGTTGGAATGGTTGCTGGGATTAAGTGTTTTTTAAAAAGGGATAACGCATTTTCACTACCAATACCGTCCTTTGTTATTGTTTCGCCAACCAACGCTTTAAGATCTTCTTCTGATTTTGATTCCCCAATATTACGAACAGGAGATGTTGTACGGCGTACAGCAAAACGAGCAACATCCATCATTTCATCCATTAATTCGATATCAATACTATATTTGGATTTTAAATAGCTTTCTTCTTTCATTATTAAATTCCTTATGGATATAAGAATTAAAAGTGTACTAATAAAAAATTTAATTAAGAATTTTTTGGGAATTATATCTATACTCTTAAAGTAATCAATAGAAATATCTTAAAATTAATAACCAATTGATTTCCATTCAAGTATGATTTTGTATTGTTGAAGCGGGTAGATTATTGTTATTTTTTGCAAAATTTATTGAACATCTACCCGCTTAATATTGAACGCTAAGGACTAGCTAGATTTATTGATTAAGAATTGAGTTAATAATGGTACTGGACGTCCTGTTGCTCCTTTAGAAGCCCCCGTTTTCCAAGCAGTTCCTGCAATATCTAAATGCGCCCATTTATATTTTTCAGTAAAGTTGGAGAGGAATACTCCTGCAGTAATAGCGCCTCCAAAACGACTACCAACGTTAGCTAAATCGGCAAAGTTTGATTTTAAATCTTCCTGATATTCTTCATCCATTGGTAAACGCCACGTTTTGTCGTGCGCTTGTTTGGATGCTGTTAATAATTCATCAGCAAAGCTATTATCAGGAGAGAGTAAACCAGTATTTACTTGACCTAAAGCCACCACACAAGCTCCTGTTAAGGTTGCAATATCAATCACACATTCAGGATCAAAACGCTCTACATAAGTTAATGCATCGCAAAGTACTAAACGTCCTTCTGCATCGGTATTTAATACTTCTACGGTTTTACCAGACATTGTGGTTAAAATATCCCCTGGTCGATAAGCATTGCCATCAGGCATATTTTCACAGCCAGCTAAAACACCAATCACATTAAGTGGAAGTTGTAATTCAGCAAGGGCTTTCATTGTACCGTAAACAGAAGCGGCACCGCCCATATCATATTTCATTTCATCCATTGCAGCAGAAGGTTTAATTGAGATACCACCTGAGTCAAAAGTTAAGCCTTTACCCACTAAAACGATAGGTTTAGTATCTGGATTTGAGGCGTTTTTATATTCAATAATTGACATATAAGCAGGATTTTCAGAGCCACGAGATACCGCTAAATAACTGTTCATTTTAAGATCAGCCATCTGTTTTTCATCAATCACAGTGGTGCTGATTGTTGAGTATTCCGTATCAAGTTGTTTTGCCAATTCAGCAAGATAGGCAGGATTACAAATATTTGGAGGACAATTCGCCACATTTTTTGCAAATTTTACACCTAATGTTACCGCTTGAGCGTGAAAAATAGCACGATCGGCTTCTGTTGTGTTATCAGTATTAAAATAAAAGTGGTTTAAGCAGTAAGGATCGGTTTTTTTAGTTTTAAATTCATCATAAGTGTAAAGAGTATCGAGTATCGTTTCAACAGCGAAGCGGACAGCCCAATATTCATTACGATCTTGAATCTTGATATCATTTAAAAATAAGCTGATGGTTTGAACAGTCGTCTTTTTTAGAGTGTTAATTATGGTGCTAATGATCTGTTTATATTGCTTTTCATTCAGAGGATCTTGTTTACCATAGCCCACTAATAGTACACGAGAGGTGATATTTGGAATAAGGTGTAATAAGAAACTTTCACCGATTTTTCCTTTAAAATCGCCTTTTTTCAGTAATTCTGATAAGTAATGTTGTGCTGTATTATCGAGTTTTTCAGCATTAGTAGAAAGTATGCCATTTTCATATACACCGACAACAATACAATCTGCATTATGTTCAAAGTTTAAACATTTTGATTCAAATTTCATTTTATTTTCCTTATTTATTTTTATTGAGAAGATAAAACTATCTCTTTCACCATAAATTGCAAGTAAAAAATGAATTTTAGTGATTTTTTGTCTCTAAAACGGTATTATTACTCAATTATTAGCGGTGGGATTCTATAAAAAATTTGCAAAAAAGTATAACAATCTTACCGCTTATTTTATTTAATGATTTATTTAAACGAGATAATTATTGTGATTTTTAGTCGATATTTAACCAAAGAGATTTTTAAAAGCCAAATTGCGATTCTCTTTATTTTGCTGTTGATCTTTTTTTGTCAGCAATTGGTTAGAGTGTTAAGTTCTGCGGTGAGTGGAAAAATTCCTACCGATTTAGTGGTTCATTTACTGGGTTTGGGTATGCCAACAATGGCACAACTGATGTTGCCTCTTTCTCTTTTTGTGGCGTTATTACTGACATTAGGGCGTTTTTATGCCGAAAGTGAAATTACAGTGATGAGAGCCTGCGGAGTTGGGCAAGGTGTGTTAGTTAAAGTGGCGCTGTTTCTCTCTGTTTTTACTACAGCATTGGCGACTTATAATGCCTTTTGGGTTAACCCTTGGGCGATGAGTAAACAAAGTGAATTATTGGCAGAAGCAGAAACCAATCCTCGTTTTTCAGCCCTTTCTGCAGGGCAGTTTATGTCAACTGGGGGCTATGTACTTTATATTGATAATATTACAGGTAATAGTATTAATGATATCTTTGTTTTTCAACCTACTCAGAAAAAGAAAAATCGTCCGTCTGTGGTTACTGCTGAATCAGGGCAGTTAACAGGTCTTCCAAATGGCGATCAGGTATTGATGTTAAATAACAGTACTCGTTTTGAAGGTACTCCTCAAACAGTTGATTTTAAGGTTTCACATTTTGAAAAATATTCTGCATATTTAGGATATAAAAATGTGGATTCAACGGATAATCAGCTAGAGAAAGCTGGTTTTAGTGAGCTATTAAAAGATAAATCTACTTATGCTCAAGCAGAGTTACAATGGCGTTTAGCATTGATTCTTGCGGTGCCTTTAATGGCGTTATTAGCTGTTCCGATGAGCAGTGTTAATCCTCGTCAGGGACGTTTTGCAAAATTGTTACCTGCTTTGTTGTTATATTTGATTTATTTTTTATTACAGAGTGCTTTGAAATCAGCAGGTGCGTCTGGAAGGGTGAATGCTACGTTATTGATGCCATTGGTTTCTGTGGGATTTTTTGTGTTGGCTACAATATTGAGTAGTTGGGATACTCGGTGGTTTGTTGCATTGCGTCATCGTTTAAGTATTAAGAGGTAGGAAAATGAATGTATTAGAGCGTTATATAGGCAAAACCATTCTTTCTGCCATTATGTTAACCTTATTTGTTCTCGTGGGATTAGGCGCAATTATTAAGTTTGTAGAGGAGTTTCGTCAGGTTGGTAGAGGTACTTATGATGGATTACACGCCGCCTATTATACTTTTTTGATGATTCCTCGAGATATTGAAACCTTTTTTCCTATCGCAGCTTTATTAGGCTCTCTTGTAGGGTTGGGAGGGCTGGCAAGCCGTAGCGAGTTAGTGGTAATGCAGGCCTCAGGTTTTTCTCGTTTTAAGATTGGTGTCGCAGTAATGAAGACAGCATTACCTTTGGTGCTGATTACAATGGTAATGGGGGAATGGGGCGTGCCTCAAACAGAGCAGTTTGCTCGGAATATGCGATCGATTGCTCAAACGGGTGGTTCAATGCTTGCTACAACCAATGGTTTTTGGGCAAAAGATGGCAATAAGTTTGTTTATATTCAACGCATTAAAACAGATAAAGATTTGAGTAATATTTTAATTTATGAGTTTCAGGAAAGAGAATTAAAGTCAGTTTTGAAGTCACCAAAAGCGGTGTATGTGGATAATCACTGGCATTTACAAAATATTGAAAAAGCAGAAATTACACCAACAGGGGTAATAAGAGAGAAAAAGGCAACTCAAGAGTGGAAGACCAGTATTACGCCAAGTAAATTAGGTGTTGTGTCATTAAAAGCAGAGTCTCTTTCACTTTCAGAATTACAAGATTATGTCGCTTTTTTAAAGCAAACAGGACAAGATTCTAAACGTTTTGAAATTACGTTTTGGCGAAAACTTTTTGCACCACTTTCTACGGCTGTAATGATGTTACTTGCAATGTCATTTATTTTTGGACCTCTGAGAAGTAGTACAACAGGGGCTAAGATTGTTTTTGGTATCATTGCAGGATTTGCATTTTATGTTGCGAATATTGTTTTTGGTAACTTAAGTTTAGTGGCTCTGTGGCTACCTATTTCAGTCGGCGCATTGATACCAAGTATGCTGTGCTTATCAGTTGTATGGTGGCTATTGGTCAAAAAAAGAGAGTAGTTTTGATAGTATCTCAAGTGATTTTGTGGATAATTTTTTGATTTATAATTATATTTTTTAGTATAGGAATTTTATGTCTACCCCTCGTTTTGTACATTTACGTGTTCACAGTGATTTTTCAATGATTGATGGTTTAGCGAAAGTAAAATCATTGGTGAAAGAGTGTGTAAATAATAATATGGCTGCATTGGCACTGACCGATTTTTCTAATTTTTGTGGTTTAGTTAAATTTTATAGTGAAGCACAAGGTTCTGGTGTTAAACCTATTATTGGTGCAGATGTATTAGTGCGAGCAACGCCTGATAGTAACGAGTTTGATGAATTAACTTTATTGGCTAAGGACAATGTAGGCTATCAAAATATTACATTGCTTATTTCTAAAGCCTATCAACAAGGTTATGTTGAATTTCCTGTTATTGAACAAGCGTGGTTAGCAGAGCTTAATGACGGTATTATTTTGCTTTCAGGTGGGCGAAATGGGGATATAGGTAAAGCCTTACTTAAAGGAAATGAAGCAGATGCAGATAAAAAAATAGCATTTTATCAGCACTATTTTCCAAATCACTATTATTTATCTGTATGCCGAACTGGTCGAGCAGATGAGGAATATTATATTCAGCAGGTAGTGCAATTTTCACAAAAACATCAACTTCCATTGGTTGCAGTGAATGATGTTTGTTTTTTGAAAGAAGAAGATTTTGACGCTCACGAAATTCGTGTTGCTATTCACGATTCTTTTACTTTAGATGATCCTAAACGTCCTCAGAAATATTCTTCTAAACAATATTTTCGTAGTGAACAAGAGATGTGTGATCTTTTTGTTGATCTACCTCAAGCCATTGAAAATACCATTTATATTGCTCAGCGTTGTAATGTCACAATATGTTTGGGCGAGTATTTTTTACCGAATTTTCCAACGGGAGATCTAACGCCAGAAGATTTTTTAGTAAAAAAATCTCAAGAAGGACTGGAAGAACGTTTAGCATTTTTGTTTCCTGATCCACAAGAGCGTCAAAACAAGCGGTCAGAGTATGACGAACGTTTGCAAATTGAGCTTGATGTAATTAACCAAATGGGGTTTCCTGGTTACTTCTTGATTGTAATGGAGTTTATTCAGTGGTCAAAAGATAACGGTGTACCAGTTGGACCTGGTAGAGGATCTGGCGCAGGATCATTGGTTGCTTATGCGTTAAAAATTACGGATTTAGATCCCCTTAAATTTGATCTTCTTTTTGAGCGTTTTTTAAATCCTGAACGTGTGTCTATGCCCGATTTTGATGTTGACTTCTGTATGGAAGGACGGGATCGTGTGATCGAACACGTATCACAAATGTATGGAAGCAAAGCTGTATCTCAAATTATTACTTTTGGAACGATGGCAGCGAAGGCGGTTATTCGAGATGTGGGACGAGTATTAGGACACCCTTATAGTTTTGTGGATCGTATTTCTAAGCTCATTCCACCAGATCCTGGTATGACCTTAGCAAAAGCCTTTGAGGTAGAACCTAAATTACCTGAACTTTATGAAGCTGACGAAGAAGTGAAATCTTTAATTGATATGGCTCGTAAACTTGAGGGGGTGATCCGAAATGCAGGTAAACACGCAGGGGGAGTAGTGATCGCTCCAAATGCCATTACTGACTTTTCTCCTTTATATTGCGATAGTGAGGGGCTACATCCTGTTACTCATTTTGATAAAAATGATGTTGAATATGCGGGTTTGGTTAAATTTGACTTTTTAGGGTTACGTACGCTAACCATTATCAAATGGGCATTAGAGATGATTAATGCGCGTTTAGCGAAAGAAGGGAAAGAACCAGTTTGTATTGAAAGCATCCCACTTGATGATAAAGTGTCTTTTGATTTGTTGTTGAAATCAAAGACCACCGCAGTATTTCAGCTTGAATCTCGTGGTATGAAAGATCTTATTTCACGATTAAAACCAGACTGTTTTGAAGATATTATCGCACTAGTAGCCCTATTCCGTCCAGGTCCACTTGGATCTGGTATGGTAGAGAATTTTATTGATCGTAAACACGGTCGAGAAGAGGTTTCTTACCCAGATGTAAAATACCAACACGATAGTTTGAAAACGATCTTAGAACCTACTTATGGTGTTATTCTTTATCAAGAGCAAGTAATGCAGATTGCACAGGTACTGGCGGGTTATACTTTGGGTGGCGCAGATTTATTACGCCGAGCAATGGGTAAGAAAAAGCCAGAAGAAATGGCAAAGCAACGTTCGGTTTTCAAAGAGGGTGCAATCAACAACGGTATTGATGGTGACCTTGCAATGAAAATTTTTGATTTGGTAGAAAAATTTGCAGGTTATGGGTTTAATAAATCACACTCGGCTGCTTATGCATTGGTTTCCTATCAAACGCTTTGGTTAAAAGCACACTATCCAGCAGAATTTATGGCTGCTGTGATGAGTTCGGAATTAGATAATACGGAAAAGTTAGTCGGTTTTTATGATGAATGTATCAATATGGGCTTAACCGTGATTCCACCAGATGTAAATTCAGGACAACACCATTTTAGTGTGAATGAAAAAGGTGAAATAGTTTATGGTTTAGGTGCAATTAAAGGGGTTGGAGAAGGTCCTGTTGATGCTTTACTTGAAGCTCGTAAAAAAGGTATTTTTAAAGATTTATTCGATTTAACTGCTCGTATTGATTCAAAGAAAATCAATCGTCGTACGTTTGAAGCTTTAATTATGTCAGGTGCTTTTGATAATTTAGGCCCACATCGTGCTGCTATAATGAAAAATTTAGAGGATGCCCTGAAAGCGGCTGACCAACACAGTAAAATGGAGGCATTGGGTCAGGCAGATATGTTTGGTGTTCTTACTGAAACACCAGAAGAAGTACAAAAAGCTTATGCACACACGCCAAAATGGACTGAGAAAGTGATTTTAGAAGGGGAGAAGAAAACTCTTGGTTTATATATTAGTGGACACCCAGTAGGACGTTTTTTAAAAGAGCTTTCACATTATACTTCAATAAAATTAGGCGAGTTACAACCTACAGCTAAAGGTCAAACAGTTACAGTGGCAGGGTTAGTAATGGATTCTCGTGTGGCAGTAACGAGAAAAGGTAGCCGTATTGGGATTGCATCGATAGAAGATCGCTCAGGTAAATTAGATATTACACTTTTTTCTGACTCTTTAGAGAAATATGGAGATTTATTAGAGCAAGATAAAATTATTGTCGCAACAGGATCAGTACAGTTTGATAATTTTAATGGTGGCTATCGTATGCTCGTTCGTGAAATGATCTCTCTTGATGAAGCTCGTAGCCGTTACGCAAAAAATCTTGCATTAGTGATCGATCAAGAGCAAATTACTCCTCAATTTATCCAAAAACTCAGTGACATTATTACGCCAAATAAAGAAGGGACGTTACCATTACATTTTTATTATCAAAGTCCTCAAGCAAGAGCCTTGATAAAGAGTGGTGTAGAGTGGCGTATAACGCCAAAAAATGAAATGATTGAATCACTCAAACTCTTCTTAGGTGAAACCGCTGTTGAATTTGAGTTTGAGTGATGAATGATGTTTAGTTAGTTTTATTATCTTGCTTAATCATCAGTTTAGACTAACGCCGAAGCTGATACTGATGATTTAATTTTGGTCATTGCTAACACGACTAAAAAGACGATTGCTTGTAAAATCACGATACAAGGTCCTGTTGCACCATCAATATGGAAGCTGATAATGGTACCTAGAACACTGGTTACCATAGAAACCAAAATAGCAATAGTTAGCATTATTTCAAAACGCTTAGAAAGCGTGTAACCAATAATACCCGGTGAAATTAACATTGCGACCACTAAAATAATACCAACTACCTGCATTGCTGAAATAATACTGAATGCTAATAGACTCAGTAACGTGTAGTGTAAAACTCTTGGAGAGAGTCCTGCTACACGAGCATGGCTGGGATCGAAACAGTAAAGTAAAAAATCCTTTCTTTTGATATAGACAATTGCAAAAACCACACTACAAATAATAACGGTTTGTATGGTTTCTGAATAACTAATCCCCAATAAATTACCAAATAAAATATGAGTAAGATGTTGAGAGGTTTTTATTTTACTAAACATTACTAAACCGAGCGCAAACATTCCAGCAAAGACGATTCCCATTGCAGTATCTTCTTTAATACGGCAGTTTTCTTTTATAAACCCAATAGCTGTAGTACAAGCAATACCAGAAGCAAAAGCACCAATTGCGATAGGGAAACCAAAGAACGCTGCCAATACAATACCTGGTAATACTGCGTGAGAAATAGCATCTCCCATTAAAGAGCAGCCTTTTAGGACGAGATAGCAAGACAAAATAGCACATACAATAGAAACAAACAGCGCAGTAACTAAAGCGTGTTGCATAAATCCATATTGAAACGGTTCAATTAACCATTGGAATAAATCAGCCATTATCTACCTCAATTGTTTTATTTTTAGCAATATAGCCATATTTCGGTGAGAAAAAGAAAGCAAGGAGAAACACTAATGTTTGAAAACAAACAATTAAACCACCTGTTGTACCGTTTAAGTAATAACTGATATAAGCACCGATACCACTGGTAAAAATACCGAGTAAAACAGAAATAATCAGCATTGTTCTAAAACGATCTGTTAACAGGTAAGCTGTTGCTCCTGGTGTAATTACCATCGCAATGATCAAGACAGCACCAACAGTTTGTAGAGCTACCACAACGCAAGCACTTAATAAGCTAAAAAACATTATTTTGTAATGAAGCGGTTTTAATCCTACTGCAATCGCTTGTGTTTCATCAAAGAAAATGAGCAATAAATTTTTCCAGTACAATAGTAGAAAAACAAGGCTAACACTAATTACGATTAACATTTGTACAACATCTTCATCTGCAATCCCTAAAATATTACCTAAAATAATATCTTGGACATTTACAGCGGTTGGATTCATTGAAACAATGAGTAAACCAATAGCTAAAAATGTTGTAAAAATGAAACCAATAACGGCTTCTTCTTTTAATTTTGTGACGGATTTTATCCATAAAATGGCGAGGGTCGCTAATAAACCCGACGCAAAAGCACCAACAGCATAAGGAATGCCAAATGCATAAGCAATTGCCACACCTGGTACGACAGCGTGTGACAATGCATCACCAATTAATGACCAACCTTTAAGAATAAGATAAGCAGATAAAAAAGCACAAATCCCACCAGCGGCGGCACTTAAAAAAATGGCTTTTACCATAAACTCATATTGAAAAGGCTCTAATAATAATGTCATCATTTTTACGATCCTTTCTCTTGATTATGAGTCTCAAAAGAACGCAGAGTACCACCAAAAACACGCTGAATATTTTCAGAAATAAAGGTAGATTTTGTGGTTCCTGATGCAATGACCGTACGATCAATCATTACAATGTGGTCACAATAGTGAGGAATGCTTTCTAAGTGGTGGGTTGATACTAAAATTAAGCACCCCTCTTCACGCAATTCACCTAGTAATGCCATAATGGCATTTTCAGTACTGATATCAACACCAGTAAAAGGCTCATCAAGTAAAATAATTTTACTCTGTTGAACCAATGCCCTTGCGAGGAAAACACGTTTCTTTTGACCACCAGAAAGCTCTCCAATTTGACGATCCGCCAACTGCTCAATACCTAATCGTTCCATTGATTGTTGTACAATCTGTTTATCTTCTTTAGACGCTATTCGTAGGAAATTCATATAACCATAACGACCTTGCAACACAACATCATAAACAGAAATTGGAAATTCCCAATCGATTTCTTCTGTTTGAGGAACATAAGCAATTAAGTTTTGTTTTAATGCGTCATTGATAGGTAAATTACATAGGCTAACCGTACCTTGTTGTGGGGTAACTAGCCCCATCAAACTTTTAAATAAAGTTGATTTTCCACTACCATTAGCACCTACTAGTGCGCAGGTTGTTCCACCTTCTAGTTGGAAAGAAACATCATAAATGGCAGTGTGTCCGTTATTGTAACGAACGGCAATATTATCAACTGCAATAGAGGGAAGAGTAGTTTTCATCTTATTTTTCAAATCCTTCTACAATAGTCGTCACCGTTGTTTTTAATAAATCAATATAAGTTGGGACTGGACCATTCGGATTAGAAAGTGAATCTACATACAGAACGCCACCATATTTAGCACCATTTTCTTTGGCAACTTGTTTGGCAGGTTTTGGTGAAATAGTACTTTCACTAAATACAACTGGAATATTGTGTTTACGTACTTTATCAATTAAGTTTTTTACTTGATCTGGAGAACCTTGTTGTTCTGAATTGATTGGCCAAATGTAAGCTTCTTTATATCCATAATCCCTTGCTAAGTAGCTAAAGGCTCCTTCACTTGTTGCTAGCCAGCGTTGAGATTCAGGTACTTGTGATAATTTAGCTCGTAATGGTGCATCAAGCTGTCTAATTTTTTCTAGATACGCTTTCGCATTTTTTTCATAATTTTTGGCATTGTCTGGATCGTATTTTACAAACGCATTTTTAATATTTTCAATATAAACTTCAGCATTTTTTGGGGACATCCAAGTGTGTGGATTTGGTCTTCCTTTATATTCGCCTTCATAAATATCCATAGGTTCGATACCGTCTGTAATTACCACATTAGGTAAATCACCAATATCGTGAAGGAATTTTTCAAACCATTTTTCTAAATATAGACCATTCCATAAGATAAGATTTGCATCTTGTGCTTTCACAATGTCTTTAGGGGTTGGTTGATAGCCGTGAATATCAGCATTAGGTTTGGTAATTGAAACGACAGTAGCACTATCTCCTGCTACATTTTGAGCCATATCTTGAATAACCGTAAAAGTGGTTACTACTTTAAATTTGGCATAACTTAATGGACTAAATAGGCTACCAATAAGTAAACTGGTTAAGAGCAATTTATTTTTCATTTTTTCTCCTTGAATGTAATAAAATAAAACGCTCTTTCACTCTAGTGTAAGTAAAAATGATTGTCAATAAAAAAAGTAGGGGTTTTGTGTATATTTACAGCGCAGTTGTTTTTTTAGACAAGAATTACTTGCTAACTTTATATTTTCCTATGATACAATGTAGCATACACTAACAGCTTAAAAGGAACATAAAATGACAAAAGAATATCAAGAAACAATTTTTAGTAAAATTATCGGTAAAGAAATACCTGCTGATATTGTATATCAAGATGACTTGGTTACTGCATTTAGAGATATTTCACCTCAAGCAAAAACGCATATTTTGATTATTCCGAATAAGTTTATTCCTACGGTTAATCACGTTACAACAGAAGATGAAAAAGTATTAGGACGTTTAATTACAACAGCGGCTAAAATTGCGAAGCAAGAAGGTATTTCAGAGGATGGATACCGCTTAATTATGAATTGTAATCAGCACGGTGGACAAGAAGTATTTCATATTCATATGCATCTTGTTGGCGGTGAACCTTTAGGTAAAATGTTATCAAAATAGGTTGAATATATTATGAGATTAACGCAATTCGTCAAAATCATAGTGTATGTTACGACAGTTATCCTATTGAGTGGCTGTGTCAATAAGGCGAGTGATACATCACTGAGTAGTGAGACACCTTTAATTAATATTGAAGAGAGATTATCGCAATATATTGAGGTAGAATCTAATTTAGAGAGCGTGTTAGTTAAAAATAAGACGGCTGAACCACTTGGGATACTGTATAAGGTATTTTGGTATGGTGAACAGGGAACGACACAACAATCTAATGTAAAATGGCGATCTTTACGATTAATGCCAAAACAAACATCAGTGATTAAACTTAAAAAACCAACATTAGCTAGTGTCAATTATCGTATTTACTTACGTGAAAATGATACCAAAGGAATCTAGGGTAACCCATTGATGGAACAGCAATTATGGCTGAATAATTATTTTAAACAAGCGGTACGATTTGTGACAAATTTTGCAAATCTTACTGCTTGTAGTCAAATTATTGAACTTGAAAACCATCAACGATATATCATACATACCCAAACTGATAGAGCCACAAAGTTAGGCATTAATTATGCTTTGGAATCGCAAATTTTAACCGCAATTTCACCACTTAATATTGCACCTAAGGTGATTTATTGTGATGCTCCACATTTTATTCTGAGTTATATTGATGGCAAAATTCCTACGCAATATTCAGATAGTTTATTAAAAAAATTAGCAGTAAATTTAGTAAAATTACATCAATTTGATGGTTCACAAGCGGTCACATTGTCACAACATTTTGCACATTTAGATATTATTGAGCGTTGCTATTTTTTATATTATCAACTTCCTGTCACAGAGCAGCAACACATTGATTTATCTGTTTTGCAACCTATCAAACCTTTTAGTCAGAGTATTTGTCATCACGATTTACATTTAGCTAATTTTGTAGAAAGCAACAATCAATTATTTTTGATTGATTGGGAATATACCGCCGTGTCTGACCCTGCTTTAGATATTGCATTATTTTTTTATGGTAACAACCTTACTATCGAACAAAAGAAAGACTTTTTAACCCATTATCTGAATTTAATCCATTTTAATGAAGAGTTGTTTACTGCCAAAATAGCAGAGTATCAGCCATCAATTAACTTATTGAATATATTATGGAATAAATTAGCGACAAATGGCATAACTTCTTTGCAAATTTAACGCTCTCAGATTATGATCCACCATATTTTATTTTTTAGCAGAAAGAGTACGAGAAAATCAAACCAATGAGCAATCAAGCAAATAAAAAACAAACCTATAATTTTAATAAATTACAAAAACGCCTTCGCCGTAATGTGGGAAATGCAATCGCCGATTTTAATATGATTGAAGAGGGTGATAAAGTAATGGTATGTCTATCTGGTGGAAAAGACAGCTATACCTTGCTGGATATTTTATTAAACCTCCGCATTAATGCACCGATCCATTTTGATATTGTGGCGGTGAATTTAGATCAAAAACAGCCTGAATTTCCTGAACATATTTTACCTGAGTATTTAGAAGGTATTGGAGTTGAATATAAAATTGTACAAGAAGATACTTACGGTATTGTGAAAGAAAAGATTCCAGAGGGTAAAACTACGTGTTCCCTTTGCTCCCGTTTACGTCGAGGTATTTTATATCGCACTGCTACAGAGTTAGGGGCAACAAAAATCGCATTAGGACATCATCGTGATGATATGTTAGAAACTTTGTTTCTAAATATGTTTTATGGTGGAAAAATGAAGTCTATGCCACCTAAGTTGATGAGTGATGATGGTAAGCAAATTGTTATTCGTCCACTGGCTTATTGCAAAGAAAAAGATATTATTAAATATTCTGATGCAAAACAGTTCCCTATTATTCCGTGTAACCTATGTGGTTCACAACCTAATTTACAACGTCAAGTTATAAAAGAAATGCTACAAACTTGGGATCGCCAATATCCAGGTCGAATTGAAACAATGTTTAGTGCCTTGCAAAATATTACGCCCTCGCATTTGTGTGATACTTCATTGTTTGATTTTAAAGGGATTAAACACGGCGTAAGACTAGAGGGCATTGAAGGGGATATGGCGTTTGATAAAGAAGATGTTGTTACACCTATTTTTAATGAAGATGATGTTGAGCAGTATGTAGAAAGTGGTCTAATTCAATTTAAAGCGGTTTCTTAAGGGTTTTAGAATATTATTCAATAAGCTATAAAAATGGATTGTAGGGTGCGGATTAATAAACGTAGTTTGTGTATATCCGCCCGTTGCTCGATATCAAATTCTCACAACACATTATTAGACATAAATATAGCGGGTAGATCAAATTGAAAATTTACAAATTTAATTTTTTACGTGGATGCAGGGCATACCCTATCTCTATAATGTATTTATATATCAATGAGTTATGCGATAAGTTGACAAAGCATAGCGAGTAGATTAAAGCACAAATTTACACTGTTCAACACTACTGTGAACGTTCGTTCATTTTTCACTAGCCCTTTAAGTCATATTTGTTTAGAATATGCTTTAATTATTTTTAAATACGCTATTTAAAGGACAGATGATGAAAATATCCAAAATCACATTGAGCTTATTTGTTGCCGTTGCAATCACAGGTTGTGCGAATAAAATGAGCCAAGATGGTAGTCTTGAACAAGTTCAAAAAAATTATAACAGTTATAAAGAGATCGTAAAGCAGTATAAAATTGATACTCAATGGTGGCTTGGATATCAAGATCCGCAATTAAATCAATTAATTGAAACAGCTTTAGCTAATAATAAAAATTTGGCAAAAAGTGCAATTTTAGTTAATAAAGCCCTTTATAACGCAAACCTATTGGGAGCAAATTTAGTCCCTACTTTTAGTGCAACAGGGCAGTCTTCAGCCGTAAAAGGAGCAGGGCATTCTGCGAAAAATCCACGCTCAACAGGTACTTCTGTGGTGACACATAGTGCAAATCTCAATTTAAGTTATACCCTCGACCTATGGCAACGTTTATCAAACAGTGCCAGTGCGGCGGAGTGGGAAAAAAATGCAACAGCGGAAGATTTAGAAGCAACTCGTTTGGCTTTAATTAATGCCGTGATTAATACTTACTACAACTTAGCGTATTTTAATGAAGCTATTCGCATTACTCAACAAAGCATTAATAACTATACAAAAATCAGTCGAGTAATGAATAATAAATACAAATCAGGAATGATCACACAACTTAATGTTGATCAATCAATGCAAGCGGTATTACAAGCAAGAAACAGTTTAATTAATTTACAAACAGCACAAAAAACTGCTGAACAAACACTGCGTAATTTATTGAATTTAAAACCAAATGACAGTATTCCTGTTAAATATCCAAATTTATTAAAAGTGAAATTACAAGGTGTGAATACCGATGTACCTGTTTCGACTATTGCAAACCGTCCTGATCTAAAATCTGCTTTATTCCGTTTACAAAGCGGTTTTAAAAGCCTACAAGCAACGGAAAATAGTTGGTATCCAACCCTCAGTTTAGGGGCGAGTTTATCAGGCTCTGCTCCATTGGTGGGCGATATTGCAAATAATCAGCTACTAGGTGGTACGTTATCTTTTAATTTACCTTTCTTAGATTGGAATAGAGTAAAATTAAATATTAAAATTTCAGAACAGAATTATAAATTAGCGAAGTTAAATTATGAACAAATCGGTACTAAAGCATTAAATGAAATTAGCACCTACTACTACACTTATAAACAATCGAAAAAAAGCCTAAGCAATCTAAAAAAAACCTATTTCTACAACAAGAGAATTAGTCGCTACTATCAAAACCGCTATAAAGAAGGTGTTTCTGAACTACGAGATTGGTTAAATGCAATCAATACTGAAAATGGTTCAAAACTGGCAATTATTCAAGCCAAATATAATACCCTACAATATGAAAACCTTGTTTATCAGGCAATGGCAGGGAAGTATAGTAAGTAGTTGATTTTTAAGCGGTATGATCTTTTTATTTTTTTGCAAAAATGGAGTCATACCGTTGTGTTAATTAATTTTTTTAGATTTATTTATCATTTTATTTAACCAAAAGTACCACAATTTCGGCACTTTCTTTTTCTGCCTTCTGATGTATTAACAGTTAATTCATTATCAAAAAGAGTTATCCAATCGTGTTCCGCTGACCCTAAATATTCATCATCACATCGTCTGCAACGATAAATAATTCTACAATTACTACTGTCTTTTCCAATTTTTTCGTGACTATGAACTACTTTAAACTCATCGTGCTTACAATGAGAGCATTGTCTACGAGCATCACAGCGACCATAGTAGGTATATTCCCATTCGCTATAATTATGATGAATACCTGTGACATATTTATTACAACGCGGACAAGTTTTTTCTACATAACACAATGGCTTCCCTTCTTGGTGAGACCACTCGCCAGCGTGCCAACCAACAAGGCAAGAACCAGCCTTTGCCATCTTGCTTACTCCATCTGTTATTTTACCCAAAAAGCTCCGTTGTCTAACATTTTGATTTTCTTTTGGTGGATCTTCTTGTTCTATTTCATCTTCTAATTCCTGAGAAGATAAATGTTCATTTTCAATGATTTCCTTTAACCATTCTTTTCTTTCATCTATTACTTCATCTTCATCTTCATCTACAACATTAAACTCATTTATTTCTTTTAAGTAAATATTTATTCCACCAAAAAGTAACTCTAAATCATTATATTCAGGTTGTGATAAGTCAATAATACTTTTCTTATCATTAAGTATGAGGGAATTGGATAATGTATTCTTTTTAACGGTAATACTTTCAATATTAGATAAAGAAATAATAAAAGGATCTTTTAATAATTCCTTACAAAATAACATTTCATTTGTTATAACAATGCCTTCTTTAGCACTTCCAAATACAGTATTATCAATTAGAATTTCAATATCATCAGGTTCTATTTCAAAGCCAAAAGAGTTAATCACATTCTTCATTTTTGGCATAGGAATATAAGGTTTAAAATAAACCTTATTGGCATTTTGAAGTAAATCAACATCTACATAATCTAAAATATTCATTTTATGCTTCCCCTTTAATTAAATTATCATCTAAAATAATTTCTATCTCATCTTCTAACTTTTCAATAGTTGGTAGTTCAGCTATTTTTATTACCTTACGCTTTCTAACTTCATCAATAATTAACGGTTCAATTAAATCAATTGCAAAATTTCGTTTTGATTCTTGCTTAAACATATCTTGTAAAACTTCAATACTTAATTTTTCAGATAATCCGTCTAATACGCTTTCTGCTTCTTGTTGTGAAAGTAAATAATCTTCGGCTAAATGATTAAAATGAATGGCTAAAATTTCTTGCATTTCCACAATGTCATCTTTTGAAAAATAATCTAAAATTGTTTTGGTTAATGAAGATGAACTACTTCCAACAGCAACCGAACCAACTAATCCTGCAATAATTGGAGCTACGCCACCTGTTGTCACACCACTTACTAATGCCACACCTCCAATCCAGCCAGCTGTTCCACCTAACACACCAGCCGTTGTTGTCGTTACATTTTTAGCTACTTGTTTTCCTGATTGATACCCCATAAACATTTTATAAAAATCAGGAACAGATATCACAATCGTCGTAACCGCTCCTGTAATAATATTTCCACGTAATAATTTACTTGCACTATTCATTGCAGCTGCACCATAAATAGATGATTGCCCTACACGAGAGGAATTGGCAATAATACTGGCTGTTTTTGAACCCATTTTTTCAACAAGATAGCCAGTTGCTGGTTTTAGCCCTTTTACAATACCTGTTTTTGCAATTTGAGAGGTAATAATTGAACTGACCCAAGAAATTCCCCCTACTTTTAAACCTGTATAACAGGATTCTTTTAGTGCAATTTTATAATCCTTTCCTGACCACATCGCATAAGCAAAACTCACTAATGCACTGACACCCATTGTCGTGCCAGCCACTCTAATCCCATTAATTGCATCAAAAGTCAGGCTTTCTATTGTGCCAAATTTAGTAATGTTTTTAATTTGTTGATAAGTAAATGGGCTTTTTATTATTGTGTCTTTCGCTAACTGTTTAGCAAGATTTTCTATCTCTGATTTGCTCATTCCTGAAATATCAACAACTTGCCCTCGTCTTACTCGTTCTTCAAAAGATTTAATCGCATTATCATAAACATCTTTGGGAACTTCAATTTTCATAGGATTTCCATTTTGATCCCAATAGCGGAATTTACCTGTGGCTTTATCTATACAAGATTTAATGCAATCGCCCCCTTTTCTACAAAATTTTGTTTGAATTTCGACCCCATTTACTAATCTATCTGCACCATTTTTCGTATTATCATCGCCAATAATGTGTGCTTTTTTACCTGTTATTTTGTCAAAGAGATGATTTGTTTTTTCTGCTGCAAAACCGTGTCTACCTGTTGGGTTATCATAGATTTTTACGTTATCAGAATAATTTTGAGCTGATTGAATATTGCCCTGAGCAATGCCTATAAGCTCTGCATTGTTGTCACTTTTTTCTTTTTTCATAGTAAAATCTCAATAGATAATTTAATAAAAAAGCTGAACTATCATATTGATAATTCAGCTCGTTAATTAAGAATATTTTCTTCTTAAAAAGGCAATTTGAATAACTGCAGGAACAGTTACTCGCTTAGCAGGGCTTGCAATATCCATCAATGTCCAAGCCCCTGTTAATCCCCAACCAATAGGTCCTGTCGCAGCTCCTAAAATACGTCCAAATGTTGTACCCGCTAAAAGAGTTCCTACAGTAGATATACCAAATATTCCCCACCCTAATTCTAAAAAGACAGGTGTTGTCATCGTTTTTCTTATTCCAACTAAAACTGCTGATGTTAAAGCCTGTTTCCCCATATTTTCAGTAGGAATATTTAATTTCTCTGCAACCGCATTTAATTCTTCTTCCGATAATTCCTCAATCGATTTTTCTAGTACTTTATCAAGTAAATTTTTCTCAATTAAGGCTGTTGCAGACTCTTTATTAAAATTCACTTTTAAAGTATCACAAACATCACAAAGAATTTCTCGATAAGTAACTCCTTTACCTCCTCTTACTAATGTTACAAAAGTATTTGCTCCAAAAGTTTGCAAGTCAGCAATAATTTCTTTCCAATATTTTTGATGATCTGGATAGTACGTTTTATATTCTTTGGTTTTTGTTAACCCTTCTGTGTAACGCTTTTTACCATCTTTATCTTTAGTTAAAATATCAACTAGTGGTTGTAAATCTTCGTTTTCGCAGTTTGCTAAAAACTCTAAATCAGCATCATAACGATAAGCCATAATAATTCTCCTATAAAATTAAAAAATTTATCCCACCCAAACCACTTCTACACGATTATTCGCTAAATCACGAACAATCTCATAATCAGGATTAAGAGTGAGGATATTGTGAGCTACTATTGAAGCGAGGGATAACACACCCCAACGGTAATTAAGTACACCAGATAACCCTGTTACTAAACGGTTTTTGGTGTAAATTCGGCACTTTAAATATTTGTTTTCTATTGTCTGTTCTAAATCACTACATACTTGAAGCATATCGCTGATGTCTACACCACAAATTTCAAAACTGGTATGTGTATCAATCAAACCATTTATCAGTGACTTATACTCTGTTACATCAATTTTCATTTTTTCTCCTATTTGCTTTCTGCAATATATTGTTGTAATTTCTTAACCATTTCAGTTTGTAGTTCGGTTGGGCTAATGATGGTTAAGTGAGGAATCCAATATTGCACAATAGGTACAATATCTAAGGAATGCACATTTTTGCATACTAGTAATAATTCGCCGTTTTCCAATTTACGTACTAATTCTTGGTTGGGTAATAATTTACGTCTTGTAAAATAAGGGGCGGCAAAGGTGGATACTTGCACGACCACTTCGGATAATTGATTACCAAATGAAATACTGTCATTCTTTTTAATTTCATTTAATAATTGATTATTTGGTGTGAATGTATTATTTAGCCGTTGTAACGCGGTGATTTGAGTAAAACAGAATGTTTTTTGTTTGTCGTGATCGGTACCAATTAAATACCACACGCCATTTTTATTGATTAAGCTATAAGGTGCAATTTGGTAAAATTTGTTCTCGATCTGACCGCTTGGGTTACGTTTTGTGTATTTAAAACTCACAAAATGATGATTATCAATGGCTTGTTTTAGTAAATTAAATTCTTTTTCAAGATGATTGATTTGTTCATATTGAAAGCCTTTAATTTGTACACTTTGGGTTAATTTTTCTTGAAAAAAATCACGATCAATTTTAGGAAATAGGTTAGAAATACTGGCAAATAATGAAAAACGGTCAATATCTTCATCACTTAACACGCCCATTTTATTACGGTTAATTTTATAATAACCATTGCCACACTCTTCCCACTCCAAAAAACTCAAACGTTCAAAATCTCGCTGAATAGTACGAGGTGTTATATCAAATTCACTCGCCATTTCATCAATATTAAGACGTTTACCTTGATTAAGGTAAACGAGAATTTTGCTAATTCTTCGTGCTAATTTTTCTGTTTTATTCATAATATAATCACTATGTTGTAAATCAATGAAGATAATTTAACAAAGGCGAATAACCTAATCACGTCAGGTTGTGTCGCATTGAAAAATTTTTCAAAATAACCCAGTAAATGAAAAATAATGTATTGACAATAAACAGTATTATATGTTACCCCCCCCTGCACGATGTCAAGGGTTTTTTGTTTAAAAATCAGTATATTGAAGAAGATTTATGTATTTTTTTATAGCGGTATGATCTTGATCAAAATTTGCAAAAAAGAGGATGTTAATTTTTTATTACGACACAAAGCAACCGTTTGCCTTTGTGTTTATTATCCAGTAGAATTGACCCTTCATTTTTATTTTAGGAATTTTTTATGTCTTTATCTTCTCTTTTTCAAATGAAAGAGCGTGGCTCATCTATTCGTCAAGAGGTTATCGCAGGTTTAACGACTTTTCTTGCGATGGTTTATTCGGTTATTGTTGTACCAAGTATGTTGAGTCAAGCAGGCTTTCCAGCAGACTCTGTTTTTGTGGCGACCTGTTTGGTGACTGGATTAGGTTCCGTTATTATTGGAGTGTGGGCTAATATGCCAATGGCAATTGGCTGTGCAATTTCTTTAACTGCGTTTACGGCGTTTAGCTTAGTGTTAGGGCAAGGGGTTTCTATACCCGTTGCATTAGGGGCTATTTTCTTAATGGGGGTGGTGTTTACCCTTATTTCAGTGACAGGTGTTCGTGCTTGGATTTTGCGTAATCTTCCAATTAGTATTGCACACGGAGCAGGTATTGGCATTGGATTATTTTTATTACTTATCGCTGCTAACGGAGTGGGATTAGTTGTGGGGAATCAAGCGGGTCTTCCTGTAAAAATGGGAGATTTTAGTTCGTTTCCTGTGGTGATGTCATTGCTTGGTTTAGTGGCAATTATTGGTTTAGAGCGTTTACAGGTTAAGGGAAGCATCCTTTGGGTAATTATTGCGATTACTGTGATTGGCTTGCTCTTTGATTCAAATGTCACATTTAGTGGTGAAATTTTTAAACTTCCAACCTTTGGTGAAAACTCGCAACTGTTTAATTTAGATATTATGGGAGCGTTAGATACTAAAATTTTACCTGTGGTTTTTGCCTTAGTAATGACAGCTATTTTTGATGCAACAGGAACTATTCGAGCCGTTGCAGGGCAAGCGGAATTATTAGACAGAGAGAACCAAATTATCAATGGCGGAAAAGCCCTAACTTCTGATTCTTTTAGTAGTATTTTGGCAGGTTTATTTGGAACAGCCCCAGCAGCGGTTTATATTGAATCTGCGGCAGGTACTGCGGTAGGCGGTAAAACAGGTTTAACGGCAGTGGTTGTCGGTATTGGATTTTTAGTGGTTCTCTTTTTCCAACCTTTAGCTTTCTTAGTGCCGAATTATGCAACTGCACCAGCGTTGATGTATGTCGGTTTATTAATGTTGGGTAATGTCTCAAAGTTAGATTTTGATGATTTTATTGGGGCAATGTCTGGTTTAGTTTGTGCGGTGTTTATTGTCTTAACTGCGAATATTGTAACAGGTATTATGTTAGGTTTTGCCACCTTAGTTTTAGGTCGTCTTGTGGCAGGGGAATATAAAAAACTGAATATTGGCACGGTGATTATTGCAGTAATTTTAGTGGCATTTTACGCCTTTGGTTGGGCAATTTAGTTTTATTTTTAAAACGTTAATCAGTTATTTTTATATTTTATGTAAGGGCGGAATTAGTAAACAGAGTTTGCGTATATCCGCCCTTTTCTCGATGTCTCCGTTCTCGGTTATTGAGCCTGTCGAAATATCGAAATATAAGAGAATGTTTACAGAACGAATTCAGTGCATAGACACCTAATGCTTCGATACTTCGACAAGCTCAGTAACCGAAGCTCAGCAAGCGGTGTCTTTCGATGGTTCGACAATATTCCTCGTTTCGATGTCCCTGTTCTCGGTTATTGAGCTTGTCGAAATATAAGAGAACGCTCACTGAACAAGATTGGTGCCAAAACACCTAACACTTCGACAGGCTCAGTGATCGGTGTTTGGTTGATTTTGTAGTCTAAATCTAGCTTACGAGAGGATATTCCATTGCTCGATGTCTCCGTTCTCGGTTATTGAGCCTGTCGAAATATAAGAGAACGCTCACTGAACAAGATTAGTGCCAAAACACCTAACACTTCGACGGGCTCAGTGATTGGTGTTTGGTTATTTTTGTAGTTTCAAGCTAGCTTGCGGAAGGATATTCCATTCGCTTTGCTTATTAAATCTTCCTATACGGAATAATTATTATTAATCAATATGTTATGTAAAATAATTTTAAAATCAATAGCTAAAAGTATGTAGTTATCCTGACTGCTTATTTTTATTTGTAAATTTGTGTTAAAATCATACCGCTTATTTTTCTCTTTTTTATTAAGGATAACATTTGGAACAGGTGACTTTACTATTAGAACCACAGGATAATGTTCGTTTACAGTCTTTATGTGGGGCGTTTGATGATCATTTAGATTTAATTGAAGACAGTTTTAATGTGATTATTAGTCGTAATGGCTTTGAATTTGTGATTGAACCTGATGACGAAGATCCAGTGGCAGACTTTGTACTACAAAATACTGCAAAATTATTGCAAAAACTCTATAACGAAACTGCACCTATTAGAGGTAAAGTAAAACTGTTAGATCTGGAAGATGTGCATTTGATGATTCAAGAAAGCCGAATGTTACTTCAAAAAGATACCAGTAAAAATAGTGATAAAGAGAGCAGTATTGGTAATATTGCAATAAAAACCAAACGAGGGGTAATTCGTCCACGAGGTCAGCATCAACAGCGCTATTTACATAATATTTTAACTCACGATATCAGTTTTGGAATTGGCCCTGCGGGAACGGGGAAAACTTTTTTAGCGGTGGCGGCAGCGGTGGAATCTTTAGAACGTCAAGAAGTGCGCCGTATTCTTTTAACTCGTCCTGCGGTGGAAGCAGGGGAAAAGTTAGGCTTTCTTCCAGGTGATTTAGGGCAAAAAATTGAGCCTTATTTACGCCCTCTTTATGACGCTTTGTTTGAAATGTTAGGTTTTGAAAAAGCCCAAAAGTTGATGGAACGTAATGTGATTGAAATCGCACCTCTGGCTTATATGCGAGGACGTACGTTAAATGATGCTTTTATTATTCTTGATGAAAGCCAAAATACCACTATTGAACAAATGAAAATGTTATTAACTCGTATCGGTTTTAACTCAAAAGCGGTGATTACTGGTGATGTAACACAAGTCGATTTACCTCGTTCGCAAAAATCAGGCTTAAAACACGCTCAAGAAGTATTAAGTAAAGTCCCTGATTTAAGTTTTAATTTCTTTGATAGTCACGATGTGGTTCGTCACCCAGTAGTGGCAAAAGTCGTACGTGCTTATGAAGAGTGGGAAGTTGAAGATGAACAGCGTAAGGCAGATTATCGAGCGGAAAAACAACGAGAAAAATTGGCTATTGAGCAAGAGAAGTTAATGGCAGAACAAGAGAAATTAATAAAAGCGGTGTAGTTGGTTAAAAGCGAAATATAGTTATTATGGCAGAGGTATTAGCAACACCTATAAAAAAAATTATTCATATTGATATGGATTGTTTTTATGCGTCTGTTGAAATGCGAGAAAATCCATCATTGGTTGGTAAGCCTGTTGCCGTAGGGGGAAGCCCTGATAAGCGAGGAGTCTTAGCAACTTGTAATTATGAAGCGAGAAAGTTTGGTTTACACAGTGCAATGTCAAGCCAACAGGCTCTTAAAAAATGCCCTAATTTAGTTTTAATTTCTGGAAATATGGAATTATATAAATCTGTTTCACAACAAATTCGAGAAATTTTTCAACGTTATACCTCCATTATTGAACCCCTTTCCCTCGATGAAGCCTTTCTTGATGTGACGGATTGTGATCAATATTTTAATTCTGCGACTTGGATTGCAGAAGCAATTCGTAACAGTATTTGGGAAGAGTTGCATTTAACCGCTTCAGCTGGTGTGGCGCCCTTAAAATTTTTAGCCAAAATTGCTTCAGATATCAATAAACCCAATGGACAATTTGTGATTCCGCCTGAAGAGGTTACCGACTTTATTCATCAATTAGATTTGAAAAAAATACCAGGGGTAGGGAAAGTAACCTATCAGAAGTTATTAGATTTAGGTTTTAAAACCTGTGCAGATATTAAGCGGTCAGATCAACAAACAATTTTGCAAAATTTTGGTAAGTTTGGGCATCGTTTGTGGGATTTTAGTCACGCTATTGATAATCGAAAAATTGAAGTAAATCGTATTCGTAAGTCAATTGGCGTTGAGAATACGCTTATTACTGATATTGATGATTTGGCTGATGCTCACATTATTTTAGATGGATTATTTAGAAAACTATTGTTTAGAATTGAACGTAATTTTGGAAATAAACCTTTAACGGATTTTAAAAAATTAGGGATAAAATTAAAATTTGATGATTTCACTCAAACCACTTTAGAGAAAACTACAGAGGGTGCCACAAAAGAGTATTTTGTTGAATTATTACATCAAATTTGGAAAAGGCGAGGGGAACACAAGATTCGCCTTATTGGTATTAATGTTCAGGTTCCTGAACAAAAAGCGACTAAACAGCTAGATTTATGGGATTAAAAGAGGAGAAGAGCAATGCCAGTAATAAATGTCACAATGACCAGTGAAGAGGGCGGTGCAACGCAACAGCAGAAAGAGGCCTTAGCTAAAGGGTTAACGGATGTGTTTGCCAAAGTGTTTAATGGCAGAGGGGCTGACAGTTGTGTGGTGATTATTAATGAAGTTGCAACGGATAATTATGCGATAGGTGGGAAAACTGTTACTCATATTAGAGAGAATCATAAAAGTTAAATGTTATTTGTGATTATGGATAAAAAACTGGGTTAAAAGCTGAATTAATCAGGTTTTAACCCACTTTCTTATTAATGATATTAAAACTCTAAGCCGATTTCTGCTTGAAATGAGGTTTTAGAGAAATTGTCTTTACGTCCAATATCACGACTCACGGCAACATTCGCATACCAATTATGATTGGCTGGTTTAAAGCGTAGCCCTGCCATCATATTTACCCAGCTGGTATCAAGAGGAATGATCGTTTTAAATGTACTACCGTTTAAAGTTGAATTAAGAGTTGTTATGTCACTGTTCCATTCTTTTATCCAACGTGCTGTTAGATAAGGTTGCCAATTTGTAGCTTGATAACGTAAATCAAAACCAAGCCCTGTTTTTAAACTGTGATCAACATTTGGTGTAAATTGCATTTGAGTAATCCCTTGATTACGTTCACCTAGTGCTTTAATTTGTGTTTTTATGCTGTGGATGTCTGCAATTAGGGAGAGTTTAGTTTCTTTAATTTTCCATTCATAGCCGCCGAAGACTGAAAGACCTACACTGTTTGCATTGGTACTGGCAGATTGCTTATGCACAGACTCTCCGATATAAGCAGTACGTTGAGTATTTAATTTTGTGAGATTAAGTTGTAGACTAGAACCCAGATACCAACGATCAGCATCATAGCGAAGAGCAGTACTAAATACACGATTTCGAGTGTTAATATTTACTAAACCACTTTTTTGATTTTGCTTTTGAGTATGTGCCAAAACGGTTAATTGCCAGTTTGGATTAAACTGTATTTTTGCTCCTAAATGTAAGCTATCACCACCTTTTTGATTTTGATAGGCAATTACAGGGCTTACGGTGTTTTCGGTTTGTCTATGTTGGCGATTAAGATTACTCTGAGTACGAGTAAAGTCAAAGGCTAACTCATTTTGTTGTTGTAGTATTGGGGTTAAAACAGCCATATCTTTAGGCGTTTGTAACACATTTAGAATATAGTCCGCCATTGTTTTATGAGCCTTTGGACCAGGGTGAAAACTATCTGCAAAGAGACGATTTTTTGCCACTTTTTGCTCTGCAGGAGAGCAAGGCTGAGGATCTTTGGCAGTGCTTCCTTTACAGGCAACTGCAACGGTATTATCAATACCGTATCGAGTAGGTTGAGTTAACATTTCATTTACTAAAGCATCTGCATCAACTCGTACGATATTTCCACCTACTTGATTGAGTGCTGCTGTGACTTGTTGATTGAGTATGGTAGTAGCTAACTTGGCAGAAGAGGTTGTCTTTTTGTATATATCTGTTAATTCTTTTTCTATGCCTTCAGCATCATAACCATATCTTGATAGTGCTGCTCGAGTAAACCAATAACGAGAGTTATAAAATTTAGTTGCTGTTTCTTTAAAAACTTGTTGACGATATTCTTCAAACTCTTCGATATTTTGAGTTGGTTTTTGGGATAATGTATCAACAGTTTCATTAAAAATATCAATAAAATCTTGAGCTGATATCAATCCCCAAGATGCTGTAGATATTTGTTTACCTGCAGCCATTCCAAATTGATTAAAAAACTCAGGGGAATAGGTAATATTAGGCACGGTAGGTATGATAATGGTGTTTACGCCAGCCTGTTTTAGTTTACCCCATTGTTCTGCCATTGTTTGTGACATTGCTTTAATATTTTGAAGTAGGTAAGCTTTTTTTTCTTCATCGGTATTTTTTGTTGCTGCAGTGGCTAAAACTGTTGCCATATCGTTACCACCCGCCCAAAGTATATGCAGCGCCTCTTTTTTTACAGGATTTTGTAAATAATCATTAATCTGATTTTTTATGGCTAAATTAGGTTGTATGGCAATGGCTTGTGGATCTTGATTTTGAGCCATAATTACCCCTCCGCTATAGGCATAATTAGTGCCACCTTGTGTTGATGGGCTTAATTCACCGCCAAGTGTTTGTGTAAGATGTTCATCATAAAGGGAGTGGTAGTCTGTACCATTTTTTAAGTATGAGGCTTTACGGTACCAATTATCTTGTCCTGTATCACTTAAACTATCCCCGAATACAACCAGATTTTGAGCCATAGAGAATGAACTAGATAAGCATAAAAGTGCTAGTATTGATTTTTTTATTTGCATAGGAATCTCCTACAAGTTATTAAAAAGTGGGGGTATGCTATATGACTTAGGTGTAATAATCCCTTTTTTTCTGTATTTTTATGATGTGGTCGGATTTCTTTAAATGTTATAGAATAGAGTGATTTGTTAATTTTTTATGAATTTATTGAAATAATAAAATGCACCCCCATATTAGGGGTTAGATTACTTTATTGTTTATTTTTAATTAAGTTGGAGTGTTATTTATGATGAGAATGTTTTTATTCCTTGCGACCAATATTGGTGTAATGATCGTTTTAGGAATTATTTTAAGTTTAACAGGTATTGAGCGCAGTAGCTTATCTGGTTTATTACTGATGGCGGCATTATTTGGTTTTTCAGGCTCTTTGATCTCCTTATTTTTATCTAAAAAAATGGCATTACGTTCAGTGGGTGCGGAAATCATTACAACACCTCGTAATAATGCAGAGCAGTGGTTGATGGAAACAGTACAACGTCAAACCCAACAGGCTGGTATTCCTATGGCAGATGTCGCAATTTATCATTCTTCTGATGTGAATGCATTTGCAACAGGTGCAACTAAAAGTAACTCTCTTGTTGCAGTGAGTACAGGTTTATTGAATACAATGACTCAAGATGAAGCAGAGGCTGTTATTGC
The DNA here is from genome assembly GCF_013377295.1 of Pasteurella skyensis. Classification (NCBI taxonomy): domain Bacteria; kingdom Pseudomonadati; phylum Pseudomonadota; class Gammaproteobacteria; order Pasteurellales; family Pasteurellaceae; genus Phocoenobacter; species Phocoenobacter skyensis. The sequence continues at coordinate 1,339,678 of NZ_CP016180.1, read as the reverse complement.
TCACGAGGTCTCGCATATTGCGAATGGTGATATGGTGACAATGACGTTATTACAGGGTGTTTTGAATACTTTTGTTATTTTTATTTCCAGAATTATTGCGAGTGCAATTTCTCGAGGAGAAAATGGTCAAAGCCGTTCAGGAATGTATTTTTTGGTTTCAATGGTGTTAGAGTTTGCGTTAGGTATTTTGGCCAGTATGATTGCAATGTGGTTTTCTCGTTACCGTGAATTCCGAGCAGATGCAGGTTCAGCGAGTTTAGTCGGTAAAGAAAAAATGATCGCAGCATTACAACGTTTACAATCTATTAATGAACCACAGGAAATGCAAGGATCATTATCAGCCTTTATGATCAATATGAAAAGTAAGGCAATTTTTAGTAGCCATCCTCCATTGGAAAAACGTATTGAGGCATTGAGAAGTTTGTAATATCTAGCGGTGTTTTATGGAGTGTTTTCGTTCTCGGCTACAGAGCTCAGTGATCGGTGTTTGATTGGTTTTGTGATTTTAATCTAGCTTACGAGAGGATATTCCACTCGCTTTGCTCATTAAATCCTCCCCTACAAAACCATTTATAAATCAAAAAGTTAAAAAGATCGACCGTAGGGGAGGATTAGCAAACTTGTTTGCGTATATCCTCCCGCTGCTCGATATAAAAATCTCCACAAAGCATCATAAGACATAATCATAGCGGTCACATTTCAATAGAAATTTACAAATTAGATCAATAATCATACTATGTCTCCGTTCTTGACTGACCTCCGTGATCGATATTCCCGCTTCGGCTCCCTGAGCCTGTCAAAGGGTCGAGAAGCGTTCACCGAACAACTCCGAGCACAAACACCTAACACTTCGACAGGCTCAGTGATCGGTGTTTGGCTAGTTCCGTGATCGATATCCCTCGCTTCGATGTCCCATTTCGATATTTCCCCGCTTTGGTTCCCTGAGCTAGGTTATTGAGCTTGTCGAAATATCGAAGGGTCGAGAAGCGTTCACTGAACAACTTCCGAGCTCAAACACCTAACACTTCGACAAGCTCAGTGATTGGTGTTTGGTTCGTTTTGTGGTTCAAAGAAACATAGCGGGTAGATTGTAGTAAAAATTTGCAAATTGATCTCTAGTGACTTTTTGCAAACTTTTTAATTGACTCATCGATTTGAGATATTGTTAAATGACCTGCAATCACTTTTTGGATATTGAGATTTTGATCTACAAACACGCTAGACGGATAACCTCTGACTTTTGCCTCTTTGACTATTTTCGCATTTTCATCTAACAAAACGGTGATGTTTTGGTAGTTTAAGCCTTTGTACCATTTGATAAATTTAGCAGTTTCTTTTTCACCACGATAATCTGGTGAAACAATAGTGATCACTTCATAATCCTTATTAGGATCGGCACTTAACTGATCAATTTCGTCTAGCCCTGCTAAGCAAATGGAACACCAAGATGCCCACATTTTTATATATACGCTTTTACCCTTATATTGTTCAAGAGTTACTTGATTGCCATTAAGATCCTTAAGGGGGGTATTTGCTAAATTCGTTTCAGCATATAAATTAAAGGATAAAACCAATAATAATAGAGAAAAATATTTTTTCATTTTTTAAACCTTAATTTATTACATAAAAATACAAGGAGATAAATATGGAATTAAACCTGCTAAAAACACTCTTGATCACTAATTGTTGTTCAATCATTTTATTTGCCTTGTACTAGATTAATTAAATAACCATAACCTTGTTTTTCCATTTGATTTAAAGGAATAAATTTAATTGAAGCACTGTTAATACAATAACGTAAGCCCCCTTTATCCTTAGGACCATCATCAAAAACGTGTCCTAGATGAGCTTGACCACTGCGGCTTAATACTTCAGTTCTTACCATATTAAAGCTTTTATCATCATCATAATTGACAACTTCTTTATTAATTGGTTTTGTAAAACTCGGCCAGCCACAACCTGAATCATATTTATCAGCTGAAGAAAATAAGGGTTCACCAGTTGTTACATCAACATAAATACCTGCTTCAAAATTATCCCAATATTCATTACTAAATGAATGTTCGGTATTTTTCTTTTGAGTCACACTGTATTGTAGTGGTGTTAATTTTTCTTTGAGTTCCGCATCACTTGGTTTTGGATAATCCGTAGGATCAATAATAACATTATCTGCTTTGTTCAAATCAATATGGCAATACCCATTTGGATTTTTCATTAAATAATCCTGATGATACTCTTCTGCTAAAATGTAGTGTTTTAGCGGTTCGATCTCAACTTGGATCTTCTCTTCATATTTTTGTTGTTGCTGCTTGATAGCATTTAGAATTATCTCCTTATCTTTATGATCTAAGAAATAGATCCCTGTACGATATTGTCGACCACGATCTTCTCCTTGTTTATTGATACTGGTTGGATCTATGACTCTAAAATAGTACTGTAGTAACTTGTCTAGTGAGATTTTGTTTGCATCATAAGTGACTTGTACGGTCTCTGCATGATCTGTTTGAGAAAGTATCTGATAGTTTGTGTCTTCTGTTTTGCCATTGGCATAGCCTGATGTTGCATTTTTAACACCATATATTTTTTCCATATAGGCTTCAATACCCCAAAAACAGCCACCAGCTAAGTAGATCTCTTTAATTTCTTCTTGAGTTTGAGTATTTGTGTTTTCTGTCATATTTGTACTCCTTATAAGATTAACATCCTTAGCAATAGTTGGATTTGCAAAAATTGCTACAGTAAAAAATAGAGCTAATTTTAAAATTTTCATTTATTTTCCTTTTTCCAATGAAGGTTATATTGTTTTTTATAAATGATTAAATTGTGTTTTGATATGCTATTTATAACATAAGATACTCGTTTAAAACATAATTTTAAGTGAAAATTACTTTTCTCTATAAGATGAGTCGAGGAATTGGTGGAATCTTAACCATTTTTTAAAAATAAAATGGTTGTAGAAAATACGATAAGCGAGGTTGTTTCAGATCAGTATGTAAGCGACATTCGAGAGCAAATATTAAAGTTTGTGCAATTATAGTGAAAAGATAAAAAAAGAGCAGATTAAAATCTGCTCTTATGTATTATAGGTATAGATTAAAGATAGCGTTTACTTACTACTTTTAAGTCTTTATCTAAAGTATAAACTAAAGGCTGACCAGTAGGGATTTCTAAGTCCATAATATCTTCATCAGAGATGCCTTCAATATGTTTTGCTAAAGCACGTAACGAATTACCGTGAGCAGCAACTAATACACGTTTGCCTGAGATAATTGCTGGTGCAATTTGATCTTCCCAGAATGGTAGAACACGCTCTAATGTCACTTTTAAGTTTTCACCATCAGGAATAACATCACTTGGAAGATGGTTATAGCGACGGTCATTATGTGCTGAATTTGGATCATTACGGTCTTGTAATGGTGGTAAAGTATCATAAGAACGACGCCAGATGTGTACTTGCTCTTCACCGTATTTTTCAGCAGTTTCTTTTTTGTTTAAACCTTGAAGCTCACCATAGTGACGTTCATTTAAACGCCAAGATTTTACTTGTGGTACAAATAATTGATCAGATTCTTCTAAAACATAATTACAAGTTTTAATTGCACGTTTTAAAACAGAGGTGAAAGCAATATCAAACTCAAAACCTGCCGCTTTTAATTTACGACCTGCTTCTTTTGCTTCTTCAATTCCTTTTTCTGCTAAATTCACATCGTGCCAACCAGTAAAAAGGTTTAATTGGTTCCATTCACTTAGACCGTGACGAATAAATACTAATTCCATTGAGGACTCCTATATTGTTTATATTTAAATTAAAAACTTCGCTATTTTACAACAAAAATACCTATTTTTTAAAATATAAAGTGAGAATTATGAGAGAAAAGCTGATTTTTCTCAAATAACAGATTAAAATAGTCTCTTTTTTGAGAAGATTAAGGTTTTTTTGTGAAGTTTTCCTTTTTATGTAGAGTATTAATGCTTTCTCTTTGTTTTTGTGTAGTGACTGTTCAGCCAGTGATGGGGAATGAATTGTCTCAAATTAAACAAAAAATTAGAAAACAGCAAGATAAAATATATCAACAACGTAAGCAACGTAATGCTTTACAGGCAAAGTTAAAAAAGCAAGAGCTTAAAATGAATGTTGTGATTAAACAATTACAAAAAACACAAGATGCATTAGAGCAGATACGTCATAGTATTAAAAAAACCGAAAAACAAATTGTTCAGCTTCAAAAACAAGAAAAAGCACAAAAAGAACTTCTTAGAGAGCAATTAGATTCTGCTTATCGATCTGGTATTCATCCCTCAGTGATTGAAAAATTGCTCTCAAAAAATGCCAAAGAGGCAGATAGAATGTCGAAATATTATCAACATATGAATCAAGCTCGGATTGATTTGATTCAAGATATTCGAAAAACACAAAATAAATTAACACAACAGCAAGAGCTTCTAGAAGCACAACAGAAAACGAAATTAACGCAATTATCAGCACAACAAGTGCAAGAAAAGGAGTTACAACAAGTTACTTCACAGAGAGCAAAAACCATTTCATCAATTAATAAAATGATTGAAAAGGATAAAACTCAATTAGTACGTTTAAAACGAAATGCAAAAGCATTACAGGATAAAATTGCGAAAGCAAGACGTGATGCAAGAAATCAGGAAAATCAAGAACTTGCTAAGTTAGAGGCAAAGAAAGAACAACAAGGGAAGGGAAAACTGACTCAAGCTGAAATTCAACAAGTTCGAGCAGGTAATGGTTTAGGTTCTGCAAGGAAACAATATGCTAAGCCAGTGCGTGGTAGAATCATACAATATTTTAATCCAGAACAAAGTTGGAAAGGTGTTGTGATCAGCGCTGCTACGGGTAAGAATGTCAAGGCTATTGCTGCTGGAAGGGTTATTTTATCCGATTGGTTACAAGGGTATGGTAATGTAGTTTTTATTGATCACGGTAAAGATTTTACTTCTATTTATGGTTATAATAGTACGGTTTTGGTTCAAAAAGGAGACAGAGTAAAAGCTGGTGAAGTGATTGCAAAAGTAGGGAGCTCTGGAGGACAGAATCAATCAGGTCTATATTTTGGTATTACTTATAAAGGACTCGCAAAGAATCCGTTACGTTGGGTAAAATAGTTTTGGATAAAATGAATAATAACAATAAATATATAATAAAATATAAACGATTAATGGCAAAATTTGTGCTTCCTATTCTGATAGGAAGTAGTTCTATGGTGCAAGCGGGTAAGTTAGCCATTGTGATTGATGATATTGGTTATCGCCAAAATGATCTTGCTATTTATAATTTGCCAAAAGAGATTTCTGTTTCCATTATTCCTTCTTCTCCTTATGCTATATCAAGAGCAGAGCTAGCATTTCAACAGCAAAGAGATATTTTAATTCATTTGCCTATGCAACCCCTTAATTCATCAATTTCCAAAGGTGAAAAAATGTTGCGAGTGGGAATGTCCAAAGAGAAAATTAAAGACTTGGTTATTAGTGCCAAAGAGGGAATTCCTTATGCAATTGGTTTAAATAATCATATGGGTAGTGCTGCAACCAAAGATGAAACATCAATGCGTTACTTAATGGAAGTGTTATCAGAAAATAAATTATTTTTTCTGGATAGTAAAACAATTGGTTCAAGTGTTGCCGCAGATATTGCTAAGGAGTTTAATATTCCCACATTAGTAAGAAATGTATTTTTAGATAACAGTAATAAGTTATCAGATCTACAACATCAATTTAATTATGCGATTCGGTATGCCCGTAAAAAAGGGGTAGCAATATTAATTGCTCACCCTCGTACACATAGTATTCAAGTATTAAAGCAGAAGTTAAGAAATTTGCCAAAAGATATACAGTTGGTCAATATCGGACATTTATGGAGACAGGAGAAAATTTTAACAGAGAAACCTTTAAATCTCTTTTTTAATATTAATTCGCAAACTTCACAAAGTACATCTCGTTTTGTACCTTTGTTAAGAGGTGTACCGAAAGAATAGTACATACACTACTCATTATAAAATAAACTTTATAATGAGTATGTTATAGTGCCATTGTCAAGATGATAAATACGATCAAAACGAGAAAGTTGGCTTAATCTGTGAGTAATCATTAATATTGTTTTATCTCGGCATTGTTCAAGTATTAAATTTAATATTTGTTGCTCCGTTTCACGATCTAACCCCTCTGTTGGTTCGTCTAGTAATATAATTTGCGCAGGGTGGAGCAGTACTCGTGCTAAACCTAAACGACGTTGCTCGCCACCAGAAAGAGGGCGACCACCATCACCAAGCCATAAGTCCAATCCTTCTTTTTGTTCAATTAAGTGAGACAGTCCGACTTTATTGAGTTGATTACAAAGTACTTCATCAGATGCTTTTTGATTAGCAATCAGTAAGTTATCTCGTAATGTACTACTGAAGATGTGTACTTTTTGATTTAAGGTGATCATATTTTGGCGTAAAGCATTTTCACTGTATTCTTCAATTTTGCAATTATTTAATGTAATGTGACCGCTTGTTGGCGCATAGTTACGGTTTAGTAGTTGAAATAAGGTAGTTTTTCCACTACCTGTTGCACCTAAAATAGCTACTTTTTCACCTTTGTAAACCTCAAAAGAGAGAGCATTGAATAGGTTTTGTTGTGTAGAGTAGCTAAATTGAATTTTTTCAAATTGAATAAGCGGTGACTTTCGATCATCTTTTTGCAAAAAATGTGTTTCATTCCATTCTTGGTGACCACATGCAATTGCAGTTTGGTTTGTAATATTTGTTAAACGTTGCGCAGCAGTAATCACTTGTCCTAAATGTAAAAAAGCAGCGCCTATAGGAGTGAGAATCTCTAAAGAGGCAAGGGTACAAAATACAACAAGTGCGATTAAGGCTCCCGCATTATCAATATTGGGTAATTGAATAATAGTAGCAGAAAGCAATACGACTAAAGTAACTAAAATACCATTGAGAGCAATCAGTAGTGCATTGGATAAGCCACCCAGTTTGCCTTGTTGTGACTGGCTATTGAACCACTGCTGTTCTGTTTGTTGTAATTTTTCAGTGGCTTGTTGTTGTACGCCAAATAATAGAAATTCAGATTGTAGCTGAATCCATTCTACAAATTGTGAACGATAAGTACTTCGAGATTGAATAATGGTTTGTCCTGTTTTTTTTCCTAAGTGATAAAAAACGGTTGGAAATATGAGTAACAATGTCAATAAAGAGCCACAAATAATAAAGGTAAAGAGTGGTGAGATAAACCATAATCCAAAACCCATAAATAAAATGACTGCAATGGCACTGATAAAAGGCGAAATTAAATTTAGGTAGAGGGTATCGAGAGTATCGACATCAGCAACCATAATATTGAGTAATTCACTGTTTCGGTATTGATTAAGTTCAGCAGGGCTCAGTGGAATAAGTTTTTTGAAAACACTCATTCTTAAGGTGGCTAATACTCTAAAAGTAGCATCGTGGGATACGATACGCTCAAAATAGCGAGATACTGTTCGTCCAATAGCGAGTCCTCTTACCCCAGATGAAGGGTAAAAGAAATTAAAGAAAATCACTGAGCCAACAAGAGAAGAAGCAGCAAGAAACCAACCAGATAAACTGAGTAAGCCAATACTAGCACTCAAACTTGTGATGGCTAAAATAACACCTAAAGCAAGGCGTGCCGTATGAGTGTGTAAAAGAGCAAGAAAGGGAAAAAGTGATCGCATATTATTCCTTATCTATAATTTGAGCGTGGATCAATTGGCTAAAGTAACCTTGATTTTCTAATTCTGTAAATAAACCTTGTTGTATGATTTCCCCTTTTTTCATTACCAAAATAGTATCACACTGTTTTAGATCCTCTACTCGATGGGTAATCATTAGGGTGGTGTGTTGTTCACTTAAATACTGTAAAGCTTGTAATACGTGTTGTTCTGATTGTCCATCTAAGCTAGCCGTTGGCTCATCTAAGAGTAATAATTTGGCAGGGCGCAGTATGGCTCTAGCGATGGCAATACGTTGTGCTTGCCCTCCTGACAGTCCAATGCTGTTTTCTTTAATTTGATGATCTAAACCTAACTGATTGACAAATTCGTCTGCTTTGGAAAGAGTGAGAGCATCATTAAGTTGTGCTTTACTAATATGAGTATTACCCAGTACAATATTTTCTTTGAGAGAACCTTGCATTAATTGTGGATTTTGTCCTACCCAAGCCAGCTGATTACGCCAGTCACCAATATCTATTTCTTTTAATTCAATACCATTGATGGTTACTGAGCCTTTATAAGGTAGAAAACCAAGAAACATATTCATTAAGGAGGTTTTTCCTGCACCACTTTGTCCTACAATAGCGATATGCTGTTTGGGCTTAATTTCAAATGTAAGTGATTGAGTGAGAGCTGTTCCTTGTGGAGAGAGAATAACACAATCTTTCACTTTGATATGAATATCATCATTGCTATTGAGTAATTTTGAGCCATATTGTTGTGTTATAACATCAGTATTTAGAAAGGTTTCAATACTATCGGCAGCACCAATAGCGGTTGCTTTATCGTGATAGTAAGTACCAAGTTCACGCAATGGCTGGTAAAATTCTGGAGCAAGCATTAAACAGAAAAATCCGATAAATAAGCTAACGGTAGTGCCATAACCTCCAAAATGAAGCTGTCCTAAGTAAGTAAAACCAAAATAAACAGCGGTTACTGCAATAGAGATAGCAGTAAAAAATTCTAATACTGCAGAGGAGAGGAAAGCCAGTTTTAACACATCCATTGTACTAATTCGAAAATCCTCAGTACTTTGATAAATTTGTTTAGTTTGTTGCTTACCTTGTCCAAATAAACGAATGGTATCTAAACCTTTCAGGCGATCAAGGAATTGTCCACTTAAACGAGATAATATCCCAATATGGCGTTGGTTTGCTTCTGCGGCTTTCATACCTGCTAGAGCCATAAATAGGGGAAGAAGAGGTAAGGTTGCAAATAAAATGATCCCAGCAGCCCAGTTTAAAGAAAAGACAACACAAAGTATGGCAATAGGAATTAATACTGCGATAAATTGCTGAGGTAGATAGCGAGCATAAAAATTATGTAAATTTTCAACCTGTTCTAACATTAAGCTTGCCCAACTACCTGTTGGTCTTTGTGATGTTGTCATAGGTCCAACGTCATTGAGTTTGGCAATAATTTGTTTGCGTAAGTGTATCCTTAGTTGAGAACCTGCTTTAAAGCCAACTCGTTCACGTAGCCAAACTAAGAGAGCTTTTACTATAAAGCAACAAATTAGTATAACTAATAGAGTATAAAAATGAGGAGGAAGCTGTTTTTCACTGATTAAATTATGCAATATAAATGCAAGAATAGCCATTTGAACAATAACGAATAAACCCATAGTGAATCCGAGCAGTACGTTAATGTATACCCATTTTTTTATTACAGACTGTTGTTGATTTAACCACTTTTTTAGTTGCTTTTGGCGTTGTTTATCCATTATAAAACCTATAATAAAAAGCACATATTATGCTTTTAATAAAAAAATTAATCAAACTCAAACTTATACATTAAATCAACCGTTTGATTGATACTCGAAATCCACTGCAAATAAAGTTGTGGAGCAAGGCGATAACGTAATGTTAATTCAGTTAAAGACGCAAAAAGTCCTTTTCCATATTTTATTTTAAATCTTGAGTTTAAATTACCACTGATCACTACTTTGGTGTTATCTCCAATTCCTGCGGTTGTAAGGCTAAGATCGTGAATACCTAATGTATCTCCTACATTACCCACTATCTTGCTACTTTGTGAGAGACCTAATCCAATTGCAGCTGCGGCTATAGAGTTTTGAGACCCTGTTTCACTACTATTTTCTAAACCTCTTCCTGTTAATATATAGGAGAGCGCTTGTGCTTTAGGCATAGCTGGTTCACCAAACACGGTTACTTTTGGAGAGTTCTCCGATCCTGTTACTCGAATACCTGCTGTCACACTGCTGTCTTCAATAGCTTCAGGGTTACGGATTGCTTCAATATTTAGTCTTGGTTGAGAAGGGATACCAGAGAAAATAATACTGCCTTTACGTATGATAAGATTTTGTCCAAAAGAAGCATAAGTTCCTTTTTTCAGATATATTTGTCCATAAAGTCCCAGCCCTCTTTCACCTTGAGAGACTTTGATTAAACCATATAATTGTGTTTTTAATCCATAGGCGGAAAGTTTGACGTTATCTTCTGCAATACGGATATTGATATTAGCCTCGATAGCCATATTATTATTTTTATTTGCTTTTGGTAGCGTTTTAAGAAGGTTGCGTTTTTTCTTTGCTGAACCATCCATAATTACTTCATCGCTACTCACACTTACCGTGTTTTTTGGTAGTTCTTCCACGTCAATTCTTGCCCAAGGAATATCTATATCACCACCTAATATTAATTTCTGAGGTGTAGCGGTTACTTCAATATTAGGGCTAATATTTAATTTTGCTATATTAGGTATTTTTAAGCGAAAGTTTTTACCTTGTGCTTTGATGTGAGTATGCCACGCCTTTAGATCTTGCCAATTTGCATCACCAGTAAGTGTTAATTTGCCATCAGGAGCTTGAATATGCCCTGTTAGAGTAGAATTTGTACCATTGAATTTAATATTTAATGCACCATCAGTGACATCAAATGGCATAGTATAAGCTTGAGCTTTCAGTTGAGTGATGTTTAAATCCCCATTTAGTAATGGTGCTGTTGCCGTTCCACCGATCTTCAAATTCGCATTAATATTTCCATTGACCTTTTCACTTTTTGAAATCAGTGGCTTGAGTAATGTCATATCAATATTTTTAATTTGTAGAGAACCAGACAGTGCTCTTTTATGTGTAATATCGGACAATATTAATTCACTGACTAATTGACCATTATTTTGGATTTGAACCGATGAATTTAATTTTAAATTATTATTAATTAATTTTGCCGTGAGTTTAACGGGTTCTAGGGTAAGTGGGAATGTACGATAATCAATTTTTTGTTTGAATTTGATTGTATCGGAGTAAGCGTCTAAATCCAGTTGTGGAGCTTTATTCTTAGCCCACTCCGCGTGACCTTTAAGATTAACGAGTCCATCTAGTTGCGTTTTTTTATTTAAAAATGGTTTTAAGAGTGCAAGATTAAGTTGTTGTATATCAAAAGGTACTTTGCCTGTTTTTCCTGCTTTAAAAGCAGTAGGAAAGCACGTAGAGGCATTCGGATTTTTCCAGCAATGAGCCGAAATATCGGCTTCAATTTTTTTATTGTTATAGCTAATATGAATATTTTTATTGTTTTTCCATTCACCAATAGGGGATTGTAGTGTGGCGTTGCTTAATTGCCCCGTCCATTTTTCTAACAAGCGGTCAAATTTTCCAGAAATTTGCAAATTTGCTGCAACAGGTTCACCAGAAGAGATCAGTTTTAGGGTATGATTTTTTTCATTGCCAGTAGCAGTTAAATGAGCTTTTTGTACTTTAATATCCCCATAGGCGAGTTGAGAAAGATTGACTTTTATATCACCTTTAATTTGTTTATCGGTTGACACCATACCTTTGGCGGTCAGATGCTGTAAGCTTAAATCTTGGTAGTGGACGTTATTGGCAGTAATATCCATATCTAAATTAGGCTTAGCAATATCTCCGTTTAAATTTACTTTTCCATTAATGCTAGCACTTAAATGAGGAACTAGTCCTTTTAAATTAGGGGCTTTTATATCTGCATTAAAGTTTGATTTATCACCAATAATACCTTGCATTATAATGGTGTTATTACCATAAATAAGGCGTGTATTTTCGACGTTAAGCAATGTTTGATTATTGGCGGTGAGCTTTCCTTTTAGTTGGAGAGTTTTATGAAAGAGGGTTCCTTTCAAATCAAGTTGACTAAGATCTACCGCCCACTCATCACCAGTGTCACCACGTCCGATATAGCCAGTAGATTGAAGATCGCCTGATAGTATTGCTTTCCATTCAGGTAGTAAAGAGCGTGTATTTACATTGGTTAAGTTTGCTTTAGATTGCCATTCAATACCATTTTCCCAATCGATATTACCAGATAGTTGTGTTTTTCCATCAAGGGCATTGAGATCTAATTTTTTAATATTGAAATGAGTTAAGCCTCCTTCTCCTATAATATTTAAAGCACTTTTTGGCAATCCCATTCCAGAAGCATTAACTTTAGTATTTAATTTATAATCTAATAGATTACCAGAGAGAGAAAGATCGATATCTTTTAAGGTTAATACTTTTTGATTTTTTTCAGGTATAAATGGATAGTGAACTTTACCGCTTGTTAAAGTGAGTTTAAAAGGCGTTTTCGCTTCAGCCAGTTTTACTTCTCCATTCAAATGCGCATTAACAGCCCCTTGCGTGGAAAGATCTAATTGGGTTAATCCTAAGAGTTCTCCAGAAAGTTTTAGTTGTGCATTGGAAGCTGGGATTTTTAAATGTTTAAATAATGGTAATTCAGCATTAAAATTTCCCTCAAGAGGTAAATTATCTATGACATCTAACATTGCTGAACCAGTAATATTGCCTTTATCACTTAAAACAGCCAATTTGGCTAATTGTATTTTTTGATCTTTTAATTCGCCTTTTTCTATTAAAAGTGAAGAAATGGTCAATATAGGTTTGGTAGAAAGTGGTGTTCCTGTTTTTAACTTTTGTTTGATCACAATATGTTGTGCACTTAATTGAGGAATAGCCAAATTAAAAGGCAGTATTAAATCTTTTGGTGATGTTAATAATGGTTGGCTAAGCCTTTCTTTAATGGCAGTCCAATCTACACGATGACGTTTTGTAGCGGTTACATTTTTTGAAGAATTTGCATTTTTTTCATCGGAAGTGACCGCTTGTGGAGGTAATATGATCTCTAGGTGATGAATTTCAGTTGGATCAAGTTGTAAATGTTTACCTTCTCCTTGAATACCTGAGTGTAGTTTTTGTAAAGAGATGGATGTTTCATCAATATTTAATTGTAAATTGTCGACCGATAATTTATTGGCGGAGATCGCAATAGGTAGTTTAAATGGTGTTGGCGAATGTTTTGGCTGATCCTTATTTGTAAATTGCGAAGTATCAATATTAATTTGTGAATTTTTTAATGCAACATTGTCAACACACAGTTTGCCTTTTAAAATACATCCCATCTTAATATGCAAACGAGCATCTTCAAGGCTAACATTGACCCCTTTCATATTAAAACGAGTATTTTTAAGATCCAGTCCGTCTTGTAAACTACCAGAAACACTTTCAACAGATAACTCATCGAGATATTTATCAGCAAGATGAATAATAGAACGTTGTCCATAGCCCGTTGCTAAAAAAACGACAAGACTAATCAACAAAGCAACTACAGTGCCAGTAATATAATAAAGCCAGCGCCATTTATGCTTATTCTGTGATTTTATCTTTGTTGTCGTTTGTTCTGTTTCTGCTATGTTCTTCATTGTATTTTATTTTGTCTAATTGAGTATCTTTGGGCTCTGTTTTTGATTAAAGTTCCGAACCTAATCCAATATAAAAATGGATACCCTTTTCATTATTAGGCGATTTTACAGGGGTTGCAATGTCAAATTTTATTGCTCCGATTGGAGATGCCCAACGAACACCGATTCCAGCACCAGAATGTAAATTCTTTTTACTAAAGCTGTTATCCGCTAACCCTGTATCATAAAAAGTGGCACCCCACCAATTTGGATAAAATTGATATTGATATTCGACCGTTGCAGTAGCTAGGCGTGAAGCACCGATTAATTTACCTGTTTCATCTTTAGGAGAAATTTGTTTATAACCAAAGCCTCGAATACTTGAATCACCCCCTGCGAAGTAGCGAAGTGCGGAAGGGATCCGATCAAAATTATTACTATGTATGTAACCTAGTTCTGCCCGTAAATAAAGACGATGGTTAATACGATAAGTTCTAATCCAAGCTGTAGAGGCTTTAATGCTATAAAAAGAAGCATCTGATCTCCAAGCTTTATCACCATAATTTACGGTAATTTTTTGAGAATCTCCCCACTCTGGAAATCGTTTTCCATCAAAGCGAATACGATTAAATGAAGCTGTGGGATAAATAAGTAAAGTGGAGTGCTTATCTGCTCCTTGTTCAAAATCATCATAACGTGCTTTTAAGCCAACAGAGTAAGACCAGCTGTCGATTTTATTCCAAAAACGTTGTAATCCTATTGTTGCTGCCGTGTACTTTGTATCATTTTGATCTTCGTGTTCAAGGGTGGTAGCAAGCTGGTAATAATAAGATAAAGGATTTTCCTTTATTGGCATATTATAAGCAAAATCAAGGGTTTGCTTAGGTTTTGAAATATAAAAATTACTTTCAATTCTCTGTCCAGAGCTATTTATCCAAGGTTTTTTCCAACCTAATTGTAAATGTGGACCCACATTCGTTTCATAACCAACACCAATTTCAATTTTATTTTTTTTCTTTGGTAGTAGTAAAACATCAAGGTTAACCAATTTAGATGATTTAATAATGGTTGGTTCAACTAACACGGTTGAAAACCACTTACTTGAGGATAAATCATTTGATAATGTAGACAGATCAGACATCAGATAAGGTTCACCTGATTTTATTTTTAAAATATTATCGAGATAAGTTTGTTTTATTTGACTGTCTTTAAACGTAATGTTGCCATAATGATAGCGAACTCCGCTATCATAGCCTAATTGCCAATTCGCTAAAGCTTTTATTGGATATACTTCTAAACGGTGATAAAGCCAGCGACCGTCAAAATAACCTTTAGTTTGGGTAAGATTTTCAAGATGGTTTTTAAAATTATCGTATACGCTATGATTCAGTGGAGTCCCTTTTTTTGGAACATTTTTATCAATCAGTTCAATAAAATCAGGATCTTTTTTAGCTTCTCCTGATATGTTGATATTTCTTTTATCTAATCTAACAACTTTATTGAGAGTAATATTAAGCTGTAATTTATTATTTTTTTTAGGAGTAAAGGTAAATTTAGAGTTGTAATATCCCTCTGCTCTCAAGGCTTTGTCTACTGTTTGAGTAACTAAATATTTATAACGATCAGAACCATCAGCCTCTTCATCTTCAATCTGAGATAAGTAGAGTTTGATATTATGTAATAATTCAGAATTTCTAATTCCTGTTACTTCAGTCTTAATTAATTGTCTAGCGCCCCATAAAGATGTAGATAGCATTAAACAACAAAAAGCGAGTAAACGAATTTTTATTTTCAAAGTAAAAAACCTCTAGAGTTCTGTAAACGGTATAGTAATGGACTATGATAGCGTGAAATATGGAAATTTAAAATATGAATGTGTTATTTTTGAGAAGTAAGTTATATTTTTGATCAATTTGTTGATAAAAAAACACCGCTAACAAGCGGTGCTTTTTAAAACAAAATTTACAAATTAACCTTTGTAATTATGAACGTGAGCAATTAAATCACACACTTTGTTTGAATAACCTACTTCGTTATCATACCAAGATACTAATTTAACGAAAGTGTCAGTTAATGCGATACCTGCTGCTGCATCAAATACTGACGTTTCAGTTGCACCGTTAAAGTCAGTAGAAACTACTGCATCTTCAGTATAACCTAGCACACCTTTCATTTCGTTTTCTGAAGCACGTTTTAATTCTGCACAAATTTCTTCATAGCTTGCTGGTTTTTCTAAGTTTACTGTTAAGTCAACAACAGAAACGTTAGTAGTAGGTACACGGAAAGCCATACCTGTTAATTTACCGTTTAATGCAGGTAATACTTTACCTACAGCTTTCGCTGCACCTGTTGATGAAGGAATGATGTTTTGAGAAGCACCACGACCACCACGCCAGTCTTTAGATGAAGGACCATCTACAGTTTTTTGAGTTGCTGTTGTTGCGTGAACAGTTGTCATTAAACCGTCTTTGATACCAAATTTGTCGTTAATTACTTTAGCTAAAGGTGCTAAACAGTTAGTTGTACAAGATGCGTTAGAAACGATATCTTGACCAGCGTACTCATTGAAGTTAACACCGTTAACAAACATAGGAGTTGCATCTTTAGAAGGACCAGTTAAAACAACTTTTTTCGCACCTGCTTGAATATGTTTACGAGCTGTTTCATCAGTTAAGAAGATACCAGTTGCTTCAGCAACCACTTCAACACCTGCTTCATCCCATTTTAGGTTTGCAGGATCACGCTCAGCAGTTACACGGATAGCTTTACCGTTTACCACTAATTTACCGTCTTTAACTTCAACAGTTCCATTGAAACGACCGTGAGTTGAATCATATTTCAACATATATGCCATATAATCAACATCAATTAAGTCGTTGATTGCAACAACTTCGATATCATCACGAAGTTGAGCTGCACGGAATACGATACGTCCAATACGACCGAAGCCGTTAATACCAATTTTAATAGCCATAGATTTTTTTACCTATATTAAGTTAAACAAAATTTTACTTTTACACCTAAAATGTAAAAGATACTGTGAATTATATCACACTTTTTCACATTTCTAAGTCTAAAAGTTCGAAAAGAGAGAGGTCAGATTAAAATTGGCTGATCTATATCAAATTTTTTGTTATTCATTGATTTGTATAAATATGTCAATTTTGTCTAGTATCTAACCAATTATTTTATTTATTTATTTTTTCTTTGCTGTTCAGCACGTTTGCGGCGAATTTCTTTAGGGTCGGCGAGAAGTGGGCGATAAATTTCAATACGATCACCATCATTAACAAGATCGTTCAACTTAGCAGGGCGACTAAAAATACCTACTTTATTGACCTTAAGATCAATTTCAGGATACTTACTTAAAACACCAGATTGCAGAATAACTTGCTCAATAGTAAGCGGTAACTTTAATTCTATTTTTTTCAAAAAATAATGTTCAGGGTAAGCATAAAGTATTTCAATATTGATTGCTTCAGACACCGTAGATCTCCTTCGCTCGTTTTTTAAATGAATTAATCATTTTATGAGTAAGTTCATTAAATACTTTTCCAAATACCATTGCAATGACTGGGTTTGAAAATTCAAATTCTAAATATAGTGCGATTTTACAACTTTGCTCATCAAGGGAGGTAAATGTCCAAGCACCCTTTAAATATCGAAAAGGTCCATTTAATAATATCATTTCAATTTTTTGATTTTTAATCATTGTGTTATGAGTACTAAAACGCTGACTAATCCCTAATTTTTGAATATGTAATTCCGCTTCTAATTCATTTTTAGCAGTGGTGAGGGTTTTTGTTCCTACACAGCCAGAAAGAAATTCAGGATAGCGTTCATAGTCATTAACAAGATCATACATCTGTTTTGCACTGTAAGGCACTAAAGTGGATTGATTGATTATTGGCATAGTTTTTATATTAAAATTATAAGCGGTATGATTGTACCAAAAATTTGCAAAAAATTAATAGAAAGTTACCGCTTGTACCCATAAAAAAACAGCGAGGGAATAATCGCTGTTTTTTTATTCGGTTATTTTAACTATTTCCACCAAATTGCTAAATCTGGGAAGACAATTAACAATGATAGGGCAATAATTTGTAGTACGATAAAAGGTACTAATGAACGGAAAATTAGTCCTAATGAAATATCTGGCGGTGCTACAGATTTTAAGTAAAATGCAGCTGGTCCAAATGGTGGTGATAAGAATGAGACTTGCATATTCATACAGAATACCACACCAAACCATACTGGGTCATAACCTAAACCTGTAATGATTGGTACGAAAATTGGCATAGTTAAAAGCGCCACGCCCACCCAATCAAGGAACATTCCAAGAACAAGTAAGATAACCATCATAATCAATAATGTACCAATTGGGCTACCATTACTTAATGTTAGAATAGTTTGTTCAACAAATTTGATTCCACCCATTAGGTTGTAGACTCCAACAAGTGCAGTTGCACCAATACCAATCCAGATGATCATTCCACAAGTTCGCATTGTGGCTAATGCACTTTCTTTTAGCATTTCCCAACTTAATTCGCCACGAATTAATGCGCTGATCATAATACCCACGACACCAAGTGCAGAGGCCTCAGTTACTGAAGCAACGCCACCATAGATACTTCCTAATACAACAACAACTGACAGAACTGGGAAGAATAAGGCTTTAAAATAATTAACAGGTTTTTCTTCGTTTGCTTTTAATTCTTCTGCTGATGGAAGTGGAGCAAGCTCTGGTTTTAAGTAAGAGAGTACTAAAACATAAACAATATAGAATGAGGCTAAAATTAATGCTGGAATAAATGCCCCTTTAAAGAGATCGCCGATAGAAACACTAGCAGTTAAACCGTAAATAATGAGTACGATACTTGGTGGTAACATCGTACCTAACGCACCACCTGAACAGCACGTGCCAATCGCTAATTTTTTGTCGTAGCCTAAACGTAACATTTGTGGAAGTGCAAGCATACCAAGTAAGACAGTTTCTCCGCCTACAACGCCTGACATTGAGGCTAAAATCACAGCAACCACTAAGGTTTGAACGGCTAAGCCACCACGTAAGCGTTTGGCAAATAATCGCATTGCATCAAAAAGATCGTGAGCAATTCCTGAACGATCCAGCATTGCCGCCATTAACACAAACATCGGGAATGTAAAATTTATCTTCTTATCGGGCAGCTTTGATCTTATTTTGGAGAGAATGCAACAGAGGGAAGGACATTTTATGAAAACGGATATGCTAAAAAGCCAGTTTGCAACCTTAGAAGTACCACAAGCGGATGAAGATGATGTTTTTCATATTAGTATTGATTGTACATTTGAAGAAGTTGTTGAAAATTGTATTGCTCAGATAAAACCTCTGATTTAACAACTGGTTAAATGCTTTCTCCTAAATGAATACGATATCCTAAATTAATAATATGGCTTTGCTGGGGTTGGTTATTTAATCGTTCTAATAGCTGTGTCGCAGCTACTTTTCCTATTTCCAAACGAGGTGTAATGACTGTTGCTAGCTGTGGCGTCATTGACTGACCGACATTGTGACCGTGAAATCCTGCAATAGCAATTTGTTCTGGTACTTTAATTCCTAAACGCTGACACTCAAATAATGCACCAATAGCAAGGTCATCATTGGTACAAAATATACCATTAGTATCTGGATATTTTCCTAAAGTTTGATGTAACTGTTTTGCTCCAAGACTAAAAGAAGAAGATTCTTCAGTTGTAATACAATGTGGAGTTAAACCGTGTTTTTGCATTGCTTTTGTATAGCCTTGCATTTTTAGTTGGGTGCGTTTATCCATTCGAGCAGAGAAGTAAACAATCTGTTTATGTCCTCGATTTATCATTGTTTCTGTCATAGATTGTGCCGCAGCTACATTATCAAACCCAATTGCTTGATAAGAGCCAATTTCACTGCATTCCATAATTTCTATAATAGGAATATTTGCCACTTTAAGCATTTTCAAAGTACGAGGGCTATGATGATTTTCAGACAAAATTAACGCATCCACATTATAAGAGAGCAAACTCTCAATACGTTGTTCTTCCTTTTTTATACTATAACCATAGTGAGCAAGCATTGTTTGATAGCCCGCAGGATCAGTGACTGTTTCAATGCCTTTGATTACATTAGCAAAAACTTGGTTGGTTAAAGAAGGCACCAGTACACCAATAGCGTGACTTTTGGCATTGGAAAGAATATCAGGAGCACGATTTGGAATATAACCAAATTCCTCAAGTGCAGTAGCAATTTTTTGTTGAGTTGCCACCGCAACAGAGTTTGGATTTCGTAAATAACGGCTTACGGTCATCTTCGTAATACCAAGATGAGAGGCAATGTCTTGTAGTGTTGGGCGTTTATTTTTCATAATATTTGCAAATTTTTAAGATGATCTTACCGCTTGTTGTTATTTATTGGGGTTAATCCAAATGAGTGTTGCTATTCTACCTGTTTTCCCATCACGGCGATAAGAGAAAAATTTGTCTTTTTCTGTGTAGGTACAATGCTTTCCACCTGAAATTTGAGTAATGCCTAATTTATTTAAACGCTGGGCAGCAAGTTGATAAAGATCAGCATAGTATTTATCTTTTGTATGAGGATCATTTGTAAATGCTATTACAGCATTAGGATCGATATTACAAAATTGCTCCACTACTTCTTTACCTACTTGAAAGGCTTTCTGGCTAATTGCAGGAGCAAACCAAACATTTATTTCTGAAGCTGGGCAGTGAAATTTTTTCACCGTTTCTTCCAAAATACCATCACATAACCCTCGCCATCCTGCGTGGGCAGCAGCAACTTCGGTTCCGTCTTTATTACAAAATAACACTGGCAGGCAATCAGCCGTCATTACAAGGCATACTTGATTGATTTGATTAGTATAAACTGCATCGGCTTCTAAATTATTATCTGAATAGGGGAGTGTAATCACTCGAGTACTATGGGTTTGGGTTAAATAAAGAGGAGAATTTGGTAAATTTTGTGTAATAACTAACCGCTTGCGATTATTGGCTACGGCAACAGGATCGTCGCCAACGTGATCCCCTAAATTGAAACTATCAAAAGGAAAGAGGCTTTCGCCACCTTTTCGTAAGGTAGTGAAAGCCTGAATGTGTTTCGGTATATCCCAATTTGGTTGGATAACGTCAATTTTTGTCATTATTTTCTAACAGCAATGGCTTCAATCTCAATACCTGCATCTTTTGGTAAACGAGCCACTTCAACACAAGAGCGAGCAGGGAATTGAGGATGATTATTTTCTTTGAAGAAAGCATCATATTCTGCATTTACTGCTGCAAAATCATTCAAGTCTTTTACAAAGATAGTGGTTTTTACAATATCTGCAACAGTTAAACCAGCTTGTTCCACAATCGCTTTCACGTTTTCAAGTGATTGACGTGCTTGTTTTACAATATCAGTTGGAAATTCACCTGTTGCAGGATCAATAGGAAGCTGACCAGAGGTAATGATCATATTACCTAAGTCTACCGCCTGTACATAAGGACCAATTGCAGCTGGTGCTTTTTCAGTATGGATAAATTGAGTCATTAAAATTCTCCTTATTTGAATAATTGTTGATAATTTACTGCTTAAACATGGGACTTACAAGGTGGTAATGTCCCAATAATTTCGAATATTTTATCACCATCTTTAAAGAAAACATAGCCACCATTTTTCATTTCTGTCCAATCTTCATTTTTAGTGAGTGGCTGTGTGGTGATAATGGTAACTTTATCTTTTTCTGTTGTATATTGACTAAAATCAATAACTTCATCATCTTCACGAAAAACCGTACAGAATGGATATTTGCGTGTCACATAATGTAATTTAGTGGCACAACGTGCGATCATCCATTCACCATTAGAAAGAATAAAATTAAACACCCCATTTTCTGCAATTTTTTCTGAAATTTCAACAATAGCATTAAAAATTTCCATTTCAGATGGTTTACTGGAAAAGCGTTTTTTAAGGGAGGCTGCCATACAACAAAACGCTCTTTCAGAATCTGTTGTGCCAATAGGTTGATAGTGGTTATTTTTACAAACTTCTAAATTTTCTACCGTACCATTGTGAGCAAATACCCAGTTTTCACCCCAAATTTCACGAATAAAGGGGTGTGTATTTTCTATATTTACTGCGCCTTCCGTTGCTTTTCGAATATGAGCAATCACATTAAAAGATTTGATTCGATAATTTTTTACGACATCACCAACAGGCGAAAAAGCTGCAGGCTGGTTGTCTCGAAAAATTCTGACTCCCTTTCCTTCAAAAAAAGCGATACCAAAACCATCGGAGTGTTGATCCGTTAAACCAGCTCTTCGCCGAAAGCCCTCGAAAGAAAATGAAATATCTGTGGGGCTATTACAGTTCATTCCTAATAATTGACACATTGTTTTTTTACATCCATTGTTAAAGTTTTTAGTATTTTAATTATATTAATCCAAAATACAAATTATATTAATTTGCAGTGATAAATTATCTCTCTTTTTTCCATAAAGAAAGTGCGAAAAGGCAAGTTGCACAAATGACGACAGATGGCCCTGCTGGAGTATCTTTAAAACCAGATAAAAGTAATCCACCTGTTACTGATAAAATACTAAATATAATAGCATAAGCGGTCATTTGTTCAGGACTTTTTGCAAATCTTCTTGCTGTTGCAGAAGGAATGATCAGTAATGATGTAATGATTAATGCTCCGACAAATTTCATACTCAATGCAATAGTGAGTGCGGTTAATAGCATTAAGATTAATCGTAATCGAGAAACATTGATTCCTTCAATTTGGGCTAATTCTGGATTGATAGTAATATAGAGTAATTTTTTCCAGAAGAAAGCGAGTACGAGAGAAATGATGACTACGCCTACAGCAATAATTTTAATATCATAAAAATCGATAGCAAGAAGATCGCCAAAAAGATAAGCCATTAAATCAACACGGACATTATCGAGTAAAGTAATGGTAATGACCCCTAAAGATAAGCAGCTGTGGGCAATGATCCCTAGCATAGTATCCACTGCAAAATTAGTATTATTTTCAAACCATACAAGAAGAAGTGCGAGAAGGATTGTGATAATAATAACAGCAAGATAAGGATCAATGTCTAAAAAAATACCAAGAGCGACCCCCAGTAGTGCTGAATGAGAGAGGGTATCTCCAAAATATGCCATTTTGCGCCATACAACGAATGAGCCAAGTGGAGCAGTGATAAATGCGAGTAGTGTTCCTGCAAGCCAAGCTGGGAATAAAATTTCAAACATAAACAGCTCCTTAATGATTGCAATTTGTACAAACATCACCGTGTAAATTATGGTGATGATTGTGATCGTGTGAATAAACGGCAATATTTTTTGAGAACTGATCACCAAATAGATGAATGAATTTAGGATCATTTGTGATCTTTTCAGGTGTGCCAGAGCAACAAATATGATGATTTATACATAGTACTTCATCTGTGTTAGCCATTACGATATTGAGATCGTGGGAGACCATTAAAATAGCACAATTTAGCATATCTCTCATTGTATTTAATAGCTGATAAAGCTCTGCTTGTCCTGTAATATCAACCCCTTGCATAGGTTCATCTAACACTAATAATTGTGGTTTGTTTAACATTGCACGGGCTAACAATACACGTTGCATTTCACCACCAGATAATTGTTGTAAGTGACTTTTTGCAAGGTGCTGAATAGAAAAAAGAGAAAGTGCCTCTTCAATCATTTGATTAGAACTATTCGGTTTTAATGCAAGAAATCTTTGTACGTTAATAGGTATGGAGTTTTCAATATGTAATTTTTGTGGTACGTACCCAATTCTTAAGTCTTTAGTGTGAATGACCTCTCCTGTTGTTGGAGTGATCAGCTTTAACAATATTTTGAGTAGTGTTGATTTTCCTCCACCATTTGGACCTACAATGGTAGTAATAGAATTTGGATAAATATCTAAGTGAATATCTTGCAATATATGCAATGTATTGAAATAGATATTAATATCTTTAAGTGAAACGAGAGGTTCTATTGGCTTCATATTCTCTTTATTTTAAATAAAATATTTGTTGTTTTAGATTGAGAAGTTAAAAGTAACGGATTTTGGGTAAAGTCGCAACAATTTATCGAAGAAAGTACTAAAATAATTAGAAAAAATTATGCTATAATTCCAAGTCGCATTTTTTTAAAAAAACCATTAAATAGTAATTGTTAGTTTAATTACATTTGTAACAATAAAAATTCTATACAAAAAATAGGGATATAGAATATACAGTTTGAAGTAGGGAAAATAAGTTTGAAACGTGTAATTTTAGCAGCAGATCGTAGAAAAAAGAGACGGCAAATTCAGTGGCTTCTTTTTTCTATAGCTTTTTTGTTCTTAATGATAGGCATTGTTTTAGCACTACAGGGTCAAAATACTATTGCAAAAAAGCGTTATCAAGAGCAGCATTTGCTTAGTAGTGATGATATTGTAGTAAGTGATCATTTTATTGGATTAGCAATAGAAGTATCAGATATTTTAGTCAGTGATCAAGAATCATCAGAGGAGTCTTTCGATGAACTAGCGGAAGAGTCGCTAGAAAACTCACAAGAAGATGTTGAGCAAGATTTATCTGATGATTCGATAGAAGAGTCATCAGAAGATTCTCAAGAAGATGTTACAGAGCACTTAAATAATGTGGATGAAGATTCAGTAGAAGAAGATTTAACAGAAGAAGGCTCTGCAGAAGAGGGCTTAGCGGAAGAAGGTTCAACAACAGAAGAGGATTCAGCAGAGGATGGTTCAATAGAAAAGTCATCAGAAAATTTACAAAATGATTCACAAATAGAATCAACCGCCACTTCATCAAATGTGCAACATCCATCAGATGATAAAACAGTCGACCTAGTATCGAAAAATAAGCCTACGGATACAAAAACAGAGACAGCAAAGGTTGATACAAAATTTAGTTATACTATCAAGAAAGATGACACCTTAGTCAATATTTTTGAACAACACAATTTAGATACCAAAGTCGCAACGTTTTTAGTCGAAAATTATCCAATTTTGGAAAAATTAAAGGAAAAACAACAGCTTAATTTTGTTATAGATAATACAAGTAAATTAAAGCAAATGAGCTGGATTCTTTCTAAAAAAGAACAGCATATTTTTCGAACTGATGAAAAAACACAATATTCGCATCAAGAGGTATTGAAAAAGGGTATTTGGAAAAAAGAGGTTTTACAAGGACAAATTGATACCAATTTAAGTGTGAGTCTAGCAAAATTAGGTGTATCTATTCAAAAAACCTATAAATTGGCAGCTGGTTTGAAACCTCAAATGTCACTAAAAACGTTACGACAAGGTGATGAATTTGCGATTTTGGCTGATTGTGAATATATCGATAATGAAAGGGTAGCAGTAGGAAAAATAGACGGTTTTCGCATTATGCGAGGTCATGAGAAGTACTATGCGATTTTGGCAGCAAATGGGCACTATTATGCTCGTGGTGGAGCAGTACAAAATAAAACCAAATTCTCTCGTTATCCTTTGCGTTTTAGACCTCGTATAACATCAAGATTTAACCCATATCGTCGTCATCCAATTACTCGTAGGGTAAGACCTCATAAAGGGGTAGATTTTGGTGTTAAAACAGGTACAGTGGTAATTGCTCCTGCTGATGGTATTGTTTCAACGGTAGCTTATCAGCGTCGAGGAGCAGGTAAATATATCAAGATTCAACACGGTAAAAAATATGCTACAGTCTATATGCATTTAAGCCGTCAATTAGTGAAAAGAGGACAGCGAGTTAAGAAAGGACAGCGTATCGGCTATTCTGGAAATACAGGGCGTTCAACAGGTCCTCATTTACATTATGAGTTTCATATTAATGGACGAGCGGTTAATCCGATGACGGTTAAATTACCAGGAGTAAATACTCACTCAGTAATGTCATTAAAAGAACGTAAGGCATTTTTAATAAAAGCAAAAAATGTTGTAAATAAACTAAAATAAGCTGAAAGGATAGTGTAATGAAAAAGTATTTAATGAGTGTAATTATTGGGTTATCTGTATTCACTCAAAGTGTTTGGGCAAACGACGCTCAATTACAAACGCAGCTAGAAGAAATGGGTGCTAAAAATGTGCAAATTAGTGATTCTGCATTACCCAATTTTAAATCTGTTATTTCAGATCAAGGGGTGATACAAATTAGTAATGATGGACGTTTTATTATTCAGGGTTCTATTTTAGAGTTTAAGAATGATAAGGTAACAGATATTACCTATAAGCCATTAATGCCAGAGCTGGAAAACTTAAAAAATGAAATGATTACTTTTCCCGCTAAAAATCAGAAATATGTAGTTTCTGTATTTACAGATATAAGCTGCGGTTACTGTCGATTACTTCATTCAGAAATGCAGGAATATAATGATTTAGGTATAACTATTCGTTATCTAGCATTTCCTCGTGCTGGGTTAAAAAGCCAAACCGCTCGTCAAATGGAAGCCATTTGGTCAGCAAAAGATAAAAATTATGCGTTAACTCAAGCAAAAAATGGAAAATTACCTCAAACATTAGCCACACCTAAAATGATTAACAAGCAATATGATTTAGGTGTGAAGTTTGGCATTAGAGGAACACCAAATATGATTACGTCTAAAGGTGAAGTCATAGCAGGTTATGTCGCACCAAAAGAATTACTCAAAATGTTACAAGAATAATCCCTTTTAAAGCGGTATGATTTAATTAAAAATTTGCAAATTTTTTATAAGATCGTACCGCTTACTTTTAAATAAGAAATTATGTCATTAAATAAAATCATACAACAACGCTTTCCCCTTACAACAGAAAAACTATCTGATAATCCATTACTTAATCGTCTTTATCAAGCTCGAGGTATTACTTTACCTCAACAATTAGAATATGGGTTAAAAAATCTACATTCTCCAATGCAATTTGCCAATATTGAAAAAATGCTCGATCTATTGATTGAAATTTATCATCAACAGAAAAAAATTATTATTGTGGGCGATTTTGATGCCGATGGAGCAACTAGTACAGCATTAACATTATTAGCATTAAAGCAGCTTGGCTTTTTAGATGTGGATTATTTGATCCCTGATCGTTTTTCACAAGGTTATGGATTGAGTAGCAGTGTCGCTCAAATGGTAATAGATAGGGGAGCAGAAGTTGTTATTACAGTAGATAACGGTATTTCTTCAGTAGAAGGGGTGGCATTATTAAAACAGCATCATATTCAAGTATTGATTACGGATCACCATTTACCCCCAGATGAATTGCCTTGTGCTGATGTGATTATCAATCCAAATTTAGTTGACTGTAGCTTTCCTTCTAAATCATTGGCGGGTGTGGGCGTTATTTTTTATGTAATGTTAGCGTTACGTAGCCGAATGCGAGAGCAAGGTTTATTTAAGGAAAAAGAACCAAATTTAGCTGAGTTATTGGATTTAGTTGCATTAGGGACGGTAGCTGATGTTGTGCCTTTAGATCACAATAATCGAATTTTAGTGCATCAAGGCATTAATCGTATTCGTTCTGGTTATTGCCGAGCAGGAATTAAAGCCTTAGTTGAAATTGCAAAACGAAATATTAACCAGTTAAAAGCCAGTGATTTAGGATTTTCGATTGCCCCTCGTTTAAATGCTGCAGGGCGTTTAGAAAATATGGCGTTAGGTGTGGAATTATTGATTTGTGATGATATGAGCAAAGCACGTCAAATTGCGTTTGAATTGGATAGTTTAAATCAAACACGTAAAGAATTTGAGCAAGATATGAAAACGGAAGCTCTTTCAATTTGTGCAAAACTGCCTAATTTAATGCAAAATTTAAAAGCATACGGTATTGTGCTTTATCAACCTGATTGGCATCAAGGTGTGATTGGTATTTTAGCTTCTCGTATCAAAGATCAGTTTAATCGCCCTGTGATTGCGTTTGCTCAAGAAAGCGAAGACAGTGAGTTTATTAAAGGATCAGCACGTTCTATTTCTGGTTTACATATGCGAGATCTATTAGAATTGATTGATCAAAAACATCCGGATCTCATTTTGAAATTTGGCGGTCACGCAATGGCGGCGGGATTAACTATTCATCAAGATAATTTTGTGCATTTTCAAAAAGTCTTTGATGAAATCATTAACCAAACAGTCAGTGCGGAACAGTTACAAAATATTATTTATACCGATGGTGAGTTACAACAGAATGAATTTAATTTAGAAACAGCACGTTTAATTCAAGAAAGTGGACCTTGGGGACAAACTTTTCCTGAACCACTTTTTGAAGGTGAATTTAAAATTATTCAACAACGTTTAGTGGGTGGTAAGCACCTTAAAATGATGGTTGAAATTCACAATCAACTATTTGATGCGATTTTATTTAATGCAGATTTAACACTGTTTCCAGATTTGTCGATTAAAACGGCTCGGTTAGTATATAGTTTAGATATTAATGAATTTAGAGGGAATACCAGTTTACAGCTACTGGTCAGAGAAATTTTTGTTTAATTTTTAAAAAGGAAAAAATATGTTATATCAAGCAGTTGCGTTTGATTTAGATGGTACGCTATTAAGTAGTAATGCGACTATTTTAGAATCCAGTAAACAAGCCATTCAAAAAATACGTGAAAAAGGAATTAAAGTCTATATTGTAACAGGACGTCATCATACTGCAGTACGCCCTTATTATGCAGAATTAGGTTTAGATACTCCTGTGATTTGTTGTAATGGCACCTATTTGTATGATTTTCATCAAAATAAAGTGCTAGTGTCAAAACCATTACCACCCGCATTAGCGTCTGATTTAATTAATTCAGCACAGGCTGAAGGTATTCACGTGTCAGTTTATTTCCATAATGCAATGACCTATGAAGCACTTAATCCACATTTTGAACGTTTTTTAAAATGGGTAAACTCTTGTGATGAAAGTGTTCGTCCAGATGTACATCAAGTTGAAAAATATCAAGATCTGATTGATCAAGGTGTAACGGTTTGGAAAGTGTTAATTAGCGATCCTGATCTCCAAAAAATGCAAAATTTTGTGAATAAGTTACCGCTTGATCAAGTTAGTCCTGAATGGTCTTGGGCGGATCGTGTCGATATTACTCATCAAGGCAATACCAAAGGAAATTGTTTAAAAGAATTATTAAAAATTGAAGGGATTGAACCACAAAAAGTGGTGGCATTTGGGGATAACTTCAATGATATTAGTATGCTTGAATTTGCAGGCTTAGGTATTGCAATGGGAGGCTGTGAACAAGAGGTTCAAGATAAAGCCGATAAAACCATTGGTTCAAATAATGAAGATAGTATTGCGACTGAGTTAAGTCAGTTGTTTAATTTATAAAAGTAGGGATTATGGATTTTTTATTAATAATCAAAACCTTAATAATGGGCATTGTTGAGGGAATTACAGAATTTTTACCGATTTCAAGTACGGGGTATTTGATTTTATCATCAGATCTTATGAATTTCTGGACGCCTGAAAAATCGGATCTTTTTATTGTAGTTATTCAGCTAGGAGCAATTTTAGCCGTAATTTATGATTACTGGGGACGTTTATGGCACGCTTTTATTGGTTTGATTACTGGTAAAGCCGAGGGATTAAGTAATCCACGTCAATTAGGCTTTAGCTTAATTGTGGCAACGATCCCTGTGATGATTGTCGGCTTTACCTTTGCGGATCAAATTAAAGCTTATTTATTCCACCCTGTTGTTGTGGCGGTAATGCTAATTATTGGCGGTTTATTGATTTTTTATGTAGAAAAATTACCGAAACAAATTATCGCCACAGAAGCGGAAGAAGTAAATATTAAAACGGCATTAAAAATTGGATTATTTCAGTGTTTAGCTTTAATTCCGGGGACATCTCGCTCAGGCTCAACCATTATTGGGGCGTTATGGCTTGGTGTTTCTCGTAAAGCGGCAGCTGAATTTTCTTTTTTCTTAGGCATTCCTGTGTTAATTGGTGCAGGTTTATTAGATCTATTAAAACATAAAGATCTATTACAATCTTCTCAAGATATGATGGTATTAGGTTTAGGCACACTGATTTCTTTTATTGTGGCATTACTTTGTATTCGCTGGTTAGTGGCTTGGGTGAGTCGTCGAGATTTTACGATTTTTGCGTGGCTACGTATTATTACTGGTGTCACTGTGCTAATTGCAAGCTGGGTGTTTAATTATAATATTCAAGGCTAATTTATTGTTTTAATGAACACGCTAAAAATTGCTATTTATAATGATGAAGGTGTCGGATTGATTGGCTATCAATCCTTGCTTTCATCGTTTGTTTCAAAACTGCAACCTTTTCTTTCTTTTTCCATTCAACTTTATCCTATTAATGCTCAACAAATTATTAATAATCACCTTATTTTAGAAAATTTTGATGCACTGATAATTGGCGGTGGAGCTGACTTACCTTATTGCCAAAAATTAAATGGCATTGGTAATCAAAATATTAAAAATTTTATTGCAAGAGGAAATTTGTATATAGGGATTTGTGCAGGGGCTTATTATGGTGCTAAAAGTATTCATTTTACGGGATATGATGTTAAAAGTAGCGAAAAGTATAAGATTGTTGGTGAAAGAGAATTGGGGTTGTTTCAAGGGCAAGCGGTAGGATCAATCAAAGAATTTACAAATAATGGCTATTATGATGACAGTGTAAATACCAAAGCCATAGTACAATTATCCTCAAATAATCAACCTCTATTTCAGCCATTCTATTATCACGGAGGCTGCTATTTTATTCCTGAAAATAACAGTGAAAAGGACGTTTTATTTTATTATCCAAATTTAAAAGAGAACGAGTTTTTACCTGCTGTAATCAGTGGTAAATATGGGAAAGGGCGATATTTGCTCTCAGGTGTCCATTTTGAATTATGTGATAAAGTCTATCAGACTGAAATCATTGATAAAATCACAGATAGCATTGAGCTAAAAAAAGAGCAGAGCATTCTCAATTGTTTAAAACAACAAAATTATGGTAAAGTTATTTACAAAGACATTGCAAAGCTATTAGATGCCCTAAATAAAGGAGTATAAAGAATGAATATTCAATATCAAATTACAGAACAAGATTATATAAATGCAAATAGCATAAGTATAAGAAACCGTAAGAAAAATTGGCATAGCGTAGTATGTGGTTTGTCATTTTTCTTTATATTAGGAATATTAGGTGCATCTTTCAATGATTATTATCCAAATCAAAGTTATTTTCTTTTTATAGTAATTATTTTATTAGTAGGCTATGCGAGGTTTATTGGAAAACAGACGGTGAAGTTTGAGTATGCAAATAATGCCTTTATTAAGCAACCGATGAATTTAGCGGTAAATGAAGAGGGATGTTTATTTGTTGGTGAGTTTTCTCAAGAAAGGGTACATTGGAATCATATTTATCAGTATATTGAAAGTAAACAATACTGGTTAATTCATCTTTCACCATATCTTATGCATATTGTACCTAAAACTGGATTATCAGAAGAGGAGCAACAACAATTCTCGACTATTTTACAGCAGAACATTGGAGAGCGTGGGAAAATAGATAAAACGAAGTGGAGTAAAAAGTAATATAAAAAAAGAAGGTACATAATAAATATTACCTTCTTTTTTTAGTTTTGTATTTGAGAGTGTAAAAGTTAAAGTAGGAAACATCAATGTCATTAATCTTGCTTAAACACAACATTTCCTTTTTTATCATACACTTTCCAACCACTACGAGTGTATGCTGTAATTAGAGAAGAGCGTTGTCTCATTGCATTATTTCCTCTGCTTATCATTTCTGGATAGTGTGATGATACCTTGCCATATTTTGCCATATCAAAAGGATTTGCTCTTTTTAAGGTATCAACTAATTTTCCCAATACGACCCCTTGGTTATTTAATAATGCTTTGGGATAGTCGGTTCCTCTTGTTTTTCTATTTATTGTTTCAGCTACAAGCAAATCATTACTGATTTCTGTTACGTATGAATAATTTGTAGGAATTAATTTTTTGGAATTAATATCATATATGTTCACTCGTCTGTGTTTGTAAATACGCAATCTCTTAGGACTTAAAGTAGAAATTTTGGAATAGCGTGGTTTTAATAAAATATTTCCATTCAGATCCATTAAGCCAACTTTACCGCGATAATTTCTAATTTCATAAAATGAGTTATTATCTTTTACAAACTGAATATCATCGATCTTTTTCATCGGTTTTATTAAAACATTACCATATAAATCAATTAAACCTGTTGAATAATCACGGGTAGTGACAATAAAATACTTATCAGAATTAAGAAAAATATCAGAAATATATAAGTATTTTTTGTCATAAACGGTTATATTTCCGTGTAGATCACCTAATCCAGTTATGCCATCTTTTTCAAAAATAACATAGTTTTTACGTATATATAATCTGTCATAAATAGGTGGATAAATTATGTTGAAATTAGGATCTAAAGCCCCTTTTTTGCTACCTTTTTCAATATAAATATAACCAGAACGATCACGACTAATATGGTCGTATTTGTAATCTACTACTTGTTCTGCATTTACATTAAAAAGACCATATAAACCATTTTTAGATACAGCAAGATAATTATCGAATGATTTAGCATTATCATAATCTGTGACAAATACTTTACCTTGGCTATTCATTATTCCTTTGACTTTATCTTTTTCAAAAAGAAGGTAATGTTCAGATAATGCTTTTAAATTATCATAAATGGGTGCTAATAATGGCTCTATTTTATTATGTTGGAAGAGATAAGCACCATATTTATTTTGTGGTGTTTTAACTGTAATAATATTCACTTTTTCAGTTGCTTTCGGTGAATCAATCTCTGTATATTTCAGTGGAATAATATCATTACCATTAAAATCTATAACACCTGAAAGTAATGTATCATCTTTATATTGTTTTATCTTTATATAGTTCTTCCAATCTTTACTAAATTTTATATTCTCAAATGTACGAAGAATGTTATGTTTATCATCCATTAAATATACTTTATTATTTCTGCTATAGACAAAAAAACAGTTTGATGAAAGAGAATAAAAATAATCACCATATTTGACAGAAAAAATATCTTCTCCAAGAGTATTAATAATACCATTACCTAAATTTGGTTTTGTAACTGAAAAAAGATGTTTTCCTTCAAATTCAAAACTAGTCAAATAAGAAAATTGTGTGTTGACTATAATTTCACCTTTATTATTACCAAAGCCCCATAGCTTGCCTTTCCTGAATGCAACAAAATCTGAATAAAAGATCTTAATATCATCATATTCTACGGGATAAATAAGTGTTCCATTAGCATCCAACACTCCTTTTTTACTCGTATAATGGTCAACATTACTTATTATAAAAAGGTCTTCGATACGCCGTATTCTAGGATATTTGAAGCCTGTTATTTCCTTATAATACTTATTTAAAAAGCCTTTTTTATCGCTTTTTGTCACTTCGGCAAAATCACCACGAAAATACTCAATTTTATCGTAGATAAATTCTGTCAATTTTTTACCTGTTTTATCAATAAGCCCTAATTTTCCATTCATTACGGCTTTTAATACATTTTTATTCAAATCACTTTCATTGCTACAGCCACACGAGAGTATCCGTATCTTGTCATACTTAAATGCTGATAATTCCTTTCCTTTTATATCAAGCAATCCCCAAAATTTTGCTTTTTTAACAGCTAATAGATCTTCAGAAATCCAATAAAAATCATCATATTTAACCTCAGTTAAAGGCTTCCCTTGCATATCCATTAAACCATATTTATGATCTTTTTGAACAATAGCAACCTTATCCCAATAAAAATCCACATCATCATAAGGCAATGAAATAGGCTCAGCGAGCACTGTGGTTGCCATTACTAACCAGAGTAATAATAATTTAGGTATAAGTAGATATTTTTTCATTGTTTTTCTCTTTGGTGAATTTTGTTGAAATATTACCACTAATGGGATCTACAAGATTTATTTAGCACTATTTTATTCGTAGGAACGTATTGCATACGCTCCTACATACAAGAAATTAAATGAATTAACCCGCTAACGCTTGCTTTTGAGCTTCAAATAATTGCTCGATTCCATCTTTAGCTAAATCTAATAGTGTTAATAATTCGCTATGAGAAAATGGTTCACCTTCTGCGGTGCCTTGCACCTCGACAAATTTTCCACTTTCAACCATTACAACATTCATATCGGTTTCTGCATTAGAATCTTCAATATATTCTAAATCGCAAACAGCTTTATCATTGACTACACCAACAGAAATTGCAGCTACAAGGCTCTTCATTGGGTTGGTTTTCAATTTTTTTTCTTCAATTAATTTATTTAACGCATCTTGTAATGCAACTGCGGCACCTGTAATTGCAGCAGTGCGAGTTCCACCGTCTGCTTGAATAACATCACAATCAACGGTAATAGTACGCTCACCTAAGGCTTTTAAATCCACAACAGCACGTAATGAACGACCAATTAGACGTTGAATTTCAAGGGTACGACCACCTTGTTTACCTTTTGAGGCTTCTCGCTGAGTACGAGAGTGAGTGGCTCGAGGAAGCATTGCATATTCAGCTGTTACCCAACCTTGCCCTTTGCCTCGTAAAAAACGAGGAACGCTTTCATCAATAGAGGCATTACATAATACTTTGGTTTCACCAAATTCAATTAATACCGAACCTTCTGCATATTTGGTATAATGACGTGTGATTTTGACTGGACGGGTTTGATTTGCTTCACGATTATTCGGACGCATAAATTCTCCTAAAAACTAAAAAAGTTGACCCATTTTAGCAAATAACCAGTACAATGTACGATAATTCTAGATAAATAATCGAAGCGGTACGATTTAAGTGAAATTTTGCAAATTTTTAAAAGAATCTAACCGCTTATATAAAGGAAATTAGCAATGATTTATAGTATGACAGCATTCGCACACCTTGAAATTAAAAAAGAATGGGGCAGTGCAGTATGGGAACTTCGTTCCGTCAATCAGCGTTTTTTAGATACTTATTTCCGTTTACCTGATGCATTTCGCCATTTAGAAATGACGTTGCGTGAGCGTTTAAAAGCCAGTTTAACACGTGGTAAAGTGGAATGTAGTTTAAAAATTGAATTAAATAATAGTCAGAATAATGAACTGGCACTGAATCAAGACTATGCGATCCAAGTGATCAATTCATTAAAATGGCTTAAAGAAACGGTTAATGAAGGTGATATTAATCTTGTTGATATACTACGCTATCCTGGTGTTGTAGATAATACGAATCAAGATTTTGATCAAATTGCTGATGATTTATTAGTTGGATTTGAACAAATTTTAGTTGAGTTTATTGCAATGCGAGGACGTGAGGGTGAGAATTTACATCAGTTGATTCAACAGCGTTTAGAAGCGATTTCAGTTGAAGCTGAAAAAGTACAACAGCAAATGCCAACGGTATTACAGTGGCAAAAAGATCGTTTACAGCAGAAATTTGATGAGTTAAATTTGCAACTCGATCCACAACGTTTAGAACAAGAAATGGTATTAATGGCACAAAAATCTGATGTGGCTGAGGAGTTGGATCGTTTACAACTTCACGTAAAAGAAACAACAGCAGTGTTAAATAAAGGTGGCGCAGTAGGGCGTAAGCTTGATTTTATGATGCAAGAATTAAACCGAGAAGCGAATACGTTAGCCTCTAAATCTATTAATGCAGACATTACCAATTCAGCAGTTGAATTAAAAGTATTGATTGAGCAAATGCGTGAGCAAATCCAAAATTTAGAATAGAGTTAAGCTTATGATTTATTTGAAACAGTATAAAGTGATTGAAATTGAAGGGATCGATGGAGAGAAATTTCTTCAAGGTCAACTAACTTGTGATATAGCAAAATTAGATGTTGGCAAACAAACGTTAACCGCACATTGTGATCCTAAAGGAAAAATCAGTGGATTATTCCGTTTGTATCGAGTGTCAGAGCATACATTTTGGGTGATTATTCATCAAAGTTTGTTACCTGAAGCTTTAGAGCAGTTAAAAAAATATGCAATTTTTTCAAAAGTGACGTTTACAGAAAAAACAATGTTTATTTATGGTGTAATAAATACGGAGAATTTTGCAAAAATTGCACAAAATCATACCGCTTGTACTCTTGAAGAAAAGACACCTCGTCATATGATTTTAAGTGAGCAACCACTTGAGGCAGAAGAGAATAGTGAACAATGGGAATTATTGGATATTCAAAATGGCGTTCCTATTTTATTACAACAAAATCGACTGACTTTTATTCCTCAAGCCTTAAATTTGCAATGTATTGAGCAAGCAATCTCTTTTAAAAAAGGGTGTTATATTGGTCAAGAGATGGTGGCACGGGCAAAGTATCGAGGTGCCAATAAAAGGGCTATGTTTACTTTAGTTGGAACGGCTTCTTCCACAACAGAATTACCAGAGATTGGGACTGCGGTTGAAATGCAATTAGGTGAAAACTGGAGAGCAACAGGAACGATCTTACAAGGAATAATTGTAGAAAATCAACTTTGGATACAGGCAGTTTTAAATAAAGATATTGATTCTGAAACGCTGTTTAGAGTTAATGGTGTGGAATTAACCCTATTCCCACAACCTTATTTATTAGAGAATTAATATGAAATATAAATGGATTTTATTTGATGCAGATGAAACACTGTTTTCGTTTAATTCTTATTTGGGATTAAGCAGGGTACTGAAGCGCTATGATATTGATTTTACAAAACAAGATTATGAGGCGTTTCAAGCTATCAATAAACCACTATGGATTGCTTATCAAAATAAAGAAATTCAAGCTCAAGATATTCAAACTCGTCGTTTTGAAGCTTTATCAAAACAGACTGGGCAACCTGCGTTACAGTTAAATAAAGAACTGATGAATGAAATGGCAAAAGTAAGTGTGCCTTTACCAAATGTGGAGTCAATGCTTAATCATTTTTATGGAAAAGTAAAAATGGGTATTGTCACAAATGGTTTTACACAGTTGCAGGAGACTCGTTTAACCAATACCAATACTAAGCATTTTTTTGATTTATTAGTGGTTTCAGAGGAAGTGGGTACGCCTAAACCAGATGTGAAAATTTTTGATTATACCTTATCTAAAATAGGTAAAATCGATCATTCAGATGTGTTGATGGTGGGAGATACGCTTGCTTCAGATATTTTAGGAGGATATAACGCAGGATTTGATACTTGTTGGTTTAATCCTCATAATCATATCAATGATACGCAAATTAAACCCACCTATGAAATCAATGATATGCTACACCTCATTGATATTGTGAAATAAGAGCTTAAAATGAAACTCATACAGCTTCGCTATATTGTTGAAATTGTAAATCAGAACTTGAATATTTCCGATACAGCCAAAGCACTTTATACTTCACAACCAGGTATTAGTAAACAAGTACGTTTGTTAGAGCAGGAATTGGGTATTAATATTTTTGAACGCAATGGTAAGCATTTGAAAGGCTTGACGGTTGAAGGGGAAAAAATAGTAAAAATTGCACGGGAAGTATTGGTTAAATCTGAAGGCATTAAATTAATTGCAGAAGAGAAAACGCAACCGAATAAAGGTGTGATTAGAATTGCGGCGTCTAATACTCAAGCTCGTTATGTATTACCTAATGTGATTACCGCTTTTAAACAGAAATACCCTAATATTAGTATTCACCTTCATCAAGGTTCTCCTATCCAAATTTATAGTGCACTGCTTGAGAATGAAGTTGATTTAGTGATTGTAACTGAATCTCAGAATCTATTTGATGGGGTTATTTTATTGCCTTGTTACCTTTGGAATCGCTCTGTAATAGTAAAAAAAGATCATCCTCTTGCAAAATTTGTGAACCAACCGAGTGCTTTGACAGTCAAAGAGCTCAGTAAGTATGATTTAATTACTTATACCTTTGGTTTTTCAGAAAATTCTGATCTTGATAATGCCTTTAATCAAGCGGGAGTTTTACCTAAAATTGTATTTAGTGCAACGGATGCTGATGTGATTAAAACCTATGTTCGTTTAGGAATGGGAGTGGGAATTATGGCATCAATGGCATATACTGAGCTTGATAAAGATTTAGTGGCAATTAATGTACAACATTTATTTCAAGCTAGTATGACGCATATAGCATTTAAAAGAGGAATGTTTTTACGTCACTATTTATATGATTTTATTACTGAATTTTCACCACACTTAACTCGCACTGTGGTAGAAAAGGCAGAACAATTACGAGATAATAATAGTATTACTCGATTATTTGAACACACTCAATTAGAGGAAAAATAAATGAAACTATGGACGACAATTAAATATATTGCACTTGGAAGTGTTGCCTTTAGTTCAATCGCAATGGCAGAAGATTTTCGTATTAAGTATACTTCAAATTATTTAATGCCAGCTTATGTTCATTTTCAAAATGATGATAACCAGTATAGTATTAATGCAAAAATTAATATTCCACTATATAGCATTGTTTTTTCATCCAGTGGTTTAAAACATCAAGATCGTTTTGATATGCTCAGTTATCGAGATTTACGCAATGGTAGTATTTATGCTATCAGTGAAATTGATTCAAAAACCGTTACTTATGGTAGGGTAAAAGAGGGAAGAGAGTTAAATGTTGTTCCATTAGCATTGCCTATTTTTGACTTATTTACAATGGCCTACCAATTAAGTTATTTTGATAAATTACCTAATAGTTTTCAAATTACGAATGGTAAGAAAATTTATCCAATGAAAAATATATCGGTTAAAAAAACAGTTAACAATATCACTAAAAATAAATCTATTTTTAAAGAGATTACTTATAAATTTAAGACGGGTAACAAAGATATCACTGTAAAAAAATATGCGAATGAAAAATTCCCTCGTTATATTTCTTATAATAGAGATGGTGATAACTATAAATTAGAATTTGATGGATTGGTAAAATAAAGAGTTATACAGCTAAGTCATTGAATTATAGCGGTAACATTTGTTAAAGAATTTGCAAATTTTCAGTCATTATTTTTTAAGCCTCTTCCTGTAAATAGGAAGAGGTTTTGACTTTTTATACTCCCTTAAATTGAAACTAGCACTAAAATAGTATTGTACCGTTGGTTAGCTTGTTAAAGCACGGTTACTGAGCTTGTCGAAGTATAAGTGCTTTTTTCCTACATCTCACCCACCTTTCGACAGGCTCAGGAACGGAGTAACAATCTTATTCTAGATTTAATTGATTACTTATAAAGAAAGTTGATTTTCTGATGCGTTATCGTACAACCAGTTAGCCAGTAATACATAATCCGCCAAACTCAGGTTTTCTGCACGAGCCTGTAAATTCATTCCTAGAGATTCTAATTGTTCTGCTGTAAATAATTGAGAAAGCGAATTTCTTAATGTTTTACGGCGTTGATTAAATGCCTGCGTTACTACTCGACTTAAATAACGAACGTCTTTTGCAGGGTAGGGTAGTACAGTGTAAGGAACAAGACGTACCACCGCAGAATCCACTTTTGGAGCAGGTTTAAAGGCAGAAGGTGGCACTTCTAAAACTGGCATAATTTGGCAGTAATATTGTGCCATTACCGTTAAACGACCATAGGCTTTGCTATTTGGAGCAGCACATAAGCGTTTAACAACCTCTTTTTGCAACATAAAGTGCATATCTTGAATTAAATCGTGAAAAGTTAAGAGGTGAAAAATCAAAGGAGTAGAAATATTATAAGGTAAATTACCAAATACTCGAATGCCACAGCTTTCTTCTAAATTTAACGATTTAAAATAGTCACGAAAATTAAAATTTAAGGCATCTTGCTCAATCACCGTCAGTTTTTGATTAAGAAATGGATGATGACGTAAACGTTCTGCTAAATCACGATCAAGTTCGATAACTGTTAATTTATCGACTCTTTCAGCCACAGGTTCAGTTAATGCTCCTAATCCAGG
This sequence comes from Pasteurella skyensis, assembly GCF_013377295.1. NCBI lineage: Bacteria > Pseudomonadati > Pseudomonadota > Gammaproteobacteria > Pasteurellales > Pasteurellaceae > Phocoenobacter > Phocoenobacter skyensis. The sequence goes on along the minus strand of NZ_CP016180.1, from coordinate 1,300,335 downwards.
GCCAATCTCTAATAAGAAATCACTGTTTTGAGGGTGAATCGCTGAAACGATATTGTGAATAACATTTTGATCCTGTAGAAAATTCTGCCCAAAGCGTTTTCGAGCAGTATGACCTAAGTGTTTTTTTGAATGAGATGATGACATTATGTTCCTAAAATCGAATAAATAAAGATAAATTAAAGCTATTATAACGTACTAGATAAAAAAAGCCTCTGAAAACAGAGGCGTTTAATATTATTTATCACTAATATATTCAATTCTCGCATTCTTTCTTAACGCTTTAACCCAATCTTTGGAATACTCTCTTGCTTGTTTTTCAAAAAGTTGTCTATAGGCTTTTTGTAAATAGACTTCTTTAGTCGTATCTTTTTGACGAGTATCCGTTACTTTTAAGATATGCCAACCAAATTTAGATTGAAAAGGTGCCGAAATCACGCCTAATTTACTTGATTTGATACGCTTAGCAAAACGAGGATCGTAAACATCAGGGAAATTCCAACCTAAGTCACCACCATCGGCAGCAGAAATATAATCTAGCGAGTTTTCTTCCGCCGCTTTTTCAAAAGTGATACTTCCAGCATTGATTTGTGCTTTGAGATCCATCAGTTTTTGCTTAGCTTGAGCATCGTTTAAAATAGGATTTGCTTTGATCAATATATGGCTGATGCGATACTGTTTCGCAGTCGCATTTTTTAATGATCCCTTTGTTTTCGCTTTTTCTAGCATTTGTTTGGCTAGTGCTTGAACATCTTTAGGATCGACTTTGACAGATTTACCAATGGTGACTTGACGTACTTGATCCATCAACATTTGATCCGAAATTTTTTGCGCATAGTCAGTGAAAGAAATTCCTTGATAGTCTAATGCATCGAGTAATTGACCATAAGTAATACCATTCTGCGCAATAATATTTTCAATGACTTGATTTACTTGTTGATACTCAATATGCACACCAGAGTCTTTTACTGCTTTTTGGATGAGATAATCATCGATAGTCGCTTCAAGTGCTTTTTGGTGATTTGAGTGTCTATTCATATGACGCTTGACTTGACTCTCCATAATCATATGATCATCTACTAATGCAACAACACGTTCTTGCGCCATTGCAAACTGATTAGTGGCAAGTAGCGTTACAAGTGTTACAAGAGACGATTTTACAAAACTAAATTTCATTATAAATTCCTTTCATTATTCTTTTTTTAATTAAGCTGAACCATTGGAGTGATATACAGCTAAAAAGTTCATTAATCTTTATGTTTTATCAAGATTAAGACGCTTGGATCTTTTTAATAATATTTGAGGTAGAGCAACCATCTTCAAAATTAAGCACTTTAACGTCGCCTCCATTTGCCCATACTTCTTTACTACCCGCAATATCTTCTGGGCGATAATCTCCCCCTTTTACTAATAAATCAGGTAAAATTTCACTAATTAAGCGTTGAGGGGTATCTTCCTCAAAGGGAACGACCCAGTCTACAGAGGAAAGTCCTGCAAGTACTGCCATTCGAGCATTCAAATCGTTGATAGGACGATCTTCGCCTTTCAAACGTTTAACGGATTCATCGCTATTTACAGCTACAATTAAACGATCGCCTAGCTTACGTGCATTTTCTAAATAAGAGACGTGACCTGGGTGAAGAATATCAAAACAGCCATTGGTCATTATAATTACTTCACCACGTCGTTTGATTTGAGAAATAGTGGATTTCAACTCTTGTTCTGTCATTATTCCGAAACCTGTTTCACTGCGATGATGAATAGCGTGTTCCAATTCCGTTGGTGTGAGAGTTGATGTTCCTAATTTACCGACTACTACACCCGCAGCGGCATTAGCCAGATAACAGGCTTCTTCATAAGAGCGTCCGTCAGCAAGGGCGGTGGCGAGGACACTAATCACCGTATCTCCCGCACCTGTTACATCAAAAACTTCTTTAGCAAGGGTTGGTAAATGATAGGCCTCTTGATTTGGACGAAGTAGTGTCATTCCTTTTTCGGAGCGAGTAACAAGCAGAGCAGCAAGATCGTAATTGGCAATTAATTGTAACCCTTTTTCAACGAGCTCTTCATCAGTTTTACATTGCCCCATAACAGCTTCAAATTCCGTCATATTTGGAGTTAACAGAGTAGCGCCTCGATAGCGTTCAAAGTTTGTACCTTTAGGATCAACCAATATTGGAATATTAACTTTACGAGCAATTTGAATCATATTTTGAACATCATCTAAGGTACCTTTACCATAATCCGATAAAATTAATGCACCATATTCAGCAACCTCATTAGTCAGTTTTTCTAATAGGTGTTGACTGGATAGATTGTGAAAATTTTCTTCAAAATCTAAACGTAACAGTTGTTGATGACGAGAAAGCACACGTAATTTAGTAATGGTTGGGTGAGTATCTAATGTAACACAGTGATTTTGAATATGATGTTTATTGAGTAGTTTATCTAAGATACTACCTGCCTCATCATCACCTACTAAACCGTGCAGAGTAACGGGAACATTTAACGCAGCAATATTCATTGCGACGTTAGCTGCCCCTCCCGCGCGTTCTTCAAGGTTTTGAACTTTGACAACGGGAACAGGGGCTTCAGGAGAAATTCGGTTGGTTGCACCAAACCAATAACGATCTAACATAACATCACCAAGGACTAAAACCTTAGCATTTTTAAACTGAGAAGAGCATTGCATCATCATAATAATTATTACTTATATCTAAAAAAACAACGTTGGATTTTATCATATTACTTAATAGAGTGAAAACAAGCGGTATCATTGTAGTAAAAATTTGCAAATTTTATACAAGATCGTACTGCTTCATTCACACTATTGTCTAGCTAACCTGTAATTTTCAGGAACAGCTTCAAAATTAGAACGGAATGGATTAATGTCTAAACCACCTCGTCGTGTATAGCGAGCGTACACCGTTAATTTTTCAGGTTGCGCAAATTGCATTAAATCACAAAAAATACGTTCTACACACTGTTCGTGGAACTCATTATGTTCACGAAATGAAATAATATAACGTAATAATTTTTCACGATTTAATTTTTTACCTACATAACGAATTTGTAAGCTACCCCAATCAGGTTGGTTGGTAATCAGGCAGTTTGATTTTAATAAATGGCTCACTAAAGTTTCTTCACAAACCTCACCTTCAGCAATATCTTTTAAATAAAGATTAGAGAATTGATAGTCACTGACTTCAATGGATTGTTCATCAATATTCTCGCCTTCAAATTGAGCGATTTGTTGTTGATTATAATCGGATAATTTGCGAATTTTAACTAAGATCTTACCGCTTGCACATTGACTAAGATCTGTTTGCAACCTTTGTTCAACCTGTTCAATAGAATCAAATTTAGTTTGATTAAAACTATTTAGATAGAGTTTAAAACTTTTTGATTCAATTAAATTTTCACTCTTAAAATCAAGCCAAACATCGGCAATTGCAACCTGTGGAATGCCATTGCTATTTAACCAAGAAAGTTCATAAAGCGTCCAGATATCAGATCCTTCAGTGAAAGGTTGTTTTTCAGTGATCCCAAGCTGATCACGATTTAGCTGTCGAGGTACAGCGTGAAGTAAGTTAGGATCGTAACAACTTTTATAGTCAGTGTCTTGACCAAGAGTTAAAGCAGAAAGTGATTTATCATTATAGTTCATTTATTATTATAATTTTACCTAAAAAGAAAAATACCCTCTTCCATTTGAAGAAAGAGGGGAGAGTGAAAGATATTACACTGTAGAAGAGAAAGTGTATATTATTTTGTACCAAAAATTTTATCACCAGCATCACCAAGACCTGGGATGATATAGCCTTGTTCATTCAAGTGACTATCAATAGAGGCGGTATATAATTCAATATCTGGATGAGCTTCTTCGAGGGCTTTAAGTCCTTCTGGAACCGCAACAAGTACTAATACTTTAATATTTTTACAACCAGCAGCTTTTAAAAGATCGATAGTCGCAATCATTGAGCCACCTGTTGCTAACATTGGATCAACAACGATAGCAAGGCGTTCAGCAACATCATTTGTTAATTTTTGGAAATAAGGGACTGGTTCTAATGTTTCTTCATTACGATACATACCCACAACACTGATTCTAGCACTTGGCATATGCTCAAGTACTCCATCCATCATACCTAAACCAGCACGTAAGATTGGCACAACTGTGACTTTTTTACCTTTGATGCGATCAACTTCAACATCACCATTCCAACCAGAGATAGTCACTTTTTCTGTTTCTAAATCAGAGGTGGCTTCATAAGTAAGCAGGCTTCCAATTTCTGTTGCAAGCTCACGGAAATGCTTAGTATTAACGTCAGCAGCACGCATTAAGCCTAATTTATGTTTTATAAGTGGATGTTTTACTTCAACGATTTTCATATGAACCCCTTTGGTTAGAAATTAAATAATACTCGATCGGATATTTTAACAGATTTTTTGATACAGAGGGGAATAAAAAATATAAAAAAAGCAGAGATTTCTCTCTGCTTTTGAAAACGAAAATATAGAATTAACGTTTTGAGAATTGTGGACGACGACGTGCTTTGCGGAAACCCACTTTTTTACGTTCAACGCAACGAGCATCGCGAGTAACGAAGCCTGCTGCACGTAATGTTGGGCGTAAAGACTCATCATATTCCATCAATGCACGAGTGATACCATGACGGATCGCACCTGCTTGACCAGAAATACCACCACCTTTAACAGTAATGTAAAGGTCTAATTTATCAGTTAATTCAACTAACTCTAAAGGTTGACGAACAACCATACGTGCGGTTTCACGACCAAAATACACGTCTAAAGAACGGTTGTTGATCTCAATTTTACCGCTGCCCGGTTTGATAAATACACGAGCTGAAGAGCTTTTGCGGCGACCTGTGCCGTAGTTTTGATTCTCTGCCATTTTCTTTGCTCCGTGATTAAATGTCTAAAACTTGAGGTTGTTGTGCTGCGTGGTTATGTTCTGACCCTGCATACACTTTTAATTTACGATACATTGCACGACCTAAAGGTCCTTTTGGCAACATACCCTTAACCGCAATTTCAATCACAGCTTCTGGACGACGTTGAATCATCTCTTTAAAGGTAGCTTGTTTGATGCCACCAATATAGCCAGTGTGCCAGTAATAGATTTTGTCGCTTGCTTTCTTACCTGTTACAGCCACTTTTTCTGCATTGATTACTACAATGTAATCGCCTGTATCCACGTGTGGAGTATATTCAGGTTTGTGTTTACCACGAAGACGGCTAGCTATTTCAGTCGCTAAGCGACCTAAAGTTTTACCTTCCGCATCTACTACATACCAGTCACGTTGTACTGTTTCTGGTTTTGCTACAAAAGTTTTCATTAATTTAATACCAATATTTAATAGTTATTAACCCAATACTCAAAATGAGTATTACCTAGTAGTTCAAATATAACCCCTTCGAGCTCATTTAAACAAAACTTGCTTGGCGGGAAAACCAAGCAAAAACAGGGTTTGCTAATTGTACAGATGTTAGGTGTAAAACTCAATAAGTATTTTAGTTTGTGGAGGTGATTAGATTTAATGATTAAATCGTCGCTAACGCATCACGGGTTTTTAATAGTGGACGTAAAATATAATCAATAATTCTCATACTTCCTGCTTCTAACTCTGCTTCCACCACCATCCCTGTACGAATGTCTAATTTTCTGGCTCGCCATTTGGCTAAGGAATCAGGGTTAATTGCAATGGTTACGACGTAGCTTAATTGTCTGTCGCGTCGGTTTTGATCTGGTACAGTATCTGCCCCTATCTTTGTGACTTTTCCTAATAAGGTACCGTAAATACTATAATCATAAGCTGTTAATTTTAATGAGGTTTTCATATTTAACACCACATAACCAATATCTTTCGGTGCCACTCGGGTTTCCACTAAAATTGTGCCATCATTAGGGACGATTTCTAAAATAGTTTGTCCTGGGCGTACCACGGCACCTACCGTAGAGAAAAAGATTTGGTTAACTGTGCCTGATGACGGTGCTCTTACAATGGTGCGTTTTAATTGATCTTTCGCTGTTTTAATTCTTTCTTTTAATAAAGAAATTTCAGAAACAGCTTTTGACATTGTTTCTGCCTGCTCTTTATAACGAGTGCTCAAAAAATTATCTAAATCGGCTTGTAATTTGGCGAGACTTTGTTGTGTATTGAGAAGTTCTACGGAAGACACCGCCCCACCTCGATTAAATTTTTTCAACTTATTATATTCTTGTTTTTTTAATGCAATTAAATGTTTCAAGTTGCGCTGTCTAGATTGTAACTCTTTTAAGCGAGAGGATAACAATGCCTGTTCACTACTGACTAAATCAGGGTATTGTTTTAAGTATAATGCGGGTACGGTAAGTTTTTCCGTGCCATTAATTTCGTGCTCTAAGCGTAATTTTCTTAAGGTATAAGTGGCAATTTTCTTTTCCGATTCTTCCACTAAAATTTGAAAACGTGTTGGATCAAATTGTGCCAAAATTTGCCCTTTTTTAATATTATCTCCTTCTTTCACATAGAGAGCGGTTAGGATACCTCCTTCAAGGTTTTGTACAATCTGTGTTCTTGCTGCTGATACCACTTTGCCACTGGCTCTGACTACACGTGCAAATTGTGTTTCATAAGACCACATAAGCAAAGCAATTAAAAACAGGGAAATCAATAATAAGAAAATTTTACTTTTCTTTGGTTGATGTATTTCCTTACTTAAATCACGCATTTGTTTATCCTTTTTCGTCTTTTTTATTGTTGTGAAAATGTGTAAATTTTTAATCGAATGTAACCGCTTGTGTATATATTATTCTATCCCTAATACAGCATTACAAATCAATAGGTTATGAACCATTCTCTTTTTTCTGAACCTGTTGAATTCGCTGTAAAATCTCATCCCTTGAACCATCGGCAGTGATTCTGCTGTTGGAGATAACAATAATACGATCCACCAATTCCAATATCGGCATTCGGTGTGTCACTAAAATCAATGTTTTGTCCCTTGAGAATTGTTTTAAGCGTTGAATTAACCGTGCTTCAATATTCGGATCTAAACTGGCGGTGGGTTCATCTAACAGTAAAATGTTATGTTTACCCAATAACATTCTGGCGATTTGTACGCTCTGTTTTTGTCCTACGGATAATCCAATACCGCCATCTTTAATGGGTAAATCAAGACCGTGAGGGTGAGAGCTCAGCAATCCACCTAGCCCTGTTTGTTGTAATACATCAATAATCACATCATCGCTGATTTCAGTATCATCAAAGGTGATATTTTGGCGTAAGGTGCCATTAAAGAGATTCACTTCTTGGGTAAAATAATTAATGTTACGGCGCAAGTCTCTTTCTGAGATTTGTCGCATATCTAGTCCATCGCACTTAATTTCCCCTTTTTGAGTAAAATACAGTCCTGATAGAAGTTTTAATAAGGTGGATTTGCCTGAGCCATTAGGGCCTAAAATGGCGACTTTTTCCCCTGCTCGTATGGTTAATTTACCAATTTGAATTGCAGGATCGACCTCTTTTTCATAGCTATATTCGACATTTTGCAATGATAGATGTCCTTTTAATTGCGGACGGCGTAACTTTTTCTGAGTGATAGGATCGTCTTGCTCGCCTTGTGCGATCGATTCTAAGCCTTTTAACGAGGATTTTACTTGCGCCCAACGGATAAAGAGTGAGCTTAAGCGAGTCATTGGGGCAAGGGTACGAGAAACCAAAATATTTAAGGCAATAATGCCCCCCATTGTCATTTTACCTTCAAAGGCGGCATAGGTTGCAACGGTGATAGTAATCACATAAGCGAGTTGTTGCATACTCATTGCCCACTGGGTTAAGGCATTGACAAGGTAACGTTGGCGTGTGGAGACATTGGCATTAATCACATTAATATCGTTCCACTGTTTTTCAAAAAAGCCGTAAGATTGAGTGACTTTAACACTTTCTAAATTATAGGCAACTTCATTACACAGACGATTGGCCGCACCGTGTGCCCCTTGTGCGGATGCCACTATACGGCGCATTTTTCCTCGAAAAATAAAAGCCGGTAAAATCATTGCAATACTTGCGAGTATCGGTACCCAAACCACATTCCCCCCAATTGCATAAATCACAAATAAAAATAAAAACGCAAAAGGAATATCGACTAAAGAGCCAACTGCCGCTTCGGTAAAAAACTCTCGAACAGAAGCAAATTCTCGCATCATTTGGGTTAAATAATTAGGCGGTGGCGTGTTGGCTGATAGACGTAACCGCAGTAGATGACGTAATAAAAAGCCATTGGTGGTTAAATCGACACGTTTACCACTGTGATCTAATAACACTGAGCGTAACGTCCGTAACACCGCTTCCAATCCCATTGCTAATAACACACCAATCAATAATGCCCACAGGGTTTCCTCTGATTTATTCGGTATGACTCGGTCATACACTTGCAATGAAAACAGAGAGGCGACAATGGCTAATAAATTGGCAAAAAATGAGGCGATTAATACACGAGTAAAAATAGGGTATTCTTGATTAAAGACACGCCAAAACCAATGTTTTTTCTCTGAGTCGATCCCCTGTTCATTATACATTCGGTTGATGTTTTTACGGATCAGCAAGACCTCATCCTCACATACCGCTAAAAAGGTTTTTAGGGGTAAGGTGATATTAACCCCCGTATCACTGGCAACAATCACCTGTTTTTTGGTTATTTTAAGTACTGTGGCAAAGTGATTATTTTTAAGTTTCACGGTGACAGGACACTGCAACTGTTGAAAATGTGAGAGGGATAAGTGACGTATTTGTAAATTAAGTTGCAACTCTTCTGTCAGAAACGCCGTGTTGGCGAGAGCATCAAAGCTGTTTACACTTTGAATATCACTGAGTACTATCCCTACACCAATTTGAGCAGTTTGAAGAATTACTGCCTGTTGCAGGGGTAATTGCCAGTTGTGTTGTGTCTGTTTATCTTGCATTTTGTCATATGTTCCGTTGCTAGTTTACCGTGGAGACCTCGCCTATGAGCGGGTCTCCATTTTGAGGTAAATCATTGATTATTTGACTTGTTGGTTACCTGCGGTAATTTTGATTAATTTAGCGTTTAAGACCATCAGTTCTTTATCCACATTTACCAATTGTTCTTGTGCGTTTAATAGGGTGCGGTAGGCGCTGATCATATCGCTGATGGAGGCTTTAGCGACTCCAATTTTTTGACGGTATAACATTAAACTGCGCTGACTGGCGTTTTCCAATTGGCGCAACTGCAGTTGATTTTGTTTTAAGCGTTTGGTTTCTAGTTGAATACGTTCACGCTCAGTGGCTAAATTTAAGCGAGTTTGACTTAACCGCTTCCGTTTACTGCGATAATTTGCCTCTGCCACACTGATATTGGTATTACTGGCAAAAATAGAGGTTGGTGCGCTTAAGGTTAGATTGGCTTGATACACTTCTTCATTGTCACTGTTATACCCTGCACGTCCCTCTACGGCGATTTTAGGGTAACGTTCGGCTTTGGCTTTAAGTAATTGCTGTTTTGCCGTTTGTACTGCCAGTTCCGCCTGTTTGAGGGCAATTGGTTTTCCAACGGTGCTGAATACTCCTACCATTTTTGCTAATTTATCAATGGCAGGGATAGCGTTTAAGGTAATCGGGTCGCTTAATTTTGACGATAATAATTTTAAATTTAACTGAATTTCCACCTTTGTTGCATCTAGTTTAGTATTGAGCTCTGATAAACGTAAGTCTAATGCAAGGGGTTCTGATTCAGTAATTAGCCCTGCATTCAGACGGTTACTGGCATAATGCGCCAGTTGTTGCTGTTGTTTAATCGATCTGTGAATTAAGCGTTGTTTGGCTTGTAATGCGGCAATTTTACTAACGGAAATCAGGGTGTCAGCAATGGTGTTGCGTTGCTCTTGTAAAAGATCCAAACGGGATGAGAGGGTTTTCAGCTCGCCTTGTTGTTCAAGGGCGTTATTTAACCCAAAATCATACAGGGTGTAAGAGCCTGAAATACCTGCAAATTTATACCCATTTCCAGACACACTGGCCGTAGGACGAATATCGGGTAAATTACGGTTACGAATGGCTTCAGTTTCAAATTCTCGCTGTTCAATCACCGCTGGCAGAGGGGAATGCGCCATATTGTATTGTAATGCAGAGTGAATAATACGTTGCAACGCATTTTGAGAAGCAATAGGTGCAACGGGTTTGATTTTGGTAATGGCTTTCATTGTGGAAAGCAGTTTTTTAACCTCTTTTTTATTATTGGCGACCTGTGGTTGTGATTTAACGGTTAATTGTTTAGGGGGTTGTGTATGCGTTTTCTTCACCGACGCTGTGGTGGAAGAAGCAAACGAGAGTTTGCGAACAGTAAAGCCACCTTGTTTTTTAGGTAAGCTACAGGACGCTAACATAAAGACACACAGTCCATAGCTAAGTAATCGAATTAAAAGGTGATAACGAGATATTTTTTTAGTTGTTTTCATTTTGACAATCCCATAGAGTAAAAATGTGTAAATTTTTAATCACATCTACCCGCTTCATTGAAAGAATTTATGGTTGCATTCATTTTTGTTTAAGCTAATATGAAACTTGTATGCATAAACGCCGTTTATCCATACAAATCCAATAAAATTACGGTGGAAGAAATGACTGCTAAGAGAGAGGACTAGTAACCCTTAATAGATATCTCAACCACCGCAATAAGGGTAGGATAAAAAATCCGTTTTCTATCCTAAAGTTGGTATTATCCTAAAAGCAACGGCACAAATGTCGTTGCTTTTTTACTGTAAAACAGTGGGTTAGATAATATTAACAGTTACATCAGGGTCAACAATGAATGCATTTCCAACCTCATCCGTGTATTTCACATAGTCTTGACCTCCGCGACTTTCCGTTTCTATGGTTTTGGTGAAGTTACCCTCTAATCTTAATTCATCACCTGAGAGAGAGCTATCTACAAACACTTTATGACTATTTACATCATTAGCGATTTTATCTAGTGTGTCATCGGTGATAGTGAGTGTTACATCCTCTTTATTAAATCCGATACCGCTCATTCCAGATATATCAAATTTTGCCGATTCAGATACTGTATGATTTCCATAGATATTTACGTAATCTATATTTTCACCATCCGTGAGATTATCATAATAGCGAGCAACTTTTTCTTCAGAGTTATTGTATTCATAATGCGATATATTTGATACCTTATTATCTTCTATATGCCCATTATATACGGTTTCTTTTGTAAGTAGATCTGTTGAATTATCATACTCATAAAAATGCTCACTAGATACTTTATCAGTAGCTATATCTTTAACAGATGCATAATTAGAACGAACAGACATACGTCCTTCATCATTATATTCATATGTATTACCCTCTACTGAAATAGTATCCGTTCCTACCACATCTTTAATATCCGTAATATTTTCAAGCTCATCGTAATATTTTCCTCTACGTTGCTCTACAATTTGTTCTTTTTCATTATGAAGTGAGAAGTTATATGCATCCTTCTGACCATCGTTATTATAGTCATAGGTGTGTAAATACCATAACTTACCGTAAGTATCCTCATTTATTTGGTTGATATTCTCTTCGGTTCCATAACTATATACTCTACTGATGTTGTATTCGTTATTTTCATCCATAGTATAAACCTCAATAACTTCATCCTTATCAATTGTACCGTTACCATTACTATCCTCGAGATATTTTACTTGATGATTCTCTTCATCATGCTCAATTGTAGTAATACTATCAATTTTTCCATCACCCTGATAATCAGTTTCAATTCTTGTGGTGTGACCGTTTTTATCTACAACCTCTGTTCTGACCTCATTATTTTCGTCATTGGTATACTTGATAGCTTTTGAACCATCAGCTGCACGATAAAGAACTTCTCCTTTTTCTGTCGTTACAATACCAGCTCGACTAACATGAGTAACATCAATGGTTTTGTCTAATTCTCCATCATCATTAGAATCTCTTTCCACAGTATTGGTTGTTTTAGGGCTTACACCTGAATTTGGACTAAAAGAAGTTTCAACAGTGATTATTTCTTCAGGATTTCCATCACTATCTTGGTCTGTCGCAGTTTCTGTAGATGTAATTCTGCCTTTTGAGTCTTCAATGGTTGTAACTGTTTTTTCAGGATTTCCATCACTGTCTTTATCTTCTGCAATAGATTTAGTTTCTAACGTACCATTACCATTTGTATCTTCTTGAGTTGTGGTAATGGTAGAGCCGTCCGCATTTTTCACTATTTCAGTGACTTTTTCAGGTTTACCGTCTTCATTCATATCAACAGTTGTGGTGACCTTATCAATGGTACCATCATCATTAATATCTTCTGATACTGTCACTGTGTCGTCTTTACCGTCACCATCTGTGTCTGCAGTTGTTGTGGTTTTTTCAGGATTTCCGTCACCGTCTTTGTCTTCTGCTACAGTTGTGCTATCTACTGTACCATCGTCATTAGTGTCTTCTTTGGTTGTGGTTGTAGTAGAACCATCATCATTAGTCACTGTTTCTGTCACCAAATCAGGTTTTCCGTCGTCATTTTTATCCACTGTTACAGTTTCTTTGGTTGTTTTACCGCTTGGGTCTTTTTCAGTTACTGTTGTGGTATCTGCTACACCATCACCATCCGTATCTGTTTTGGTTGTTGTTGTAGTTGGACCATCTGGATTAGTCACTGTTTCTGTACTATTGGCTGAGTCATTATCTGAATTTGATCCTGAATCAGAACCAAATGCCCCAGTGGTACTGGCAATACCAACTGCAGCACCAAAAATGCCTAATCCTAATGCAGCACCACTGATTGCGTCATCCGTTGTCATTGCAGATGTTTCAGCAACACCTTTATATAAACCGTCTGACAACAATACATCTGATGATGCTTGTGAACTTAACATATGTAAATCATTGCCTAATAGGGCTGTTGCTTCACTTGATGTTAGGGTTTTAGTACTTAATATGCTACCTGAAACATCGTTTATATCGAGTAACTGGATATATTTGCCTTGTTCTGGGTTTAATAATAGGTGACGAGGCATATCGAAAAAGTCTTTCACTCTCACTACTTCGCCACTGCTTAGCTTGACCAATAAATCATCACCATTTCTGTTGGTAAAAGTGATTTCTTGTCTATTAAATGGAAGAACTATATATTTAGTTGCTCCTAAGTTGTTGATTACGTTCATAAGCTGTTCCTTCTTTGTTGAAAATTTAAGGTCTCACCGCATCAAATTTAAACTATACTCACACTTCGCAAATACTGTAAAATCCAGGTAAAACTTCCCTATTGTAAAAAAAAAAAAAAAAACGCAAGCGAAATCGTAGTAATGGAGGGCTTTTGGATGAAAAATGAGCAGGGTTATCAGTTTTTATGATGAAAGGAATTGATATTATTAAGAAAAATCTCTGCTTTAACAGGCTCAGCAAGCGCTATCCCTTGTTCTTTGAGTTTGTCAAAGATGGAGGAAGGATTACCTTGTGACCATCATCACAAAATCAATTATCAAACATACATTTTGGGAACAAATTATGTTATTGTGATGTCATCTTTATGGATTTTATTTTTTATATTTTTTAATTTTAGGAGAATGTTATGCAAAATATGCAGCAGTGGACAAATGAAATGTGGACAATTGCAGGGGTTGCTTTCGTACTTGGACTGATTGTGGGTTACTTTATATTGCGTTTAACCAAAGATAATGTCAAAAAACACGTTAAACTTGAAAAAGAGTTTAAAAAAGTTCAAGCAGAACAAGAGGTTCAGAAAAAACGTCTTGAAACACATTTTTCCGAAAGTGCCGTGTTGTTATCCACTCTTGCTCAAGATTACAAAAAATTGTATACCCATTTAGCTGATGGATCTGAAAAATTGTTGCCAGAGGCACATAGTATTGATCTTTTCAAACAGCTTCAGTTAGAAAATAGCAAGGAAGAGTCGCAATCAGAAGAAGAAAAAGTGGTTGTTGAACCTGTTATTGAAGTGGAAACAGTAAAAGAAGAAAGTGTTGCTGAAACAGATGTCACCGTTGAGACTGAGGAAAAGACGGAAGAAGAAGCTAAGTCATAGTATCTTATTTTTTAAGAGAAGCCTCGCTATTTGCGAGGCTTTGTTGTATTTATTCAAATTTATTTATGATAAGGATAGTGAAAATTGCTAGCAATTTATTTCAAATTTTGGTATAAATACGGCGTTTTTTGTGTGTAAAAAATTTACGTTCAAAAAACAAACAAAACAATTTAATTTTTAATTCGAAATCACACACATATTTGTTGTTAATAATTGGGGTGCTGAACAAGGTGATAGGTCACTTTTTAGGTCAAATTATTAGAATATGTGGAGGCTAAACCCCGCTCTATGATATATAAAGTAGAGCAAACAATTTAAAGGAAAAAAATCTTATGGCACAAGTTTCTATGCTAGATATGCTAAAAGCTGGCGTTCACTTCGGTCACCAAACTCGTTATTGGAATCCAAAAATGAAACCATTCATCTTTGGTGCACGTAATGGCGTTCATATCGTTAATCTTGAAAAAACAGTTCCAATGTTTAATGAAGCATTAAACGAATTAACTCGTATTTCTCATAATAACGGTAAGGTTCTTTTTGTTGGTACAAAACGTGCCGCAGGTGAAGCAGTTAAAGCAGCAGCACTAGATTGCCAACAGTTCTATGTAAATCACCGTTGGTTAGGTGGTATGCTTACTAACTGGAAAACAGTTCGTCAATCAATCAAACGCTTAAAAGAGCTAGAAGCTCAAACTCAAGACGGTACATTTGAAAAAATTACTAAGAAAGAGGCGCTAATGCGTACTCGTGAGCTTGAAAAGTTAGAATTAAGCTTAGGTGGTATCAAAAATATGGCTGGTCTTCCAGACGCAATTTTTGTTATCGGTGCAGATTATGAACACATCGCAGTAAAAGAAGCCAATAATCTTGGTATTCCTGTATTTGCAATTGTTGATACGAATGCAGATCCTGATGGTGTTGATTACATTATTCCTGGAAATGATGATGCGACTCGTGCGATCCAACTTTATTTAGCTGCAGCAGCAGAAGCGGTTAAAGAAGGTCGTGGTCAAGAAAAAGTAAGTGAAGAAACTTTCACCGCTGCAGCAGACGCTCCAGCAGCAGAGTAATTCATCGTTAGTTAAGACTAACTTCACTGATAGGTTAGTCTTTGAAACATTAGTGAAGCGGGGATATCCCTGCTTTATTTTAACTTATTTATAATCGAGGATTAAAAAATGGCTCAAATTACAGCATCATTAGTAAAAGAACTTCGTGATCGTACTGGCGCAGGTATGATGGAGTGTAAAAAAGCATTAGTTGAAGCAAATGGCGACATTGAATTAGCGATCGACAATATGCGTAAATCTGGTCAAGCAAAAGCGGCTAAAAAAGCAGGTCGTGTTGCAGCTGAAGGTGTAATCATCAACCGTATCGATGGTACTTTTGGTCTTTCACTTGAAATGAACTGTGAAACAGACTTCGTTGCAAAAGACGCTGGTTTCTTAAGCTTAGCAAATGAAATCGCTGATTATGCAATTGCAAATAAAGTATCTGATGTTGAAGTGTTAAAAGCAAAATTTGAAGATCAACGTGCAGCATTAGTGGCTAAAATTGGCGAAAATATGAATATTCGTCGTGTTGCTACCATCGAAGGTGATGTTTTAGGTTCATACTTACACGGTGCAAAAATCGGTGTTATCGTTGCAGCGCAAAATGCAGATGATGAGTTAGTTAAACACATCGCTATGCACGTGGCAGCAAGTCGTCCAGACTTTGTTAAACCTGAAGATGTGCCAGCAGCAGTGGTTGAAAAAGAGCGTCAAATTCAAATTGATATCGCAATGCAATCTGGTAAACCACAGCAAATTGCTGAGAAGATGGTTGAAGGTCGTATGAAGAAATTCACTGGTGAAGTGTCATTAACAGGACAACCTTTTGTTATGGATCCTTCTAAATCAGTTGGCGATTTATTAAAAGAGAAAGGTGCTGATGTTTCTAACTTTATCCGTTTTGAAGTGGGTGAAGGTATTGAGAAACAAGAAACTGACTTTGCAGCAGAAGTTGCCGCAATGTCTAAAGCATAATAGCTTAAAAAGAGGCGAACAAAATGTTCGCCTTTTATTTGGTTATCAGGTTGAGTATAACAGTAGAGTTTTATGATAAGCGGTAAGATTTAAGTAAGAATTTGCAAATTTTTGAAAAAATCGTACCGCTTGTTATAACATTTTCCGTAGAGACTTAGCATACTAGGTCTCTACAACTAGTAGATATGATAATAGAGGTAAGTATGAGCAAACCAATTTATAAAAGAATTTTATTAAAACTAAGTGGTGAAGCCCTACAAGGTGAAGAAGGTTTTGGTATTGATCCTTCCGTTTTGGATAGAATGGCAAGTGAAGTGAAAGAACTCGTTGCAATGGGTGTTGAAGTTGGGATTGTTCTTGGTGGTGGAAATCTATTTCGTGGTGCAAAATTGGCTCAAGCTGGTATGAACCGTGTAGTAGGCGATCATATGGGTATGCTTGCAACGGTGATGAATGGTTTAGCAATGCGTGATGCACTACACCGTGAAGATGTAAATGCAAAATTGATGTCTGCCTTTGATTTAACAGGTATTTGTGATAATTATAATTGGTCAGATGCTATTAAAATGTTGCGTGAAGGACGAGTCGTGATTTTTTCAGCAGGTACAGGTAATCCATTTTTTACGACAGATTCTGCTGCTTGTTTGCGTGGTATTGAAATTGAAGCGGATGTAGTGCTAAAAGCCACTAAAGTTGATGGTGTGTACGATTGTGATCCTGCCAAAAATTCTGATGCAAAATTACTGAATAAACTTACTTATGCAGAAGTGATTGATAAAGAATTAAAAGTAATGGATTTAGCTGCTTTTACTTTGGCTCGTGATCATAAAATGCCAATTCGTGTGTTTAATATGGGTAAAGTTGGCGCATTGAAAAAAGTGATTTTAGGTACAGAGGAAGGGACAACGATTTCTTAAATATCAATATCTTAACATTGATTAATACCCTCTTGTATTACAAAGAAAACCCTTCGACAAGCTCAGGGATCAAAAGATAGCGGTTGCTGATCTTGCGGTTGGTGAGCTTGTCGAACCATCGAAGTATAAGCTTTTCTTAATAGTGTCTATAATTAGTACAAATCAACACTTATATTACTATTAATTTATAAAAATCAATCACTAAAAGTTTACAGTTGACTTGTTTTTACAGTATTTCAACTATTAAATTACCTTGATCTTGTTATATATTCTTGTTACTTTCGAATTTGTTATTTATTTTTTAAAGGAGTGGTTGACCTATGTTTGATATATTTGTAACGGGGTTTTTAACTTCTGCGACCTTGATTATTGCTATTGGTGCTCAAAATGCGTTTGTTCTAAAACGTGCTATCAGCAATAGTCATATTTTTATTACGATTTCAGTCTGTTTTTTATGTGATTTTGTATTAATGAGTATGGGGGTTTTAGGGTTAGGGCAGTTAATTGTTGATAATACCATAGCAAAACTTGGGTTATCGTTATTAGGAGCGACGTTTTTGCTTTTTTATGGGATGTCTTCATTAAAAAGTGCGTTTCAAGATAATGTTATGCAGGTGACGATTGATAAATCGCATATCAGTAAAAAAGTGGCGGTTTTATCGATATTGGCTATTACATTGCTTAATCCTCACGTTTATTTGGATACGGTTGTGATTGTGGGGAGTGTTGCATCCAACCTTGATTTTTCACAAAAAATTTATTTTTTAATAGGCGCTCTTTTTGCCTCATTGATGTGGTTTGTAGGATTGGGATACGGTGGTAAGCAATTGGCGCCATTATTTGCTAAAGCTTATATGTGGAAGATTTTAGATGTGATTGTTGCAATGGTGATGTTTTTTATTGCTTATCAATTGTTTATGTTTGCTTATGATTTACTTAAGGCTTCTGGGTTATAAGCGTTATTATAGAGCTAAAATAACACTAGGAAAATTAAGGCAGATTCGGTACAATCTGCCTTAATTTTTTAGCTATTTATCAAAAAGGATTATTAAATGATTATTGAAATAAAAAAAGATGCAGAACAACGTATGGTTAAAAGTATTGATGCTTTTAAAGATCATATTTCAAAAGTACGTACGGGTCGTGCTCAACCTGCTTTATTAGATGGTATTCAAGTATCTTACTATGGTGCATTAACACCACTTCGTCAGTTGGCTAACGTGGTTGCTGAAGATGCAAGAACTCTTGCTGTAACAGTTTTTGATAAAAGTCTTATTGGTGATGTTGAAAAGGCAATTATGACATCAGATTTAGGTTTAAATCCAATGACTGCTGGTACAACAATTCGTGTACCACTTCCACCGTTAACAGAAGAGCGTCGCCGTGATTTAATTAAAATTGTGCGTGGTGAAGCAGAGCAAGGTAAGGTGGCAGTACGTAATGTACGTCGTGATGCAAATGATAAAATTAAAGCATTATTAAAAGATAAAGAAATCAGTGAAGATGAAGAGCGTAAGGCTCAAGATGAAATTCAAAAGCTAACAGATCAGTTTGTGAAACAGGTTGATGAAGTGTTAGCAGCAAAAGAAAAAGAATTATTAGATTTCTAATTTTGAAGCGGTTAGATTTTATTTGTTTTTTGCAAATTTTCTATAAAATCTTACCGCTTAATAAGAAAAGTTATTCCGTAGGGGAGGATTGAATGAGCGTAGCGAATGGAATATCCTCCCGAAAAATGTAGATTAACGAGCGGGAGCATATACGCAAACAAGTTTGCTAATGCTCCCCTACATTTAAAATTAACACGATGAAAACAATCACTATTTTAGGCTCAACAGGTTCAATCGGTACAAGTACCCTTTCTGTTATTGAACGAAATCCTGAACGCTATCAAATTTTTGCCCTTGTTGGGGGGCGAAATGTTGAGTTAATGCTGTCACAATGTTTAAAATTCCAACCTCAATTTGTCGCCTTAGATGATGAAAATGCTGCTCAACAATTGAAAATTGCATTACAATCTCATTCCATTAAAACCGAAGTGTTAGCAGGAAGCAAGGCGATCTGTGACTTATCGGCTCACGCTGATGTGGATATGGTAATGGCGGCGATTGTAGGGGCTGCGGGTTTATTACCGACTCTTGCTGCGGTGAAGGCAGGTAAGCAAGTGTTGTTAGCCAATAAAGAATCTTTGGTTACTTGTGGGCAGATTTTTATTGATGAAGCGAAAAAATCAGGGGCAAAATTGTTGCCTGTGGATAGTGAACATAATGCGATTTTTCAATCCTTACCGCCTGAAGCACAAAGTCAGATCGGATTTTGTCCGTTGGCAGAGTTGGGGATCAGCAAAATTGTTTTAACAGGATCGGGTGGCCCATTTAGAACTAAGCCATTAACTGAATTTTCAACCATTACACCTGCACAGGCTGTCGCACACCCTAATTGGTCTATGGGGCAGAAAATTTCTGTTGATTCAGCGACGATGATGAATAAAGGGTTGGAATATATTGAAGCACGTTGGTTGTTTAATGCCAGTGAAGATGAGATGGAAATTATTATCCATCCGCAATCCATTATTCACTCGATGGTGCGTTATGTTGATGGTAGTGTGATCGCTCAAATGGGTAATCCAGATATGCGAACTCCGATTGCACATACAATGGCGTATCCTGAACGAATTTATTCAAATGTTGAACCTCTAGATTTTTTTAAACTCAAAGAGTTAACTTTTATTGAGCCTGATTTTGCACGTTATCCAAACTTGAAATTAGCGATTGATGCCTTTAGAGAAGGGCAGTATGCCACAACAGCAATGAATGCAGCGAATGAAGTCGCTGTTGCTTCGTTCTTAAATAATCAAATTCGCTTTACGGATATTGAGCAGGTTAATCGCTTGGTGGTAGAGAATATTGCACCCGTAAAAATCAGTGAAATTGCGGATGTATTACATATAGATAAGTTAGCTAGAGAGCTGGCACAACAACAGATATTGCAAATATAATGAATGAATTAGATGTAAATTTTGATTTAGAGCGAATGCCGCAACACGTTGCCATTATTATGGATGGTAATGGGCGTTGGGCGAAACAGCAGGGTAAACTGCGTGTTTTTGGTCATCAAAATGCAATGAAAGCGGTTAGATCTGCAGTAAATTTTGCAGCTCGTCATCAAATTAAAGTACTAACACTTTATGCGTTTAGTAGTGAAAATTGGTGTCGTCCACAAGATGAAATTACTGCTTTGATGTCACTCTTTATGAAAGCCTTAAACAGCGAAGTGAAAAAATTACATAAAAATAATATCTGTTTAAAAGTGATTGGCGATAAATCTGCATTTAGTGATGAATTACAGCACAAAATTACCGAGTCAGAGCAATTAACGCAAAATAATGATGGTTTAATTCTTAATGTAGCGGCAAATTATGGTGGAATGTGGGATATTACACAATCGGCTAAAAAATTGGCATTACAAGTAAAATTAGGTGAAATTACGTTAAATGATATTACCGAGCAACAGTTACAACAAAATTTAGTCACCGAGCAACAACCGCAAGTGGATCTGTTGATCCGAACCAGTGGTGAGCAACGGATCAGTAATTTTTTATTATGGCAGATTGCCTACGCAGAATTGTTTTTTACACCTGTGTTATGGCCTGATTTTAACGATGAAATTTTTGCACAAGCGATAATGGCGTATCAGCAACGTGAACGCCGTTTTGGTGGTTGTTAATTACCATCAAAAATAAATAATTAATTAAGGAAACAAAATGCTTAAACAACGAATATTATCCGCACTGATTATGATTCCATTAGCTTTACTGGGATTATTTTTACTTTCTCCATTGCCTTTTTTTCTTGCTTTATCCGTTTTAGTGGTATTGGCAATGTGGGAATGGGCACAATTTGCTGGCATTAAACGTTCAATTGGACGAGTTATTGTTGCATTAGTGACTTTAGGTATTTTGTTATTTCCAATAATGGCAGGTACTTACTCTATTAAAAAAGCGGATTTTCTTAATGATGTCACTACGCCATTACTTTTTGTCGGTGTCATTTGGTGGTTAGTTGCGCTATTCTTAGTGATTGGTTATCCAAAAACAGCACGCTTTTGGGAAAAATCCATTAGTGCTAAATTTATTTTTGGTTTTTGTACCTTAGTACCATTTTTAATTGCAATGCCTGCACTGCGTTTTTATCATTATCATTCTAACCCTTATCAAGGGGCCTTTTTATTACTGTATGTTTTAGTGTTAGTTTGGTCTGCAGATTCAGGGGCGTATTTTTTTGGAAGAGCGTTTGGTAAACATAAATTGGCACCAAAAGTATCACCGAAAAAATCAATTGAAGGTGTAATAGGTGGGCTACTTACCGCAGGAGTTGTGGCATTTGCTTTCTTTAAATTTACGCCAAATGATATGTATGGAAATGTGGATTTAGTTCCATTTATTGTGATTTCAGTGTTGACAGTTGCGATCTCTATTTTAGGGGATCTTACTGAAAGTATGTTTAAGCGCCAAGCAGGTGTGAAAGATAGCAGTAATTTAATTCCTGGTCATGGGGGTATTTTGGATCGTATTGATAGTTTAACGGCTGCGGTGCCTTTCTTTGCAATGGCATTTTTCTTCTTTTTATAGTGGTTAAGTAGGTAAATTTTGATGGCAACATTTG
This sequence comes from Pasteurella skyensis, assembly GCF_013377295.1. Taxonomy (NCBI): domain Bacteria; kingdom Pseudomonadati; phylum Pseudomonadota; class Gammaproteobacteria; order Pasteurellales; family Pasteurellaceae; genus Phocoenobacter; species Phocoenobacter skyensis. The sequence goes on along the minus strand of NZ_CP016180.1, from coordinate 1,278,648 downwards.
CTTTTTTATTTCTCATTTGTGTACTGGTTGCGGTACACGAATATGGACATTTTCTTGCTGCCCGTATTTGCGGTGTAAGAGTATTGCGCTTTTCCATTGGTTTTGGAAAAGTATTGTGGCAAAGAGTTGATAAAAAAGGCACTGAGTGGGTGGTTTCTCTTATTCCACTGGGTGGTTATGTGAAAATGTTGAATGATGAAGAAGGATTTTCTGACGCAGAACGTTATGATACGAAAACAGTTTGGCAGCGAATGTTAATTATTTTAGCGGGGCCTGTCGCTAATTTTATCTTTGCTATTTTTGCTTATTGGGCAGTGTTTATTTCAGGTGTGCCAACCCTTAAACCAGTGGTTGGTGAGGTTATCCCTAATACTATTGTTGCACAAGCAAAGGTTCCATCAGAATTTGAAATTAAAGAAGTTAATGGCATCAATGTTCAAAGTTGGGAAGAGGTAGCACTTGCGCTTATTGGTAATGTAGGGTCTTCTCAAGTAACACTGTCAGGAAATATAATTGAGCAACACTATTCGCAAAATTTTACTCTCGATTTATCCCATTGGGTATTCAATGGCAATAAGGAAAATCCATTAACGTCTTTAGGTATTCGCCCCAAAGCAAGTGTGGTTGAACCAATTATAAAAACTGTCGTCAAAGATTCGGCGGCAGAACAAGCTGGTTTAAAAGAGGGTGATAAAATACTTCAAATTAATCAGTCTCCTTTTGATTGGCGTTATTTGGTTAAAGAGGTGCAAAAAGGTGATTCTGTACAGTTACAAATTGAGCGTAATCAACAGATTTTACGGTTTGATGTACAACCTTTAAAATCAGCTAAAGAAGCACGGTATGTTATTGGTATAGCACCAAAATATCAGCTATTATCAGAAAAGTATCGCACTAATTTAAAGTATGATATTATAACATCACTGTGGAAAAGTTTGGAAAAAGTCACTACCCTTATTCATACTGTTATTCAGTTTATAGGGAATTTAATTACAGGGGATCTTTCATTAAATAATATGGGCGGTCCTATTGCGATGGCAAAAGGAGCTGTTGCAAGTGCTGAGACAGGTTTGATTTATTATTTGAGCTTTATGGCGCTGATCAGTGTGAATCTTGGTGTAATGAACTTGTTTCCAATTTTACCTCTCGATGGTGGTCAATTTATTTTATTAAGTATTGAGGCTATTCGAGGTAAGCAAATATCATTATATTTACAACAGAAGTTCCAGCAAATAGGAATGCTGTTTGTGATGATGTTAATGGTTTTTGCGTTATATAATGATTTAATTCACTTTTAAGAATTACAAGCGGGTAGTTCTTATAAACATTTTGCAAAAATAGGCACTCTAATGAAAAAATTATTACTTTCAAGCATTTTATTAGCAAACGGTGTAATTGCTGCACCTTTTGTTGTAAAAGATATTCGTATTGATGGTGTTTCACCAGAAGCACAAAATTCAATTATTTCAACGCTTCCTGTGAAAATAGGGCAAAGAGCAACTGATAGAGATATTACTTATATTGTTCAGCAGTTGTTTGTACAAAAACGTTTTACTAATGTATCAGCACGACGAGAAGGGAATGTTCTTGTGGTTGATGTTGTCGAGAGACCTTTAATTGCTGATATAAAAATTGAAGGTAATAAAGCGGTACCAAAAGCAGCTTTACAAGATAACTTGAAAGCAAATCTAATTGCTAAAGGTGAGTTTTATGATGCCTTAAAATTAAAAGAATTTAAGCAAGGATTGTTAGATCATTATCATTCAGTAGGTCGTTATAATGCAACTATAGATACTATTATCACACCATTAAGTGATGGTCAAATAGATATTAAACTTAAGATCTCAGAAAATGATGTTGCTTATGTGAAAGAAATTCATTTTGAAGGCAATAAAGCTTTTGATGAAGATGATCTTATTGATAAATTGGATATTCAACCAAATGTGTCTTGGTGGAATATTTTTGAAAGCAGTAAATTTGAGCAACAGGCTTTCAAAAAAGATTTGGATACATTACGTAATTTTTACTTAAATAATGGTTATGTTAAGTTTGCCATTAATGATGTGAAAACTGACTTTAGTGATGATAAAAAAGAGGTAAAATTAACCTATAAAATTACAGAAGGTAAACAGTATAAAGTAAGTGGTGTTCGTGTTATTGGTGATACTGCTAATTTGGATAAAGAATTAAATAAAATTGTTGCTGAGTTTGAAACTGGCGATCTGTTTAGAGGCAAAGATTTAGATGATTTGAAAGGAAAAATTGAAAATCGTTTAGGTAAATCTGGTTATGGTTCAGCAAAAGTTCAGCTTTCATTAGCATTTGATGAAAAGAAAGATACTGTTAAAGTTACTTATATTACAGAAGCAGGCAAACGTCTTTATGTTCGTCATATCCGATTTGAAGGAAATGATGTTACTGCAGATTCAACCTTACGTCGTGAGATGCGCCAACAAGAAGGGGCGTGGTTATCAACAAGTGCACTTTCAACCGGTAAGGCTCGTTTAGAACGTACAGGTTTTTATGAATCTGTAGAGATGAAAACAGTGGCGGTTCCAAATACAACGGATCAGGTTGATGTGATCTATAGTATTAAAGAGCGTAATACTGGAAGTGTTAACTTTGGTATTAGTTATGGGACTGGTAGTGGTTTTGGCTATCAGGCAGGGATTCAACAAGATAACTTCTTAGGAATGGGATCATCAATTAGTTTAAATGGTGTGCGTAATAAATACAGTACAACATTTAAAATTGGTTATAACGAACCATATTTTACCAAAGATGGTGTGAGTTTAGGTGGTGAGTTGTATTATAGCAACTATGATTATTCAAAAGTAAGCTCATCTTCAGCCTATAAAAGAACCACTTTAGGGCTTGATGGAACGTTAGGTTTCCCTGTTGATGAATATAATAGCTACTATTTAGGTCTTGGCGTTGTGAATGATAAAATTCAAAATGTTCAGCGTGAATGGACTCGTCAGAAATATGTTAGTTCAATGGATATTAAATACGAACCAAATGCGTTATATTTTGATAAAATTAAAACAACTGATTTTAATTTTAGTTTTGGTTGGAATTATAACAGTTTAGATCGTGGATTTATGCCAACAGAAGGCTTGAGAGCAAGCTTAGGTGGTAATGTAACTGTTCCAGGATCGGATAATAAATATTATAAATTAAGTAGTAATTTTGCATATTATTATCCACTAAATAGAGAGCATAAATGGGTTATTAGTACTCGCCTAAAATTTGGTTATGCAAGTGGTTTTGGGGGTAAAGAATTACCATTCTTCCAAACATATAATGCGGGAGGTATTGGTTCGGTACGTGGTTTCTCATTTGGTACCATTGGACCAAATGCTATCTATTTAAATAAAAAGGGTGAATGGCAACCAGCAGGTGATGTTATTGGTGGTAATGCAAAAGCAATTGCTAATTTAGAACTGATTATGCCAACGCCATTTGTGGCTGAAAAATATCAACATAAAGTAAGAACAACCTTATTTGTTGATGCAGGAACAGTTTGGAATACTAAATGGGAACCTATGGCGGGCTGGAAAGGCATAGATTATGGTGATTATAAACGCTTTAGAGCATCAGTTGGGTTAGGATTACAATGGAACTCACCAATTGGACCATTGTTGCTTTCTTATGCAAAACCATTACGTAAACACCCAGAAGATAATATTGAACAATTCCAATTTAGTATTGGCGGTTCATTCTAATTTGTAAATTGGTAAGATATTGTAAATTTTTGACAATATCTTACCGCTATAAATGTTAATTTTAATTTTTAATAGGACGTCTATTTATGAAAAATGTATTTAAAGTTGCAACGTTAGTTGCTAGTTTAGCAATGGCATCAAATGTGGCAAATGCGACAGATAAAATTGGTTTTATTACACCTGAATTTGTTATTCAAAACCATCCTCTATTTTCAAGCTCTTCAGAACTTGCTAAAAAAGTACAAGAAGAAAGAAAATTTTTAGAAATAGAAGATAAAAGATTAGGTGAAGAAAATAAAGCATTAGTTGCTGAGGCTAAAGAGTTAAGAGCTGAAGATGAAAAGCTAGGCAAAGAAATTACAGCAAAAAAAGCTAAATTGGAAAAGGATGCACCAAGATTACGTAGTAAAGAAATCAAAAAGCGTCAAGATGCGATAATTGCATTAGCGGATAAATTCCAGAAAAAATTAAATGCGTTTCAGAAGAAAGAAATGGCATTTAAGCAGAAAGTGGCAAGTTTCCAGAAGAAATCACAGGAAGTTCAAAGAAAACTGGCTATAGAAGAAAATAAAGTTCGTAAAGAAGTTGTTGATCAAGTAAATGAAAAATTACAAAAAATTGCGAAATCAAAAGGTTATACAATGGTGTTAGATACTAATGCAATTGTTTTTGTATCAAGTAAAGAAAATGATTTAAGCAATGAGGTGCTTAAAGCGGTTGGAGGAAAAGTTCCTGAAGTACCAACTAAATCTAAATAAAACATAGCTAATGAGTAATTAATGGAAAAATTTTTATTAGGTGATTTAGCAAAACAAATCGGCGGTTCTCTTAGAGGGAACGCCGATTTGGCAATTTCAAAGATTGCTCCTTTTGCACAAGCGACAGGTAATGAAATTACATTTATTTCAAATGCAAAATTTCGTACACGATTAAAAGAGTGTCAAGCTGGTGCAATTATTGTGCATCAAAACGATGTTGAATTTTGTTTGGAAGAACAAAACTTAATTATTGTTGAAGATCCTTATGTTGCTTATGCATTATTGGCTCAATATATGGATAAAACACCAAAGTCTGCACAGGGAATTTCTCCAAGTGCGATCATTTCTGACAATGTGAAATTGGGAAAAAATGTTTCTGTGGGCGCAAATGCAGTGATTGAAAGTGGCGCAGAAATTGGTGATGAAGTGAGTATTGGTGCAGGCTGTTTTGTGGGTAAAAATACTAAAATAGGTGCGAAAACTCAGTTATGGGCAAATGTGTCTGTTTATCACAATGTTCAAATTGGTGAAAATTGTTTGATTCAATCGTCAGCTGTGATTGGAAGTGATGGTTTTGGTTATGCGAATGCTAAGGGACGTTGGGTGAAGATTCCTCAAACAGGTGGCGTTATTATTGGCAATAATGTTGAAATTGGGGCTTGTACTTGTATTGATCGAGGTGCTTTGGACGCAACGGTGATTGAAGATAATGTGATTATTGATAATTTATGTCAAATTGCACACAATGTTCATATTGGCACTGGTTCTGCTATTGCAGGTGGTGCTATATTAGCGGGTAGTTTAAAAGTGGGACGCTATTGCTTAATTGGTGGTGCGAGTGTGATTAATGGGCATATTGAAATTTGTGATGGTACTACTATTACAGGAATGAGTATGGTCATAAAGTCAATTACTGAAAAAGGAACTTATTCATCGGGTACTCCAGCACAGTCTAATAAAGTATGGCGTAAAGCAACGGCTCTTACAATGAATATTAATGAAATGAATAAGAGATTAAAACAGCTAGAACAGTATGTTAATAAAAAGGAGCAAGGGGAATAGTGTTGGAAACAGAATATCAATCTAGAATTATCGAAGTAACAGAGATAATGGAGCTTTTACCACATCGCTATCCATTCTTGTTGGTAGATAGAGTTATTGGTTTTGAAGAAGGTAAGTGGATTACTGCTATTAAAAATGTTAGTGTTAATGAACCTTGTTTTACAGGGCATTTTCCAGAGCAACCAGTTTTTCCTGGTGTTTTAATTTTGGAATCACTTGCTCAAGCAATGGGAATCTTGGCATTTAAGACACATAGTTTAAATAAAAAAGAAATTTTTTATTTTGCAGGCGTTGATAAAGCACGTTTCAAAAAACCTGTGTTACCTGGTGATCAAATGAAATTACACGTTGAAATTTTAAAAGAGCTTCGAGGTGTTATTCGTTTCACTGGCGTTGTAACTGTTGATGGAAAAGTGGTGTGTGAAGCAGAGTTGATGTGTGCACGTCGTCAATCTTAAGGAGTGTTTATGCAATTAATTCATTCAACTGCTAAAATTAGCCCCCTTGCTATTATTGAGGAAGGGGCTGTTATTGGCAAAGAAGTCGAAATTGGGGCATTTACTATCATTGGTAAAGATGTAGAAATTGGTGCAAGAACGAAAATTCATTCCCATGTTATCATTAACGGACGTACTCAAATTGGTAAGGATAATGAGATTTATCAATTTGCAAGTATTGGTGAAAAGAATCAAGATTTAAAGTATGGAAATGAACCTACTAAAACCATTATTGGCGATAGAAACCGTATTCGTGAGAGTGTCACTATTCATAGAGGTACAGTACAGGGAGGGAGCATAACAAAAATTGGTGATGATAATTTATTTATGATCAATGCCCATATTGCTCACGATTGCCAAATTGGTAATCGTTGTATTTTAGCCAATAATGCTACACTTGCAGGTCACGTATTATTAGAGGATTTTGTGATTGTTGGTGGAATGTCTGCGGTACATCAATTTGTTATTATTGGTGCTCATGTAATGTTAGGAGGAGGTTCCATTGTTTGTCAGGATATACCTCCTTATGTAATGGCTCAGGGGAATCACGCTCGTCCATTTGGTATAAATATTGAAGGACTAAAAAGACGTGGTTTTGAAAAACCAACAATGCGAGCGATTCGTAATATATACAAATTAATTTATCGTAGTGGTAAAACAATTGAGGAAATTATACCTGAAATAGAGCATTATGCTAAAACAGAAGTTGCGGTAAGTCTCTTTTTAAATTTCTTTAAGCGTTCAACTCGAGGAATTATTCGTTAAGATTTTGAGTGAATATTAGTAACTAGAACGGAAGCGGTAAGATTTTTGTAAAAAATATTAATAATCTTACCGCTTGTTTTTTTATGTTTTATTCTTGAATATCGTCTGATTCTTGTTTACTGCTGATTTCTTGTGGTAGCAGTAAGTTCATTGCAATAGCAATGACGGCACACAGAGCAATACCTTTGATGGCAAAGAAACCAACATCGATAAGCATTCCGCCAATACCAAATGTGAGAACTACGGATACAATACACAGGTTACGAGGTTGATTTAAATCAACGTTGTTTTTAATCAGAGAGTTAATACCCACGACAGCAATCGCACCAAATACGAGCATCATAATTCCACCCATTACAACTGCTGGAATAGTTTGTAAGAATGCACCGATTTTTCCTACGAAAGCCATTAAAATTGCAAACACGGCAGCCCAAGTCATAATTTTAGGATTGAAGTTTTTAGTCAGCATTACTGCGCCCGTTACTTCTGAATAAGTGGTATTAGGTGGACCACCTAAGAATGATGCTGCGATAGTTGCGACACCATCACCTAACAATGTACGGTTTAAACCTGGTTTTTTGAGGAAGTTTTTATTTGTTACTTGACTAATTGCCATCATATCACCGATATGTTCAATTGCTGGTGCAATTGCGATAGGAAGCATATATAAAATGGCTTCTAATTTAAATTCAGGTGTCGTGATTTGAGGCATTGCAAACCAAGGAGCTTCAATGATTTTGGTAAAATCAACAATTCCCATAAAGATTGAAAGAATGTAACCCACAGTAATGGCGCATAAAATTGGTATTAAACGTAAGATTCCTTTTGCAAATACTGATACGATAAGAGTTACTAGAAGGGTCGTCATTGAAATAATGATAGATGTATTATAATCTGTACCTGTTGCTTTTCCTGTTGCCATATTTACGGCGACAGGTGCTAAACTTAAACCAATAATAATAATGATAGGACCAACCACCACAGGAGGGAAGAGCTTCATCAATATATCATTGCCACGTAGTTTTACAAAAGTACTTAAGACTACATATACTAATCCAGAACAAGCAAGAGCACCTAATGTAACTGGGATTCCCCATGTTTGGACACCATATTGAATAGGGGCAATAAAGGCAAAACTAGAGGCCAAAAAAATTGGTACTTGTCGTTTCGTAATTAATTGAAATAACAAAGTACCAATTCCAGCGGTAAGCAGCGCAGTATTTGGATTAAGTCCAGTTAAGAGGGGGACCAAAACCAATGCTCCAAAGGCGACAAAGAGCATTTGGAGCCCCAGAAAAGCTTGCTTATGGGGCGTAATTTTTTCAGTATGCATAGAGTTCTCCATTAGTTAACAAAATCTGACGGATTATACTGAATAAAAAAAATAACGCAAACGTTTTCGTTATTTTTTTTACAATTTTTACCTTAATATAAAAGATAATCTAATAAATTTACAGAAAACACTTGCAAACCCCCCCTTCTTTTTGGCAAGCTAACCGTGATTTTATCTCTTATAAAATTCTTATATTAAAATAAAAAACAGGAGTAATTATGGAAGCACCTCTCTTTTATGGCAGTATAACTGCTTTGATCACCCCGATGATACAAGATGAGGTTAATTTTGAAGACTTAAAAAAATTAATTGAATATCACATTGAGTCTGGAACAAATGCGATTGTTGCAATGGGAACAACAGGTGAATCGGCGACGTCCACTTTTGAAGAAGATTTGAAAGTAATCACAAAATGTGTTGAGTTTGCAGATGGACGTATTCCAATTATTGCAGGAACAGGATCAAATTGTACAAGAGATGCGATTGAAATCACTAAGTTGGTTGCAGATGTAGGTGTAGTAGGATGTTTAACGGTTGTTCCTTATTATAATAGACCAACCCAAGAAGGTATATATCAGCATTATAAGGCGATTGCAGAGAGTACTGATTTGCCGCAAATACTCTATAATGTACCAAGTAGGACAGGAAGTGATTTATTACCTGAAACAGTAGGGCGACTTGCTAAAATTCCTAATATTGTTGCTATCAAAGAGGCAACAGGTGATTTAACTCGTGTGTCACAAATAAAAGCAGCCGCTGGCGATGATTTTATTTTCTTGAGTGGTGATGATTTAACAGGCTTTGAATCAATGAAATGTGGAGGACAAGGCGTTATTTCAGTAACCAATAATGTTGCAGCTAAAGATATGGCAATTATGTGTGATTTAGTGCGTCAAGGTCGTCTTGAGGAAGCTGAAGTCATTAATCAGCGTTTAATCCCACTACATAAAAATCTTTTTATAGAGTCAAATCCAAGTCCTGTAAAATGGGCTGCTTATAAATTAGGTTTAATTAGTGAACCAAGTTTACGCTTACCTTTATTAACACTCTCAGAAGAAGCACAACCTATAGTGCTAGAATCTTTAATGCAAGCTGGAGTGATTAAATAATTTTTAATCAGTAAAAATATAACATTAACTAAGAGCCTTTATCCTTCTCAGTAAAGGTTCTTTATTTTTCTGAAAAGCATTAAGAATTTTATTAATTGTCTTCTCATTTTATCGATTAATCTGTATAATCCTCTCGCAATCTTTCTTATCCAATTTTATATTTATTTCGAGGAATTATTGCAATGTTAAGAATCAAACAGGAAGCATTAACTTTTGATGATGTGTTACTTGTCCCAGCCCACTCAAAGGTATTACCTAATACCGCTAATCTTTCAACTCAATTAACCAAAGATATTCGCTTAAATATTCCAATGCTTAGTGCTGCAATGGATACGGTTACTGAAGCAAGACTGGCTATTTCCCTTGCTCAAGAAGGTGGCATTGGTTTTATTCATAAAAATATGTCGATTGAACGTCAGGCTTCACGTGTCAGAATTGTTAAAAAATTCGAAAGTGGTGTGGTTAAAGATCCCGTTACCGTCTCGCCAGATATAACCCTTGCAGAGTTAGCGGAAGTAGTGAAAAAAAATAAATTTGCAGGCTATCCTGTGGTTGATAGCAATAATGATCTCGTTGGTATTATTACTGGTCGTGATACTCGCTTTGTCTCAGATTTAACTCAAAAAATCTCTGAAATGATGACACCAAAGGAGCGTTTAATCACAGTTAAAGAAAATGCGGAGCGTGCAGAAATTTTAAAACTGATGCACGATAATCGTATTGAAAAAGTGTTAGTGGTTGATGACAATTTCAAATTAAAAGGAATGATCACCGTTAAAGATTTCCAAAAAGCTGAACAAAAACCGAATGCCTGTAAAGATGAATTTGGACGTCTGCGTGTTGGTGCTGCAGTGGGTGCAGGTGAAGGCAATGAAGAGCGTATCGACGCTTTAGTTAAAGCAGGGGTTGATATTCTTTTAATTGATAGTAGTCACGGTCATTCAGAAGGTGTATTACAACGAGTGCGTGAAACACGAGCTAAATATCCAGATTTACCTATTATTGCAGGTAATGTGGCCACCGCAGCAGGGGCGATTGCTTTAGCCGATGCAGGAGCAAGTGCAGTAAAAGTAGGGATTGGACCTGGTTCAATTTGTACCACTCGAATTGTCACAGGCGTGGGCGTACCACAAGTCACTGCTATTTCAGAAGCTGCAGAGGCATTAAAAGAGCGTGGTATTGCTGTTATTGCCGATGGCGGCATTCGTTTCTCAGGTGATATTGCAAAAGCGATCGCAGCAGGGGCTTCGTGCGTAATGGTTGGCTCAATGTTTGCAGGAACAGAAGAAGCACCGGGTGAAATTGAACTTTATCAAGGTAGATCATTCAAGTCTTATCGTGGAATGGGTTCACTTGGCGCAATGGCAAAAGGTTCATCAGATCGCTATTTTCAGTCCGATAACGCCTCAGATAAATTAGTGCCAGAAGGTATTGAAGGGCGTATTCCTTACAAAGGTTTTTTAAAAGAAGTGATTCATCAACAAATGGGTGGATTACGTTCTTGTATGGGCTTAACTGGCTGTGCCACTATCGAAGAACTTCGTACTAAAGCAGAATTTGTACGAATCAGTGGCGCTGGAATTAAAGAAAGCCACGTCCACGATGTAAGTATTACCAAAGAGGCTCCGAATTACCGTATGGGATAAATATTATTGCAAATTGCGATGATTTTTCACGTCATCTTATTTGTGAGGCTTGTGGTAATAAAATTATTGAAGATTAAGCGGTCACATTTTGTATTAAATTTGCAAAATGATTGTTTACTAAATTACTGATGGCTACAATGTTGAAGATGTAGCCATAAAAGAGGGTTTTATATTTATGACAGATAAAGATCTAAATCAAAATTTAGAGAACTCAGAAGAAATACAAAATAAAAAACAAACCGCTTATGAATGGTTTGCTAATGCAGATCCTCGTGTCGCTGATATTGAATTAGATATTCCGCCACGCTGTAAAGCTAATCGCCCTATTCCTTTTGTAGATTATGGATTAGAGGATGAATAACAATTTTTATAAGCAATAAAATATTAGAGGATACTTATGGGATCAAGAGTTAATACAATGGTTTTTCCTTTTAAAGGATCTGATGATGAATTAAAAAATCTAGTAACATCATTCATTAATGACGAAAATCCATTAGGATATGAAATAGTAATTTTCAGAAAAAAAGATTATGTAATAGTTAATGGTATTGATTTATTATGGAAAATCTTACCAGAGCCGCATATTTTAGAAGAGTTTTTTGAAAAAAATAATTTTAAGCCTACATATACTTGGTTATTTCTTCAATATGATTTTTCAGATTCTTTTGGTTATGCTATTTTTGAAAATGGTAAAAATATTCGTAGTGTATTTAGAGATGGGGAGGAAGATCTAGAACCTATTTTTATTGGAAAACCTCTTGATTTTGAAGGAAAATATTTGAATGCTACTTATCATTATATTGATATGAATTCAGATGATGAACCCATATATTCTGAATTACCAACAGAAACAAATAATCCTGACCCAGATTATGAACCCTATTATATGAAAATCTATTCAGTAGAAAATGAAGAAATTCGTGGTGATTTACTTGTTTGTTGTATGATGCACGAACTTTCAGAGAAATTATTAGGATTTAATATAGCTCTAGATAATATTAATGAAGATAAAAGAATTGTTATTCAATCAGCTAAAAAATTAGAGTATCTTGAACAACAATTAAAACAATCACAAGGAAATAAACTTCTATCTTGGATAAGATCAATTTTTAAAGGAAAATAGAGAATAAAATGAACAACATACACAACCATAAAATTTTAATTTTAGATTTTGGATCGCAATATACCCAACTTATCGCACGTCGTGTGCGTGAAATTGGGGTGTATTGTGAGCTTTGGGCTTGGGACGTGAGTGAAGCTCAAATTCGTGAATTTAATCCAACAGGGATTATTCTTTCTGGGGGGCCTGAAAGCACCACAGAGCAAGGTAGCCCTCGAGCACCTGAATATGTATTTAATGCAGGTGTGCCAGTGCTTGGTATTTGTTATGGAATGCAAACAATGGCAATGCAATTGGGAGGATTAACAGAAGGATCGGAACACCGTGAATTTGGTTATGCTCAGGTAGAGTTAAAAGTACAAGATCAATTATTTGCAAAATTAAATGATAATCTTACCGCTTCAAATCCTCAACTTGATGTATGGATGAGTCACGGCGACAAAGTAACAAAATTACCACAAGGTTTCCAAGTGACAGGTTTAACCCCAACTTGCCCTATTGCTGCGATGTCGGATGAAAACCGTCAATTCTACGGTGTACAGTTCCACCCAGAAGTAACTCACACTAAACAAGGTTTACAATTATTAACTAATTTTGTGGTTAATATTTGTGACTGTGAAACCAAATGGACAGCGGAAAATATTATTGAAGATGCCGTTGCTCGTGTTAAAGCACAAGTGGGTGATGATGAAGTTATTTTAGGTTTATCAGGTGGCGTAGATTCATCGGTGGTGGCGTTACTGCTGCACCGTGCAATCGGTAAAAAATTACACTGTGTTTTTGTAGATAACGGCTTATTACGCTTAAACGAAGCTGAGCAAGTTATGGAAATGTTTGGCGATAAATTTGGTTTAAATATCGTTAAAGTTGATGCTGAAAAACGTTTCTTAGATCGCCTTGCAGGTGTTGATGAACCAGAGGCGAAACGCAAAATTATTGGTAATGTGTTTGTTGAAGTCTTTGATGAAGAATCACATAAACACAGTAATGTAAAATGGCTTGCACAGGGCACGATTTACCCTGATGTGATCGAATCTGCCGCAAGTAAAACCGGTAAAGCTCACGTAATCAAATCTCATCACAATGTTGGCGGATTACCTGATTATATGAAACTCGGCTTAGTTGAACCACTACGAGAACTGTTTAAGGACGAAGTACGAAAAATCGGCTTAGCCTTAGGTCTACCTGCTCAAATGCTCAACCGCCATCCATTCCCTGGACCAGGTTTAGGAGTGCGTGTTTTAGGTGAAGTGAAAAAAGAATATTGCGATTTACTCCGCAAGGCAGACGCTATTTTTATCGAAGAACTACACAACGCCGATTGGTACTACAAAGTCAGCCAAGCCTTTACTGTATTCTTACCTGTAAAATCCGTAGGCGTAATGGGTGATGGACGTAAATATGATTGGGTGGTCTCACTACGTGCCGTAGAAACCATTGATTTTATGACTGCTCACTGGGCACATTTACCTTATGACTTATTAGGTAAAGTATCGAACCGTATTATCAATGAAGTAGATGGAATTTCTCGTGTGGTTTATGATATTAGCGGAAAACCACCTGCGACGATTGAGTGGGAGTGATTTTTCACTATTTTACAACATTTCAAAAACAACTCTAAAGCCCTATTTATAGGGCTTTTTTCATTTCAAAGTGTTTCACAACATTTGATTGTATTTCACTTTTTCAGCATAATCTACGATATTAATTTTTTATACCGTTAAAAATGTCCATTACACTGAAAATGAATAAAATAATTATATCGGTCGCTTAGAGCAAGACCCAAATGCAAAATGGTGATTGTGTGGCAAATAAAAGTCCGCATCTTCTCGTTGCGTGATTGCTACCTTATCGGCATGTTAAGCCACAGCAAAAAAGCCAAAGAATTTAAACATTGGGTGGTAGATCTTTTAGACAAAGAAACAGCAGACCAAAAAATACAAATCAAAAATACTCCACCGATTGACGAAACGGCAATCGAAATTATCACAAGGCTCTACCAACATTCACTCCAAGCGCACGAAATGCGCACCAAATTCCTCCCAGGCGACAAAATAGACCTAACAATCAGCGGCTATTACCTTTACAATATGGATATGCCACTCAAACAAATCCTAACAAAAGCCAAAGATTACATATAATCAGAAAATCAACATATTATGTATATTAGGGGCATGGTTGATTTGTTGGGGTGATTTGCAAATTTTTATAAAAATAAGACCACTTAATGTGGTCTTTTAACATATTGTCAATATTTTTATTTGTTCTCATAGAAGACTACAGCTTTCTTATATAAGAAATCAGCAACTTTTTCAGAACTTCTAACATCATCTGGTAATTCATCTTTGATTACATCTTCTAATTTATTTCCGATTTCTTTCAAGAGTTTTTGTTTAGAAAGAAAACTCACAATATATCCCGGTGTTAAATTAGGCGGTGTATTTTCATCTAATTTATGTAAAACATTATTAATCATCGTAGCAACTTCATAAGATTCGTTGCGATTAAATAATTTACTATCTAGACTTTTTTTATCCGGATTATCTCCAGGTGTCGTTGTATCTAAATATTCCTCTTTCAAGTCAGATACTTTAAATTCAAAACTCATAATTTTTACTCCTCTACTATTACTTTCTAGTAACTTTTATTATTAAAAGTTACTAGAAATATATGGGGATTACCTTTCACTTTTTCAATACAATATTAGATTCGGCATAAAGGACAAAAAGAATGGTAAAAAGTCGTTTGAAACCTTATACAATAAGGCTTTAAGCGACTTTTTTGAATGAATTTAAAAAAATGTGAAAAATGCAATAGTAAAAAACTTCAAAAATATGGTTATAAACAAGGAAAACAACGCTATAAATGCAACTCTTGTAATTACCAATTCATCTATAAAAACAAGCCTAAAATAGACCAAATTTGGAATGATTATGTTTATGGAAAACAAACCTATAAACAGCTTGCTCAAAAGTATAATTACAGCTCCAAAACTATTCAAAGGAAGCTAAAATCTCATCAAATAAAAGTATCAAACAAAACATCAAGAAGTGTAGTTCTTATTATTGACACAACTTACTTTAAACAGAGTTTTGGGGTAATGTTATTTACAGATGCTTATACAGGTGAAAATCTACTAAAATACTATGTTAAAAATGAAAATAACTATTTGTATTTAAAGGGGATTGATGAACTATTACTACAAGGATTTATTATTAAAGGTATTGTTTGCGATGGTCGTCGAGGTTTAATAAAAAGCCTGTCATTTTATCCCGTTCAATTTTGTCAATTTCATCAAGTTAAGATAATTCAAAGATACCTTTCAAAACGCTCTAAACAACCTACTGTAAAGGATTTATGGCTAATTACTAATTTGCTTACTCAAGTAACAGAAATACAATTTAAGGACTTTCTAGAACAATGGTTTGATGAGTATGAAGACTATTATAATGAATGTACTCTAAATCCTGAAACAGGCAAATCTCACTATACACATAGACGTTTAAGAAGTGCTTTTAGAAGCTTAAAAACTAATCTATCTTATCTGTTTACTTACCAAAAATATCCAACCTTAAATATCCCAAATACCTCGAATAAAATTGAAGGGAGTTTTGCTCATTTAAAGCAAAAATTAAGGTGTCATAATGGTTTAAAGTTGAAGCAAAAAATGAAATTAATAGATGAGATTTTAGGGTGTTAAATTATAAAAAAATAGGCTAAATAAAAGTATATTATTTAGCCTGTTTATTAGCATTATTTTTGTCCTTTACTCAAGTACTACTAAAAAATAGCATTACTTTTGTCCTTTATGCCACAAAATTCTAATATTTATAAAACAAGTTGCTTAGGATCACATTGATAAATAACAGCTAAACGCTTACAGGTTTTAAGTTGAGGTGTAGATCCTTTTTTCTCAGCTTGAGAAATAGAAGATTGTGTTAAACCTGTTTTTTTAGCAACATCATATTGAGACAAACCACGATAAATACGCCAAGAAGCCAATAAGCTAATATCTTGTTCAAGCATAATATCAATAACTTGATGTGGAATCGTTTCATTATCATTATCACTTGGTTGAACATAAACTTCTTCCCAATTGTCTTCATTATCATCAAGTGTAGCGATTGCCTTATATTGCTGCAGTGCTTTATACTCATCAACAGGAACTACAACAAAAAGTTCTTTACCTTGTTGATCGTAGATAATCTGTAAGCTCATAATTGTTCCTTAATTGTATGTTTGTTCGCTTCTACGTTTAATAGCCTGAATACTAATAATTCTAGGCTCATCGTTGATCACTTCAAAAACAATACGATATTTACCTACTCGTATTCTATATTGAGACTGCGAACCTTTTAACTTCTTAATATCAAGATTGACATCTGGGAAATTCACAAGAGTAGCAACACTATCTTTAATAGGCTTAATATAACGACTATCAATTTTTAAAAGTTGTTTAGTTGCTTTTACTGTCCACAGCAATTCATTCATTTGCTATCTCTTTATTTTTCTAATCATTAGATAATAAGTTTTTGTTTTATTGTTGTCAATGAGAAATATATTTTTTAACAGTAACCATCAAAAACAATCCTTCCCTTTCCTTAATTCAATAAATTCCTCTAACGAATTAGCTATCAAAAAAGGATTAATTTCTTTTTCTAAGGTAATAGAAGAGGGGAGTGTTGGTTTGTTTTGAGAGCGTAGTTTTTCAACTTGCTGTTTATATTGTTGTACAGCCTGATTGTTGGGGTGAACACTTTCCACAAATTGAAGATTGCTATAAGTATATTCGTGAGCAGGGTAGATTTTTACATTATCGGCTAATAATCGAAAGCGTTGCAGAGTGTTAAATTGTGCAACATAATCCCCTGTAAATACACGTCCACAACCTGCTGAAAACAGTGAGTCACCACAGAAAAGGTATTTTTCATCAACCAGATAGCTAATATGTTGTGCTGTATGTCCTGCACTGTCAATCACTTGAATTTGACAACCTAAGCATTCAAACTGTTGATTATGTTCAACAATTTTAGTGGTAAATTGAGAAAGTTCTGCAGAACCATAAACAGTTAAATGAGGATAATGTTCCACTAATTCGGCAACCCCACCAGTATGATCAGCGTGATTGTGTGTTAATAATATAGCGGTAGGTTGTAACTGATTTTTTGCAAAAAAATCTAATAAAGTGACTGCTTGTGAGGGATCGACAATGATCACTTTATCCGTTTTTTGAATTAACCAAATATAATTATCGGATAATACAGGAATAGGGGTCACTTTCATTTTATTTTCCTAGTCGTCTTTTTTTAAGAAAAGAGCAGCTGCACCACGTGAACCACCCGAGTCACCGTGAATTGCTTTTTTAATCACAGGCACTTTTGCAGAACGCATTAAATAAGGCGGTAATGCTTTTGGTAGAGCTTCATAAATATAATCAAAATTAGATAAACCACCACCAAAAACAATCATATCAGGATCTAATACCGTAATCAGATTGCTAATACAAATTGCCATTAATTTTACATATTTTTCAACAAATCGTACCGCTTGTGGTTGTTGATTATAAAAGTTTTCGATAATGGTTTTGGCGGATAAGCCCTCACCCTCTAACTCGTTATATAACATTTCAAAACCACGTCCTGAAATATAAGTATCTAAACACGCTTTATTGCCACAGCCACAGTCAAAAATAGGGGCGTTATCCCAACCTAATAATTGTAAAGCGTGATAATTTAATTGTTGATGACCTACTTCTCCAGCCATACCAATTCTGCCTGAATGCACTTTGCCATCAAAAATCAAACCGCCACCAAAACCAGTGCCGATAATTAAGCCTAATACTGTGGAATATTGTTGATTTTCTTTATCCCACGCTTCTGAAAGAGCAAAGCAGTTGGCATCATTTTCAGCTTTCACTTCACGCTCTAAACATTTACTGAGATCTTTTAAAATAGGTTTATTATCTGCCACTCGAATATTGGTAATTTCAGCAATACCTGTTTCGTGATTAACAAAACCTGGTAAACCTAATCCAACCATTCCTTTAGTATTGAATTTTTTATCTGCGTTAAGCACAAGGGTTTTAATGGTATCTAACCAATCTTCATAGCTAGTTTGAGGAGTGGGTGTGCGTTCAGAATAGAGTTTATCAAGTTGCTCATTAAATACAGCAAGCTCAATTTTTGTACCGCCAATATCTAATCCGTAATAATAGGTCATTCTTAATTCTCCTTGTTAATATTTTTATGGAGGAATTATATAAGAAATTATCTAAAAATAGTGAAAAAAATATTTACGCAAACGTTTGCGTTAGATATAATTTACACGATTCTTTACTTTATCTCACACTTTTTAAGGAAAATTTATGAACAGTAAATTATTTTATGCGATTGAAGACAAACCACCTATAGGGTTGAGTTTATTACTGGCTCTGCAGCATTTACTTGCCGCTATTGGTGGAATTGTTGCAGTTCCTTTGGTTATCGGTAATGTACTGAAATTATCGACGGAAGATACTATTGTATTAGTGAATGCCGCCTTATTGGTTTCTGGTATTGTCACTATCATACAATGTCGAGGAATAGGACACATTGGTATACGTTTACCCGCTGTAATGGGAACAAGTTTTACTTTTGTGGCGGCTGCATTAGCGATTGGCTTTAGTGATGCTGGTGTTGGTGGGATTTTAGGTTCATCACTTGTTGCTTCTTTAGTAATGATCATTGGTAGTTTCTTTATGCCACATATTCGTAAATTATTTCCACCTGTGGTAACGGGGACAGTCGTAATGATGATTGGACTTAGCTTAATTCCAGTTGCCGTAGATTGGTTTGCTGGTGCTCAAGTCGGTGATCCTAATTACGCTGAACCCAAAAACTTGATGATGGCAACCTTTGTATTAGTTATTGTTGTGACATTGGTGCAATGGGGACGAGGTATTTTTTCTGCAGCAGCCATTGTGATTGGTATGATGATTGGCTATATTACTGCTCTCTGTTTAGGTTGGGTGGATTTCTCAGGGGTAAAATCTGCTCAATTTTTTGCTATACCCCAGCCTCTCCATTTTGGGTTATCTTTCCCTATTTCTGGTATTATCGGAATGAGTATTGCCTATTTGGTGACCATTGTGGAGTCCAGTGGTAATTTTCTTGCATTAGGTGATGCAACCAAAACAGAAGTGACACCACAACAATTTAAACAAGGCATTTTAGCAGAAGGGTTAGGCTCTGCACTGGCTGCTATTATGTCTACCACACCTTTTTCAACCTTTTCACAAAATATCGGTTTAATCACCTTAACAGGGGTTGCCAGTCGTTATGTTGTGGCATTAACAGGCGTATTATTAGTATTAGCAGGACTTTTCCCTGTATTTGGAGCGTTAATTGTTTCTATTCCTCTTCCTGTATTAGGTGGGGCGGGAATTATTATGTTTGCAATGATTATTGCTGCAGGTATTCAAATGCTTAACAATGTAGAACGCACTAGCCGTAATGGTTTAATTATTGCGATTGCTATTGGTGGTGGATTAGCGGTGACTACTCGACCAGAGTTATTAGGTAAATTACCTGCATTCTTTAAAGAAATTTTTGGTTCTGGTATTACAGTTGGCGCAGTATTAGCACTTTCACTCAATTTAATTCTTCCTAAAGACTTAGAATTAGATATTATACCAGAGGTAAAATAAGCTAAAAAAAGACCACTCATTAGAGTGGTCTTTACTGTCTTATTAGTTGTTACAAATGTTTTTGCAAATTTTCGATAACAAGTTACCGCTTGTTTTAGATCGATTTTTTTGCTTTTGGTAAAGTGATCTTTTTATCTTCACTTTCACGATACAAAACTAAAATATGCCCAATGGTTTGTACATTTGTCGCTTTGGTTTCACGTATAATCGCATCAATGATCAACTGCTTCATTTCACGATCTGCCCCTGAAATTTTTACTTTAATCAACTCGTGATGATTAAGCGCACAATCAATTTCCGCTAACACACCCTCTGTTAACCCATTGTTACCAAGCATTACTACTGGACTTAAATGATGAGCCAGACTTTTTAAGTATTGTTTCTGTTTTGTTGTTAATATAACTGACATTATAAGTATTCCTTTAATTTAAAAATTAGGGCGAAAATAGCATAATTTGTTAAAAAAGTCAGGTTTATTTTATATAAAATTTTGTTAGAATGAGAGGACGTTTAGGGAGTTAAAGTTATTTTTCGCTCAAAAAATCATAGGAACTTATATGTCTAGTACAATTTTAAAAACCATACCACTAGGTCAAAAAGTGGGAATCGCCTTTTCAGGAGGGTTAGATACCAGTGCCGCTATATTATGGATGCGTCAAAAAGGCGCTGTTCCTTATGCTTATACGGCAAATTTAGGGCAACCTGATGAAGATAATTATGATGTAATTCCTAAAAAAGCAATGGAATACGGTGCTGAAAAAGCACGTTTAATTGATTGCCGTAGCCAACTGGCTTATGAAGGTATTGTCGCCATCCAATGTGGTGCGTTTCATATTTCTACAGGTGGAATGCCTTATTTTAATACTACACCATTAGGACGAGCTGTGACTGGTACAATGCTTGTTGCGGCAATGCAACAAGATGGCGTGAATATTTGGGGTGATGGAAGTACCTATAAAGGGAACGATATTGAACGTTTCTACCGTTACGGCTTAATTACTAACCCAGATCTACAAATTTATAAGCCTTGGTTAGATGAACAATTTATCGATGAACTAGGTGGACGTTTAGAAATGTCACAATTTTTAATTCAAAATGGATTTGATTATAAAATGTCCGTTGAAAAAGCCTATTCAACAGATTCTAATATGTTAGGAGCAACGCACGAAGCGAAGGATTTGGAGTATCTGGATACCAATGTGAACATCGTCAAACCTATTATGGGCGTTGCCTTTTGGGACGAAAGTGTCAAAATTGAAACGGAACAGGTTAAAGTGCGTTTTGAGGAAGGGATACCAGTTGCATTAAATGGAAAATATTTTGATGATTTGGTGGAATTAATTTTAGAAGCGAACAAAATTGGTGGCAGACACGGATTAGGAATGTCTGATCAAATTGAAAATCGTATTATAGAAGCCAAATCACGTGGTATTTATGAAGCACCTGCTATGGCATTGCTACATATTGCTTATGAACGATTACTGACAGGGATCCATAACGAAGACACTATCGAGCAATACCGTATTAATGGATTACGTCTTGGACGCTTACTTTATCAAGGGCGTTGGTTTGATTCGCAAGCATTAATGCTACGTGAAACAGCACAACGTTGGGTTGCTAAAGCAATCACAGGGGAAGTTACCCTAGAACTACGTCGAGGTAATGATTATTCTATCTTAAATACAGAGTCTGAAAACTTGACTTATCAAGCAGAACGACTCAGTATGGAAAAAGTAGAAGATGCAGCATTTACTGCAACAGATCGTATCGGACAGCTTACAATGCGTAATCTTGATATCAAAGATACACGTGATAAGCTCAGTCTTTATACACAAACAGGGCTGATTTCGAGTAAAAACAATATCGTGCCACAGTTAGAAAATAAATAGTATTTATTACAGATTAAAATACCTTCCTTACTTGTAAAGAGTAGGGAAGGAATTTTTTTATTAAGGAAAATATGAGCATCAATGTCACCGAAATTGTACTTCACCAACTGATACAAAAAGAAGCAGAAGTCACTGAATTAACGACCTTATTAAGAGAAAACCTACTTGAAATTACCCCAGAAGTAGATCAAATGATGTTACAACTACATCAAGCTTATCAAGGCAAAGCAAAAGGCTACGGAGTCTTTCAAGAAACCTCTATTTTTGCGCAAGAACTTAATCGTCTATTGGAACAAGAAACAGATTTTCTTCCTTTTAGCCATCATTGTGCCAAGATGTTAGCGACAGAATTAGCGAAATACCCTTTTGCAGGAGGGGGCACATTTATCCTATGCCGTTATAACTTTTTAGCCACAGAGTATTTATTTATCGCCTTAATCGATAATAGAGCCTCGATTTTAGTTGATGACAAATTAGAGATTAAACGAACGCAATATTTAGAAATGGCACAATATGACATTGCGTGTCGAATCAATTTAACAGAGTTAAAATTAGATGCCCAATCTAACCGTTACTTAACTTTTATAAAAGGGCGAGTAGGGCGAAAGGTGGCGGATTTCTTTATGGACTTTTTAGGGGCAGAAGCAGGGCTTGATCCAAAAGTACAAAATCAAACATTATTACAAGCCGTCCACGACTATTGTGATCAAGGAGAGTTGAGTACAGATCAAACTCGAGCAGTAAAAACACAAGTCTTTGATTACTGCAAAGGGCAAATGAACAGTGGAGAAGAGATTGCTATTTCAGCATTAGCGAATGAAATTCCAACACTTAATGAACAAAATTTTGCTCAATTTACCCAATCTCAAGACTATGGTTTAGAGGAAACAATCCCCCCTGTTCGTAATACTTTAAAAACATTAACCAAGTATTCAGGCTCAGGAAAAGGGATTACCTTAAGTTTTGATGCTCAATTATTGAACCAACGTATTATTTGGGACGAACTAAATGACACTTTAACAATCAAAGAAATACCTCCTAACTTGCGAGATCAACTTCAACGCAATAAATAATGGCATTTAAAGGTAAGTTTCGGTATTATTCACCCAATAAAAATAAATGAAAGGTTAACACTATGAAAATAAAATCTCTTCTTATATCAGCATTACTGATGGCAGGCATCACAGGTTGTTCTACACTAGAAAAAGTGGTGTATCGTATTGATGTACCACAGGGTAATTATTTAGAAAAAGAAAAAGTCGATCAACTTAAAATAGGAATGAACAAAGAACAAGTTAATTACCTATTAGGTACGCCACTATTAAGAGATATTTTTGCACAAGATCGTTGGAGTTACGTGTTTATTAAACGACAAGGTCATCAAAAACCTGTTCAACATACCTTATTTGTTTATTTTAATCAGCAAGGTTTAGTAAGCGATATTCAGCTTGATAAACCGCTTAAGCAAACAAAGAAATAATTATTAGTGTATCTAATTCTGCTCCTGAGTGTCCGTTCTCGGTTCCTGAGCCTGTTGAGGATGAGAGAACGAAGTAAGAAACAAATTCAGAGTGGAAACGCCGAACACTTCGATATTTCGACAGGCTCAATAACCGAGCTCAATAGCCGAACCTCAGTGTTCTGTGTGAAAACACCTACCACTTCGACGGGCTCAGTGACTGGTGTTTGGGGAAGTTCAGTGACTGGTGTTTGTCTAGTCCGTGATCGATATTTTTTGCGTCGATATCTCCGTTCTCGGTTCCTGAGCCTGTTGAGGATGAGAGAACGAAGTAAGAAACAAATTCAGAGTGGAAACGCCGAACACTTCGATATTTCGACAGGCTCAATAACCGAGCTCAATAGCCGAACCTCAGTGTTCTGTGTGAAAACACCTACCACTTCTCAGTGACCGGTGTTTGGGTAAGTTCAGTGACTGGTGTTTGTCTAGTCCGTGATCGATATTTTTTGCGTCGATATCTCCGTTCTCGGTTCCTGAGCCTGTCGAGGATGAGAGAACGAAGTAAGAAGCAAATTCAGAGTGGAAACGTCGAACACTTCGATATTTCGACAGGCTCAATAACCGAGCTCAATAGCCGAACCTCAGTGTTCTGTGTGAAAACACCTACCACTTCGACGGGCTCAGTGACCGGTGTTTGGGGAAGTTCAGTGACTGGTGTTTGTCTAGTCCGTGATCGATATTTTTGCGTCGATATCTCCGTTCTCGGTTCCTGAGCCTGTCGAGGATGAGAGAACGAAGTAAGAAGCAAATTCAGAGTGGAAACGTCGAACACTTCGATATTTCGACAGGCTCAATAACCGAGCTCAATAGCCGAACCTCAGTGTTCTGTGTGAAAACACCTACCACTTCGACGGGCTCAGTGACCGGTGTTTGGGGAAGTTCAGTGACTGGTGTTTGTCTAGTCCGTGATCGATATTTTTTGCGTCGATATCTCCGTTCTCGGTTCCTGAGCCTGTCGAAGGATGAGAGAACGAAGTAAGAAATAAATTAAACATTTAAAATAAACCAATGAAAACACAAATACGACAACATTTACACGAACTACAGCGAGTTATGGAAAGTCATCAATTATGGGAAAGTACTGCTCCCTCGCCAGAGGCGTTAAATAATGATCAACCTTTTTGTATTGGCACGCTTTGTGCAACACAATGGTTACAATGGATTTTTATTCCAAGAATGGAAGCGTTGATTGAGGCTAATGCAGCGCTACCTACTCAGTTTTCTATTACACCTTATCTTGAAGAAGCATTGAAAAATAAAGCTTATTTATCAGCACTTTGCCACCCAATTCGTCAAATTGAAACAGCGTTAAACCAATAATGGCATTAACGATTTTATACCAAGATAGCGATTTGATTGCCATCAACAAACCTGCTGGAATGTTAGTACATCGAAGTTGGTTGGATAAACACGAAACAGTGTTTGCAATGCAAACATTACGAGATCAAATTGGACAACACGTATTTCCGATTCATCGATTAGATCGACCTACATCGGGAGTTTTACTGTTCGCTTTAAACAGTGAAATGGCTCGCTTAATGAGTGAACAATTTCAGCAACACCAGATACAAAAAAAGTACCTCGCCATCGTACGAGGCTATCTAAATGGAGAAGGGCAGATTGATTATCCCCTTAAAGAACAGTTAGATAAAATTGCAGATAAATTTTCACAGCCTAAAGCGCCACAACAAGCTATTACTGACTATCGTTGTTTAGCACAAATTGAAATGCCTTACCCTGCAGGAAAGCATCAAACGGCGCGCTATTCCCTTGTTGAACTTTCACCCAAAACAGGGCGAAAACATCAATTAAGGCGTCATCTTAAACATCTCTTTCATCCCATTATTGGCGACACACGTTATGGTGACCTGAACCAAAATCGCACTTTTTTCGAAAAAAGTGGTTGTAACCGTTTGTTTTTACACGCTCAATCACTCACCTTTATACACCCTAAAACATTGCAAAAAATCGTCGTGATCGCACCGCTTGATCTACAATGGCACAGAATATTTGAATTTTTTGATCTAAATGTTAAAAATGATCTGTAATTGATCTAAGGAGGGTTGCCCTTGATTAATAAGGGTTTTGCGATTAAATTCACTTAAACTATTATAAAACAATACACTAAAGTGATCTTGTTATATGATCTGTTGATCTGTGATGCAGGATCGGACCTTATCACTTAAATAACATAAAACCTAATAAAAACAATGGCTTTCTTGCCTTTAACGTCCTGTTCTGTTACACTATTCTACAATTATCACATTTAATTACTTACTTGTTACCAGAAGTGACAGAATTTACAGGCTATAAAAAGGAATTTGTAGTTTTATCTAGGAATAGGATATCCACTGATAAAGGATACCGAGATTATGAACAATATCTATAAAGTTGTGTTTAATAAAGCAACACAAACTTTTACCGCAGTTAGCGAATTAGCTAAAAGCAAAACAAAAACTCACTCTTCAACAACCAATAAACCTCAGGTACAAGCGGGTAGATCCTCTTTTAAATTTGCAAAAATGACGTTAAGTGTATTAATAGCACTAGGTCTTAGTACTTCATCAATAGCTACAACATTAACTCCAGAAGAATTAAAACAACAAATTGATGATTTGAAAGCACAAGTTGAAAAATTAGAAAAACAGAAAAATTATTTTCATGTAAATAGTGCAAATTATAATCAATCAGGTACAGATGATAATGCAGATGTGATCAATGGTATTGGTGGAGCAAAAGGAGCTTATTCAGTTACAGCTGGTGTTGATGCTCAGGCTATATCACAAGATTCAGTTGCTTTGGGACATAATGCTAAAGCAGCGGATACTTATGCTGTTGCTATTGGACATGGAGCCCAAGCACTAGGGCATCGTTCAATTGCTATTGGTGATGACGCTATTACTGGAGTTGGTCTCCAAAGTACAGCCGTTGGTCATGGTGCGCGCGCAACAGGATTGGAGTCAACGGCCTTTGGTAATTATTCACATGCTTTAGGTGAGCAAGCTTTGGCCATAGGTAATGATGTATTTGCAGGTGGTATTTACTCAATTGCCATGGGGACTCGTTGGATTGGTTCGAATGATCCAGAAGGTCATGAAGGTGGAGAAGGTGAAAGAACAACCACTGATGGTAATTTTGCTATTGCGATTGGTAGTGGTTATGATAGAAATAGTCAAAATCAGATTGCTGAAAGCGATGGAGATTATGGTATTGCATTGGGAACAAGTGCGAGAACAGAAAAAGCAGGTGTGGCAGGGGTTGCAATTGGTCGCTTTTCTTCAGTAGATAAGTTGGGAGGTGTTGCAATTGGTTCTAGATCAGCGGCTCATCGTGCAGCAATGTCAACGGCTAGTCTTGGAGTTGATGCTAATGCTACTGTTGATACTAACAAAGTTTATGCAAGTAAGGGAATAAGTGATATAGATAAAGAAGCTATTTTATCAACGGTTAAGGGTGAATTGGGAGCCGTATCTGTTGGTTCACAAGATAGAACTTTTAAGTTAAGGGATAAATTTGATCAAGATGGTAATGTGATTGAAGAGGGTAAAACATTTACCATTAAAGGTGCAACACGTCAGATTATCAATGTAGCGGCAGGCTCTGAAGACAGTGATGCAGTTAATGTTGCTCAATTAAAAGCAGCATTTAATGCGGTTGGGACAGCAAAAAATTACTTCCATGTAAATAAAACGGAAAATACACAAACAGGTAATGAAAGTAATGAAGCCTTTGTTGATGGTATTGGTGGTGCCAAGGGTGGTTTGGCAATAGCTGGTGGGGTGAATGCTCAAGCAACAGGGGATAGTTCAGTTGCATTTGGATATGATGCAGATGCCATTGGTAGTAATGCCATTGCGATTGGTAGAGAAGCATATGCTTATGGTACGCATTCGAGTACAACTGAAGTTGATGGTACTGTTGCTTTAGGTCATAAAGCACAGGCAAAAGTAGGTGGTAATGTTGCTATTGGTACAGAAGCTGTTGCTGAAGAACTTAGAAGTACTGCCATCGGTTATGGTACAAGAGCTACAGGACAAATGAGTACAGCACTGGGCCAAAATGCTCACGCTACAAGTACAGAGTCGTTAGCACTGGGTTCATTTACTCATGCAACCGGTGCACAAACTATTGCGGTTGGTAATGATTTGTTTGCTGAAGGTACTCAATCCATTGTTATTGGTACTCGTCATATTGGCTCATCGTCTCCAGATAATGGTCTTAATGGTGAAGGAAAAGATACTGCAACTAATGGTGCTTTTGCTATTGCGATAGGGAGTGGAGCAGGTCGAGGTTCTGATGTTCAACTTGCTGAAAGTGATGCGGATTATGGTATTGCATTAGGAACAAGCTCAAGAACAGAAGCCAGAGCAAGAGCAGGGGTTGCTATTGGGTTATTATCATCGGCAGAATCCTCTGGTGGTGTAGCACTGGGACGTGATTCTATTGCTAACCGTAATGCGATTAGCGGTAAAAAAACCAGTACAGAAGCCCAAGCCTCGGCTGGTGCAGTATATGCTAATGAGGCAGCAACAGGTGATGATAAGAGTGATATTTTAAAAACAGTTCAAGGTCGTCTTGGAGCAGTGTCTGTTGGTACTGGAGACAGAGAGTTTGCAGAAAGAGACTATAAAGAAGGCGAAGAAACCAAAGCAGGTGAGAAGCATGCTATTAGTAAAGGGACACGTCAGATTATAAATGTAGCAGCGGGTTCTGAAGATAGTGATGCAGTTAACGTTGCACAATTAAAAGCAGTGGCTCATACTGCTGAAAAACACACAGAAGTTAAGAATGGTACAAATGTAGCAGATGTTGTTAAGACAACAGGCACAGACGGACACGATATTTACACAGTAAATGTTGAAGGCACAAAAGTAGCAGGAAGTACAGATGTAGTGGTGAGTTCAACAGCAGATGCGGCGACGAATGATACCACTTATAACGTTGATTTAAGTGCTGGTATTAAAGCAGAGATTGCGAATAAGTCAGTAGAAAAAGTTGCGGCAGGTACTGGCATTAAAGTAACCTCAACAGCCGATGATGATAAAACTTATACGGTTGAATTAGATCAGACAGCAAAGACACAGCTAGCAAAAGAAGAGTCGGTAGTGTCGACGAATAATAACGTAGCTATTACTCATGCGACAACTAATAGTACAGGTGGTCTCGAGTATGCGTTAACTTTGGCGAGTAACTTAACAGGAATTACCTCAATAGGTAACGCACCGAATGGTGGTAAAATCATCTTAGGTGAAACAGATAAAAATATCTCGGTGAATGGAGGTAAGCTGACTAATGTTAAACAAGGTACAGAGAATACAGATGCGGTAAATGTTAAGCAATTAAAAGACTATGTCACAAGTACAGCGAAGCCGACAGCGGTGACGGTGAATGAAGGAACAGAGGCTAATTCAAATGACTATAATACGACAGGTAACTTGCAAATCAAGGAGACGACAGCAAATGGTGGAAAACCGACGTATGATATCAAGTTAGCAGATAAAGTGACCTTAGGCACCGCAGACAATCAAATTGTTATTGATGGAACAACTGGCAATATTACAGCAGGAGGGGTTGCAATTGATGGAGCTGCGAACACTGTAAAAGGTTTAAGTAATACCACCTTTGATCCAAATGCGACTTATACAGGTGGACAAGCAGCGACTCAAGAGCAATTAAAAGTGGTATCTGATGTAGCGGCAGATAAGTCAATTGAAGAAGTGGTTGGAACGAATGGTATAGCGGTAACGTCAAGTACTGGAGAGACAGATAAGACTTACACGGTAGGCTTAGATACAGCCACGCAAACGAAAGTAGATAATGCATTACAAAGTATTAAGACAGAAATTAACGGTCAAACAGTAGTACAAACCTTGGATAAAGACAACAACATTGCGAAGTTCAATGAAGGCAAAAATATTGTCTTAACGAATAACAATGGTTCAATTCAAGTTGCGACGGCGAATGATTTGAAGGGTTTAACATCAGTAGTGTTAGGAAATGCATTAGGAAATGATACTGTATCTTTAACGACAGGTGGTATTAATGCAGGTCAGAAGGTAATCACGAATGTAGCGACAGGTGTAAATGGTACGGATGCAGTAAATGTAGCTCAATTAACAGATACGGTGAATAAATCTAAAGTAGAAGTTAAGAATGGTACAAATGTAGCAGATGTTGTTAAGACAACAGGCACAGACGGACACGATATTTACACAGTAAATGTTGAAGGCACAAAAGTAGCAGGAAGTACAGATGTAGTGGTGAGTTCAACAGCAGATGTGGCGACGAATGATACCACTTATAACGTTGATTTAAGTGCTGGTATTAAAGCAGAGATTGCGAATAAGTCAGTAGAAAAAGTTGCGGCAGGTACTGGCATTAAAGTAACCTCAACAGCCGATGATGATAAAACTTATACGGTTGAATTAGATCAGACAGCAAAGACACAGCTAGCAAAAGAAGAGTCGGTAGTGTCGACGAATAATAACGTAGCTATTACTCATGCGACAACTAATAGTACAGGTGGTCTCGAGTATGCGTTAACTTTGGCGAGTAACTTAACAGGAATTACCTCAATAGGTAACGCACCGAATGGTGGTAAAATCATCTTAGGTGAAACAGATAAAAATATCTCGGTGAATGGAGGTAAGCTGACTAATGTTAAACAAGGTACAGAGAATACAGATGCGGTAAATGTTAAGCAATTAAAAGACTATGTCACAAGTACAGCGAAGCCGACAGCGGTGACGGTGAATGAAGGAACAGAGGCTAATTCAAATGACTATAATACGACAGGTAACTTGCAAATCAAGGAGACGACAGCAAATGGTGGAAAACCGACGTATGATATCAAGTTAGCAGATAAAGTGACCTTAGGCACCGCAGACAATCAAATTGTTATTGATGGAACAACTGGCAATATTACAGCAGGAGGGGTTGCAATTGATGGAGCTGCGAACACTGTAAAAGGTTTAAGTAATACCACCTTTGATCCAAATGCGACTTATACAGGTGGACAAGCAGCGACTCAAGAGCAATTAAAAGTGGTATCTGATGTAGCGGCAGATAAGTCAATTGAAGAAGTGGTTGGAACGAATGGTATAGCGGTAACGTCAAGTACTGGAGAGACAGATAAGACTTACACGGTAGGCTTAGATACAGCCACGCAAACGAAAGTAGATAATGCATTACAAAGTATTAAGACAGAAATTAACGGTCAAACAGTAGTACAAACCTTGGATAAAGACAACAACATTGCGAAGTTCAATGAAGGCAAAAATATTGTCTTAACGAATAACAATGGTTCAATTCAAGTTGCGACGGCGAATGATTTGAAGGGTTTAACATCAGTAGTGTTAGGAAATGCATTAGGAAATGATACTGTATCTTTAACGACAGGTGGTATTAATGCAGGTCAGAAGGTAATCACGAATGTAGCGACAGGTGTAAATGGTACGGATGCAGTAAATGTAGCTCAATTAACAGATACGGTGAATAAATCTAAAGTAGAAGTTAAGAATGGTACAAATGTAGCAGATGTTGTTAAGACAACAGGCACAGACGGACACGATATTTACACAGTAAATGTTGAAGGCACAAAAGTAGCAGGAAGTACAGATGTAGTGGTGAGTTCAACAGCAGATGCGGCGACGAATGATACCACTTATAACGTTGATTTAAGTGCTGGTATTAAAGCAGAGATTGCGAATAAGTCAGTAGAAAAAGTTGCGGCAGGTACTGGCATTAAAGTAACCTCAACAGCCGATGATGATAAAACTTATACGGTTGAATTAGATCAGACAGCAAAGACACAGCTAGCAAAAGAAGAGTCGGTAGTGTCGACGAATAATAACGTAGCTATTACTCATGCGACAACTAATAGTACAGGTGGTCTCGAGTATGCGTTAACTTTGGCGAGTAACTTAACAGGAATTACCTCAATAGGTAACGCACCGAATGGTGGTAAAATCATCTTAGGTGAAACAGATAAAAATATCTCGGTGAATGGAGGTAAGCTGACTAATGTTAAACAAGGTACAGAGAATACAGATGCGGTAAATGTTAAGCAATTAAAAGACTATGTCACAAGTACAGCGAAGCCGACAGCGGTGACGGTGAATGAAGGAACAGAGGCTAATTCAAATGACTATAATACGACAGGTAACTTGCAAATCAAGGAGACGACAGCAAATGGTGGAAAACCGACGTATGATATCAAGTTAGCAGATAAAGTGACCTTAGGCACCGCAGACAATCAAATTGTTATTGATGGAACAACTGGCAATATTACAGCAGGAGGGGTTGCAATTGATGGAGCTGCGAACACTGTAAAAGGTTTAAGTAATACCACCTTTGATCCAAATGCGACTTATACAGGTGGACAAGCAGCGACTCAAGAGCAATTAAAAGTGGTATCTGATGTAGCGGCAGATAAGTCAATTGAAGAAGTGGTTGGAACGAATGGTATAGCGGTAACGTCAAGTACTGGAGAGACAGATAAGACTTACACGGTAGGCTTAGATACAGCCACGCAAACGAAAGTAGATAATGCATTACAAAGTATTAAGACAGAAATTAACGGTCAAACAGTAGTACAAACCTTGGATAAAGACAACAACATTGCGAAGTTCAATGAAGGCAAAAATATTGTCTTAACGAATAACAATGGTTCAATTCAAGTTGCGACGGCGAATGATTTGAAGGGTTTAACATCAGTAGTGTTAGGAAATGCATTAGGAAATGATACTGTATCTTTAACGACAGGTGGTATTAATGCAGGTCAGAAGGTAATCACGAATGTAGCGACAGGTGTAAATGGTACGGATGCAGTAAATGTAGCTCAATTAACAGATACGGTGAATAAATCTAAAGTAGAAGTTAAGAATGGTACAAATGTAGCAGATGTTGTTAAGACAACAGGCACAGACGGACACGATATTTACAC
Organism: Pasteurella skyensis; assembly: GCF_013377295.1. Classification (NCBI taxonomy): domain Bacteria; kingdom Pseudomonadati; phylum Pseudomonadota; class Gammaproteobacteria; order Pasteurellales; family Pasteurellaceae; genus Phocoenobacter; species Phocoenobacter skyensis. The sequence goes on along the minus strand of NZ_CP016180.1, from coordinate 1,246,597 downwards.
AGTAAATGTTGAAGGCACAAAAGTAGCAGGAAGTACAGATGTAGTGGTGAGTTCAACAGCAGATGTGGCGACGAATGATACCACTTATAACGTTGATTTAAGTGCTGGTATTAAAGCAGAGATTGCGAATAAGTCAGTAGAAAAAGTTGCGGCAGGTACTGGCATTAAAGTAACCTCAACAGCCGATGATGATAAAACTTATACGGTTGAATTAGATCAGACAGCAAAGACACAGCTAGCAAAAGAAGAGTCGGTAGTGTCGACGAATAATAACGTAGCTATTACTCATGCGACAACTAATAGTACAGGTGGTCTCGAGTATGCGTTAACTTTGGCGAGTAACTTAACAGGAATTACCTCAATAGGTAACGCACCGAATGGTGGTAAAATCATCTTAGGTGAAACAGATAAAAATATCTCGGTGAATGGAGGTAAGCTGACTAATGTTAAACAAGGTACAGAGAATACAGATGCGGTAAATGTTAAGCAATTAAAAGACTATGTCACAAGTACAGCGAAGCCGACAGCGGTGACGGTGAATGAAGGAACAGAGGCTAATTCAAATGACTATAATACGACAGGTAACTTGCAAATCAAGGAGACGACAGCAAATGGTGGAAAACCGACGTATGATATCAAGTTAGCAGATAAAGTGACCTTAGGCACCGCAGACAATCAAATTGTTATTGATGGAACAACTGGCAATATTACAGCAGGAGGGGTTGCAATTGATGGAGCTGCGAACACTGTAAAAGGTTTAAGTAATACCACCTTTGATCCAAATGCGACTTATACAGGTGGACAAGCAGCGACTCAAGAGCAATTAAAAGTGGTATCTGATGTAGCGGCAGATAAGTCAATTGAAGAAGTGGTTGGAACGAATGGTATAGCGGTAACGTCAAGTACTGGAGAGACAGATAAGACTTACACGGTAGGCTTAGATACAGCCACGCAAACGAAAGTAGATAATGCATTACAAAGTATTAAGACAGAAATTAACGGTCAAACAGTAGTACAAACCTTGGATAAAGACAACAACATTGCGAAGTTCAATGAAGGCAAAAATATTGTCTTAACGAATAACAATGGTTCAATTCAAGTTGCGACGGCGAATGATTTGAAGGGTTTAACATCAGTAGTGTTAGGAAATGCATTAGGAAATGATACTGTATCTTTAACGACAGGTGGTATTAATGCAGGTCAGAAGGTAATCACGAATGTAGCGACAGGTGTAAATGGTACGGATGCAGTAAATGTAGCTCAATTAACAGATACGGTGAATAAATCTAAAGTAGAAGTTAAGAATGGTACAAATGTAGCAGATGTTGTTAAGACAACAGGCACAGACGGACACGATATTTACACAGTAAATGTTGAAGGCACAAAAGTAGCAGGAAGTACAGATGTAGTGGTGAGTTCAACAGCAGATGCGGCGACGAATGATACCACTTATAACGTTGATTTAAGTGCTGGTATTAAAGCAGAGATTGCGAATAAGTCAGTAGAAAAAGTTGCGGCAGGTACTGGCATTAAAGTAACCTCAACAGCCGATGATGATAAAACTTATACGGTTGAATTAGATCAGACAGCAAAGACACAGCTAGCAAAAGAAGAGTCGGTAGTGTCGACGAATAATAACGTAGCTATTACTCATGCGACAACTAATAGTACAGGTGGTCTCGAGTATGCGTTAACTTTGGCGAGTAACTTAACAGGAATTACCTCAATAGGTAACGCACCGAATGGTGGTAAAATCATCTTAGGTGAAACAGATAAAAATATCTCGGTGAATGGAGGTAAGCTGACTAATGTTAAACAAGGTACAGAGAATACAGATGCGGTAAATGTTAAGCAATTAAAAGACTATGTCACAAGTACAGCGAAGCCGACAGCGGTGACGGTGAATGAAGGAACAGAGGCTAACTCAAATGCCTACAATACGACAGGTAACTTGCAAATCAAGGAAACGACAGCAAATGGTGGAAAACCGACGTATGATATCAAGTTAGCAGATAAAGTGACCTTAGGCACTGCAGACAATCAAATTGTTATTGATGGTACAGCTGGTAATGTTACAGCAGGAGGGGTTGCAATTGATGGAACTGCGAAAACTGTAAAAGGTTTAAGTAATACCACCTTTGATCCAAATGCGACTTATACAGGAGGACAAGCGGCGACTCAAGAGCAATTAAAAGCGGTATCTGATGTAGCAGCAGATAAGTCAATTGAAAAAGTGGTTGGAACAAATGGTATAGCGGTAACGTCAAGTACTGGAGAAACAGATAAGACTTACACAGTAGGACTGGATACAACCACTAAGAATTCAATTGATAGTGCACTACAATCAATTGTGACTCAGATTGATGGTGCTGAAGTTAAGACTTTAACGAAAGATAATAATAACGCCAACTTCTTAACAGGTAAGAATATTGTGCTTACTAATGAAGGCGGTGGTATTAAAGTTGCTACGGCAGATAATTTGAAAGGTTTAACGTCAGTTATTTTAGGAGATGTAGCAGGTGATACGGTTGTTTCATTAACTCAAAATGGCATTAATGCAGGTCAGAAAGTAATCAGGAATGTAGCAACAGGTGTAAATGGTACGGATGCAGTTAATGTTAATCAGCTTGAAAGTGTTGTAAATACAGCAGCAACGAAAGCGAAAACAGAAGTTGCAGGAGGTACAAATGTAGCTGGTGTTGTTAAGACAACAGGAACAGACGGTCATGATATTTACACAGTAAATGTGGAAGGAACTAAAGTAGCAGGAAGTACAGATGTTGTGGTTAGTTCAACGACAGATGCAACAACTAATGATACCACTTACACAGTTAGGCTTTCAGATGACTTTAAGACTAAAGCAAAAGATCAATCAGTAGAGAAAGTTGTGGCAGGTACTGGCATTAAAGTAACTTCTACAGCAGGTGACGATAAGACCTATACTGTTGAATTAGATGATTTAGTGAAAACTCAGCTTGCGAAAGAAGAATCAGTGGTTGCAGCAGATACCAATGTGGTTATATCTCAAACTAAGACCAATAGAACAGGTGGTAAAGAATTTGAGATTAAGCTTGCTGATACAGTGACTTTAGGTACGGGTGATAACCAAGTTGTGATTGACGGAACAAAAGGTAAGGTAACTGCAGGTCTTGTGACCGTGAATGGAAAAGAGGGAACAATCAATGGTTTAACTAATAAAACCTTTGATAAAGATAACTTTGTTTCAGGACAAGCGGCAACAGAAGACCAATTAAGTGCAGTAGCTAAGTCATTGACGACCGATATTGCCAATAAAGGACTTAACTTTAAAGGTAATGAAGGTTCGGTACATCGTGCATTAGGTACAGCACTGACTATTGAAGGTGAAAAAGGAGCTGATGCAACTCAACATTTAAATGAAAACTCAAAAACTGCTGCGGATAACTTATATGTTAAAGCAGAAGGTGATAAGTTAGAGATTAAATTGTCAGAGGATGTCAAAAACTTAAACTCAGTAGTACTTGGTACAGATGCGAGTGATAAAGATACTGTAGCGTTAACGAAAGACGGTATTAATGCAGGAAGCAAAAAGGTCACTCATGTTGCTGATGGTACCATTGCAAATGATTCGACAGACGCAGTCAATGGTTCACAACTATTTGATGTTGCAGATTCCGTTAAAAATAACTTTGGTGGTAATGCAAATGTAGCTGATGATGGTACATTGACCTTTACTGATATTGGTGGAACAGGTGAAGATACTATCCATGATGCGATTGCTTCATTGAAGAAAGTTACAGACCTTGGTGTATCAATAGTGACACAGATCGATGGTAAGGATGTAAAAACCTTATCTAAAGCAGATAATAAAGCTAACTTTGTGGCAGGTAAAAATATTGCCTTAACTGCAGAGAAAGGCGCTATTAAGGTGTCAACAAAAGATGACTTAGAAGTGAACTCAATTGCAAATGTGAAAGGTACTAAGCTAAGTTTAGGCGAGGGTGCTATTACACTGGCTACGAAGAAATCGAACGCTAATCCAACAGGAGCAGTGCAGATTAAAAACGTAGCGGCAGGTATTGCAGACACTGATGCAGTTAATGTTGCTCAGCTTAAAGGTGTCACTAAGGCTATTGATAATGTTGCTAGTGAGATGGAAGATATTAAAGGCGGAGTCTCTAGTGCAATGGCGGCGGCACTTTTACCACAAGCGTATTTACCGGGTCAAAGTGTGGTTTCTTTAGCAGGTGCAACCTATAAGAAAAATACTGCAGTAGCAGTAGGGTTATCTACTATTTCTGATAACGGAAAATGGATAATCAAAGGTTCGTTAAATACTAACTCGACAGGTGAAGTTGGGGGCGGTATTGGTGCTGGTTATGCTTGGTAGTTTAGGTATAATGAGGTATTAATCGAATTAAAGCCCTTTTCAGTTGAAAAGGGCTTTTTTATTTGTCAGGTATAGCGGGTAGATTTGTGTAAAAATTTGCAAAAAATTACAATAATCGTACCGCTTGTTTTGTGAGTTACCGTATTTTATTTGACTAATTTTAACTTTGTATTTTTTTTCGGTTTGGATTTTTCTGTCACTTTTACTGCCTGTTTAGAAGATTGACGAGCAGAGTAATTTGCTTCACTGTAATACTCTTCCTCTTGGAATATTACACCCTCACCTGTTTCTTGAGTATATATGGCAATAACAGCGCCAAAAGGGATATAAAGATCTCGTAATATCCCTTGAAAACGAGCGTTGAAACTAATTGCCTCATTATCTACACAATATTGAGCAATAGAGTGAGGAGACAGATTTAAAATAATCTGTCCCTCTTTTACAAACTCTTGAGGCACATCAACATTGAGGTATTCTGCATTCACAAGTAAGTAAGGCGTGGCTTCACTCTCAATGATCCAATCATAATAAGCATTATATAAATAAGGTCGTAATGGCTTCATTATTCTTTTTCATCCATTAAATGCTTAGGCGGTTTACCCCCAATAGATTGGATAAAGCTTTTACGTTGGAAAATTCGAGTCATATAGCTTTTTATGGCTTTACTTCCAGCACCTGTAAATTCAACACCTAGATTATGCATACGCCATAAAAGTGGTGCGATATAGCAATCTAATAGCGTAAAATCATCATTTAAAAAATAAGGTTTAGCTGCGAAGATGTTGCCTAAGGATAAGAATTCATCTCTTAGCTGTGCAAGGGCTTTTTTCGCTTCTTCAGATTCAGGATCTTTGTTTACTGTATCAATAAGTGAGTACCAATCTTTTTTGATACGGTGGATAGTTAAGCGACATTCTGCTCTTGCAACAGGATATACGGACATTAATGGAGGATGAGGAAAACGCTCATCAAGGTATTCCATAATAATGCGAGAGTTGAACAGGGCTAAATCACGGTCTACTAACGTAGGTAGACTTCCTCGTGGATTTAATTCTAATAAGTCTTCAGAAATGGTATCAGGTTCAATGTTTTCAATTTCATAAGGCACGCCTTTTTCTGCTAATGCAATACGAACTTGGTGACTATAAATGTCATTTTTATTAGAAAAAAGTGTCATTATAGAACGTTTATTTATACTCGTCATTTAATACTCCAGCGAATAATTTAAAATTAAAAAAATAACGTGTTATTGTAACATAAACCGCTGTATTTTTCACTTTTAAAAAAAGAAGAGGTGGATAAATATTATTTTTCTTGTAATTTTGCTCATTTTTGTTACATTTACCCAGTTTTGTATTATTAAATATTGAGTGAGATTATGAATCAAAAAATTGAGTTAGTTAAGTCGTCAATTAAATCCATTCCCAATTACCCAAAAGAGGGTATTATTTTTCGTGATATTACCTCATTGTTAGAGGTGCCAGAGGCATTTCAGGTAACAGTAGATATGATTGTTGAAGCCTTTAAAGATAAAGGTATTACCAAAATTGTGGGAACAGAATCAAGAGGCTTTATCTTTGGGGCACCGATTGCTTTAGCGTTGGAGTTACCTTTTATTTTAGTGCGTAAGCCAAATAAATTACCACGTGAAGTGGTTTCTCAATCTTATGAGTTGGAATATGGTCAAGATACTTTAGAAATTCATACGGATGCAATCGAAGAAAGTGATAATGTATTGATTATTGATGATTTATTGGCAACAGGTGGTACGGTTGAAGCCACAGGAAAACTGATTCGTCGTTTGGGTGGGAAAGTTGAAAATGCGGCTTTTGTTATTGGTCTGCCAGCTTTACAAGGCGCAGAACGGCTTCAAAAAATGGGTATTAAATCAATGACTATTATTGATTTTGATGGTCATTAATTGTTAGTTTAAAGAAAGAAATTAAAAATGTCTTATCAAGTTTTAGCTCGTAAATGGCGTCCACAACGTTTTCAAGATGTTGTGGGGCAAAAACACGTTTTAACCGCTCTTGAAAATGGATTACGTGAGGGGCGACTGCATCACGCTTATCTGTTTTCAGGTACTCGTGGCGTGGGAAAAACATCCATTGCACGATTATTTGCGAAAGGTTTAAATTGTGAACAAGGGATCAGTGCGATACCCTGTGGTCAGTGTGAGAATTGTAAAGCAATTGAAGAAGGGCGTTTTATCGATCTTATAGAGATTGATGCCGCTTCTCGTACTAAGGTAGAAGACACCAGAGAGTTACTTGATAATGTACAATATAAGCCAACGGTGGGGCGTTTTAAGGTCTATTTGATCGATGAAGTACATATGTTGTCTCGTCATAGTTTTAATGCGTTATTAAAAACATTAGAAGAGCCACCTGAATATGTGAAATTTTTATTAGCAACCACAGACCCTCAAAAACTCCCTGTGACTATTTTATCTCGCTGTATGCAATTTCATTTGCGAGCGTTGGAAAGACATCAAATTAGCGATCATTTGGCATTTGTATTACAGCAAGAGCAGATTGATTTTGAAACTTTAGCGTTGGATAAACTTGCTAAATCAGCGGAAGGGAGTATTCGTGATGCCTTGAGTTTGACGGATCAAGCCATTGCAGTGAGTAATGCTAATATTACGCTAGCGGTCGTACAACAAATGCTCGGTTTGCTTGATGATAATCAGCCTTTGGAGTTGGTTCAGGCTCTTGGTTTAGCTGATGGTGAAAAAGTAATGGCAGTAATTGATGATGTTGCCCATAAAGGGGTCGATTGGCAGGCATTATTAAGTGCTGTGGCAGAGGTGTTACATAAAATTGCGATGTTGCAATTATTACCGAATACGGATTTGGAAGAAACGCCGTTGCATTTTTTAGCCAAACAATTTTCACCAGAGGATGTACAGTTTTTCTATCAATTGATGTTAATGGGTAAGAAGGATTTACCTTTTGCCAATGAACAACGAGCAGGGGTTGAAATGACAATGCTCAGGGCGTTAGCGTTTCATCCTAAATATGTTGAAGAAACTCAAACTGTTGTTAAACCAAAAAGAGCAAATACGGTTTGTGATAATGCTGTAGAAGATACCACACAAGCGAATATTGAAAAATTAAAAGCACGTTTAAATGTCACCAGTGCTTCTGCTTCTCAAGATGCACCTTCTCACAAGACAGAAGCGGAGGTACCACAGCAAGCGGTCACATCAACACAAAAATTTGCAAATTTTAATGATAATCGTACCGCTTCCATTGAGCAGAATAATATTGAAAATTTGAATGATACTATTTCTCAACCTTTAGGAGCTGCGCCTGTTTCTCCTGCGTTGGCCGCACTAAAAGCACGTGAGCAGTTAAAAGCGAGTCGGATAAAATCAGAGAACGCTGAAAAAAAAAATACTAAAACCTTGAGTAATGTTACTTCAAATGGTGAAGTAACGACATTCAAAAAAGACGTAGAGGCAGAGTCTCCTCACCACGATAAAAAAATAGTAGATTTACAACAACGCTTAATTAATTTAGGCAATGCAAACCAACCACAGCAAGTTGAAAAAGAGGTTGGCTGCGATGATTTATCTGATAATGAAAATTATCGTTGGCAATGGTTAGATCCTGAATTAGAAAAAGAGCTTGAACAAGCTAAACCATCAGATATTAAGCAAGCTATTTTACAGCAACGTACCCCTGAATTAGTGCAAAAAATTACAACCCTTTCTTGTGAGCAAGATGAATGGTGCCGTATTATTCATCGTTTAAAATTATCGGGATTATCTCGTCAAATAGTACTTAATAGTTATTTAGTTACTAATCAAAACAAGCATTTACAACTTGTTTTAAAACCATCAATGGCTCATTTAGATACGCCAGAAATTCATCAAGCCTTAATGGAGGCATTGAAAGAAGAAGGATTCAGTTATTCATTAAGTATTGGTGAGAGTAGCGATCATTTCACCGCATTAGAGGTGAAAAGAAAGATTTTCGAGCAATTAATTGAGGAAGCAAAGCAAGCATTACATAATGATAAAAAACTGCAACTTTTGACTTCCACTTTTGCTGCTACAATTGATGAATCAACGATTCGTCCTATTGTAGAAACACAGTAATTTACCTGTTTCATTTATATTATTTTGAGAAAAAAATGTACGCATTAGAAATTAAGCAATTGGTTAAACAATATGCTTCAGGAGTGAAAGCTGTTAAAGGTATTGATTTAACAGTAGAAAAAGGGGATTTTTATGCATTGTTAGGTCATAATGGTGCAGGAAAATCAACCACCATTGGTATTATTAGCTCACTGGTGAATAAAACCAGTGGTGAAGTTAAAGTATTTGGGTATGACTTAGATTCTCAAAAACAGCAATTAAAACAGCAGATTGGGCTTGTTCCACAGGAGTTTAATTTTAATCTTTTTGAGCAGGTGGAAGATATTCTGGTTAATCAAGCGGGTTTTTATGGCGTAGCTCGTCAAGAGGCTTTAAAACGTGCGGAGTTTTGGCTAAAAAAATTAGAATTGTGGGAAAAACGCCATTCCCTTTCTTATGCCCTTTCAGGAGGAATGAAACGCCGATTAATGATTGGTCGTGCGTTGATGCATAATCCTAAATTATTAATTTTAGATGAACCTACTGCTGGAGTAGATGTTGAGTTACGACGCTCTCTTTGGGATTTTTTAAGAGAATTAAATCAGCAAGGAACAACCATTATTCTTACAACTCACTATTTTGAAGAGGCAGAAAGCTTGTGCCGTAATATTGGCATTATGCAAAATGGTGAAATTGTCGAAAATACATCAATGAAAGGGTTATTAGCAAAATTAAAAAGTGAAACCTTTTTACTTGATTTGGATAAAAAACAGACGCTCGAGCTGTCAGGTTATCCTTTTCGATGGGTAGATGATAATACGATTGAAGTTGAAGTGATGCGAGAGAAAGGCTTAAATGAATTATTTCAACAACTGAATTTACAGAATATTAATGTGGTGAGTATGCGAAATAAAGCGAATCGACTTGAAACATTATTTATTGATATGGCAGATTAATGATGCAAAATTTAACAGGATTTTATACTTTAGTATATAAAGAAACAAAACGGGTTTTTCGTATTTGGCGACAAACACTGATTCCACCAATGATTACCACAACATTATACTTTTTTATTTTTGGTAAATTGATTGGAACACGTATTGGAGAGATGGGGGGCGTGAGTTATGTACAATTTATTGCTCCTGGTTTGATTATGATGTCTGCCATTACCGCAGCTTACGGAAATGCGGCTTCATCATTTTTCTTGAGTAAATATTCCAAACATATTGAAGAGTTATTGGTTTCTCCACTTTCCACCCATACGATTATTGCTGGTTATGTGGGAGGGAGTATAGTACGAGCAGGTATTGTAGGATTCTTAGTAACGTCGGTAGCTCTTTGTTTTGTTTCTTATGATATTTATTCGTGGTTAGCGATTTTTGTGATTATGCAAATGACAATTGTGATGTTTGCTTTAGCAGGATTAGTGAATGCGATTTATGCCAAAAGTTTTGATGAAATTAATGTTATTCCAACTTTTATTTTAACGCCTCTAACTTATTTAGGTGGTGTGTTTTATTCTCTCTCTTTGCTTTCTGATTTTTGGCAAGGGGTGTCAAAGTTTAATCCTATAATGTATATGGTAAATGGTTTTCGTTATGGATTTTTAGGTATTAGTGATGTACCTATTTATTATGCTTTTACTGTTTTAAGTGCTTTTATTATAGGGTTATATCTATCAGTTTATCATTTAATTGAAAAAGGTGTGGGCTTAAGATCTTAATGCTCTTATTTTTTCTCTCATCGTGTGAGCGTTCATTTCTGTTGAAATTTGCAAAAATTTAATAGGAAGTGACCGCTTATTTTATATGTAAAGTAATAAGATAGGCGATTACACTTTTATTTGAGTCAGATCAGTGCCTATTCAATTTGATAATACTTCACATTGTTTTTTTATTGATTTTAAGGTATATCTAGCGTCAGTAAATTATTTAATTCATAAGGAAATAAAATGACAAAGCAAAACGTAATGCCGAGTAAGGATACTCTCAGTAGTAATATTCATATGCTAGGAGAGTTTTTAGGGGAAACCATTCGAGATGCTCAAGGAAGTGAGATTCTTGATTTAATTGAGAATATTCGAGTATTATCGAAAGCTTCTCGTTCTGGTGATGAGAAAGCAAGAGAGCAGTTGTTAGATACGCTTTCCAATATATCGACAGAAAAAGTCGTGCCTGTGGCTCGTGCATTTAGTCATTTTTTAAATTTAACCAATATTGCAGAGCAGTATCAAACTATTGCTCGTAATAGTGAAAATACCTCTTTTGGTGAATGTTCTTTAGGTAAATTATTTAAACGGTTAAAAGAAGAAAATGTACCTGTTGAAAAAGTGATACAGACCGTTGAAAAACTCTTAATTGAACTTGTGTTAACCGCTCATCCAACAGAGGTTACTCGTCGTTCTTTAGTGGGAAAACACGTAGAAATTAATCGTTGTTTAAGTCGATTAGAGCATAACGATTTGCCAGAATCTGAAGTGATTCGTTTAAAGCGTCGCTTAATGCAGATGATTGCATTAGCTTGGCACACCAATGAAATTCGTACTCAGCGACCAACGCCTATTGATGAAGCAAAATGGGGAATGGCGGTGATTGAAAGTAGTTTATGGAAGGCTGTCCCTGAATTTTGTCGTCAATTAAACTTTCATTTAGAGAAAAATTTTGGTGTGCAACATCAAGTAGGTTTAGCGCCAGTTCGTTTTTCTTCTTGGATGGGAGGAGATCGAGATGGTAATCCGTTTGTTACCCATAAAACAACTCGTACTGTATTAGCAATGAGTCGTTGGAAAGCGGCAGAACTCTTTTTAAATGATATTAGAAAATTAGCAGAGGAATTGTCTATTGTACGTTGTACTCCTGAATTTAGTGAGAAATACGGCGTACATTTAGAACCTTATCGAGTGGTAGTCAAAGGGTTACGTACCAAATTAATAAAAACAGTGGCTTACTATACGGAAGTTTTAGAAGATAAACCGTTAACTATTCGTAAAAAAGAGATTATCACTTGTGATGAGCAGTTGTGGGAACCGCTCTATGACTGTTATCAATCTTTACACGCTTGTGGAATGCGAATTGTGGCAAATGGTGAATTATTAAATATTTTACGCCGTATTCGTTGTTTTGGTGTGGGATTGTCTCGTTTGGATATTCGTCAAGAGAGTACTCGTCACGAAATGGCAATTGCTGAAATTACTCGTTATATTGGGTTAGGTGATTATTCTCAGTGGATTGAAGAAGATAAACAAGCATTTTTGGTGCGTGAATTAAATTCTCGCCGTCCGCTTATTCCAAAAAATTGGACTCCAAGTGAAGAGACTCAAGAGATTTTAGAGACTTGTAAAGTGGTTGCTGAACAGCCTGAAGGTGTTATTTCTGCCTATGTGATTTCAATGGCGAGAGAGGCTTCAGATGTATTGGCGGTGCATTTATTATTAAAAGAAGCAGGTTGTAAATTTACGATTCCTGTTACACCTTTATTTGAAACCCTTGATGATTTAGATCGATCTGAAAAGGTAATGGCACAGTTGTTTAATATTGGTTGGTATCGTGGCGTAATCGAAAATAAACAAATGGTAATGATTGGTTATTCAGATTCTGCAAAAGATGCTGGAATGCTAGCTGCTTCGTGGGCTCAATATAGAGCGCAAGAAGTTTTGGTTAAGTTGGCTGAGAAATATAGTATTGAACTTACCTTGTTTCATGGTCGAGGTGGTACTATTGGTCGAGGCGGTGCGCCTGCTCATGCTGCATTATTCTCACAACCACCACGTTCACTGAAAAATGGTTTACGAGTAACAGAGCAAGGGGAAATGATCCGCTTTAAGTTAGGTTTACCTGCCGTTGCGGTTGAGAGTTTAGAACTTTATGCTAGTGCTATTTTGGAAGCAAATATTTTCCCTCCACCAGAACCAAAACAAGAGTGGCGTGACATAATGGAGCGAGGATCTGATATTTCCTGTGAAGCTTATCGTCATATTGTGCGAGGAGAGGCTGATTTTGTTCCTTATTTCCGTAGTGCTACACCAGAACAAGAGCTAGGAAAATTACCTTTAGGGTCTCGTCCAGCGAAAAGAAATCCTAAGGGAGGAGTTGAAAGTTTGCGTGCGATTCCGTGGATTTTTGCGTGGATGCAAAACCGTTTAATGTTACCCGCATGGTTGGGAGCGGGGGTTGCATTACGTCAATTGATGGAAGAAGGGAATCGGGAAGCGTTGTCTGAAATGTGTGAAAAATGGCCTTTCTTTTCTACTCGTATTGGTATGTTGGAGATGGTTTTCACAAAAACAGACTTATGGTTAGCAGAGCATTATGATCAACGTTTGGTTGATCCACAATTACATCATTTAGGTAAGACATTACGAGAGCAGTTAAGATCTGATGTAAAAACTATTATAGAGTTGGCTCACAGTGATCGCTTAATGGGAGATCTTCCTGAAGTGGCTGAATCGATACGATTACGTAACGTTTATACTGATCCTTTAAATTTATTGCAAGTAGAGTTATTACATCGTTTACGTGCTCAGCAGGAAAGCAGAGATCCTATTTTAGAGCAGGCATTGATGATTACTATTACTGGAATTGCAGCAGGAATGCGCAATACGGGATAGCATTTTTAATATGGGTTTTGGGTAATTGTTCACAATTACTCATTACTTTTTTATTAGCATAAGAAGATCGTTTTTTTAACTTTATTGCTTTAATAGATGATCTTTATAACTACATCAAGTAAAATAGTAGAATATCTTGAGTTTTTCAAGGTAAACATCGATTTAAACTTTATGGAGATCTTCTTATGGCTATGAATAATATTCTTGGATTATTCGCTGAATCCCCCCTTAAACCGCTTCAAAAGCATTCAAAAAAAGTAACAGAGTGCTGTGAGTTATTAGTCCCTTTTTTTGAACAAACATTTAAAGAAGATTGGGATAATGCGGAAGATTATCGAGCCCAGATTGGATTGCTTGAACATCAAGCAGATGATCTAAAAAAAGAAATTCGTTTAAAACTTCCTCGTGGACTATTTATGCCAGTGGAACGTTCAGATTTATTAGAACTTGTTACACAACAAGATAAGTTGGCTAATTATACAAAGGATATTGCAGGACGTGTAATTGGTCGCCAACTATTAATTCCTAAACCTATTCAAGATGATTTTAATTACTTTGTTAAGCGTAGTATTGATGCTGTTCATCAAGCTCATAAGGTAATCGATGAAATGGATGAATTGCTTGAAACGGGTTTTCGAGGTAGAGAATTAAACTTTGTTAACAAGATGATCTTAGAATTAGATTTAATTGAAGATGATACGGATCAGTTGCAACGAGTTTTGCGTAAAGCTCTTTTAGAAATTGAAAGTGATTTTAATCCTGTTGATATTATGTTTTTATATAAAATTATTGAATGGATAGGGGTGCTAGCAGATCAGGCACAGCGAGTAGGTTCTCGAATTGAACTAATGTTGGCTAAGTCATAGCACTGGAGGAAGTAATGGAGTTAATTCAACAATATGGTCATATACTAATTATTATTACTGCAATGTTCGGCTTTTTTATGGCATTTGGAATTGGAGCTAATGATGTTTCCAATGCAATGGGAACGTCGGTTGGTTCTGGTGTTTTAACGATTAAACAAACAATTATTATTGCTGTAATTTTTGAATTTGCAGGAGCTTATCTTGCAGGCGGTGAAGTAACACAAACCATCAAAGGTGGCATTATTGATGTGAGTTTATATGCTGATATGCCAGATGTACTCGTACTCGGAATGATGGCATCACTGTTTGCTGCTGGTACTTGGCTTTTAATTGCCTCTCGTATGGGCTGGCCTGTTTCTACTACACATTCAATTATTGGTGCAATTATTGGTTTTGGTTGTGTGACAGCTGGAACAGATGCAGTTGAGTGGAGTAAAATTTTAGGGATTGTCGGTAGCTGGTTTGTTACACCTTTTGTTGCAGGTGTTGTTGCTTATCTTATTTTTATTAGCACACAGCGTTTAATTTTTGATACGTCAAAACCTGTTCAGAATGCAAAAAAATATGGTCCTTATTATATGGGGTTAACCGCTTTTGTATTATGTGTAGTAACAATGAAAAAAGGTTTAAAACATATTGGACTACATTTAGAGTGGTCAGAGGTTTTAATTATTTCATTTATTATTGCCGTTATTTCAACCATCGCTTGTTATTTTTATTTTAAAAGTTCAGCATTTGATAAAATTGAAGATGATAGCTTTGAAAGTGTGGAAAAAGTATTTGGTATCTTGATGGTTATTACCGCTTGTGCGATGGCATTTGCTCATGGTTCAAATGATGTTGCCAATGCAATTGGACCTTTGTCTGCTGTAGCATCCATTGTTGAAACTGGTGGGCAAGTTGCAGGTAAAACAGCCCTTGCTCCTTGGATTTTACCTCTTGGTGGTGCGGGAATTGTTGTCGGTTTGGTTGCATTAGGCTATAAAGTAATGGGAACCATTGGAACGGGGATCACTGAATTAACACCAAGTCGTGGTTTTGCTGCTCAATTCGCTTGTGCAACTACGGTGGTGATTTCATCAGGAACAGGTTTACCAATTTCAACAACTCAAACATTAGTAGGTGCAATTTTAGGTGTAGGCTTTGCAAGAGGAATTGCAGCACTAAATTTAAATGTTATTAGAAATATTGTTGCTTCTTGGGTTGTTACTTTGCCAGCAGGTGCATTTATTTCAATAATCATTTACAACATTTTAAGTGCTATTTTTTACTAAAATCTACGTAACAATAATAAAAAGAAAGTGCCTTGGTGCTTTCTTTTTCTATGAATTAGGGAAAATTATGAAAAGTAAAATTATACAGTTAATTTCAATATCATTATTAGGTATAGGAATACCATTATCTGGATATGCAGAAAAACACTATTATGTTACTGATAATTTAAGTGAATATGTGAGAAAGGGCGCTGGCGATAACTATAGAATTGCAGGTACAGTGAAAGCTGGTGAGAAAGTTATTGTTTTAGAAAAGAAGAATAAATACTCTCTCATTCAAGACTCTAGAAATCATAAGGTATGGATATTAAGTGATAGATTGACAGATAAACCAAGTGCGAGAGAACAACTGCCTTTCTTAGAGAAGCAAGTTGAGGAATTAAAACTGAAATTAAGTAAAATTAATGGAGATTGGCAACGTAGGACAGAGGAAATTCGTCGTCGATCCACTCAGGTAGAACAGCAAAGTAGTGCATTACTAGATATAAATTCACAACTTAAGCAAGAGGTCAATGTTCTTAAAAATAAAAATAAAGAGCTTGAGATAATGCAGGATGTTGAACAACGAGAAATTATGATTCAATGGTTTATGTATGGTGGCCTCGTATTAGGAATAGGTTTACTGCTAGGATTACTTCTTCCATTCATTTTACCGAGAAAAAAACAGAATAGTGGTTGGAGCTAGTTTATGGCAACCTATATTGTTGGAGATTTACATGGTTGTTTTGATGAGTTAAAACAATTGTTGCAACGGGCTAATTTTAATAGTGAAACAGATGAGTTATGGTTTACTGGAGATCTTGTTGCGAGAGGAAATCAATCTTTAGCTTGTTTGCGCTTTGTGAAGTCATTGGGTGAAAGAGCGACAACAGTATTAGGTAATCACGATTTACATTTGTTAGCAACGAATTTAGGTATTAAAAAGGTGAATCCAAGAGATAAACTTGGTACTTTGTTGATGGCTGAAGACAAAGATGAACTGCTTGAATGGCTTCGCTATCAACCGTTGTTTGTAAAACATCCTAAATATGATTTTTTACTCAGTCACGCCGGCGTTAGTCCTGAGTGGAATTTAGAAACTGCTCAGCAATGTGCCAACGAAGTTGAAAGAATCTTACAGGGTGATGATTATCAACATTTATTGCAAAATATGTATGGTAATTCACCGCTTAATTGGAATGATAATTTGGTTGGTATTGAGCGTTATCGCTATACTATAAACTCTCTTACACGAATGCGGTTGTGTAATGCACAAAAACAATTGGATTTTGAATGTAAATTACCCCCTCAAGAAGCACCACCAGAACTCAAACCTTGGTTTGAATTTGAAAATCCTCTCTATAAGCAATATTCAATTATTTTTGGACATTGGGCAGCATTATTAGGATATCAAACACCTTCAAATATTTACTCTCTGGATACTGGGTGTGTTTGGGGAAATCATTTAACGATGCTTCGATGGGAAGATAAAACAATATTTACCCAGCCCTTTTTAGGTAGCGGTTAGATCTAAGTAATTTTTTGCAAAATACTGTATTAAAAAATAGGGCATAAAATAGAGAGTTTCTTTTCAGAAATGGTGCGACCAAGTGGACTCGAACCACCGACCCCTACCATGTCAAGGTAGTGCTCTAACCAACTGAGCTATGGTCGCATTTAATAGTGAATATGTTAAAACGCAGAGGATTTTACCATAAAAATGACACGATGCAATTTTTTGTAAACACTTTTTTAATTTTTAAGATAAATTCTCTACTAAGTGCTTAAAATATACTCTAAACAACGTAAATTTTAAAAAAATTGTGATGATCCTCACCAAATTTCCTTTTTCATTCCTTCTTGAAGTTTACTTTATCTATTAAAAGTATTATCATTTCAACCGTTTATATCATTTTTATGGTGATTTTCATATTTTAAAAGCAAATTATAGAGGATAGGGATGCAAAACCTAGAAAAAATTGTTGAAAAAGCATTACAAGCAGTTGAATCTGCACAAGATATTGCAAGTCTTGAAAGTATTAGAGTAGAGTATTTTGGTAAGAAAGGGCATTTTACGTCGTTAATGCAAGGATTACGTGATGTTTCGCCAGAGGATCGTCCAAAAGTAGGGCAAAAAATCAATGAAGCAAAGCAACAAGCTCAGGCAGCATTGAATGCTAAAAAAGAAACATTAGAAACCGAAGCGTTAAATCAGAAATTATTTAGTGAAAGTATTGATGTAAGCTTACCAGGTCGTAAAACAGAACTTGGTGGTTTGCACCCTGTTTCTATTACTATTGATCGTGTAACCAAATTCTTTGCAGATTTAGGGTTCTCTGTGGAAAATGGTCCTGAAATTGAATCAGATTATTATAATTTTGATGCGTTAAATATTCCAAAACACCACCCAGCACGTGCCGATCACGATACGTTTTGGTTTGACGCACAACGTTTGTTAAGAACGCAAACATCAGGTGTGCAAATTCGTTCAATGGAACAAACTCAGCCACCAATTCGCATTATTGCACCGGGTCGCGTGTATCGTAATGATTACGATCAAACGCACACCCCAATGTTCCACCAAATCGAATTATTATTTGTGGATAAAAAAGCGAATTTTACTGAATTAAAAGGTTTGTTACATAGTTTCTTGCGTGCCTTCTTTGAAGAAGATTTAGAAGTACGTTTCCGTCCATCTTTCTTCCCATTCACAGAGCCTTCAGCAGAAGTGGACGTAATGGGTAAAAATGGTAAATGGTTAGAAGTGTTAGGTTGTGGAATGGTTCATCCTAATGTGTTGAAAAATGTAGGTATCGATCCGAATGAATACTCTGGTTTTGCTGTGGGTATGGGGGTTGAGCGTTTAGCAATGTTGCGTTATAACGTGACCGATTTACGTGCATTCTTTGAGAATGACTTACGTTTTTTAAAACAATTTGACTACAAATAAGATAGGATAAGGAAAGAATAATGAAATTTAATGAATCTTGGTTGCGTGAGTGGGTAAATCCAGAGATTACAACGGAACAGTTATGCGATCAAATTACAATGCTTGGTTTAGAAGTGGACGGTGTTGAGGCTGTTGCAGAGACGTTTTCAGGCGTTGTTGTGGGTGAAGTGGTTGAATGTGGTCAGCACCCAAATGCAGATAAATTACGTGTCACCAAAGTAAATGTGGGTGGCGAGCGTTTATTAGACATCGTTTGTGGTGCACCAAACTGCCGTTTAGGTTTAAAAGTGGCTTGTGCCGTTGATAGTGCAGTTTTACCGGGTAATTTTAAAATTAAGAAAACCAAATTACGTGGTGAACCGTCTGAGGGAATGCTTTGTTCATTCACTGAATTAGGCATTAAAGTTGAGCAAGACGGTATTATTGAATTGCCAGCAGACGCACCAATCGGTAAAGATTTCCGTGAATATTTAGATTTAGAAGATAGCATTGTTGAAATTAGCTTAACGCCAAATCGTGCGGATTGTTTAAGTATTTCAGGGATTGCACGTGAAGTGGCGGTAGCAAATCAATTAGAAATGATTGCACCAACATTTGAACCTGTTTCAGCGACTATTTCAGATAAAGTTGCGGTAGAAATTCAGAATCCAGAAGCTTGCCCACGCTATTTATCTCGTATGGTTAAAAATGTGAATGTGAAAGCACAATCGCCACTTTGGTTACAAGAAAAATTACGCCGTTGTGGTATGCGTTCTATTGATCCTGTGGTTGATGTAACAAACTTTGTATTACTAGAATTAGGTCAGCCAATGCACGCCTTTGATGCAGCAAAAGTGACTGCGCCAATTCACGTACGTTTAGCAAAAGAAAACGAAAAATTAGTGCTATTGGATGGTAATGAAGTTGCGTTAAAAGAAAATACGTTGCTCATTTGCGATCAAAATCAACCCCTTGCAATGGCAGGGATCTTTGGTGGTAAAGAAAGTGGTGTAAGTGATACAACAACAGATATTATTTTAGAAGCAGCATTCTTTGCACCATTAGCAATTGCGGGACGTGCAAGACAATATGGTTTACACACCGATTCATCGCACCGTTTTGAGCGTGGTGTTGATTTTGAAAACACACGCAATGCAATGGAACGTGCAACCGCATTGTTATTAGAAATTTGCGGTGGCGAAGCGGGCGAAATCGTGGAAGCGAAAAGTGATGAGCATTTACCAAAAGCAAATCAAGTAACGTTACGTCGTGAAAAATTAGATGCTTTATTGGGACATCATATTGCTGATGAAACCGTCACTGATATTTTAACGCGTTTAGGTTTATCACCAATTTTTGCAAATAATGAATGGAAAGTGACCGCTTGTAGCTGGCGTTTTGATATCGAAATTGAAGAAGATTTAATTGAAGAAGTGGCTCGTATTTACGGTTACAATAGCATTCCAAATAATGCACCGTTAGCTCACTTAAATATGAATGAACACCGTGAAGCAAACTTAGATTTAATGCGAGTCAAAATGGCATTAGTGGATAGCGATTACCAAGAAGCGATCACTTATAGCTTTGTAAATCCAAAAACACAGGCGTTATTGCACCCAAATCAAGATGCTATCGTGTTGCCTAATCCAATTTCAGTGGATATGTCAGCAATGCGTCTATCGCTGTTAAGTGGTTTATTAGAAGCGGTAGTTTATAACCAAAAACGTCAGCAAAGTCGAGTACGTCTGTTTGAAACAGGGTTACGTTTTGTTCCTGATGAAAATGCAGAAATGGGTATTCGTCAAGAGCAGATGTTAGCAGCGGTTATTGTGGGAGCGAAACATAATGAACATTGGACAGGTAAATCTGACAACGTTGATTTCTTCGATTTAAAAGGTGATTTAGAGCGAGTGCTCTCTTTAACAAATAAAGGGAAATCAGTACGTTTTGCAGCTAAGACCTATGATGCGTTGCACCCAGGACAATCTGCGGCGATTTTAATTGATGATAAAGAAGTGGGTTTTATTGGCACAGTTCATCCAAAAGTGGCACAAAAATTAGATATTTCAGGTACTGCGATTGTGTTTGAGATTTTATGGTCTGCGATTGATGAAAGAACTGTGACAGAGGCAAAAGAGATCTCTAAATTCCCTGCGAATAAAAGAGATATTGCAATTGTTGTGGATCATAAGATTCCGGCAAAAGATATTTTATTAACTTGCCAAAAAGTAGGTGGAGAAAAACTGATGGCAGTCAATCTTTTTGATGTTTATCAAGGTGAAAATATTGATGAAGATAAAAAAAGTTTGGCAATCAGTTTAATGATTCAAGATGCTTCAAAAACGCTTGAGGAAGAAGAAATTAATGCTGTTATTCAAATGGTATTAAGTGAACTTGAACAACATTTTGGTGCTTATTTAAGAGATTAAGTGTGAGGAGCTTAAATTATGACATTAACTAAAATTGAAATGATAGAACATCTTGTTGAGCAACTTGATATAAGTAAAAGTTCAGCAAAAGAGTTTGTGGAGCAGTTTTTTGAAGAAATTCGACTTTCCCTTGAAAAAGGAGAGGAAGTAAAATTATCTAGTTTTGGTAATTTTCAGCTTCGTGAGAAAAAAGCAAGACCAGGTAGAAATCCTAAAACTGGAGAAGAAATTCCTGTGTCTGCTCGCCGAGTTGTTGTATTTAAGCCAAGTCAAAAGCTCAAGGCTCGCATTGAGAATGCAACATCATAACAGATGTTGTGCATTAAAATAGGATTTAGATGATACAATTATATTTGTGTTTTAAAAATAAAGTGATTTTACTTCTTGTAGTGGTCTTAAGTATGTTTTTGACTGCGTGTTCGAGTTCATATCATACACAGCCAACAGTGCACTATTACAGAAGTTCAAATAATAATGATCCTATTTTCAGAATAGTTAGGCTAATTGAGCAACATCGTCAATGGAAAGGAACTCGTTATCGTTTAGGGGGAATGAGTCGTAGTGGGGTTGATTGTTCAGGTTTTACTTTGGTGACTTTTAGAGATGCTTTTGGCATTTCTTTACCAAGAACGACGGTATTGCAAGCTAAAAAAGGGAAATATATTCCTAAAAAAGATTTACAACCAGGTGATTTGGTTTTCTTTAAAACAGGATTAGGCCCTCATGGTAAGCACGTTGGGATTTATGTAAAAGATGGAAAATTTTTACACTCTTCATCTAAAAAAGGGGTAATTTATTCCAATTTAAATTCCGTTTATTGGAAAAAAGTCTATTGGCAAGCTCGACGCTTATAATTAAAAATATGAAGTAGATCACAAAGTTAAACATTTAATATTGAAAATTTTCATAAATTATTTTAACTTATAGGCACAACTAAAATTAGTGTTGTGTCCAACAACCTTTTTCATAAATTTGCTTTCCGAGTGCCCCTTAAGTTATAGGGGCTTTTTTTATTCTTATTATCTAGGAAATTTTTAAAATGTTAATTGAGCAAGGAACAGTATTAAATTATTGTAACGGAGTTGCAACTATTCAGTGTAATGCTAAGAGTAGTTGTGGCGGTTGTAATGCTCAAAATAGTTGTGGCACAAAATCTTTATCTGGATTAGTTGGCGATAAACAATTGTTATTAGAGCTCAAAGTCACAGAAGTACTACAAGAAGGGGATATTATTGAAATTGGACTCAAGGAACAAACACTGTTAATAGCAGTAATGTGGTTATATTGTATTCCCCTTATATTACTTATTTTATCTATTATTTTATTTTCACAAATTTTTACCAATGAGTTGCTCATTGCTATATTAAGTTTTCTTATTACTTTAATAAATTTTGGGGTAATAAAATGGAAGCTTAATCATAAACAATATTTTATACCCCAAGCTATATTTTTGGGAAAGGTTAAATAAATATTTAATCAAATAATGAAGAATGTAGTCCGTTAACAACTTCATCTACATCTTTGTTATGCACAAGTGTACAAATATTGTTAGCACTTGCGCCATAGCTAATCAAACGAACATTATATTGTCCTAAAGTACTAAATAGTTTTTTTGCTGTTCCTTTTTCTGTGTGAAGGTGATTCCCAATTATGGCAACTAGAGTAAGATCATTTTCAATTTTAACCGTACAATGTTGATTAAGTTCGTCAATAAGCTGTGGAGAAATAAGCTCTTCTGTTGACTGAGATACACCTGTTTTATCTAAGGTTAATGCTAAACTAATTTCTGAAGTCGTAATTACATCAACAGAAATACCATATTTTGCTAAAATATTGAAAATTTTAGCTAAGAACCCTTTAGCGTGTAACATTCCGAGACTGGATAGTGTAACCAATGTTTGATTTCTACGTAATGCAATGGCTCGAAATATAGGGCGAGGTTGAGGGTTTGATGTTACCCAAGTACCGCCTTGCTCTGGTGCTTTACTTGAGCCTACAAATACAGGAATATTACTGCGTACTGCTGGTAATAGTGTTGCAGGATGAAGTACTTTAGCGCCAAAAGTCGCCATTTCTGATGCTTCATTAAAGCTGATGGTTTCAATGCGTTGAGCGCTGGATACAACACGAGGATCTGTTGTATAAATACCAGGAACGTCAGTCCAAATTAAAACATCGTTGGCATTTAATACTTCAGCCAATAATGCAGCAGAGTAATCGCTACCTCCACGACCTAAAGTTGTGGTTTTTCCATTCTGATCACGACCAATAAAACCTTGTGTCACAATAATTTTTTCATTCTTAATTAAAGGTACTAAATGTATTTCTGCTTGTTGTTGTATTTTTGTATCATTAGGTGTCGCTTTTCCATAATTATCATTAGTAGCAACAACATCTCTTGCATCAATCCAAACGGCAGGGACATTTTGTTCAATTAATAATTGAGTAAATATAATAGTGGACATCATTTCTCCGTGACTGATAAGTTCGTCACTGAGAGCAGAGGAGGTTGCTAAACTGGCTGATTCAGCAAGGTGAGCAATATGCTCTAATAATAGGTCGATTTTTTCTGTTACTGCTTCTGGATATTGTAATTTATCTATTATGTTATATTGAATTTTACGTATTTTATTTACAATAGTGTTGCGTTGTTGGATTGCTTGACCATTTGCTAATTCTACCAGTGAATCAGTGACACCAGCAGATGCTGACAGTACCACAACTCGTGTATTTTTATCTGAATTAATAATTTTGGCACAAGCAGACATTGCTTCAAAGTTTGCAACACTTGTTCCCCCAAATTTTGCAATGGAGATGTAAGGCATAGAGTTTTCCTGTATAAAATATAGATTTTATTTTATAGAAATAACGATTAATAAACAGTGTGCTATAAAATAAAAACTAAAGCTGTAAAGTAAGTTTTCATTTTAGCATTTTAAGAGTATGATTCCACCATTAAATGTATCAATTATAAAATTTATTAAGAAAATGTTACGGTTATTGGGTAAATTTAAGTGTTTTATTACAAAATTTCTAAACTTTTAAGGTTTAGAAGTAACGCAAATATTAAACAGCCTAATGAATCCGTTTGAGAGTATGCTATTACGAAAATTTTATGTAAAATACCTCAGTACGATAAAATTAGCACAGTGGTTTGAATGGTGAGAGACGGCTGTTGCAGATAAATAACGTTGTTATGGAACTAAAAATAATGATAATTAAAAAACTAGCGGTAAGATCATTTTTATTTTTTGCAATTTTTTGTATGAATCTAACCGCTTATTCAGCACCTCTTGTACCTCAAGAATTACTTGCAAGCAGTTTGATTTATTGCACAAGTGCTTCGGGATTTTCTTTTGATCCTCAAAAAGCAGACGTTGGTACAAATATGAATGTGGTCACAGAGCAAATTTATGATAAATTAATTGAGTTTGATCCTGAAACAAATAGCCTAAAACCTTCCCTAGCAAAAAGTTATACCGTAAGTGATGATGGTTTGGTTATTACATTTTATTTAAGAAAAAAGGTTAAGTTCCACACAACTAAATGGTTTAATCCAACACGAGATTTTAATGCGGATGATGTGTTATTTTCATTAAATCGAGTAAGAGGAAATGTAGATGATTTGCCTGAATTAAAAGAGTTGGATCGAGTGAGACACAATGGTAAACATTACAATAACTATATTTTTCAAAGACAAGCGAGAAAAACACATTTTCCCTATTTTGAAAGTATTAATTTAAAAAGTAAAATTACCAATATTTCAGCGCCCTCTAAATATGTGGTAAAAATTACTTTAGCAGAACCTGATTCATCTTTATTAGCTCATTTAGCGAGTCAATATGCGGTTATTTTATCTAAAGAATATGCGTTACAGCTAAGTTCTGATGACAATCTAGCGCAGTTAGACCAACTTCCTGTGGGGACGGGTGTATATCAATTACAAAGTTATGTAAATAATGAATATGTTCGTTTGCACAAAAATGCCAATTATTGGGGTAGAAAAGCAAAAATTGACAATATCATTATTGATTTTTCAGCCAGTGGCACGGGAAAAATGGCAAAATTCTTAAATAAAGAGTGTGATATTTCTGCGTTTCCAGAACCTAGTCAATTATCTGTTCTTTCAAAAGGTTATTTTGTGAATACTTCTGGTGCAAATCTCTCTTTTTTGGCATTTAATTTTCAACGTCCTACAATGAAAAATAGGGAATTGCGCCAAAAAATTGCTCGCTCAATTGATCGTTATAGATTAGGAAAACGGTTATTCTACGGAATAGCAGAAGTGGCTGATAATATATTACCAACAGCATTGTTTCCAACTAAAGATCCAGATAATTACCCATACAATCCCCAGTATGAGAGTAAAGAAAATATTGATCCTTTAGTATTAAAACTTTGGGTGGTTGATGAGAAGCACGTTTATAATTCTCATCCACTAAAAATGGCTGAGTTAATAAAATATGATTTAGCGAGAGTGGGAATTAAAATCGATGTTCGTCAGGTAAATAGAGCCTTTTTAGTTCAGCAGTTACAAAAAAGAACGGCGGATTATGATTTAATCCTAACGGGTTGGTTAGCTAATAATTTTGATCCAGATAACTTTTTATCTGCCATTTTAGGTTGTCGATCTCAGTTTTCAGTAACGAATCTAGCAAATTGGTGTAATAGAAATGTTGATCTTCTACTGAACAAGGCAAGAATGAGTGAAAATAATAATGAACGAATAAAACTGTACAAAAAAGTAGAAGAAATATTGAGAAATGAATTACCGATTTTGCCATTACTGAATGTAAGTCGACTGTTATTGGTGAGTAATAAAGTCAAAAATGTAAAAATTAGTCCTTTTGGTAGCGTTAATTTATCCCAAATGGAATTAATTTTGCCAGAAAATTAGTGGAAATATAATTATGTTATTTATTTTAATTCGTAAGTTATTTTGGATCATAGTAACCGTCATTATTCTTTCAATAATGAGTTACAGTATTTTATTAAAAGATCCACTTAATTTATTAATTTATGAGCCAAGTGTAAAATCTTATTTTCGTTATCTCAGTGCTCTGTTAGCGGGTGATTTTGGTGTGAGTTATAATTCAGGAGAACCGCTATTAGATCAAATATTAAGGGTTCTTCCTGCAACACTGTCTTTATGTTTTTCTGCGACATTATTATCATTAATTTTAGGCATCCCGTTAGGTTTTCTTTCTGCGTATAATTTGAATAATGTTGTTGGAAAATGTTTAGTGATTTTAGGTTCATTAAGTTTGGCTTTACCTGTATTTTGGTTGGCGATTATGTTGCTTTATTATGCTTCTATTAATCAATGGGGGATCGCTACAGTGGGAGAATTAAACCTCATTTATGAGGTCCCTATCGTCACAAACTTTAAATTGTTGGATATGTTTTTAGTTGATACGCCTTATAAATTTAAAATGATACAAAGTTTAATTCAGCATTTAGCTTTACCTACGTTAATTTTAACGATACCTGCCACACTAGAAGTGATGAGAGTAACGCAAGAACAAGCAACATATGTAATGAAACAAAATTATGTTAAAGTAGCCAGAACACGAGGTTGGTCTGGGTTTAAAATTTGGCGAATGCATATAGTATTTAATACATTACCACCGATTATTCCTTCTATTGCTCGCAACGTTACTTTGATCTTTGCTTTTGCAATGTTAATTGAAAACGTGGTAAGTTGGGGAGGCATTGGGCGCTGGTTAATTAATGCGGTTTCCATACAAGATTATAATGCGATATCAGCGGGTATTATAGTAATTGGAATATTTATATTAACGGTAGATATTCTAGCAAGTGGTATGACGACCTTGTTAGATCCTTCAAATAAGAAAGATTGGTATGTTAGATAAGAATTTAGAAGAGTTTAGAGAGTCAGCATATATTGTCCATTTTTGGAAGAGTTTAAGAAAAGATGTGATGGCATTAGTGAGTGTGTATGCTTTTGTCATTTTATTGGGCTTAATCCTCTTTGGTTCTGTTATCGCGCCTTATTCAGCACAACAACAATTTGTTGGTTTAGAACTAATGCCACCATCTTGGAGTGAAATCGGACGAATTGAACATTTTTTTGGAACGGATGATCTTGGTCGTGATATTTTTAGTCGCGTGCTATATGGTTTTTACTATACCGCAGGATCGGCCCTACTTATTACCCTTGTTATAGCGGTTATTGGGGGGATTATTGGTGTATTAGCAGGAACAAAAACACACTCTAGTTTTGCGATAGTTAATCACTTATTTGATATATTTTTGGTTACACCAACATTACTGATCGCTATTATTATTGCCATTTTATTAGAAGCCAGCTTAATTAATGCAATGTTGGCTATTTTATTGGCAATGCTTCCTCATTTTATCCATACAATTTATATTGCGACACAGAAAGAATTAAAAAAAGAATATGTGATAACATTACGATTAGAAGGTGCGAGTCGTTGGGATCTGATTAAACCAGTAGTTTTACCTAATTTAACCCCTATTGCAGTTAAAGAATTATCGCATATTTTTGTTTTGGCTATTTTGGATATCAGTGCATTAAGTTTTATCTCATTGGGTGCTCAGTATCCAACTCCTGAGTGGGGGGCAATGATTAGAGATTCAGTAGAATTAGTGTATATTGCACCTTGGACGGTATTTATACCGGGCATCACGATTATGGGTACTATTTTAGTGGTAAGAATGTTAAGTAATAGTATTATTCGTATATTAGAAACATACCGTTATTAAAAGATAGGATATATTTTATGGCATTATTAGATATTCGTCATCTCACCATTGATATTGAAACATCTAATGGCAGAGTAAGAATGATCGATAATATAAATCTTACTCTTGATAAGAATGAAATTTGTGGTTTAGTAGGAGAGTCTGGTTCAGGAAAAAGCATTATCCTAAGGGTAATCTGTGGAATGGAAAAAGACAATTGGATTGTGAAAGCGGATCGTTTCCGATTTGATAATATTGAATTGCTTAAATTATCACCTTATCAACGTAGAAAATTGATCAAAGATGATATTTCAATGATCCTACAAAACCCTCGAGAAAGTTTAGATCCAAGTAAAACGATCGGAAGACAACTAATGGACAGGATCCATTTTAGTGGAAAATGGTGGACTTGGTTTGGTTGGAAAAAGAAAAAGGCAATTGAATTACTGCATAGAGTAGGTATTAGAGATCATAAAGACATAATGCAATGTTATCCTGTTGATTTAACGAGTGGCGAGGCTCAAAAGATAATTATTGCAATGGCAGTCGCCAATAAACCTAGATTACTGGTTGCAGATGAACCAACTAATATGATGGAACCAACAACAGAATTACAAATTTATCGACTATTATCGAGTATGAATAAAAATCTAGGTACATCGATTTTACTTGCTAGTAACGATATTTGGGCAGTACATAAATGGGTTGATTCATTTAACATATTATATTGTGGGCAAAATGTTGAAATAGGGAGTAAAGAGCAAATAATGCAAAATCCTTACCACCCTTATACATCTGCTTTGCTACATAGTATGCCTGATTTTTCTTCTCCACTGCCTTTTAAAGGAGAATTAAATACCTTAAGAGGTGCAACCCCAACACTAAGCCATATTTACAAAGGCTGTCGTTTAGGTAAGCGTTGCCATTTTGCACAAAAGAAATGCATTGTTAAGCCTCCATTGTACAAAGTAAAACAGCGAGAATTTGCTTGTTATTATCCCTTAAATTACCAAAAAAGTGGGCAATTGAAGAGTGCAGAAATAGATCCTATCTTGCTTAATTATTAAGTTATATTGAACTATTACAGTTTGATATAATCCAAAATCACAGAAAATTAACTATAAAAGAGAATATTATTTTGAAAAAATCATTAATTAAAACACTAGGTTGTGTAAGCATTGTTTTTTTTAGCAGTGCCATATTTGCAAATTCACAAGCTGTAGTTGAGTTACAAAAACGTTTGGGATTAGTCTCACAATATAAAACAGACTTTGTTCAAACTGTCCGTTCAATGAAAGGAAAAGTTATTCAAGAAGGAGAAGGAATATTCAGAGTTAAACGACCAAATTTATTTCGAATGGAGCAAAAAAAACCACAAGAAAGCCTCGTTATTTCAGATGGTGAAACACTTTGGTTTTATGATCCTTTTGTTTATCAAGTAACCGCTAATTGGACAGATGATATTGTTAATAATACCCCTTTCGTATTATTAACAAGTAATAAAAAAGACTATTGGAATCAATATGATGTAACTCAAGATAGCGATACTTTTGTATTAAAACCAAAAGCCCAAAATAGCAATATTCAACAATTTGATATTAGAATTAATAGCCACGGTTTATTGAAAGGATTTAGTACTATTGAAAAAAATGGGCATAGTAATCTTTATATATTAAGAAATATTTCAACAGCAGAGATTGATCCTAATTTATTTAATTTTGTGATACCAAAAGGTGCAGAATTGGACGATCAGCGAACTAAACAATAGTAATGAAGCGGTACGATGAGATCAAAAATTTGCAAATTTTTCTAAAAAATAGAGTAAAACAAAATGAAAGTACATTACAATCAAAGAGATCCAAAAGAGTGGCATAGATTTGTTTCGTTGTTAAAACAAGCGGTTGTTGAAGATAAAATAGACGAATTGTTGTCAATGCTACTAACTGTTGATGAGTGTCATTCACTGGGTTTGCGAGTGCAAATTGTAAAAGCGTTACTTGAGCAAGAAATGTCTCAAAGAGAAATTCAGCAAAGTTTAAATACCAGTATTGCCACAGTGACTCGAGGATCAAATATGCTAAAAACAAGTGATCCACAAATGTTAGAATGGGTAAATAAGCAACTCAATGAGAAAGTGTAGAATAAAAGCGTTATGTTGTCGTTTATGGCGTTTTTTCCTTCCGAATAAAGTACGTTCAATCAAGGGATTCTTGTGGTTTTTACTGAGTCGAATTAGCGTCTTTTTTCTTACGTTAATATTGATTTTTTCTTTTTTACCGATCCCTTATTCTGCCTATATGGTGCAACAAAAAATAACCTATTTATGTAAAAATGAAACATATCACATTAAGTATCAATGGGTGAATCTCAACAAGATCGCTTGGCAAATGCAAATTGCGGTTATCGCTGCAGAGGATCAAAAATTTAAAGATCATTCAGGTCTTGATTTTAATGCGATTGGGCAAGCTTTAAATCAAAATCGTCACTCAAAGAGAATTAGAGGTGCATCAACGATCTCACAGCAAATGGTGAAAAATTTGTATTTATGGTCACAACGATCGTGGTTAAGAAAAGGGCTTGAATTACCTTTAACTTTTGCTGTTGAAATGATTTGGAGCAAACAGCGCATTTTAGAAGTGTACTTAAATATTGCAGAGTTTGGAAAAGGTATTTTTGGAGTAGAAGCTGCATCACAACATTTTTTTAATAAACACGCCAGTCAATTAAATATTAAAGAAGCGGCATTATTGGCGGCATCGTTACCTAACCCTATAATATTTAAAGTAAATAAACCTAAATTTATAATGCGGAAAAAGCAACAATGGATTATAAATCAAATTAATAATTTAGGTGCTAAAGCCTATTTAGAACAATTAAAATAAGTGTGTAATACCGTATATTAGTGATATAATAGAGCAACAATAATTGAGAGGATAATTGAAATGATAAAAAAAATATCACAAGCAATAGGGTTTGGTCTTTTTTGTGCTATTTTAATCCTTTTTGTTGCCCCTTATGTAAATCATCAATTTACACCTCCAAAGAGCAAAATCATCAGTTATCACGATGCCGTCAAAGTTGCTTCTCCTGCCATTGTTAATGTATATAATCAATCTTTTGATATAGCATCTGAAAAGAATGGATTAAAGGTCAGTAACTTAGGTTCAGGTGTCATAATGACGTCGTCAGGATATATTTTAACCAATCGACACGTTATTCAAAATGCAGATCAAATCATTGTCGCACTACAAAACGGACGAATATTTAGTGCAACATTAGTGGGTTCAGATATTTTAACCGATCTTGCGGTACTCAAAATTCAAGCTAAAAACCTTCCCTTTATTCCACAAAATAGCCAAAGACCAGTGAGAGTGGGCGATGTTGTTTTAGCCATAGGAAACCCTTTCAATTTAGGACAAAGCATAACACAAGGCATTATTAGTGCCATTGAACGAAATGCACTGTCTGAAAGAGGACGCCAAAACTTTATTCAAATTGATGCCTCAATTAATAAAGGAAATTCTGGTGGTGCTTTAATTAACACCGCAGGGGAGTTGATTGGCATTAACACCCTAAGTTTGGGAAGAAGTAGTGAAGACATTGCAGAAGGACTTAGCTTTGCCATTCCTATCACTTTAGCAAATAAAGTGATGGCAAAAATTATTCAAGATGGACGTGTGATTCGAGGTTATTTTGGTGTAGGAACAGAATTATTTTATTCAGCTAAACAACTGGGCGTTGGAGAACGAGGCGTTGTGGTCACTTCCGTAACCAAAGATGGGCCAGCAGAAAGAGGTGGTGTGAAGCCAAATGATTTAATCTTGCGAATTGGTAATGTGGAAGCGGAATCACCTCGTCAAATGATGGAGGCCATTGCAGAAATGAGACCAGATACCCAAGTAGAGGTGTTGGTATTAAGACAAGGTAAAGAAAAAATGTTGCACGTCACCATTGGTGAGTTTCCTCATTTACAATAAGCGGTAAGATCATCGTAAAAATTTACAAAAATTAGGATCAAGAATGAAAAAAATAATAATAACAGTTGATGGGCCAAGTGGCGTAGGAAAAGGGACTTTATGCAATGCCTTAGCCAAAAAATTTAATTTTGATTTGTTAGATTCAGGAGCCGTATACCGTATTTTGGCATTGGCTGCAGTAAAAGAAAATATTTCTTTAGCAAATGAAGAACAATTAGCACAATTAGGAGAGCGTTTAGATATCCAATTTATTCCACAAAATAACGAAGTGGTTGTTATTTTAAATGGTGAAAATGTTGGTGATCAAATACGTACTGCAGAGGCAGGTCAAAATGCCTCAAAAGTAGCTGCTTTTCCAAAGGTAAGAAAAGCATTATTACAGCGACAACGTGATTTTAGTACGGAAAAAGGATTAATTGCGGATGGACGAGATATGGGAACAGTGGTTTTCCCTAATGCACAAATTAAATTGTTTTTAGATGCGAGTGCTGAAGAACGTGCAAAAAGACGTGCTAACCAGTTGAAAAGTAAAGGATTTAATGCTGATTTTGATAAAATTTTAGCAGAAATACAAGAACGAGATGATAGAGATAGAAATAGAGCAGTAGCGCCACTTGTTGCAGCTTCTGATGCATTAGTAATTGATTCAACACATCTCTCAATTGAAGAAGTCATCAAACAAGCATTGGCTTATATTGAAAAAACGGTTAGAATGTAGTGTATTTGTTTATTTATAAAATAAATACATAAATTTTGTTTAGCAATGGATTGTTAAACTTTTATTGTCAACCCCATTTTGCAGGAAGTAGAGTGGATGTTTTTATTTAAGAAGATTTTATTATGACTCAATCTTTCGCTCAATTATTTGAAGAATCACTACAAGCTGGAACAGAACCTAAATTAGGTGATGTTGTTAAAGGAACTGTTGTTGCAATCCAAAAAGGCTTTGTTTTAGTAGACGCTGGTTTAAAATCAGAATCTGCAGTACCTGCTGAAGAATTTACTAACGCTCAAGGCGAATTAGAAGTTCAAGTCGGTGATGAAGTTGATGTAGTGCTTAAAGCTGTTGAAGACGGTAACGGTGAAACCATCGTTTCTCGTGGTGATGCAAAACGCAATGAAGCGTGGATCGCATTAGAAAAAGCATTTGAAGCACAGGAATCTGTAACAGGTTTAGTTAACGGTAAAGTTAAAGGTGGTTTCACTGTTGAGCTAGACGGTGTTCGTGCATTCTTACCAGGTTCATTAGTTGATGTTCGTCCAGTACGTGACATTAACCTTGAAGGTCAAGAATTAGAATTAAAAGTAATCAAACTTGATCAAAAACGTAACAACGTTGTTGTTTCTCGTCGTGCAGTTATCGAATCTGTAAGCAGTGCTGACCGTGAAGCGGTATTAGCAAGCTTAGAAGAAGGTGCTGAAGTTAAAGGTACAGTTAAAAACTTAACTGACTACGGTGCATTCGTTGATTTAGGTGGCGTTGACGGTTTATTACACATCACAGATATGGCATGGAAACGTGTTAAACATCCAAGTGAAGTAGTAAACGTTGGTGATGAAGTTTCTGTTAAAGTATTAAAATTTGACAAAGAGCGCACTCGTGTATCTTTAGGCTTAAAACAATTAGGTCAAGATCCTTGGGTTGCTATCGCTGAAAATCATCCAGTAAACAGCAAATTAACAGGTAAAGTAACTAACTTAACTGACTACGGCTGTTTCGTTGAAATTTTAGACGGTGTTGAAGGTTTAGTTCACGTTTCAGAAATGGACTGGACAAACAAAAACATCCACCCATCTAAAGTGGTAAACGTTGGTGATACTGTTGAAGTAATGGTACTTGAAGTTGATGAAGAGCGTCGTCGTATCTCATTAGGATTAAAACAATGTAAAGCTAATCCTTGGGATCATTTTGCTGAAACTCATGCTAAAAATGACAAAGTTTCAGGTAAAATCAAATCTATCACAGATTTCGGTATCTTTATCGGTCTTGAAGGTGGAATTGACGGATTAGTTCATTTATCTGATATTTCTTGGAATGTATCAGGTGAAGAAGCTGTTCGCAACTACAAAAAAGGCGATGAAGTTGAAGCTGTTGTATTACAAGTTGATGCAATCAAAGAGCGTATTTCACTAGGTATCAAACAGTTAGAATCAGATCCGTTTACAAGTTTCCTTGATTCAAACAAACGCGGTGCGATTGTTAAAGGAACAGTGACAGAAGTTGATGCTAAAGGTGTTAAAGTTGAACTAGCTGGTGGTGTTGAAGCTTATATTCGTGCTGGAGAAGCAACAAGTGAACGTGTAGAAAACATCGCAACAGTAATTAGTGTTGGTGATGAGCTTGAAGCGAAATTCACAGGTGTTGATCGTAAAGCACGTGTAATTAATCTTTCTGTACGTGCTAAAGATGAAGCTGAAGAATCAGCAGCATTAGCAAAAGTGAACAAAAAACAAGAAACTGTTGAAGTTCCTAATGCATTTGCTGAAGCTTTTGCAGCAGCGAAAAGTGAATAATAATTAATTCATTTATTACTTATAACGGATACGTGAGTATGCGTATCCGTTCATCTTTCGCAAAGGAGAAAAACAATGACTAAATCAGAACTTATTGAAACATTAAGTTATAAATTACCTCATTTACAACTGAAATCAGTTGAACAGAGTGTGAAGTTACTTTTAGAACAAATGAGTCACTCTTTAGAACAAAAACAACGTATTGAAGTCAGAGGCTTTGGTAGTTTTTCATTACACTATCGTCAACCAAGAATAGGCAGAAACCCTAAAACGGGAGACAGTGTAAAATTGAGTGCAAAATATGTACCGCATTTTAAAGCAGGTAAAGAGCTTAAGGAACGAGTGGATTACCGCTAATTAAGTTTAAATAATATCCAGTTGAGTTAGGAGAAACAAATGAAATATATCATTGGAATAGTGGTTATTTTAGCAATTATATTAGTTGCCATTACTATTGGGGCAAATAACGACGAAATAATTACATTTAACTATGTAGTTGCACAAAATGAATTACGTTTATCAACATTAGTTGCAGCGTTATTTGGATTTGG
Organism: Pasteurella skyensis; assembly: GCF_013377295.1. Lineage (NCBI taxonomy): Bacteria > Pseudomonadati > Pseudomonadota > Gammaproteobacteria > Pasteurellales > Pasteurellaceae > Phocoenobacter > Phocoenobacter skyensis. Next base: position 1,212,290 of record NZ_CP016180.1, on the reverse strand, counting down.
GTTAATTTTAGGTTGGTTAATCACAGGTTTCTTCTACCTTAAATTAAGATTAAAAAATATTGCTTTAAACCATCGAGTAAAACGTCAAGCGAAACAAATTGATCAGTTAACTCTACCAAAGGTTGAGTAATGCTAGAGTTATTGTTCCTATTGCTACCAATCGCAGCATTATACGGTTGGTATATGGGACAACGAAGTGTAAGAAAAGCACAAGACAGTCAAAATAATAAATTTTCCCGTGATTATATGACGGGACTAAATTTTCTTTTATCCAATCAGCAAGAAAAAGCAGTGGATCTGTTCTTATCAATGGTTCAAAACCAAAATGAGGAACAGATCGGTGCTGGTTCTCAATTTGAAGCAGAACTTACCCTTGGAAACTTATTCCGTTCTCGAGGTGAAGTGGATCGCGCCTTAATGATCCACCGCAAATTAGATGAAAATCCCAATTATACTATCGAGCAAAAATTACTTGTAAAACAACAGCTTGCTAAAGACTTTATGAAAGTGGGTTTTTATGATCGAGCAGAGAACTATTATATAGAACTACTTGATGAGCCTGAATTTGCACTCAATTCGTTAACACAATTAATGAATATTTATCAACGCACACAAGAATGGAAAAATGCAATTAATGTGGCGGAAAAACTCATAAAAGTACACCCAACAACAGAGCGAATCTCTCTTTCGCACTATTATTGTGAATACAGCAACGTACTTCAACAGCAGAATAAAAATTTTCTAACCCTATTAAATAAAGCATTAGAAATTAACCCAAATTGCGTAAGAGCATCTATTTTGCTAGGTGATTACTATTCATCAAATCAACAGTACGACAAAGCACTTAATCATTTTCAACAAGTACTCACGCAAGATCCTGATTATATCAGCGAAGTCATAGATAAAATCAAACATTGCTATATTCAGTTAAATACATTAGACGATTTTGAGTTTTTTCTTATCAAAGCAAACCAAATTAAGCATAATAGTGCCATTGATATTGCCCTTGCAGAGTTGATAGAAAGCAAAGATGGAGAGTTAGCAGCAAAATCTAAATTATATCAACAAATAAGTAAACACCCTGATATGATCACCTTCCAACGCTTTATTGAGTATCAAATTAACGAAGTGGAAGGAACAGGTAAAAAAAGCCTAATGTTACTACATAAAATGGTGGGTGAAACCATCACACAACGCTTCAAATACCACTGTATAAACTGCGGGTATCAAGGTATCAGATTAAATTGGTTTTGCCCCTCTTGTCGCAATTGGGAAACCATAAAACCTGTTCAAAGTTTAGAAAATATGATCAATAATTAACACAAATTTTCTGACTATTCGTTTATATCATTCATCCCTTTTCTATAAAATATTTATAAGTCAAAGGGTTAGAAAGATCGAGTTTAGTGATCGAGATACTCATTCTTACTAGCTATTTAATATAAAAAATCGCCTATATTTTAATAAGCGGTTATGGATTTTTGTTTTATTTACTTAATTGCTTAATTGTCCATATAATAGCACTGGTTACCATTATCAACATAATAACAAAAACAATATAATTAAACATATTAATTCTCCTCTTCTAACTTATTGAGATAAGTAATAATACTCTTTACCACAAAGGTAAGCTGTAATGACAAGTACGATAAGAGAATGCTAAAAGGCTGATTTTTAGCTTACTTAACGATTCTATATGGATAAATGTATAACTTATTACGCCAAACAACGCCATTAAAAAAGCAAATAACAAACTTTTTAGAAAGTCTAACGTTGTTTTGATTCTGTCTTTTTTACTCACAAAAATCTACCATAATTGTATTGTAGGGTTATTCTATATTAATTTTATCTTGTAGCATCTGAGCCAAACTAAGTCAAGATGCTTTCTTTTTGTTATGAATAATCATAGCGGTCACATTTCAATAAAAATTTACCAATTAAATCAATAATCATACTACGTCTCCGTTCTCGGTTACTGAGCCTGTCGAAGTATAAGAGAACGCTCACAGAACAAATTCAGTGCCCAAACACCTAACACTTCGACAGGCTCAGTGACCGGTGTTTGGTTAGTTTTGTGATTTTAATTTAGCTTACGGGAGGATAGTTCATTCGCTTCGCTCATTAAATCCTTTGCTACAAACCATTTATAAATCAAAAAGTTAAAAAATCGACCGTAGGGGAGGATTAGCAAACTTGTTTGCGTATATCCTCCCGCTGCTCGATATAAAAACCTCCACAAAACATTATAAGACATAATCATAGCGGTCACATTTCAATAAAAATTTACAAATTAGATCAATAATTTATAGATGTGATATGTTACGTTCCCGTTCTCGGTTACTGAGCCTGTCGAAGTATAAGAGAACGCCCACAGAACAAATCCCGTGTCCAAACACCTAACACTTCGACAAGCTCAGTGATCGGTGTTTGGTTAGTTCCGTGATCGATATTCCTCGCTTCGGCTCCCTGAACCTGTCGAAGGGAAGAGAAGCGCCCACAGAACAAATCCCGTGCCCAAACACCTAACACTTCGACAGGCTCAGCGACCGGTGTTTGACTAACCCCGTGATCGATATTTCACACTCCCTAATCAAAACCACCCCATCCCCACTCTAAATTGTCTATTTTTCACCCAAATAACCTCCATTACTACGATTTTGCTTGCGTTTTTTTTTTTACAATCGGGAAGTTTATACATATTTTTTAACAAAATATTCACGAGGCGGTAAAAGGAATTTACATCAACCTCAGCAAAGTCCTAAGGAAAGGATATCAACTAAAAAGGATACCTGACTATGAACAGCATCTACAAAATCGTGTTTAACAAAGCAACACAAACTTTCACCGCCGTAAGCGAATTAGCTAAAGGCGCCACAAAAACACAAAGCCAATCAACAAAACAAGGGGGTACATTCTTACCAAAATTTGCAAAAATTACTTTGGCAATCTCAATGGTATTGGGCTTTAGTACTTAAGTAATGGCGGTTACCGATGCGGACTTTAATGCATTAAAATCAAGATTGGATAAACTAGAAGGTGTTAATAATACAACATCTAATAATTCTATTGCTATTGGAGGAAATGACAACCTAAGTATAGGACGTTCTATAACATTGGGCGGATTAGCAAACAAGGTTAAAGGGGATTATTCAACAGTGATGGGGGGGTATTCACTAGTAGAGGGACAAGGTTCTTTCGCTTATGGTACTGGTAATATTGCTAAAATAGATGAAATTGCTGGAAATTTAGAGACGAAAACGATAGATGATTATGTAGATATCTTAACTACAGAAGAACAAGGTAAAATAGCGAATGGTACTGCTACAGCTGAAGAAAAGGTAGCAATGAAGAATAAAATTGCAGGCGCTAAGAGATATCTTGGAAGCTTTGCTTGGGGAAATAATGCATTTGCATTTGGTAGAAATAATGTGGCTGGTTACAGTTTTACTAGTGTGCTAGGTGGTATCAATAACAGAGTAAGTGGAATTGAGTCTATAAAATCAGCAATATTAACAGGAGCTGATAATAAAATTGAAGTAACTGTTGGTCTGGGTATGAGTAAATATAATATATGGAAGAGAGACAGTAATGGGGTATTGCAATTTAAATCAAATGGAGATGCAGACGTCATTAAAGATTATGATGCAGTAGGTGGATATACAGGAGGTTCTATTATAGCAGGTGGAGCGCATAATGTAGTTACTTCAGCGGCGTCTTTTGTTGGTGTGGGTATAAACAATAGAGTAGAGGGAATACATGGTAATGTTATAATTGGAGGAGAGTCTAATACTGTAGGACAAAGAGCAAGGACATCAGATTCAGGAATATTTGTAGGGGAAGGAAATGCAGTTGATAGACACTTCTCAAGCATTGTATCAGGACAAAGAAATAGTGTATTAGCACAATCATCAAGTATATTAACAGGGAAATATAATACTGTTAAGGGAGGTAGATCAGCAATCATAGCTGGTTCTTTTAATAAAGTTACAGGTAATGATGCTACAGCAACAGGTGTTTTATCATACGCTGAAGGACAAAGTTCTTTCGCTGGTGGTGCTGGTGATATTACTAAAATAGATGAAATTGCTGGAAATTTAGAAATGAAAGCGATAAATGATTATGTAGATATCTTAACCAAAGAAGAGCAAGCTAAAATAACAAATGATATTGCTACAGCTGAAGAAAAGACAGCAATGAAATTTAAAATTGCAGAAGCTAAAGGGTATCTTGGAGGTGTTGCTAAGGGGGAGGGTTCATTTGCATTTGGTCAAGGGGTAAGATCCTACACAGCTAGCTGGTTCAATGGCATTAGGAACAGAAACCGTAGCAGGTGTTGAAAATGGAAACCAAGAAGCCGTTGCAATGGGCTACCGTGCTAAAGCTGTTGCAGATAAAACCCTTGCTTTAGGTTTTGATGCTGTCGCAAATAATGAAAACTCAGTCGCCTTAGGTTCAAACGCAGAAACCAGAGCCTTTACACAAGTAGATGGAACAAAGGCTATAAATGGTCTTAAATACAAGGAGTTTTCAGGTATTGCAGATGGTGTGGTGTCTGTGGGTAAAACCGCTCACGAAAAACAAATTATTAATGTTGCACCAGGTAAAATTTCTCAAGAATCAACGGATGCCATTAATGGTTCACAACTTTATGCAGCCACTATCGTATTAGGCAATGTCGCTACCTCAGTAAAAGACAATCTGGGTGGTAATGCCGCAATAGATGAAAATGGCAATATTACTTTCACTGATATCGGTGGTACAGGTAAAGACACGATTCAAGAAGCCATTGCATTTAATAAAGGGAATATTGAGACCAATACTGCAAATATTAACGGAAATCGTACCGCTATCGCCACAAAAGCGGATAAAAATGCCGATAACTTGAGTGTTGATGATGTGAATGCTTGGACAACTAAGTTAAATGATGAAGCGGATTTAGCCACACCAAAAGGCAAATTAGTTACCGATACCCAAGTGAAAGCTGCACTAGATACCAAACTGGAAACGAGTGATATCAAGAGCAGTGATAAAACCGTGGGTATCACCACTGCAGCAGGCAACGTGGATTTAAGGGTAAATCTTGATAATACCAGCTTAACTAAAAATGGTAATGGGGTGATTGGTATTAAGGACGGTGGCGTAACTACCGCTAAAATTGCCGATGGCAATGTTACAAAAGCAAAATTAGCCGATGAGGTCACCACTATTTTAGATAAAGTAGGCACAGGCGCGATTGAAACCGCTAATCACAACACTGTTACTGGGGATGTGGTAAAAACCTATGTGGATGGCAAAGTTGCGACAATTAACACAGAAGTGACCAACTTAGGGGATACCGTTAATACCTTAGGTGATACCATTACTCACGTAGGTAAAACCTCAAAAGAGACCGTGAAAGCAGACAATGGCAGCGGTATTAATGTCGTAACAACCCCTGCCACCAATGAGAAAGGCGCTATCTTCACCTTATCGTTAGATGAAGATGAAGTGAAAGCATTAGCGGGCACCACAAACCTTGACACCACCTATTTAAAAACAGACGGTTCAAATGTGGCTAACAAAGCTACCTTTGGTGACCAAGTGGGTACAGACACTTTAGGGACTTCCACAAAATTAGCGCAAATCAAAGCGGTGAAAGCGGTGGATGATAAAGTCAATACGAATACACAAGATATCACCGACTTAGAAGAGAGTGTCACCACAAAACTGGCTAAAAAAGCCAATCGCAATGCCACAAACTTAAATGCGAATGATGTAGCGGCGTGGAAAGCGAAAATCGATACCAACTCCATTGAAACGGTTACCGCAGGTGAGGGTATTGATGTCTCTGGTGGGACAGCTGCGACAAACAAAGAATGGGTAGTGGCACTATCACAAGAGACCAAAACACAATTGGAAAAAATTGATGATAATACCGCTGCTTTAGCAGGCAAAGCCAATATCAGCTTAGATAACATTTCTTCAGATGGCACGGCGGTGATTAAAAATGCCGCAAGAGATGCCGTAGAAGTGGCGGTCAATCCCGCGACAGACGGTGTCTTAAAATTAGTGAAAACCGCTTCAACGGCAAATCACAAAGACACCTACACCCTATCGATTGACGAGACGAAGTTAAACGACAAAGTCGCTGAAACCTTTGCGAAAAAAGATGCCAGTAACTTAACTGATGGCGATATAGCGGATTGGAAACAAGCCCTTGATATCGGTAATATACTCACACAAGCGAATTTAGCTGACCGTTTATTATTAACAGGCTCGAATGTTGGCAGTGATGACAATAAAGTGAAGTTTGGTAAAAACGTCGGTAAAGGTGAGATTACGGGTGATACCACACAACTTGTTCAAGAAAAAGCGGTAAAAGCGTATGTAGATGCGGCTAAAGCGGATGTTATTACGAATATTGATAACAGCGTGACTAACGCAATGGGTAATCAAACCATTGCTTATAAGGCTGGCAGTACAACCAAAACAGTGAAACTGTCAGAGGGCTTTAACTTTACGAATGGTACAGACACGGTTGCCTCAGTGGGCGATAACGGAGACGTATCGTTTGACTTAAATAATACCGTAAAAGGTCAATTGGCAAGTATTGCAGATAAGTTAGACCGTGCTGCCTTAAATACCATTGAAAGTGACGATATCACCGTGAGCAATGGGGGAGACTTAACCGCAGGTAAAGTGAAACTCACCCTAAAAGAAGCCAGAGTGAAAGCGTTAGCCGGAACCACAAACCTTGAGACGGATTACTTAAAAGTCGACGGTTCAAATATTGCTAACAACAAAGCGACCTTTGGGGATGCCGTGGGTACCACGGATTTAACCAAAACTACCGAGTTAGCCCAAATTAAAGCCGTGAAAGATGTGGATGATAAAGTGAAGGTCAATACAACGGCTATCACAAACTTAAACACCGATTTAACCACCCAAATCACCAATGTGGGTAAAACCTCTAAAGAAGAAGTGGCAGTAAAACCAAACAGTGGTTTAACTCTTGATACAACAGCGGCAACCGCCAGCAAAGGGGCGAAATACACCCTGGGTTTAGATGTAGATAAAATCAAAGAAATAACAGGTACCACAGACCTTGCTACTACCTACTTAAAAATAGACGGTTCGAATATTGGTGATGAGGCAGCGAAAGCGACCTTAGGTTCGAAAGTAGGTAAAGGTGAAATTACGGGCGACACCACTCAGCTTGTTCAAGAGAAAGCCGTTAAAGCTTATGTTGATACAGCGGTGGGTGGTATAGGAAAACCTAAAGACGGAAAAGACGGTTATATCGGCGTTGACGGTAAAGACGGCAAAAATGGTGTCGGCATTGACGGAAAAGACGGTATTACGGTGAAAGGCAAAGACGGTAAAGACGGCGTTACTATCAAAGGTGAAGACGGTGCCAATGGCACCAACGGTGTAATCGGGCTTAATGGGCACGATGGAATCGACGGTAAAGATAAAAAAGCTGTTTCAGCCGACATCAAAGTGGTTAATGGTAGACCGGGTGTTGATGGTAAGGATGGAGACAGCTTAACCCGTATTATTTACGAAGATGAAGCAGGAGACACCCATACTGTTGCCACAATGGATGATGGCTTAGTGTTCAAAGGTGATTCAGGTGATAAAGTCACCCGTAAGCTCAATGACACCTTAAATATTAAAGGTGGTGTAACCGATGAGAACAAACTGACTGATAACAACATTGGTGTCATTAACGATGGTACGAATGGTTTAGCGATTAAACTGGCAAAAGAGTTAACAGCTTTAGATTCAATCGTATTTGGTGCAGCGAAAGGAAATGATATTGTTTCCATCTCTACTGAAGGTGTGAATGCAGGTGGTAAGAGAATTACCAATGTAGGGGATGCCACAGCAGAGACTGATGCAGTTAACTACAAACAGTTAAAAGCAGTTGAAACCGCGGTTGTTAATGCAGGTGCAGGACTGAAATTCACAGGTAATACCGCAGATGAAGTTGCAGTGGTTGCAGGTGGAACCTTAGTGGTTGAAGGACAGAAAGGCACAGACCCTGCGAAGAACTTAACGAAAGACTCTGACTTTGCAGCAGATAACCTCTTTGTAGATACCACAGATGGCAAGTTAGAAATCAAACTGGCGAAACAACTGCAAGGTGTTGAGGGTATCGGTATTGCGGGTAAAGACGGCAAAGATGGCGTTGGCATTGACGGAATAGACGGTATTTCAGTTAAAGGTGATAAAGGTGAAGTGGGTATCAACGGAAACAATGGGATTTCTATTAAAGGCGAAGATGGCAAAGATGGCTCAATCGGTTTAAGTGGAAAAGACGGCATTACCGTTAAAGGAAAAGACGGTGCCAATGGCACTAACGGTATAATCGGACTTAATGGGCACGATGGAATCGACGGTAAAGATAAAAAAGCTGTTTCAGCCGACATCAAAGTGGTTAATGGTAGAGCGGGTGTTGATGGTAAGGATGGAGACAGCTTAACCCGTATTATTTACGAAGATGAAGGTGGAGACACCCATACTGTTGCGACAATGGATGATGGCTTAGTGTTTAAAGGTGATGTGGGTGATAAAGTCACCCGTAAGCTCAATGACACCTTAAATATTAAAGGTGGCGTAACAGCGGCCGATAAACTCACTGATAACAACATTGGTGTGGTTAATGATGGTACGAACGGTTTAGCGATTAAATTAGCAAAAGAGCTCACGGGTATTTCGTCAATTACTAACACAGCAGGTGGTGGAAAACTGACATTAAGTGATACAGAGAATAGCGTATCAGTCAATGGGGGCAGAATCACCCATTTAGGCGATGCCACAGCAGATACCGATGCGGTTAACTACAAACAGTTAAAAGCACTGAACAAGGGTCAAGGTATTGATGTTGATAAATGGAAAGATGCAATATTGTCAACCATTAGCTTCTTTAGTGGTAGCACGGGTACGGGAGCAAATTATAAACAGGGTAATACTGAAGAACAATTTGACTTAAGTAAACTTGCCTTTGACTTTGGTGATGGCTTAAAAGTGGAAAAACAACAAAGCAAAGACGGTAAACAAATCGCTCATATCACTTTAGATAAGGATGCATTGAAAAATGACCCTGACTTTAAAGGTGCGAAAGGTGATGACGGTGCCGCTGGTGCGAATGGCGCCGATGGTCAATCTGCTTATGAGGTTTGGAAAGCACAACCAGGTAACGACGCTAAAACACAAGATGACTTCTTAGCTGCTTTAAAAGGCGCAAAAGGTGACAAGGGTGATAAAGGCGATAAAGGTGACAAAGGTGACAAAGGCGATGCAGGCAACGGCAATGGAGGCAATGGTGCTGAAATCAAGGTTGCTGTAACAGACGATGTTGTATTAGACAAGGATAATCTCTCAAAAGAGGAAGTCGTGAGCAACAAGGGTGCCTTAAGCATCAAAGTCGGTAAAAACCTTAATGCCAAAACGGTGATGAACGGCAATGATAAACAGCTGGTTATTTCCACCACACCTGAAATCAAAGTCGATAAAGTCACTGTAGGCAATATCACCTTAAACCAATCCGGTTTAACAGTGAAAGAAGGTGCGGATGTCAATATTAATATGGGTGGAAACCAAATCCACAATATTAAAGCCGGTACTGCACCAACGGATGCCGTGAATGTGTCTCAATTAGCGAAAGTGGAAGAGTCACTCTCTACCCGTATTGACAGTGTAGAAAAAGCCGCAAGCGGCGGTACTGCGAGTGCGATGGCATCAGCCAGCTTACCACAGGCTTATGTCCCAGGTAAGAGTATGGTGTCATTAGCGGGCGCGAGCTATGACAAAGCGAGCTCAATGGCCGTAGGATTGTCTTCTATCTCTGACAATGGAAAATGGATTATCAAAGGAAACATTAACGCGAATACTGAGAAGAAATTTGGTATTGGTGTCGGTGTTGGCTACCAATGGTAATGTAACACAGGGCGGAAGAGGAGTTCTCTCTTCCAGTCCAACCTAGCAGGTGGTGGTTGAGAACAACTTGAGGGTTACTAGTCCTCTCTCTCAATAACACTTGACCACCACAGCACTCACCCCTTTCATTTGGAAGGGGTGTTTTTTTATGGTGCAAAATAAAATGTTTACAGAACGAGTTCGGAGTATAGACACCTAATGCTTCGACAGGCTCAGCAAGCGGTGTTTTTTGATGACTCAACGGCATTCTTCGCTTCGGCTCCCTGAGCTCGGTTATTGAGCTTGTCGAAATATTGAAGGGCAGAGAAGCGTTCACCAAACTAATTCAGTGCACAAACACCTCACACTTCGACAAGCTCAGTGACCGGTGTTTGGGTAGTCCAGTGACTCAGTTTAGAGATTAGTGTTGTAGATAAAAGAAAACATAGCGGGTAGATTGTGCTAAAAATTTGCAAATTTGATTTGTTTACTACTTGTTTCTTAAGAAGAATTTCTTTATAATCCGCAACTATTGTGTTGCTTTATAAGTGATGCAAATCAATGAGGGCGTTTTTGGTGCCTCGCAATGGAGTTCAGTTTACTTGGTCAGGTTCGGAAGAAAGCAGCCAGAATTGATTTTCCGTGTGCCGAGGGTTTGCTGGGAATGCCCTCACCCTTTTTCTCTCATTTTGAGTATCTTAATGACCTCCACTAAACCAAAATTTAAATCTAGCTCAGTAAAAGCTAAAACTAACCTTAAGGCTACAACTAAAATCAAGGCTCGTAGACCTTTACCTTCTTTTGCAGAAACAATAATAGTTTTATTTAACAAACCTTATGATGTGTTAACGCAATTTAGTGATGATTCAGGACGTAAAACATTAAAAGATTTTATTGATATCGCAAATATTTATCCTGTTGGTCGCTTAGATCGTGATAGTGAGGGATTGCTATTGTTAACTAATAATGGACAAATTCAGCACCGTTTAGCTAATCCTAAATTTGAGAAGGAAAAAACCTATTGGGTACAAGTGGAAGGTGAACCTTCGCTAGACGATTTGGAGAAGTTACAGCAAGGTGTAATATTAAAAGATGGATTAACTAAAGTTGCAAAAGTAAAACATATTGAACCACCTGAATTTAATTGGCAAAATGCACCTAAAATACGTGAACGTAAAAGTATTCCAACAAGCTGGATAGAATTAACGATCACAGAAGGCAAAAATCGTCAAGTAAGACGAATGACCGCTCATATTGGTTTTCCTACACTACGTTTAATTCGTGTTGGTTTAGGTGAGTTTAAGTTGAATAGTTTAGGTAGTGGTGAATATCGCATTTTAAATGATGATGAAAAACATCAATTATTTAAACAGTTGAAGTTATGAAGCGATTAAACAGAGCGTAAAGATCGTGATAATTAAAAATTCCCACATTCCTATTTGTTTAATATTAAGATTTTTTCTTGGTAATATGATTGCACGAATTAATCCACATAAATAAGCAAAAGCGATAAAATAGTAGCTAAATAAAGCATAACCTATCATCAGTACAATATGCGACTGTAAGCTGAGTTTTCGATAGCGTGGATTTTTACGCTCTCGAGCAACGCTTTTAACATAAAAAGTTGTGGCAATAAAAAACAGAGTTGGGTGAATTAATATATCTATATTATATTGTTGAGTGGTTAAATAATAGCTTGCCATCCCCACAATACCGAAAATTAAATAGCCTGTAATGTCGTTAATAAAATTACGTTCATCTTTTTGTTTTGTATAGTAAATTTGGATGAATATAAGCGGTATCATTGGAATAAAAAATTGCAAAATTTGAGGCTGATAAAAAATAGCAGGAAGAGCAAAAATCAGACTGATAATGGCATAAATTATTGCCCATTTTTTATTTCTAGCCGTTGGTTTTTTATTAATTTTACTTCCACGAAATAACGCAAGAAATGGATAAGAAAAAAGATATAAAAATAGCCAAGAAAGCGTGAAGAAAATATAAATAAAATGGAAATGCGTGAGGCTTATACCATATAAAAGTGGTACGAATGCCATCACTAATGCACCATATTGGTTTGAAATAACGGGTTTATCTTTTATCATTTTCTTATATAAAAATAAAGGCTAGCAAATGCCAGCCTTGAATAAATAATTAGAATAGTTTTTTTGCTACTTCAAAGAGTTTTTCATCAAACGGACGTTTCATTGTCGTGATTGCTTCAATAATGTCGTGATGTACAAGCTTGTCTCTTTGCATTCCTACACAACGTCCTGCGTGTCCTTCTAGTAATAATTCAATGGCATAAACCCCCATACGAGAGGCTAAAATACGGTCAAATGCACAAGGTGAACCACCTCGTTGAATATGTCCTAAAATAGTTGCACGAG